>UQFS01000030.1 GCA_900540375.1 uncultured Prevotella sp.
TGCTCCCAGCATCAGGCGTGCGCCGTAGTTCTGAAAAGCGAGTGCAAAGGTACAGATTTTCTCAATACCCTCCAAACTTTTCCCATACTTTTTTGAAGAAAAAATATAAGTTTTCCAAAAGGTTGACAAAAAGACTATAAAACACATATTTATATTATACTATAGGAGACCCGGCTGTCTAAGAGATAGACCCGCATATCTACCCCCACTTGCACCCAAGAGGAAAACTCTCCCCAAAGAGGAAGGCGTAAGGGGCAACCCTCTGCAATAGCAACATCCGAGAGACAGACAAAGAACAGAAAGGAAAAGAGATGAAAAGGAAGAAGAGGAAAGAGATAAGAGAAGTAGAAAAAGAGAAGAGAGAAGAGAAGAGTGAGAATAAGAGGAGGAAAGAGAATAAGAGGACAAATGATTATTTTTAGGACAGGAAAGACACTGCAATTTTGTTTGAGACCTGTCCCCAAGAGGCAGAAACGCTACAAAGAGAGTCTCTACACAGTTGTCAGTTGTCAAAGTCTTTGTTAGTGTTAAAAACGCAAAAAGATACGGTAGTTTCGAAATATTTGCTTACCTTTGCGCCCAATAAGGGAGGAAAGATTTATTATCTATTTTTTAAACTATAATTATTTGTATTTAACAGTACATGATTATGAAAAAGTTCTTATTTTCAATGGTAGCTGCACTGTTCATGACAGTGAGTGCCAGCGCTCAGGTTTACCTGGGTGGTAACTTAGGTATTGCCAGCACTAAGGTGAACGATGGCGACAATGTGACAACATACGCCGTCCTGCCTGAAATTGGCTACAACATCAACAACACGTGGGCCATCGGAACCGTTGCTGGTTTTGGCAAGGGCAATCCCGTGAACATTGAGGGCGAAAGCAGAAACTACGTTACTGTGCAACCCTATGTCCGTGGTACTTTCTTCCACAGCAAGTATGTGAACTTATTCGTAGACGGCGGTTTCGGCTACACCCACTACAACCACGCTGGTGAGAACCACGGCTCGTCCATCAACGAGTGGCAAGTTGGTCTCAAGCCAGGCTTGGCCATAAACCTTAACCCAAAGTTCAGCTTTGTGGCTCACGTAGGCTTCCTCGGCTACAAGGATGCAAAGTATGACCACGACAATGCACCCGACAACAATGCTTGGGGCGTGGATCTCAATGGCAACAACGTGACCTTCGGGTTCTACTACAACTTCTAACCCCAAAGGGGTATGAGTAAAAGCAAACGCCAGCCGGATTAGTCTCCAGCTGGCGTTTGTTAGTTTTCATAGACTACTAATGAACAGCGTCCTTATTGGACAGACTGACTAAAAGCAGGCCTTAAGAATCGATGATCTTTAACCAAGACCTTAATTGGCGTAACAGTTCAGCGAATGTATCTCATACAGAGCCACCGAGACACCAAGAAGTCTTCGTCTTAGAAAGCTCACAGAGCTTCAAGAGTCGTAAGAGAAACATGAGCAAGATTCAAAAAAAGGATGGCATGAAAGAATTTTTCTGAATATATGAATTTTTACAAAATGACATCACCACGGAGTTGCGTTCTAGAGAGCGAGGAAACTTGAAAATGAGAAAAAGCGAAGATGAGTCATTGTTTTTTGCCGGTTCATGCTGTCAATGTACCTTCCTGATACTATCAGAAAGGCTTTCTGATAGGTAATATCGATGAAATTACATTGTGAAATTACTGTTTTCTTGGAAGGAAAAAACGCCACATGTCTGTATTGTACTATATATCAACTATTTATAAAATACCTCTCAAAAATCGCGAAATTGAGAGAATATAGAGGTCGGTTCAGAAAATCGCAAGGAAATGGGCGGAAAAATGTCAATTTACTCAACAAAGAAGATAGAAGGAGATATACTTTAAGAGATCGTCTTAATAGCTCATGCAACAGTAGCTGTTTAGGGAATCTCTTTCCCAAACTAACTATAACTGACTCACACCAATTATCTGCCAAGGTGATCTTGAATGTTGATACTTTCCTTTTCAACAATAATTTAAGAATGATGGAATTCCCTGCGCATCACTGGGAATTGAAGAGAATTTGTTCTGATTATCTATCTGTTATAAACAGACTACTTCCCACAAGCATAAAAACAACTGTTTTTCGTGTTCAAGAATCAATAGTCCAGCCTACAAAACAACTGAGATGACCTTATCAAACAACTAAAAAGACAAGGTCCACTCAGTTGTTTGATCGAATCATTCAAATGAGATGAAAAAATCAAAGTTCCTTTTTGGGCCGCACACCGAGCAAGAATCAGGCGGAAACATCTATTTGGGTTGAGTCTGGATAAAAAAAAGCCTGCCCGCCACACTCTATTTTACGAGTGAATGCGGACAGACTTTTGTCTACAGTCTTCAAAGCAGTAACCTCTAAAGTATGTATAAGTTAAAGCCTGACGCTGCAAATGTCGTAGCAACGTACTTCACCGATCCTAAATACCACGGCTTTCGACCTTTCCCTATTGACAATGATTTAGGATCACCGTTTGGAACCGACGAAGAGACTCAAAGCCATCGTGGCTTAGCAGGCGCAATGATTCCAGACATATAAAAGGCTGGCAAGCGAGCCAATCACTCATTGAAGTTAAGTTCCGGAGCCTTTTCCGCACCTGCTGCGGCCTCGAACTTCTCCATGCGGTTAAAGCCGAGCATGCCGGCAAAGAGCACGTTGGGGAAGGTGCGCACATCCTGGTTGTAGTCCTGCACAGCGTCATTGTATTTCTGTCGTGCCTCGTTGATGCGGTTCTCCGTGCCCTCCAGTTGTATCTGCAGACTATGGAAATTTTGATTCGCCTTCAGTTCGGGATAGCGCTCAGCGACCACCATGAGTTTGCCGAGAGCCTGGGAGAGTTCACCCTGCGCAGCCTCAAACTGTTTGAGTTTCTCCGGCGTGAGGTTGTTGACATCGAGCTTCATCTGTCCCACTGAAGCCCTTGCCTTGGTGACCTCCTCAAAGGTCTGGCTTTCATGCTTGGCGTAGGCCTGTACCGTCTTGGCGAGATTAGGGATGAGATCGGCACGCCGCTGATAAGTAGCCTGTACGTCGGCCAAAGCTGTCGTAGCCGTTTCTTGCTTCTCGACCATACCATTATAGGCACTGCAAGCACCAATACCAAACAACACTATCACCGCAACGATGATGAGCATGATTAAAGTACTTTTCTTCATATTCTAATTGATTAAGATGATTACACATTGAGATCCGTTTGTTGACAGCATTACCAGCCGCCACCGGCACCACCGCCGCCGAAGCTGCCGCCCCCAAAGCTGCCGCCGGAACCGCCACCGAAGCCGCCACCGCCTCCGAAGATGAAAGGCGGGAACCAGTCATCGTCATGATGATGACGGCGTTGTTTCTTCTTTGGGTGATACAGTCCCAACTTTTCCAGCAACAGTAAGACGAGCTGATAGATGGGATAGCCAAAGCAGGCAAGCAACATGATGAGCATGACAAGCCACGAGCCGTCGTCGTCGTCCT
The DNA here is from genome assembly GCA_900540375.1 of uncultured Prevotella sp. Lineage (GTDB taxonomy): Bacteria > Bacteroidota > Bacteroidia > Bacteroidales > Bacteroidaceae > Prevotella. The sequence continues at coordinate 3,497 of UQFS01000030.1, forward strand.
CACCGACTTCCTCGCCGTCGACCACCGCCTTTCCCGTCTTGAACTTGCTATAGAGCGCCTTTGCCGTAGAGAGCACAGCGGCATCGACATCGTTGACCTTCATGTTTCTGACGATACACGACCGTGCGATGTCGTCACATTCCACATCGGTGAGGTCAGCCTCCAATCCCTTGCCTGGTGCGATGAAATAGCGCCGGTCACCGACCGCCAGGACGATGACCAGTCCGCGGCGCTCCTTCTTCGTCCCCACTCCATAATGGTTGCCGATGTCCTCAGCCATTCTGAAGCAGTCAGCATCTTTGACATGGTTCACCACGACAAAGACCGTCTGTATGCCACACTCCGTCTGCAAACGACGGAAACAGACATCAGCCGAGTCACGCATCGAAGGCGACATGAGTCCCTCTGGATCGCAGACATAGCGGTTGCGGTCCTGCAGATGCACCATCGGCACCTCATCGGCTGTCCAGACCTTAGCTCCTGCAGGCAAGGCACATAGCCATACCGCCACGAGGCAAAAGTATAAGAGCAATACTCGGCTGAGTGATTTCATATCTTAAAATGTATTGAACTGTTACTCCTAATTATATGTGTAGCGCTACTTCAACACGACAGCCTTGATGATACGCACATCTTCCAACGGACGGTCGTGCTCGTCGGTGGCCACATGATCGATGGCATCCACTACATCCAGTCCTTGGATGACCTGTCCAAAAACAGTGTACATGCCATCGAGATGGGGCGTGCCACCAACGGTCTTGTAATACTCGCGAATCTCCGGCGTAAACTTCACGGCGCCATGCGTCAGCGAGTCGGTCTTATGCTGGATGCGGTCAAGAGAAGCATCGGAATAGGTTCGTCCCCAAACTATGTAGAAATGAGCGCCCCCCGAAGCCCGTTGCGGGTTGACGCTGTCGGGCTCTCTCGCGGCAGCCAGCGCACCCCGCTTGTGGAAATACAGAGGATAGCGAAACTCCGCGGGCACGGTATAGCCCAGATCACAATCGCCCAACGGTGCGCCCGGTTGGGCATGGCGTGAAGTAGAGTCGCCCGCCTGAACCATGAAGTCGGCGATGACCCGGTGGAAGAGAATACCGTTGTAATAGCCAGAGCGGACCACCTTAAGGAAATTGTCGCGGTGGTGTGGCGTCTCGTTATACAGTTCCACGACGATGTTGCCCTTTGTCGTCTGCAACATCACCTGATGGCGCACGGTATCAGTCTTTGTCTCTCCCTGTGCCCATATCGCCGACACAGCGAAAAACATGAGTGTCAACAACAATGCAATTTTCTTCATAGTCACTTATTAGAAATCTGATTTGACGTGGTAAAATTACACAATCCTCGCATAATTTTGGTCTTTTTTTCCTCAATAATACTAAATTTTAAGATTTAAAAGGCTTAACCGGCTGAAAAGACTTTGCTGTTTAAGATAAATAGCCTAAATTTGCAAGCGATTACATAATTCCAATGAGGAGGAGAAGATATCGAAATCCACCTCCTTACAACTTAGTATAAAAAAGAGAACAAAGAACATGAAGAAGATCATCTTTCCGCTCGTCATAGTCGTATTATTGCTGTTGGGAGGCATCGTCTGGCTCTATACCAGTCTGAACAAGCAAAAGGAAGAGAACAAGGAAATGGTACAGCTCGCCGACCTCGACAAGAAAGAGATGGAGAATGAATACCAACAATTCGCCAATCAGTACGGCGAGATGAAGACACAGATCAACAATGACTCCATCATCGCCCAGCTGACTCATGAGCAGGAGCGTACACAAAAGTTATTGCAAGAACTTCGCAACACCAAGAGTACGGATGCCCATGAGATTGCACGCCTCAAACGGGAGCTGGCTACGGTGAGGGCCGTGCTGCGCAGCTATGTCATTCAGATCGACTCGCTCAACCGCGCCAACGAGCACCTCACAGCGGAAAATACACGCATAAAAGGACAATATGACCAAGCCACCCAGCAGATCGCCGGACTCAACAACGAGAAAGCCGGACTGGCAGAGAAAGTCGCCATCGCTGCACAGTTAGATGCCACTGGCATCAGCCTTACGGCCATGAACAAACATGGCAAGGGCACCAAGAAAATCAAAAAAGCCAAGGCCTTGCAGGTCTCCTTCTCGATTGCAAAGAACGTTACGGCAGCCAGTGGCATGAAAACCGTCTATGTCTGCATCAACACGCCCACAGGGGCACTACTCTCAGGCGGAGGCTCGTTTAACTACGAGAACCGTACACTCCCCTGCACCATGAAACGCTCGGTGGAATACAACGGCAACGAGACACCCGTCACCCTCTTCTACAACATCGGTCAGGCGCTGGAAGGCGGCACCTACCGCGTGAGCATCTTTGCTGACGGCAACATGATCGGCTCACATAGCTTCACGTTGGAATAGACACCGTAAAGTATCTTTCTAAGGGATAAAGATAAACGACAGTAATCAGATATGAGAAAGTTCACTTTCGCCATCTTACTTTCAGGATGCGTTCTGGCTGTTCACGGACAGACCGTGCTGACACTGGACAGTTGCCGGACCCTGGCGCTCCGCAACAACAAACAGATCAATGTCTCACGTCTGAGCAAGGAGGTGGCAATGAACACCCGCAAGGCAGCCCGTACGAAATACCTGCCTAAAGTGGATGTCCTGGCCGGCTATGAGTTTACAAGCCGCAACATCAACTTGCTGAGCAACAAACAGAAGAACATGCTCAACAACATGGGCACCAACCTCGGCACACAAGTCGGGGGAGACTTGCAAAAAGGTATTTCAGAGAAAATGACTGAACTGGTAAAGCAAGGTGCCATCAGCATGCAGCAGGCCCAACAAATCGGAGCCATGATACAGCAGGCCGGAGCACCAATCGGACAGTACGCTGCCGGTATCGGCAACACGATAGGACAGCAGATTGTCGATGCCTTCCGCACCGACACGAAAAACGTTTTCGGCGGTGCTGTCATCCTGCGTCAGCCGATCTTCATGGGTGGCGCCATCAAGGCAGCCAACGCCATTGCAGACATCACGGAAGAGATGGCCGACAACGACGAGAGCCTGAAGACGCAGAGCACAATCTATGATATCGACAAAGTTTACTGGACTGTTGTCTCCCTCAAGCATAAGCAGAAACTGGCTTACAGCTATCGTGACTTGGTGAAAAAACTCGACGACGATGTCAACAAAATGATCCGCCAGGGAGTGGCTACCAAGGCCGACGGTTTGAAAGTGGACGTGAAGGTCAACGAGGCCGACATGGACATCACGCGTGTCGACGATGGTGTGACACTGGCCAAGATGCTGCTCTGCCAACTTTGCGGCATACCGATGACCGACAAGATCACTCTGGCCGACGAAGTTGGCAATGGACTGGAAACGAGCAACGTGAAATTCACTGACTATCAGCCCGACTCTACTTTCTCAAATCGTCCAGAGGTACGTCTGCTTCAAAATGCGGTGGATCTGAGCGAGCAAGGCACCAAGATCATCCAGGCCGAATATCTGCCTCATGTAGCATTGACAGGTGGATATATGATTACCAATCCCAACGTCTACAACGGATTTCAGAAGCGTTTCTCCGGCGTGTGGAACGTAGGCGTAACCGTACAAGTTCCTGTGTGGAACTGGTTTGAGGGGCGCTACAAGGTCAGGGCTTCCCGCGCTGCCACCAGCATGGCACGCATGGAACTGAGCGATGTGCAGGAGAAGATCAACCTGCAGGTAACCCAAAGTCGCTTCAAGGTGAAAGAAGCCCGCAAACGTCTGGTCATGGCCAACAACAATGTCAAAAGCGCTGAGGAAAACCTTCGCTGTGCACAAGTGGGATTCCGTGAGGGCGTCATTCCCTCCACCGACGTCATGGCCGCACAGACGGCATGGCAGAAAGCCCACAGCGACAAGATTGACGCAGAAGTAGACCTGCGCGTCAGCGAGGTGAATCTGGAGAAAGCATTGGGTATCCTCGAATAAACCATCAACGAACCAAAGAAGAAAAATATAAAGAGATGTCAGCAAAATCACAACACAACAACATACTTCTCGCCGTACTCGGATTTGCGGCAGCAGTGGCCATCGTAGGCATGATCGGTTTCTTCGCTTTCGGCAAGGCCGATGAGATCATTCAGGGCGAGGTGGAAGTCGGCGACTATCGTGTCAGTTGCAAGTTGCCGGCGCGCATAGAGGAACTGCGTGTCAAGGAAGGCGACTACGTGCATGTCGGCGACACGCTTGCCATCCTGCAGATTCCTGAGGCCAACGCTCAGCAGAGAGTGGCGGAAGCCACCGAGGGTGCCACTCAGGCTATCAGAAATCTGACCGATGAGGGCGCGCGCAAGGAACAGATACAAAGTGCCTATGACCTAATGCAGCAGGCAATGGCCGCTGAGGACATCGCACGAAAGACCTACACCCGTATGCAGAATCTCTACAACGAGGGCGTGATGAGTGCACAGAAGCGCGATGAGGCGCTGGCAGCCTTCAAAGCCGCAGAAGCGCAGGTGAAGGTCACACAAAGCCAGTATGAGTTGGCCAAGAGTGGTGCACGCAAGCAGGAGAAGATCGCCGCCGCCAAGAACACCCAGGCCGCCAAGAGTGCTGTCGATGTCGTGAAGTCGATCCTCAGAGAGACCGTACAGATCTCTCCCGTGGAAGGCGAGGTCAGCGATGTCTATCCCAAAGTGGGGGAATTGGTCGGTATGGGCTCCCCGATCATGAACATCAACATCATGTCGGACATGTGGGGAACCTTCAACGTGCGTGAAGACCAACTGAAAGGCTTGAAGGCCGGCGACGAGTTCACGGCTTTCTCTCCGGCTTTCAACAAAAACGTAAAGATGAAAGTCTACGACATCAAGGACGAGGGTTCCTATGCTGTCTGGAAAGCCACAAAGAGCAACGGACAGTACGACCTGAAGACCTTCGAGGTGAAGGCCCACTTCGTCAACAAGTTCGACGGGTTGCGCCCCGGCATGTCGCTGATCATCAAGAACACCAAGAAATAACGCAATAGATTGAAAGAGAATCGCCTCAACACCTATCGCCCCAAGAGCATGTCGCTCCACGAGGTACTCTCCCGCATCTATCACATCTCACTGCGGGAGGTGGGGATTATGCGCAGAAATCCTATTTACGGATTCTGCACGGTGGTCTTTCCCATCCTCGTCATCATCTTCTTCACCTCGCTGATGGCAGGCGGTCAGCCTACCGACATGCCTATCGGCATCGTGGATCAGGACAACACCACTACCACGCGCGCAATGGTGCGACAACTCGACGCTTTCCAGTCGTCGAAGGTCGTCGGCTATTATCCTAACGTCAACGCTGCCCGTGAGGCTATCCAACGTAACGAGATCTTTGCCTTTCTCTATATCCCGAAAGGAACGACGAGCGGACTGATGACAAGCACTCAGCCTAAGGTCTCGTTCTATTACAGCAATGTGACACTCGTGGCGGGCAATATGCTTTTCAAAGACTTAAAGACAATCTGCTCGCTGGGCTCGGCGGCTGTAGGAAAGACAAAACTACAGGCTGTCGGAAAGACCAACGATGAGGTGCGCACATTTTTGCAGCCCATCAACGTAGACACCCATCTGATCAACAATCCATGGTTGAGCTATAACATCTATCTGACCACCAGTATGACACCGGGCGTGCTCATGGTCTTCATCTTCCTGCTCACGCCTTACACCATCGGCACAGAGCTGAAATTCAAACGCTCACGCCAACTGATGAAGATGGCGGGCAACAACATCTATATCGCCATCGCGGGCAAGATGCTGCCAATGACGCTGCTCTTTCTCACGATGATGTATGGCTTCGAGTTCTACATCTTCCACACGCTGGACTTTCCGCATCCGGGCGGTGTCGTACCCCTGCTGTTGATGGGACTTCTCAGCGTCCTGGCTTGTCAGGGATTTGGCATCTTCGCCTTCGGACTGATGCCGTCCTTGCGTATGTCCATCTCGATCAGCGCCCTGTGGTCCGTGCTGAGTTTCTCTGTGGCCGGTGCTACCTATCCGCTGTCGGCCATGGATCCCGAGATACAGTCCATCGCACAGATGTTCCCACTGCGCCATTATTTCATGTTGTACCAGATGTGCGAGTTCAACGGCTACCCGCTGTCTTACGCTTGGTTCAACATTATGTTCCTATTGATGATAGCAGTGCTGCCCATCTTCACAATAAGAAATATCAAGAGGGCAATGCTGGTATACGTATATATCCCCTAAGCCATGCAAAACGAGAGCTTTTTCCGTCAAGTCAAGCAAGGACTCCTTGACACCTGCTATATCTGCGTAAAGGAGATGCGCGGCCTCGTGACCGATGAAGGCGTGCTGATCTTCTGCGTCCTCGTGCCGCTGTTCTATCCCCTACTCTATTCGTGGATCTACAACAACGAGGTGGTCAGAGACGTGCCGGTGGCTGTCGTGGACTTGTCGCACTCCGCAGCCTCACGCGAGTTCATCCGTCACTACGATGCAGGTTCTGACGTGAAGGTGGCCTATATGTGCAACTCGCTTGACGATGCCAAAGAGCTCATTGGCAAACAGCAGGTGCATGGCGCACTCTATTTCCCCGAGGATTTCGAGCGCAGACTGGGACGCGGCGAGCAGGCCACTGTAAGCCTATATTGTGACATGAGCCTGATGCTCCACTACAAGGCGATCTATCAGACCGCCATGGCTGTGGCAGGGGAGATGAACAGCCGCATACAGCTCAAGCAGAGCAACGGCTTCACCAACCGCGATGACGAAATCACCACCAAGCCACTGGACTTCGACGAAGTGCCGGTCTTCAATATCACCGACGGATACGGCAACGCGATCATCCCGGGCGTGCTGATGCTCATCCTGCAACAGACGCTGCTCTTGGGCATAGGACTCGCTGCCGGTACAGCCCGTGAGAACAACCGCTACCAAGATCTTGTGCCCATCTCAAAGCACTACAATGGTATCTTCCGTATTGTACTCGGTAAATCGTGGTGCTACTTCATGGTGTACATGGTCATGGCCGCTTACATCAGTCTGGTCGTGCCGCGCCTGTTTCACTACATTTCGTTGGTGACACCTTGGACAATACTCGGTCTGATGGTACCCTATCTGCTGTCGTGCATCTTCTTCGGGATGACGCTGTCGTGTATGGTGCGCTACCGTGAGAATGTGATGCTGTTGGTGGTCTTCACCTCTGTACCCTTCTTGTTTATGACCGGTGTCAGCTGGCCACAGTCCAACATCCCCGGCTTTTGGCAGGGAGTAGCGTGCATTGTGCCCTCAACGTTTGGCGTGAGGGGATTTCTGCGTATTTCTTCAATGGGAGCCACACTGCAGGACATCAGCGTGGAGTATCATGCACTGTGGATCCAGGCTTTTGTCTATTTCCTCACCACGTGCATGGTCTATCGCTACCAGATTGCAGCAACCCGCAAGCGCGCCTTCGATCACATGCAAGCTATGAGAACCAAGATCGAATTGGCAAAACAAAAGAAGTTGAGCAGCCAGGCTAAGTAGCGGGAGCTTGGCCTCAACACTTAAATTAGACAGTTATCAGCTCATGTCCAAGTTGACATGATGCCTCTTTAAATTCACAAAGGCTGGCGGAAGTCACAGCCTTCACGCCACCTTGAGCAACCGAGAGCGGTCTTGCCCTGGATGATATGGCCCTGATGGCACTTGGGGCAAGGGTCACCGACTTTGAGTTTGCCTTTGGTGAGCACGGAAACAGAAGTAAGAGTAGCAGCGGCAGAAGTCGAGGCTGCAGCAGACGGCGCGGCCTTTTTACGAGCTTCTGCCGATCTTTTAGTGCTCTGCTTGGCAGATCCCGCCCCACCCTTCTTCGGTCCGGATGGTTTAGGAGCGGACTCCAGCTCTCCACTTGCTATCTGTCGGTTACTGTTATCGTGCAGCACGTCCTGTACGATCTTTGTCACCTGCTCCTTCAGTCCGTCGATGAAGAGCTGTGGCGAGTATTCGCGGTGCTCGATGTCTCGGAGTTTCTTCTCCCAAATACCCGTGAGCTCGCAACTGGTGAGCAGTTTCTCATGGATGGTGTCGATAAGCTGGATGCCCGTGGGGGTAGCCACGAGGTTCTTACGCTCACGACGGATATAGTGCCGCTTGAACAGCGTTTCGATGATGCCGGCACGCGACGAAGGCCGCCCGATGCCGTTTTCCTTCATCGCCGCACGCAGTTCCTCGTCGTCGACAAACTTGCCGGCGGTTTCCATGGCACGCAGCAGCGAGGCTTCGGTATAGTGTTTCGGCGGCTGCGTCATCTTTTCCGTCAGTGTAGGCTTATGAGATCCCGACTCTCCTTTGACAAAGGCTGGCAACGTCTTCTCCTCGTCCGAGGGTTTACCGTCTTCCGACGTCTGTGCCAGTTCGTCCTTGGCATACACGGCACGCCAGCCCGGCGAGAGGATCTCCTTACCGCTGGTCTTGAACTCCACCTTGTCGACCTTACCCTTAACCGTGGTCGTAGCGAACTTACAGTCAGGGTAAAACACGGCTATGAAACGACGGGCAATGAGATCGTAGACTTTCATCTCAGCATCGCTCAGTCCGCTCGGGACCTGGCCTGTAGGGATGATGGCATGGTGGTCGGTGACCTTGGAAGTGTCAAAGACTCGCTTCGACTTCGGCAGCTTCTTGCTGAAGGCAGCCAAGTCCTTGATGATTTGCAGATAAGGCCTCTGTCCGGCTTTGGTCATCTGACTGACACCATTGAGTATTCCCGGGCATTTCGGATAGATGTCATCGGACAGATATTGCGTGTCAACACGCGGATAGGTGGTTAACTTCTTCTCATAGAGGGCCTGTATGAGGTTGAGCGTCATCTCAGCAGAGAAGCCGAACTTACGGTTGCAGTCGACCTGCAACGATGTGAGGTCATAGAGTTGTCGCGATGCCTCCTTACCCTGCTTCTTCTGCACATCGGTGACTTCAAAAGGTTTATCCTGGATAAGCGAGAAGGCCAGCTCACCTTCTTCCTTACTGGTATATTTGCCTGCTGTGGCAGTGAACAGCGTGTCACGATAGACCGTGGAGAGCACCCAATAGGGCTCCGGCTTGAAATTGTCGATCTCCTTCTGCCGGTTGACAATCAAAGCCAAGGTCGGCGTCTGTACTCGACCGATGGAGAGCACTTGATGGTTGCGGCCGTACATGCAAGTATAGAGACGCGTACAGTTCATCCCCAGCAGCCAGTCGCCGATGGCCCGGCTCAATCCTGCCATGTAAAGGCTCTCGTAGTCCTTCTGCTCTTTCAAGTTTTGAAAACCTTCGCGGATGGCCTCATCGGTCATAGACGAAATCCACAGCCGCTTGACCGGGCACTTCACTCCGGCGAGCTGCATCACCCAACGCTGGATAAGCTCACCTTCCTGTCCGGCATCACCGCAGTTGACAATCTCGTCGGCCTTGCTATACAAGGAGGCTATCACATCGAACTGCCGTTTGATCGTTTCCTCAGGGATGAGCTTGATGCCAAAGCGCGACGGAATCATCGGCAGGGCGGCCAGCGTCCAATAACGCCAGTTCACCTGATAGTCATTGGGCTCCTTCAGCTCACACAGATGTCCGAAAGTCCATGTCACCTGGTAGCCGTTGCCTTCCATATAGCCATTCTTAGGTACGTTGGCACCCAAGATGCGCGCGATGTCTTTTGCTACGCTCGGTTTCTCCGCTGTACAAACGATCATATATTCAGTGGTATGTCTATTTGAAATACAAAAGTACGAAATAATCTCCGAACTGAGAAAAAAACATAAGAAATTTAGAGTCATGTCAGACTTGCATACAGCTCTGCTTGCTATTTGAACACAGTCTAAAATAAAGATCAGACTTCGGGCAAAGGATGAATGCAAAAATTATATGGTTAAAGTTGTGCAAAGCAATGGTAAGTTAGAAAAAAAATAATTAATTTTGTAGGGTTAGAATTAAGTGAGAAATGGAAATAGGATTGTTTATACCCTGCTATGTAGACGCTTTGTATCCTGAGGTCGGAAAGGCTACATATAAACTATTGTGCCATCTTGGACTGGACGTGACCTATCCCGAGCGACAGACTTGTTGCGGCCAGCCGATGGCTAATGCCGGCTTTGAGCCGATGGCCAAGCACCTTGCCAACAGCTTTGAGGAGATGTTTTCAAGATTCGACTATGTAGTCGCTCCTTCAGCCTCCTGCGCCGCCTTTGTGCGCGTCAACTATCCACGGCTGTTGCCTCAAGACCACCCATGTGTCACGCCGAAGAACACTGTGGACATCGTAGAGTTTCTGCACGACATCGCGAAGGTGAAGAGCCTTCCTGGCAGCTTTCCCCATGTAGTCAGCGTGCACAACAGTTGTCACGGAGTGCGTGAGCTGGGACTGTCGTCACCGTCAGAACGTAACATCCCCAAATACAATAAGATCATAGACCTGCTGCAACTCAAAGAGGGCATCACCATCAAAGAACCGGAGCGCGTAGACGAGTGCTGCGGCTTCGGCGGCATGTTCTCCGTGGAAGAGCCTGACGTGTCGGTGCGCATGGGCGAAAACAAGATCGAACGCCACATGGCCACAGGAGCCGAGTATATCACCGGTCCCGACTCTTCCTGCCTGATGCACATGGAAGGCATCGCACGACGGAAGAAGAAGCCTATCAAGTTTATCCATGTCGCACAAATATTAGCTAACGGTATCTAAGCATTATGAGCACTATACATTCAGAAAGAGCACACAAAATATTGAAGCAGCGCGACAAGGTCGATCACCATGACGCTACTTTCTGGCAGTTGCGACAAGGCCGTGACAAGATGGCCAAGGGTCTGCCGGAATGGGAGAGCCTGCGCGACCATGCCTCAGCCATCAAGCGCCATACCCTCACCCATCTGGCCGACTACTTGGAGCAGTTCAGCAGTCAGCTCGAAAGCCGTGGCGTTATCGTCCATTGGGCCAAAGACGCCAACGAACTCAACGAGATGGTCTACGGCATCCTTGAATCGCATAAAGTGACGAAGATGGTGAAGTCGAAGTCAATGCTCACCGAGGAATGCGGACTCAACGCCTACCTCGAGCAGCGCGGCATTGACGTGGTGGAGACCGACCTCGGCGAGCGCATCCTGCAACTGATGCACCGTGCTCCGGCACATATCGTGGTACCGGCCATGCACATCACGAAGGAAGAGGTGGCTCACACCTTTGAGGCCAAAGGCATATCCACAGACAAAGGAAATACCGACCCGACCTATCTCACCTACTGCGCCCGCAAGAGCCTGCGCCATGAGTTCATGGAAGCAGATGCCGGTCTGACCGGTTGCAACTTTGGCGTAGCTAAGACTGGTGACATCGTCGTCTGCACCAATGAGGGCAATGCCGACATGACGACGTCTATGCCGAAACTGCATATCGTGACGATGGGCATTGAAAAACTTGTGCCCGACTATGAGAGTCTGGCTGTGTTCCAGCGTCTGCTCTGCCGCAGTGCCACAGGACAGCCAACCACCGGCTTCACGTCACACTTCCGTCAGGCACGTCCCGGCGCCGAGATGCACGTGGTGCTTCTTGACAATTGGCGCAGCGACGCACTGGCCAATCCCGAGCACTGGGAGACACTGAAATGCATCCGTTGCGGTGCCTGCATGAACACGTGTCCGGTCTATCGCCGCTCTACCGGTGCGAGCTACACCTATTTCATTCCGGGTCCTATCGGTGTCGACTTGGGTATGCTGGCTAATGCACGCCGCTACAGCGACAACGTATCGGCCTGCTCGCTCTGCCTGAGCTGCGACAATGTGTGCCCGGCTGAGGTAAAACCCGGCTCACAAATCTACCTCTGGCGACAAAGCCTCGACAGCATTGGCAAGGCTGATCACCTCAAGAAGTTCATGTCGGAAGGCATGGAACTGCTCTTCGACCATCCAACGCTCTACACCGATGCGCTGAAGTTGTCACCACTGGCCAACTTCGTGCCGGAGATGCTCACCCACTACAGCCACCTCAATCCATGGGGGCTGGGGCACGCCAAGCCAAAGTTTGCCAACCAGTCGTTTCATAGCTGGTGGAAAGAGCAGCAAAAAAAGAAGAAATAGTCTACGACGTCAAGCGATTAGTAATAAATTGACAATGATGTCAAACGACTCGGAATAACAGTTATCAAAGTTACGACAAGCAATGAGAAAAGAAGAATTGCTCCAGAAACTACGCGCCAACACCAAGGTACAATACGATATGCCTGCCATGGACGATCTCCACGGCATCACCTATGCTGACCCTTATCAGCAGTTTGCTGAGATGACCAAGACTGTAGGTGGCCGCATCGTGGAGGCACGAAAGACCGACGATCTCAATCAGATCATTTGCAACCTCTACCCTAATGCCAAGATATTTGCCAGCAACCTGCCTTACATCTCCATCGCCCAGCACAATCCCGACACTGTGGCAGAAGCTCAGGATCTCAACGGCACCGACGTGGGTATCATCGAAGGACAACTCGGCGTGGCCGAGAATGCTTGCATCTGGGTGCCACAAACGATGAAGGAGAAAGCCGTTTGCTTCATCTCGGAATATCTCGTCATCATCCTCGACAAGCAAAACATCGTCAACAACATGCACGAGGCGTACCATCGCATTGAGATGGATCCACGCTATAACTTCGGTACGTTTATCAGCGGACCGTCAAAGACAGCCGATATAGAACAGGCGCTCGTCATGGGTGCACAGGCTGCCCGTGGTGTCACCGTGTTGGTGCTGAGCTAAGCAAAAAAGAGCAGGAAGGGCTTCCTTCCTGCTTCTTTTGAACTATTTACAAAAGACATGAACGTTGCCTCCTTTCTCTCGACTTTAGGGATTCTGTTAAAGGCATTGACCTGATAGAAGACTATCGGCACGCTTCACCGGATCTAAGCCGTATTGTCCCACTCATCAACCGAATCGCTAAACTGATGACTTGGTATATCAGCAAATCGGTTTATGGCACAGTAGACCATAGTTACGCAGTCATAAGAAAGAAATTGATGGCCTCCACCACATAGCGGACTTCCTCATCCGTCATCGTCTGATTGCATGGAATGCTCAGCTCTTCACGATGAATACGTTCCGTAATGGGCAATGAGAGCGTATGCCACTCCGGGTAGCAGTCTTGCTGATGTGGCGGAATAGGATAATGAATCATCGTGCCAATACCCTTTTGTTTCAAATATTCCTGCAACTCATTACGACAAGCACAGAGCACGGGAAAGATGTGGAAAACATGATCCACGTCTCCACGTAGCCAAGCCTCAGCACCGGGAAACATGACCTTGGGGTTGGATATATGCTGGGCATAATAAGTGGCAATCTGCCTACGTCGCCGATTGTCAGCATCCAGGTAACGCAACTTCACGGAGAGCACAGCTGCCTGTATCTCATCCATGCGGCTGTTGCGGCCTTTATAGGGGAAGACATACTTGCGCGAAGAACCGTAATTGCCCAAAGCCCGACAGAGATCAGCCAAAGAAGCATCATCGGTGGTGATAGCTCCTGCGTCACCTAAGGCACCAAGATTCTTGCCAGGATAGAAGCTATGCGCCGCAACATCCCCCAAAGAGCCCGTACGATGCCCGTTGAACATACATCCATGTGCCTGTGCGTTATCTTCAATGAGTAACAGATGATGGCGATGACAGAAATCGGCAATCTGATGCGTCATGGCACTACGACCATAGAGATGCACCAGCAACACAGCATGCATGCGGTCACCGATATGATTCTCAAGCTGGCTGTCATCAAGCTCAAGCGTATCAATTCGTGGTTCCACGAGTACAGGTTTCAATCCGTTTTCAGTGATGGAGAGGATAGAAGCTATATAGGTATTGGCCGGCACGATGACTTCATCACCATCCCGTAACTTACCTAATTCTTTATAAGCACGAAAGATAAGCGTCAGCGCATCGAGTCCATTGCTGCAACTCACACAATATCGTGTGCCGATATACCGGGCATATTCGTTCTCGAATCGTCGTATCGCCTCACCATGGAGATACCAGCCACTTTCGATGACCTGCTTCACAGCCGCCTCTATCTCGTCCTGATGCTGCGCCGTGACCTTTTGCAAAGATAGGTAAGGGATATGCATCTGCTCACTTTGATTAAATTCTACGCATTTAACATTCATCATTCGTAACTTATCATTGTGCATCCAAACAAGTCATCATTCAATATTCATCACTCGACATTCTTCGCTCAACATTCCATGAATACCAATCGTAGCATACGGCACGGCCACCAAAACCTTCCTTTTGATAGATAAGACCCTCATTGAGATAATGCCCACGATCCTCATTAGATGTACCAAAGTCGAAGTATCGACAATTCCTATAATCCTCACCCAACACTTTGCGGAATATCGCATCGATAGCATGGAGATGCTTACCTTCGGGTGTTGCCGAGATATATTGTGAATGCACCACCTGTGGCGTGACGTACAAGAGCGAGCCTCCAACAACCTTGCCATTGAGACGTGCCACATATAACTTGATCTGATCGGGGAAGGCTGAATGGAGCCTGACTATTTCTTTTAAGCTATGAACCGGATGAGCCTGATAAGTAGCTTGCAGATTATCTTCAAGCACCTGCCAAAAGTCAGAATAGGCTTTGTCGTCCTGCTTTACAACAATCCCGTCAGTGCGAGCCTTGTTTGCTCCATAGTGCCGGTCGCGATGCCACTTGAGCGGATGCTCCTGCACAACTGCCGATGACACATTGCGCACCATCAGCTGAGCATGACAGCGGTTGAAGAGTGCATAGAGATCCTCTTCCGCCGACAACTGCTGATAGATCCATGGCATAGCCTTATAGACCACGTGGCGGATTCCGTGGTCATAAAGATAGGTATTGAGTTCTGCAAAGAGGGTACACACTTCGGCTGTCGTAGCATGCTTATCGGTGATCAATCCACCGTAGGTCAGTCCCTGATGTGACCAAAGCGTGTCGCCGTCGATATTGGCTGGCAACAAGGCATAGAGTTTATCTTTCTTATAGAAGAGCAGTGAGTAGTCGGCAAAACGGTCGCGGTGGTAGTCCATGTACCGCCTGTCGAAGAGAAAAGTGCCCTGCTTCGACTGCGCTACAAAGTCGTTCCATACCGTACTGTCGTTGTCGGTGTATCGTCTGATGTCAAACATTTACAAAGCCTTGGATATATCGATATTAGGATTTATTGCCTTAAGGTCTTCCACAAAATCTTTTCTGTTGCACGGCGAAATCAGAATGCTGTCTGTAGACTTTCCATTGAAGATGATCTCCAATCGGTCAAGCGACAAGGCAGGAGAAGCCAACCCATTGTGGCTGCGCCGTACATAGATAATCTGCGAGATAGAGATACGCTTACGCTGAAAGCCATAACGGATGAGGAGGTCGTCACCGTCGATGATGTATCTGGTAGGATAAAGCGGAAGAAACACAGCCACACAAATAACCACGACTAATAGGGCAGTCAGCCATGACAAAAGGGCTCCACTTTCCATAGCAGCTTTGATGGAAGCTACCGAGGCGCCAATCATACAAATAACGATAAAAATGAAGATGTCATTCTTAGAGGTATACTCTTTGTTCATGGATTGTTTGTTTTATAAGTGAGAAAATCTTGATAATCATAGATATAGTCGCTCTCATCGAAAGGATCTTCAGCCAGCACGAGGCATACAGCTCCCGACGAGAACTTCTCCAACGTGCGCCAAATGCCCGTATCTACAAGGAGACCTTCGTAAGGTTTAGTGAGCATATACTGTTGCCTTCTGCATCCATCGTCGAGCATCACGGTGAAAGCACCACTCACCGAGACGATCAGCTCACGGCAGTGGATATGGGCATGGCCTCCTCGCTCTGCGTCGGTGGGAATGTCGTATGTCCAATAGACCCTGCTGACATTGAAAGGAATATCCTTTGCTTGTTCCACCACCGTGAGATTGCCGCGCGGATCGGCTATCTTTCTAAGCGATATGATCTTTCCTAATGGTTTCATATTTCTTTAACGCTGTTCCTTTTGTTTTATTTTGGCAAAGAGCCAATATAGTCGGGCATTGTTGACGCTCAAACAATAAAAGACGGACAACAGCGTTAAAACTAAGCAATGGACAACGAGAAAACGCAAAACACCTATACGCATATACTGAAATACACCAGTATCTTCGGCGGTGTGCAAGGACTGAACATTTTGATCGCCCTTGTACGCAACAAGTTCGTAGCACTCTTCCTCGGTCCCTATGGCATGGGACTGCTCTCGCTGTTCAACTCCACCATCCGCTTTCTTGGTGACTCCACCAATCTTGGACTCGGTATGAGTGCTGTAAAAAACATATCCACCGCCTATGAGCAGCAAGACCGTGCAGTGCTGGAACGATCTATCAAGGTGGTGCGCTCATGGAGTCTCCTGACAGCTTTGATGGGCATGTTGCTATGTATAGTGCTCAGCCCACTGCTCAGCAAGTGGACATTCGGCTGGGGCAACCACACGCTGCACTTTGCCCTACTGTCACCCGTGGTAGCATTGACGGCACTCACGGGCGGCGAGCTCGCTATCATGAAGGGCACCCGTGAGCTCGGCAACCTTGCACGGCAGTCGGTTTACAGCATCATTGCCGCTCTCATTGTGTCTATACCTATTTATTATATATGGCGCGCAGCGGCCATCGTCCCATCGTTGATACTGATGGCACTCGCGCAGATGCTCATCACCATCCATTTCTCCTTCCGCAGTCATCCGCCCCGCTTCTCGCTTCGCCGGTCAGTACTCCGCAAGGGCATCAGTATGGTGAAACTCGGCACGGCCTTTCTTTTTGCGGGGATTTTTGGCAGTGGCAGCGAGTTTCTCGTCCGGTCGTACCTCAACAACGCTGGTTCGCAGGAAATTCTCGGTCTCTACAATGCCGGCTACATGATGGCGTTCACCTATGCCGGCATGGTCTTCTCAGCCATGGAAACAGACTACTTTCCACGTCTGTCCGCCGTCCAGACAATAGGCAGCGCACTCAACGACGTGGTAAACAAACAGATCGAGGTGTCCCTCCTACTCGTCTCACCCTTGCTATCGGCCTTTATCATCGGACTTCCCATCATCATCCCTCTACTCTATTCCCGTGCTTTTCTACCCGTACTCGGTATGGCTCAGCTCACCGTGTTGGCGATGTACCTTCGCGCCATCAAGCTTCCTATCGCCTACCTACCGCTGTCCCGCGGCGACTCCCGGTTCTATTTGCTCATGGAGGGCATCTATGCCATCGTCTTTGTAGCGCTTTCTGTAATCTTCTTCTGCTGGATGGGTCTTGTAGGCATGGGTCTTGCCTTACTGTCTGTGGCTATTTTCGATTTCTTCCTCCTCGCTGTCTGTATGCGTCGGCGTTATGGCTACCGCCTGTCAAAAGGCGTGACCCGCATCACTGCATGCCAATTACCCATCGGCATGGGTGCCTACGCCACCACATTCATTCACCAGCCTGTGATCTACTGGTTAGTCGGCATCACACTGTGTATACTCAGTCTCTTTGCCTCCCTACGGATTCTTAGAAGCAAGGCACGGCTATGGGAGAAACTGAAAGAGAAAGTATTGAAGATGAGAAAATAAGGCTCAAAAGACAAAAAGGGTTCCTCAATGTTTTGAAAATCCAAGGAAAATGAGTAGATTATGCAACCATAAGCGTATAAGGGACACTCGCACCTACAACAATATTCCTGTGCGCTCAGGCAGATAAGAACAGAGAACACCGATAAGTATCTCATTGCCTTTTTCTCTGAAAAGGCTATGGAACAGATGACCGGTGACCTTGCGCAGAAACGCAAAGCCAACCGGTTCATACTATTTTTTTCTAAGCTTAACTTCTATTTCTTCATGTACGGATCCGTGCCAAGCACTGTCTTTGCCAGGCGCTTGGTCTTGTCGCGCAATGCATCCATGTCGCAGCCGACCTTGTCGTAACAAACCACGACACCCATGCGGCGACCAACATGTGCCACAGGTTTACCGAAGATGCGCACACGGGCGTGATCCTCACGACAGACATCCTCCAAGTTGTAGCTTAGCGGCTTATCGCTGTCTACGGGTGAAAGTACCACAGCCGAGGCGCCGCTGTGCTCAAGGTGGATGGCTGGGATGCCCAGTCCCATCACAGCACGGAAGTGCAGTTCAAACTCACTGAGGTTGGTGCAATGACTCAACGTCACCATGCCCGTATCATGCGGACGGGGACTGAGTTCAGAGAAGATCACCTCACCCTGCTTGGTGAGGAAAAACTCCACACCCCAGATACCATAACCCGTGAGCGCCTTCGTCACCTCGGCAGCGATGTGCTGAGCCTGCTTCAACGCCTCATCACTAATAGCATAAGGCATCCAGCTCTCGCGATAGTCACCGCCTTTCTGTACGTGACCGATAGGCGGACAGAAGATTGTTGGCCCATGCTTTTGGGTAACGGTCAGCAAAGTGAACTCAGACTGGAAATCGATGAACTCTTCGATGATCACCTCCTTCACATCGCCACGTCCTTCCTCCATGGCATCGCAAAAAGCCTCTTTCAGCTCATCGTCGTTGTGGACATAGCTCTGTCCGTGACCCGACGAGGACATCAACGGCTTGACTACACAGGGAAAGCCAATCTCGTCAGCTGCATGTTTGAACTCGTCGAAAGTCTTGGCATAGAAATACTTGGCTGTACGCAGTCCTAACTCCTTTGCTGCCAAGTCGCGGATGGCCCGACGATTCATCGTGTAGTTGACAGCGCGAGCCGACGGCACCACCTGAATGCCCTCCTTCTCAAAGTCGAAGAGACGCTCCGTACGGATAGCCTCAATCTCCGGCACGATGAGATCGGGATGATGTTTCTCCGCCACAGCCGTGAGTGCGTCGCCGTCGAGCATAGAGAACACCTCACGCTCATCGGCTACCTGCATAGCCGGTGCATTGTCGTACTTGTCGCAAGCGATAACATACTGCCCCGCACGCTTGGCAGCAATGGTGAACTCCTTGCCCAGCTCACCGGAACCCAACAACAATATCTTTTTCATAATTCTGAATGTTGAACGATAACGAATGATGAATGATGAATGATGAATGATGAATGATCAGTGTTGAATGTCGAATGATCAATGATGAGTGATCAGCTGATCATGGTTTCATAGCCTCAGCACGCTTCTTCACCAACTCAGGCAGCTTGCGCCACATCATCTGCCACTCTGGCGAGATGGCGATGCGACGCAAGTCCATGTCAATGATATGCTGCATTTGCTCAACGCTGACATGATGCCTGGCAGCCAACTGCTCCACGCTCTGAGGCTCCTCGTTTCCCAGTCCGAAATAGCTTTCGACAATATCCTTGTCAAGAGCACCAAGCATTGTGAGCAGTACATCCATGTTGGCCCTGTCACCATCTGTGATGAGCAGAGCCGAGGAACACATCAACCGCAGAAAAGCGGCTAAACGATTAGAAAGTGCGTCCATGACGCTCCTTTCCGTACATGATATCGTAGTACTTCTGGTAGTCGCCCGATGTAACCTCTTCTATCCACTTCTGATTCTCCAAATTCCATTTGATCGTCTTGACAATACCGTCGGCGAACTTTGTCTCGGGATACCATCCAAGCTCTGTCTTGATCTTTGTCGGATCGATGGCATAACGCGCATCATGACCAAGGCGGTCAGCGACATGCTCGATGAGAGAGTCATTGATCCAGCTGATATCAATGTCACCGTTGGCATCCTTGACCTGTTTCTTCAATACATGACGCAGGTTCTTGTCTGCAGCCATCATATCGTGGATCGTCTTGATGGTGAGCTTCACAATGTCGATGTTCTTCATCTCGTTATGTCCGCCTACATTATATACCTCACCGGTTCTGCCCTCACGCACAACCAGATCAATGGCTTTGCAATGGTCTTCGACATAGAGCCAGTCACGTACGTTAAGTCCCTCGCCATAAACCGGCAGTTTCTTTCCATGCAGAATATTGTTGATGATCAGCGGGATAAGCTTCTCAGGGAAGTGGTATGGGCCATAGTTGTTAGAGCATCGTGTGATGCTCACCGGCATGTGATAGGTGTCGCGATAAGCCTGTACGAAGAAGTCAGCGCTCGCCTTGCTGGCCGAGTAAGGACTATGCGGACAAAGTGGCGTTGTTTCCGTGAAATAACCTGTCTGCCCCAGTGCACCGTAGACCTCGTCAGTGGACACTTGGTGATAGCGCTTACCCGGCTTCCAAGTAGGATAGCCCTGTGTGTCCTTACCCGTCACCCAAGCACGCCGTGCGGCATCCATCAAGTTCTGTGTACCAAGGATGTTCACGCTCAAGAAGAGCTGTGGATCCTCAATCGAACGGTCTACATGGCTCTCTGCGGCGAAGTTCACCACATAGTCGATATCATTCTCCGCAAACAGCTTATCAGCCAACTCACGGTCGCGTATGTCACCCTTGACAAAGAAGCAACGCTTGTTGTCGATGTCGTCCTTGATGGTACCAAGGTTTCCGGCATAAGTCAATGCATCGAGGATGATGACCTTAATGTCGTCTTTCACATACTTTTTGTGGAGCAGATACTTGATAAAGTTTGAGCCGATGAATCCGGCGGCTCCTGTCACAAGATAAGTTTTCATATTATATCCGTTTTAATTTTTTCTAATTTCATCATTGCTACACCTTATTATATATAGGTGTTTATCGCGAGCCCAACTTCACGACTTCGCAATCACGAAAGTCGTCGCCGTCAATAGTCAGTCTGACGATGGTTCGTTCCAATTGCCATCCCGACATTCCCGCAGCACCCGGATTGATGTGCAGGAGATCGAGTTTCTTATCCGGCATGATTCTCAGTATATGAGAGTGACCGTCAACGAAAAGCTGTGGCGGATTGCGTCGCAGCATCTCCCTGACCGAAGGATCGTAATGGCCGGGATAACCGCCAATATGCTTCATCAACACATCGACATCCTCACATTTGAAGCGTAGAATCTCGGGGTAGCGGGCACGCACATCCACATCATCAATGTTGCCATAGACAGCCCGGAACCGCGGGCGCATATCCTCGAAAGCATTGGCCAGCGACAGACTGCCAATATCTCCTGCATGCCAGATCTCATCGCAGTCAGCCATATAGGTGACATATTTCTCATCCCAGAAGCCGTGAGTATCACTGATGATCGCTATTCTTTTCATAGATTGTCGGCGTTAAGGTTGAATCTCAGAGTGAATCTCGTGTTGCTGCAAATCAAAGCGCTTACGGATGAATTGGGCGATAAAGTCCAATGTCCCTTCCAATCCCAGCACACTGGAGTTGACGCACAAGTCATAGCTCTCCGCCGCTCCCCAAGTCTTGCCTGTATAGTAATTGTAATAGGAAGCGCGCTCCTCCTCTTGCTTGTGGATATATTTCCGACCGGTAGCCCTGTCAAAGCCATGTCGTTTGCAAACGCGCTGCAACCGTTGATCGATATTTGCGGAAATAAAGATGTTCACCGTATTTTTCATATCCCGAAGCACATAGTCGGCAGTACGTCCCACGAACACGCAACTGTCCTCCTCAGCAGCCTTGCGGATGGCATCGCTCTGAAACTGGTAGAGACTTTCCTGCGAAAACTCATTTTTATAGTAAGGGCTCTCGCCGAAGAGGGAGCCGTGGATATGGAAGAGAGAGCGTAGGAAGCCCTTGTGCTCATCGTTCTGCTCAAAGAACTTCTCGCAGAACCCACTTTCCTTGGCAGCTAAGTTGAGAAGTTCCTTATCATAGAACTTACAGTTAAACTGCTCTGCCAACTGCCGGGCGATGACCCGGCCGCCGGAACCTATCTGCCGGCCGATGTTAATGATTATCTTCTTGTCCTCCATGTTGAGTCAATTGAATTTCCTTATTGAGTTTCCGGGTAAACAACATCATCGTCACAGCAGCAATGACAGCCGCGAGAAAGTCCGACGACGGCAGTGAATACCACACGCCGTCGATGCCAAAGAACAAAGGCAGCAACAGCAACAGCGGCAACAAAATGATGAGCTGACGTGAAAGAGAGAGGAAGATGCTGAGCTTCACCTTGCCGATGCACTGAAAGAAAGTGGTGATCACCATCTGAGCGCCTACCAAGGGAAACATCAGCATGTTGATGCGGATGGCCTTCACCGACAGCCTTGTCAGTTGTGGATCGCTCGTAAACAGACGGGCAACAGCATGCGGCAAAAACATAGCTACCAGCCAGCCCACCGTCATGATACACACACCCGCGATGATGGAGATGTCCACCACACGGCGCAGACGGTCGAATTGCTGACTACCATAGTTATAACCTGCGATAGGCTGCATACCCTGGTTAAGTCCCATGACAAACATCATAAACACCATAGCCAATGCATTGGCTACCCCATAAGCGCCAACAGAAAGGTCTCCGCCATAGCGCACCAACTGGTTGTTCATGAAGATGACAATGATGCAGGCTGTGGCGTTCATCAGGAAAGGCGACACGCCAATGCTCAGGATCAACTTCACCAGACTGCCTTTCAAACGATAGATGCCACGCTTGAGATGGAGCAACTGACGCTTGTCGGCAAAGAATCTCATCTGCCATGCCAGCGCAATGCTTTGGGCGACAACAGTACCTAAGGCTGCTCCCCGTATGCCCCAACGCCACCAATAGATGAAGACAAAATCAAAAATAATGTTCAGTCCCACGGAAAGTATGGTGGCAATCATCGCCTCGCGTGGCTTACTTACCGCACGCAGCACAGCATTCATACCATAATACATGTGCGAGACGACGTTGCCCAGCAGGATGATCTGCATGAAGGCGCGCGCATAAGGGAGTGTATGGTCGCTTGCGCCAAAGAAGCGGAGGATGGGATCGAGGAAGAGAAGGCTGACCACGGAGAAAGCAATACCAATGATGAGGTTGAGCGTCACCGTGTTTCCGAGAAGCTGTTCCGCCGTTTGATAATCACGTTGTCCAAGCTTCACAGAAATAGACGTTGACGAGCCAACACCTACCGCTGCGCCGAAAGCGGCACCAAGATTCATGAAAGGAAAGGTGATGGCAAGACCGGAGATAGCCATTGGACCCACCACTTGACCGATGAACACACGGTCGATGATATTGTAGAGCGAAGCCGCAGTCATTGCCACCATTGCCGGCAATGCATACTGCATCAACAGATGCCCTACGGGTCTTGTGCCCAACGCCAATGTCTCTTTCTTATTATCTGCTTCCATATAATTGCAAAAGTACGAAAAATATTTGGAGTTTTGCCTTTTTCCACGTACTTTTGCAAATCTAAACAACAGTTTTTTAGTTTTATGCGCAACGTCGTAGCCATCATTGTCTTTTTTTTACTGCAAAGCGTCGGTGCTTATGCGGCAAAGGGGCGTATTGCCTATCCTGGTGGCAAATTCTATATCTACCGTCTTTCTTTAACCGACAAGAAGGGTTCTCCCGGTACGCTTACTAATCCCAATAAGTATCTCTCCGAAAAAGCACTTCTCCGCCGCCAGCGCCAGCATATAGCCGTCGACTCCCTCGACCTGCCATTGTCGTCTGTCTATCTCAACGGACTCAGAAGTGAAGGAGCACAGGTCATCGGTGGTAGCAAATGGAACAATACCGTACTCGTCCGCACCAAGGACACCACGATCATGACCCGTCTGCGCGCCCTCCCCTACGTCAAAAGTTCCATTCGCGTATTCAAGGCTCCCGACTCCACTACCGTGATGCTCCCCGACGACATCGATAAAGAGGCTCTCGGGCAGAAAGCTTCCGGCGACCTCTATGGCCGAGGAGCTATCCAGCTCGACATGCTCAACGGCCGTAAAGTCCATCAGGCTGGCTTTCGGGGCAAGGGCATCCTCGTCGCGGTCATCGACGGCGGATATATGAATACCGACAAACTCGCACGTCATTACCACTTCAATATCGTCGGGCAGCACGACTGCGTGTGGCCTTACGACGACAATGTCTACCATCTGCTGAGCCACGGCACGATGGTGCTTTCCACCATGGCTTCCAATGCCGACAGTGTGTTCATCGGCACAGCTCCCGATGCCTCCTATTTGCTTCTGCGCAGTGAGGACGGGCGCAGCGAGCAGCTTGTGGAGGAAGACTACTGGGCGCAGGCGGCGGAATACGCTGACTCCGCCGGTGCCGACATCATCAACTCATCGCTCGGATACACCATCTTTGACGACGAAAACACAAGTATCCACTATCGCGACCAGAACGGCAAGACACAGCTCATCTCCCGCTCAGCCTCCACGCTGGCCAGCCGGGGTATAGTGCTCGTGTGCAGTGCGGGCAACGAAGGCATGAAGTTTTGGAAGCGCATTGGCTGTCCCGCCGACGCTTTCGACATTCTCTCGGTGGCAGCTCTCTCCGACGACAGTGTCAACGCGCTCTTCTCCTCACTTGGTCCCTCCATCGACGGGCGTGTGAAACCTGACGTGGCAGCCCTCGGCGTGGGAGCCACGGTCGTCAACGGATCCGGGAAGATCATCCATGCCAACGGCACATCGTTTGCCTCGCCCATCCTCTGTGGCATGGTGGCGTGTCTTTGGCAGGCCATGCCTAACAAGACAGCTTACGAGATCATCGACATGGTCAAGAGAGCCGGCAACCGCTACCGCCATCCTGACAACATCTTCGGCTACGGCATTCCGGACTTTAACCATATCTTGGAAAGCCAACGTACAACCATACCCATACCCCGACAATGAAAGCATTAACACTTTACGAACTCAACAATCTCGTCAGAGGCGTCATCGAGGCTACACTCGACAGACCTTATTGGGTCGAAGCCGAACTGTCTGAGTCACGAGAGGTGCGTGGCCACTGCTACATGGAATTGGTACAGAAAGACGAGTACTCCGCTACGCCGGTGGCTCGTGCGTCGGCGAAATGCTGGCACAATGTATGGATGAGACTCAAAACACACTTCGAACAGGTCACGGGGCAGACGCTTCACGCAGGCATGAAAGTGCTGTTGCTGGTCACAGCCAATTTCCACGAGGCCTACGGTTTCTCATGGATTGTTCAGGACATCGATCCCACCTACACGATGGGCGACATGGCCCGCAAGCGGCAGGAGATCATCCGTCAGCTCAAGGAAGAAGGCATCTTCGACCTGCAACGGCAGTTGGGATTCCCGCTTCTCGCCCAGCACATCGCGGTCATCTCCAGTAAGCAGGCTGCCGGATTCGGCGATTTCTGCAACCAACTCGACAACAACGACCACGGTTTCTACTTCTCCTACACGCTCTTTCCTGCCGTCATGCAGGGTGAGCAGGTCGAAAGCAGCATCATCCGGGCACTGAACGACATCTTTGACCGAGCCGATGATTTCGATGCCGTGGTGATCATCCGTGGCGGCGGAGCCACTGCCGACATGAGCGGCTTCGACACGCTGGCACTCGCCGAGAACGTGGCCAACTTCCCCCTGCCCATCATCACGGGCATCGGACATGAGCGCGACGAAAGCATCCTCGACATGATCTCGTTTCAACGGGTGAAGACGCCGACGGCAGCAGCAGCCTTTCTCATTGACCATCTCGCGGAGGCCGAAAACCATCTACAAATGCTCGGGCAGCGCGTCGTGGCGTATGTCAACACACGCATGCAACAGGAGCACAGCCGCCTCAACCACCTTGCCCACCGCATTCCAATGCTTTTCTCCCTTGTCAAGACGCGTCAAGGAGCAGTCATCGACCGGCTGGAACAGCAAATTCTCTCACTCATGCGGCAACAGCTCTCTCAGGTGCGTTACCGTCTCGAGTTGCTCCATGGACGCACGCTGCCTGCCCTCACGCAGAAACTCAACACTGAAAAGCACCGCCTCGAACAGTACGACCTGAGGCTGAAAGCCGTGGATCCGCAGATTATCCTGCAACGCGGCTACAGTCTGACAACACTTCATGGCAAGACCATCCGCGAGGCCTCGATGATCAAAGAGGGCGACGTCATCGTGACTCGTTTTGCCAAAGGCGCTGTTTCCTCTATCGTTCAATCACATCAGCAAAACCATCACGCATAAACCATGAAAACAATTAAATATGAGGATGCCATCCGACAGTTGGAAGACATCGTAGAGAAACTGGAAAACAATGAGTTGGACATCGACGAGATGCCCGAGGCCTTGAAGCGCGCGCAGCAGTTGCTCAAGCTCTGCCGCGACCGACTCACCAAGACCGACGAAGAGATACAGAAGATACAAGCGGAAGCGAAAGACGCACCAAACGCATAAATCTTCATTATCTGTTCAAAATAATAGGATAGAAAGTTGCAAATTACAACTATTATATGTAATTTTGCACTAAATTATAAGAAAGCAATTTTAAACGTATTGTGTATGAAAGATTTAGATTGGGGTAATCTGTCATTTGGTTACATGAAGACAGACTACAATGTTCGTTGTTACTATCGTGATGGTAAGTGGGGCGAGATAGAGGTCTGCTCCGACGAATTCCTGAAGCTTCACATGGCAGCCACCTGCCTGCACTATGGACAGGAGGCTTTCGAGGGACTGAAAGCTTACCGTTGCCCCGACGGAAAGGTACGTATCTTCCGCGTCAAGGATAACGCCGAGCGCCTGCAGAGCACCTGCGAGGGAATCGTCATGCCGAAGGTGCCGACAGAGCTGTTTGAAGAGATGGTCAAGAAAGTAGTACGCCTCAATCAAGAATATATTCCTACCTATGAGAGCGGAGCGACACTCTATATCCGCCCACTGCTCATCGGTACGAGCGCACAAGTGGGTGTGCATCCCTCCGAGGAGTATCTGTTCATGATCTTCGTCACGCCGGTAGGACCCTACTTCAAGGGTGGCTTTGTCTGCAACAAATACGCTATCGTCCGCGACTACGACCGTGCCGCACCTTTGGGTACAGGCCGGTACAAAGTCGGTGGCAACTACGCCGCTTCTCTGCGTGCTCACATGTACGCAGCCGGTAAGGGCTATGGCAGTGAGTTCTATCTCGACGCCAAGGAGAAGAAATACGTCGACGAGTGTGGCGCCGCCAACTTCTTTGGCATCAAGAATGGTACCTATGTTACGCCAAAAAGCACGTCTATCCTTCCGTCTATCACCAACAAGAGTCTGATGCAGATTGCTGAGGACATGGGCTTGAAGGTGGAGCGTCGCCCGGTTACCGAGGAAGAGCTGCCTACCTTTGAGGAGGCCGGCGCCTGCGGTACAGCCGCCGTAATCTCACCGATCTCAGAGCTAGACGACCTCGACACGGGCAAGAAATATGTCTTCGGTGACAAGCCGGGACCATGGTCTACCAAACTATACAATACGCTGCGCGGCATTCAGTACGGCACCGTGGAGGACAAGCACGGTTGGACGACTGTTGTCATCGAGTAAGCAGCAAGTAGATTTCATTCATATATGAACCGGGCAAGTTTCTTGCCCGGTTTTTTTGTTTCAACACCTTCTATTCTTTTATCAAGAATTTTGAAAAAAGAGAATTCCTCATCCCCTATAAGACAAAATTCCATGGCTCTTCTTGCTTATCTCAGGGAAATACCGTATATTTGCAAATAGTAAGACGATAAACTATCACAGGAAGAGCCAAACAAGCTCTTCCTTTTATATCAAGAAACAAGAAACTGGAGTATTCCAAAATATGGGAAAAGGTAAGTTAGCCAAGTTTGCAGAGATGAAGACGATGAGCAACGTCTTCGAGTATCCATTCTCCGTCATCGACAATGTGCCCTTCGACATGAAAGGCCATTGGCGTGAGCAGTATTTCCACAACGACAATCCCATCGTGCTGGAGCTTGGCTGCGGCAAGGGAGAGTATACCGTGGGACTGGGAAAGCTCTTTCCCGACATGAATTTCATCGGTGTGGACATCAAGGGCGCACGCATGTGGACAGGAGCCAAACTGGCCTTGGAGGAAGGAATGACCAATGTGGCATTCCTCCGTACGAGCATAGAGATCATCGACCGCTTCTTCGCTGAGGATGAGGTGCAGGAGATATGGCTGACATTCTCTGACCCTCAGATGAAAAATCCACACAAGCGACTCACCTCTACCTATTTCATGGAGCGCTACCGCCACTTCCTCGTCGACGGTGGATTGGTGCATCTGAAAACTGACTCCAACTTCCTCTTCACCTACACGCGACTGATGGTTGAGAAAAACCAACTGCCCGTGGAGATGTGCACAGAGGATCTCTACCACGCTACTCCCTCTGCTCTCGTAGGTACCCCACTGCTCACTATCCAGACTTACTATGAGAAGATGTGGATGGAGCGTGGACTGAATATCCGCTACCTACGTTTCCATCTGCCCAAACAAGGCACACTCGTGGAGCCCGATGTAGAGATTCCGCTCGACGAATACCGTAGCTACCACAGAAGTAAACGTAGCAGCAAAGAGACTGCACGTTAAAACATCTGACTTAATACTGCTTAAGACATACAGTTTCAAGCTTTTTGGCGGCGCACTTCAGTGGTGCCGACGGAGTATTGCGGCGAAGTACTGGAGTAATTCCGACTTTGTACTGCGGTAATTTGGGTGAAGTACTGGAGTAATTCGACCACAGTACTGACAATATAAGGCTTGGCTCTTGCGATGACAATTGCTTGGACATAGATGAAATAGCCGATCTCCTCACCTATATATCACTGCAAGTCGAAGTACACACCACCGTCGTCTTGCTTATTCTCCGTCTTTTTGGGCTGCGGTGTCTCCCTGAGCTTGCCATTCTTATCGAAAAGTCCATAGGTGGTGCGCAGCACGGAGAACTCGGTACGTCGGTTGAGCTGGTTGCAGATCTCCTCTTTCTTCTTGTCCTTCAAAGCCTTGATGAAGTCCTCGGTGAGGACATTCCCCTCTTTCAACCACTTATATTTCTCGGTCATTTTTTTCTTGATCTTCTTCGGACGCTCTTTTCCATAGCCTACCGGTGTGAGTCGGTCGGCAGCGATACCATGGGCGATGAGATAAGCCACCACAGCCTCGGCGCGCCGCTGCGACAGCCGTTTGTTGTACTCCGCGGAACCCTTGTAGTCGCAGTGGGCACTGAGCTCGATGGTCACGTGAGGATTTTCCTTGAGCAGCGCCACGAGCTTGTCGAGTGCTGTCTTTGAAGAGTCTCGTAGCGTAGCCTTGTCGAAATCGTAGAAAATGTTGTCGATGAGCGTCGGCGCAGAGATATTCGCCAAGGCAAACTGCAGGGTCGTGTCGCGGCTTTCCTTGGGATTGACCAGCGCCTTGACCTGTTCCTGATGGTTGAGGTAGCCCTTGCAAGTAGCCAGGAAGAGATAGCTGACACCGGGATCCAATACTTTCGTGAACGATCCGTCGCTGTGCACACTCATCTTCTCATTGGTACCGTCATCACCGACGACATAAACCTGGGCGGCAGGAAGCTCATAGCCATCCATCTCGTAGACCCACCCCTTGACCGTCTGCATGATTTCGGGGTTGACAAACGAGTAGATATGATCCCAACCGCGGGCGTCGCCACGGTTGCTGGAGAAGAAGCCACGGTTGTAAGGCCCTTCGAAAGTCATGCCGAAATCGTCGCCTTGGGAGTTGAGCGGATAGCCCGGATGGGAGAGATGATAGCGTCCGTCCTTACCCACCTTGGCGATGAAGATGTCAAGACCACCAAGCCCGGGATGACCATTACTGGAGAAATAGAGGTCACCATTCGGGCGGAAGGTCGGAAAAGCTTCGTCGCCCGCCGTGTTGATTGGCTCTCCAAGGTTTTCCACGCCACCGTATCCAGCCGGTGTGATACGCACGCGCCAGATGTCGAGACCGCCCTTTCCGTCCGGCATGTCACTCGAGAAATAGAGCCATTCACCGTCGGGCGAGATCGCCGGATGGGCATAGCTCGACAGCGTGTCGCCGGTCAGCTTCACCTCCGTAGCCTTGCTCCAGGCAGCGTCGGAGCGGTTGGACTTCACAATCTGAGCATAGCGGGGATAGGAAGGATCCGTGACGCACTGCGTGAGATACATCTCGCGACCGTCAACGGAAAAGCAGCAGGCGCCCTCGTCATAGGCCGTGTTTACGCCGCCACTGACATCCTCGGGCTTTGACCACTTGCCTTTGTCATCCTTCTGAGAATAGAAAATATCGCCCTGCTTCGTACCGGTGATGCCACTGAGCTCGTCACCCTGGGCCTCGTTGCGGGTAGAAGTGAAATAGAGCTGGTCAAATTCGTCACCAAACAGCACAGGACAATAGTCGGCCCGACGGGAGTTGAACACCTCCATGCGCTTGACCGTGTACCGGCTACCCAACTGTTTGATGTCTGGAGCCTTGCGGGCAGCGAAGAGTCCATCACGTGCCAGCTTGTCATTGGGCAGTGAGTCCAACACCAACTGGAACTGCTCTTCAGCCTCGCGGTAATTGCCGTTTTTCATCAGCGTCTGCGCGAAAGCCAGACGGTCTGCTGTGTCGGCCTGCTGATAGCGTATGGCATTGCGCCATGCCGCCAGCGCGCGTGCCGACTGCAAACTCTTGTCATAGCACATCGCCATCTTGCGCGCTATCTGCCCACGCTTCGTCCGCTCCTTGCCCGGAGTCTTTTGATAAGCTTGCCGGAACTCATTGGCTGCGTCATAGTACTCTCCGAGAGCGAGATATTTCTCGCCCCGGTGAAGATTGCGGTCAGCACCACAGGAAGTAACCAACCATAATATCATAAAAAAAAAGAGTGTCTTCTTCATTACCTAAGTAACGAAAAAGACACTGATATATTGCCTCACAAAGCGTCAAACGACTCCTCTACTTCTACTTCGTCGCGACGTCCTCTGCCTCAACAGCCTCGGAACTCACGGACTCGGAAACCAGAGCTGCCCGCTCAGCCTCAGCAGCCTTAACTGCTGCCGGATGGCGCAGGTCCCAACGCAGATAGAGTCCGGCCAGAATCGTACCGGAGATGCTGTGCCAAGCGCAACTGATAGCGCAAGGCAAGAGCGTGAGCGGCTGATCACACCGCCAACAATGACAGCCAGACACGTGACACTCAGTCCGGGCATCAGTCCTTGCAGTGTGGGGAAGAAGAAAGTAAACACAGCGATACCAATCACAAAGGCTGTAGCATTCTTTGCCAGCCATCCTGAAAACGATACTAACGATTTAACCATAAGACGTTTTTGTTTTATCAATGTCAGGTGCAAGGATGAGCAGGGCCGGCAGTTTCTTGTTGAGATGCAAATGATATGGTCGGAAGAATTCAAACAACGCGTGTTGTTCAATGCCTCTAAAGCTTATGTAAGGCAGTTGGATAGAAGCGAGAACTTCGAGCTTCTCAAGCCCGTTTATTCTCTTAATCTTGTCAATGAAGTTTTTGAGCCTAACCTTCCCAACTACTATCATCAGTATGCTGTGGCTAATATCGACCATCCTGACGTTTGTATCCACGTGCCACTTCACTTCATTGCAATATAAGCGCGGGCCGCTATGAGCTGAGTATTAAAGCATGTTAAAACACTGGGGAAGGATAACGGTAAAGCGGTTTTCAGTTGTACACTGCATAGAAAACCCAAAAGAACGTTATGCTTTCTACAAAAGAATATATCCGATTATTCCGAAAATATCAGAGAGGAGAAGCCTCGCTCAAGGAAATGGACGAGCTGCTTGGCGGCCTCAGGCAGGACGGACCGTTCTGCCGCTGGATGGACGAGACGTGGGAACAGAGCCACGAGGACATTGACCCCACGCTCCGCGACCGTCTCTATGAGCAGATTGCCAGTCGCATTTCTTTGAAGAAGGTTCAGAATCATTCTCAACCGCGAAAGACTGCACTGTGGCCACTCCTTGCTAAGATAGCCGCTACCCTTTTAGTTCTTGTCGCTGTAGGGTTTGGTTATTGGCATTTCTCTTCTTACGGCCAGGCAACACCATGGACAACGATCGCGTCGCACGACAAATTCTTAAAAGTAACGTTGCCCGACAGCTCCCAGGTCTGGCTCTGCCGGAACAGCACCTTGCAGTATCCTGAAGCCTTCCAGACTGACTCCCGAACGGTGAGGATAACAGGTGAGGCTTACTTCGAGGTGCATCATGACCGTCAGCGTCCTTTCACGGTCAACTCCCATCGTCTTCGTATCCGCGTCACCGGCACAAAGTTCAGCATCAGTGACTACCGCCGAGACAGTACTTGTGAGGTGGTGCTCAGCGAAGGTGCTGTCAACGTGAGCCCCCAGCGTGCCGCTCAGCGTCACGAGGTTCGCTTGCACTCTGACTATGCCTATCTCCTCCTTTCCGATGGCCAGGAAAAGGTGCAGCACGTCGATGCCTCCGCGCTGGTGGCTTGGAAAGACGGCACCTATCAATTCTCTGATGCCCCATTGGGCACGGTGCTGAGACGATTAGGACGCTTCTACGGCAAAGACATCAGCTGTGATCCGTCGATGAGTGGGCGGAGAATCTCCTGTACCATCTTCGTTAATGACAGCTTGGAGGTCGTCCTGAGAGACTTGAGTCGTATCGTGCCCATCAGTTGGAAGACAGACGGCAACAAATGCTACGTCGTGGGGAAATGATTATCCCTTCAGCGAGGCACCTATTGAAGAACTAATTGTTTAGACTATAAAAATATGAAACCAAAAACCAAACCTAAGGAGGAACTGTTGTCTCTTGCCGGAAGGCGCATGAGCTCAACCGGCCGATGGCTTACCCTGGCGGCCCTTTCGGTGATGCTGGCTGCCCCGGGCTCATTAGTGTGCAAGGCAAGCACGGCACCTCCGACAGCCATTACGCTTGTGGTTCACAAGAAGACCGTCAAGGAAGCCCTCTCCTTGTTGGAGAAGACCTATGGCTATGCCTTCTTTTATACCACCGGAACACTCGACACGTCACGCCGCATCACGCTCAACCTTCGGGGCTAGTCCATCGACACCGTTATGCGGCAGATACTCAACGATACAGGCTGCACCTATACCGTAAATGGCAAGAAGGTTTATATCGAGCGGGCCACGGCTCCCCAAACCCCGCGTCCGGCCAGGCATCCGGCAAAGACACAAACCCAATCGCAGACGCACCGCCTCACCGGTCTTGTCACCGATGCCAACACCGGCGAGCCGCTCATTGGCGTGACGGTGCAGGCCAAGGGCGAGGAAAGCCACGGCACCATCACCGACATCGACGGCAAATACTCGTTAGATGTGACGAACAATACGGAGCTCATCTTCTCGTATGTAGGTTATAAACCACAGACCCTGTTAGTCAACGATCTCGGCGTGTTGAACGTGAAGTTGCACACCGACAACGAGGTTATCGACGAGGTGGTGGTCGTGGGTGCCGGTACTCAGAAGAAAGTGTCGGTGACAGGCTCCATTTCCAGCCTGAAGGGTTCCGACCTTGTCGCGCCCACCAGCAACCTCACCTCCAACTTAGCCGGCAAACTGTCGGGTCTCATCACGAGCACCACCAGTGGTGAGCCGGGCTCCACGTCGGAGTTCTACATCCGCGGCATCAACACGTTTGGCGGCCGGGCCACACCGCTCATCCTGTTGGATGGCGTTGAGATTTCATCGGCTGACCTGAACAGCCTGCCACCGGAGACCATAGAGAGCTTCAGCATCTTGAAGGATGCCTCGGCCACAGCCATCTACGGCGCGCGTGGCGCCAACGGCGTGATGCTCGTCACCACGAAAGTAGGTGCCGAGAACACACGGGCACGCATCAATGTCACCTACGAGCATTCGTTCCTCCATCCCGTCAATGTGGTGGAATATGCCGACGGTGTCACCTATATGAAGACTTACAACGAGGCACTGCTGTCGCGTAATCCGACGGCCACGCCCAAGTACACCGATCTGCAAATAGAAAACACGCGAAAGGGGCTGAACCCTTATGTCTATCCCGATGTCGACTGGTACGACCTGATGCTGAAGAAGTGGACGCAGAGCCAGCGCGCCAATGTCAATATCCAGGGTGGCGGCTCACGCGTGACCTATTACATGAGTCTGCAGGCCAACCACGACGAGGGTGCGCTGAAAGTGCCCAAGACCTACTCCATGGACGACAACCATAGCCTGTGGCGCTATGTGTTCCAAAACAATATCGAATATAAGGTGACATCGACCACCAAACTGGGTCTGAGGATGAATGCCCAGATCATGCACTAAACCTCTCCAAATACTTCAGCCGGGGAAATCTTCCGGCAAATCTACTACAACAACCCTGTCTCCTTTCCGGCTACCTACCCCGATGATGGCAGCGGCCACCTCAACTTTGGCAGCGATGCCATGTCGTCCAGCGAATACTTCACCAACCCGTATGCGAACATGCTGAACACGTTCAAGGAGGAAAACCAGAGCAAGATAAACGTGTCGGTAAACCTCGACCAGAAACTTGACTTCCTGCTCAAGGGACTCTCCTACACCATGCTCGTCAACTTCAACAGCTGGTACTATTCCGGCTACACGCGCTCGCTGAAGCCTTATCTGTATAGAATCAGAGGCAACAGCTACAATGCCGCCGCCGACAACTTCACCCTGGAGCAGCTGCAGCAGGGCGACGACTTTATCAGCCAGTCCAATGTCTCCAAGAGTGGTGACAACACCTTCTATCTCGACGCGCGCCTGAACTATAATCAGCGGTTCGGCAAGCACAATGTGTCAGGCATGCTGATGTATATGATGCGTGAGTTCCGCTCCGCGGTGTTGCCGCAGTGCAACCAGGGCTTTTCCGGAAGGTTCACCTACGACTACGACAACCGTTACCTGGCTGAGGTCAACTTCGGTTATAATGGCACGGAGCGCCTGGCCAAGCATCACCGCTTCGAGTTCTTCCCGGCCATGTCGTTGGGCTGGGTGGCCAGCGGCGAGAAATTCTGGGAGCCGGTTCGCAAATACGTCAGCCATCTCAAGATAAGAGCCTCATACGGTCTTGTCGGCAGCGACGAGACGGGCATCTACGCCGGTGCACCTTATTATATGTATAAGTACGATGTCAGTCTGAACGGAGGTCCCTTCTTCAAGACGGGCATGTCGAGCAGTACTTCTATGGAGGCCAATGGCCCGCAGATCAAGGCTTATCCTGTGGACAATGGCTCATGGGAACGGTCCAGGCAGTTTGACGCGGGTCTTGACCTGCAACTCTTCGACCAACTGAATTTCACCATCGACTATTTCAACTACAAGCGCAGCCGCATCCTGCTCTCAAGGGCCTCGTTCCCGCGCATCATGGGTTACCAGGGCGTTAAGCCTTGGTCCAACATGGGCAAGGTGGACAACAAGGGTGTAGAGTTTAGCCTGAGCTGGCACAAGCAGGTCGGCAAGGATCTGACCTTCGATGCCAAGGTCAACTATACTTACGCCAAGAACAAACTGGTGTACAAGGATGAGCCGGACTATGAGTACACCTGGCAGGTGGAGACAGGCAAGCCCCTCAACGCCACCTATGGCTACATCGCCGACGGTCTGTTCAAGGATGATGAGGACATTGCCAACCATGCCGACCAAAGCTATTTCGGCAGCAAGGTGATGCCCGGTGACATCAAGTACCGGGATGTCAACGGTGACGGGGTCATCGACTCGGAAGACAAGGTCATGATCTCGCCCTATGGCAAGCAGCCTTTAGTGCAGTACGGTCTCAGCCTGAGCGTGAGATATAAGAAAGTGGATGTCAATGTCTTCTTCAACGGCTCAGCGAAAAGGAAGATTATGTTGGACGTGTTCTACAACATACAGCCATTCAACCTCTCCGCCTGGTCCAATGACCGCAACCTGATGAAATGGATTGCTGACAGCCACTGGACGGCAGGTGCCGACAACACGAGCGTTGCCTGGCCAAGGATGGGTATACAACATGCAGAATACGGGAACAACATCGTATCCAGTACGTTCTGGATGAGGAACGGCAACTTCATTCGCTTCAAGACCTTGGAGATCGGCTACACGCTGCCCTTGTGCCGAATCTACTTCAGTGGAGACAACCTCGCCCTGTGGAGCTCCTTCAAGTATTGGGACCCGGAGCTTGACTACAACACCTATCCCTTAGCAAGGACGTTCAACATAGGAGTACAATTCCATTTCTAAACCAAAGACTATCATGAACAAAGAAATCATCATAAGGCGAATGGCAAAGGGCATGGTCTGCGTGGCCCTCACCCTGTCATTCTCAGCCTGCAATTACCTCGACGTGGTGCCTGTCGAGACCGCCGACGAGACCGATATGCTCACTGACGCGCAAAGTGCTCAGAGATACCTCTACGGGTGCTATGGCACCATACAAAGCGACAAGGCGCGTGTGCTGCAATACAGCAACACCTTTATGGGAAGCGACGAGTTTGTAGAGTGTACGTCGGTCTATGACTATTTCCGCTACCAGCAGGGCGACCTCGTCACTGGCGGAAACGCCGGTCAGTATGGCGTGTGGAATCTTTACTATGACGGCATCGGCTATTGCAACCAGTTTATCAGGGACATGAATGCCTACAAGGTCTACAACCTGTCCAACAGTGACAGAGAGCAATATCTTGCCGAGGCCGAGTTTCTTAAGGCCTATTACCACTATAAGTTGCTGAATGCCTATGGGCCGATTCCTATCATGGACGAGCTGGCAGGCCAGAACACGCCTAAGGATCAACTGAAGGGACGCTCGCATTTTGATGCCGTGGTGGAGTACATCGTGAACCTTTGCGAGAAGGCCTATCCCAACCTGCCGGTTTCCTACTCCAATCCGGCTTACTACGGGCGTGCTACGAAGGCTGTCTGCAAAATGTTGGAGGCCAAGGTGCGGCTGTTGGCTGCGTCGCCCCTGTGGAACGGCAGCTTCCCGGAAAAGAACTGGAAGAACAAGAACTTTGAGACACCCGGCTACGGACAGGAGCTGGTCAGCAAGACCTACGACCCGAACAAATGGAAGGTGGCGCGCGATGCCTGCTACGCCGCTGTGAAGGAGGCCGAAAGCGCGGGGTGCGAGTTGATGGACACGACAGTGTCGGAGACCTTGCGGAAAAACGACAACATCCCCTTGCCGCAAATCCCCGGCAACGACCTCAAGACCAAGGCTGGGCAGGACTTTGCCAAGCGTGTCATGCTAATGCGCTATGTACCGGCAGCCAGACCCGACCAGGGAAACAAGGAGTTTATCTGGGCCTCGTTTGATGTCTTGAACCGATGGGTGCATAGTCAGGCTTCTATTCCCCATTATGTGCTTCTTGACGAGAACAACCTGGCAAAAGGCGGCTGGGGCATGGTCAACCCGACACTCTATACCGTGGAGCATTTCTATACGAAGGACGGGGTGCTTCCTGCCGAGGATCAGAACTTTACCCGGGAGGAGAGCTGGTTTAAGTCGGCCGGGTTGAGCAACAAGAATATCATCAACCTCTGCGTGGGCAGGGAGCCTCGCTTCTATGCCTCCATCTCGTTCGACGGTGACGAGTATTCACCAGTCATCGCTGACGGGCACCCGCTGATTGTCAATGCAAGGGATGCGCAGGAGGCCGGTTACAACACGGCGAAGTATGGTCAGAACAACAACTCGCAGACCGGTTTCTGGAACAAGAAGATGGTCCATCCCAATGTGCGATACCAGAAGATAGGCGGCGGCTCCAATATTGGTGATGTGGAGAATCATCCGTACAGCATCTTTCGTTTAGGCGACCTCTACCTGATGCTTGCCGAATGCGACGCTCATTTAGGTGGTGAGTATCTGTCGGAGGGCATCGACTACCTCAACCGCATCAGGACGCGCGCGGGCATTCCGCCGGTCACGGCGAACAGTGTAGCCGCTGACGGTGCCCTGCTGAAGACCGTTCTCAACGAGCGCTTTGCCGAGCTATATTTCGAGGGCATGCGTTTCGAGGACATCCGCCGTTATCTGCAAGGGGCGGAGCGCATGAGCCGGAAGTGCTACCAGGGGCTGAACGCCTTAGTGAGCAACCCCTCTTTCGAGACCTTTAACGTACCCACACAGGTAGAGCAGGTGTTTTCGTGGAGCGACAGGGAGTATATACAGCCTATACCCGACGATAAACTCTACTCCAATCCGCAACTTGTCCAGGCACCGGGATATTAAAAACAACTTGTAAACAAATGGAAATGAAGAAGTATCTAAGCATATTGCTGCCCGGCATCGTCTTGTCTGCCGTCTTCCTCTCATGCAGTGAGGAGAGCGTGCAAAGTCTGTTTGATGACAAGTACGACCAAATACTCTATATCAAGGATGGTGGCAACAAAAATGTCAGTTTGTTTGTGACAGGGCAGGACACATCCTATTCTTTCAGGGTCTGCAAAGGCGGAGTGGATCCCAACAAGGCCACGCAAGCCTCCATCGTCGTGCGCAGCCAACAGGATATTGACGAGGAATATGGCGAGGGGGATTATAAAGTTCTCCCTGAAAGCGCTTATAAGATAGAGACTGCCCAACTTGATTTCACGGCCGACGACGCGGGAAAGTTGGTGAGCGTCCAGTTGCTCAACGACAATATCTACAAGCTGACACAGCAGGACACCAAAGCCCGCTGGATGTTGCCCCTGCTTCTGACAAGCAGTGACTCGGTCAATGCCGAGCACAACCAATACACGTTAATTATAGACAATGTAACGGCTCCACAAGTCGGCTTCAAGAAGTATGGTATCGATACCTTATATCATAATCCGGCCAAGCCACTGAGTTTGACGTTACCCGTGGGCGTAGAAGGCGTGGAAAATCAGTGGACAGTCAATGTCTCCATTGGTGTCGATGCTGAATATCTGAAGACCTTTAACAAAGCGCATGGCACCCATTACCAGTTGCCCGCTCAATATGAGATCCCGGAAACGGTAACGCTGACATCGGACAGGCAGGAAGTAAGTGTGAATGCCTCCATCACAAATTTTGGTACGCAAACCCAGGGATATGTCATGTTGCCGCTTGCTATCAAGGGAGTAAGTGCACTGACAGTCTCTCCACAGAAATCTCGCTACGTGGCGTTGATAGGTCTTGGCAGAACCCGGTTCGACCGGTCGGCTTGGAGTGCGACAGCCTGCTCCCAGCAGGCACAACAGGACGGAGAGCCGGACGGCAGTGCCATGAATGCCATCGACGGAGACCGGAGTACGCATTGGCATTATAAATGGAAAACAAAAGGAACAGGTTCTTGCGCCTCACATCCGAGCAAGCGACACTGGCTGATGTTAGATACTAAGACGAGACATGTGTTCACACGAATGGGAATCTGGCAAGACCAAAGCGGAACGTGGCCAGGTGCTTTCGTGGAGAAGGTTAAGCTTTATGTAAGCTCTGATGCTTCTGTGTGGGGAAGCCTGTTCAAGAGCTCTGACCAGAGATGGAAGTATGTTGGCGAATATACGTTAGACTTGAGTAAGGATCAGGAGATTGACGTTGACCTGGCACCGACAGCGGGCCGCTACGTAACGCTTGAGGTCAGCCGGGGCGGCTGGGACGCGGATGCGGGTAGCTTCTCAGAAGTGTACTTCTATGGTGAAGGCGAATAAATTTAATCAGATACAAATAACCGTACTTAATTATGAAGAAATCTATTTTTGTTGTTCTTCTGAGCTTGCTGTTTTGCACAGGCTGTCATTCATCGAATGACGGCAATGGTGCAGGGGACAATACCAGTATGTCAAGCCGCATCGTCTCCATCAGCGGGCAGGACTTGATTCAGGCCGATGGCAGCAAGCTCTTTGTTCAAGGCGTAAACTTAGGCAACTGGCTGCTGCCGGAGGGCTATATGTGGGGATTTACCAAGGTGTCTCCCCATGAGATTGACGAGACGTTCAGACAACTGACAGGGGATGAGTTCACCGACAATTTCTGGAAGCAATTCAAGGAGAACTACATTACGCTCGAAGACCTGCGCTTCATCCGCAAGCAGGGATGCAACACCGTGCGCATGCCACTCAACTACAGGCTTTTCACCAATGAGAAGTACATGGGACTTGCCGACAGTCAGGAAGGCTCCCAGCTCATAGACAAGATGGTAAAGTGGTGCCATGAGACGGGACTGTACCTGATACTCGACATGCACGCGGCACCGGGTGGTCAGACGGGCGAGAACATTGACGACAGCGACGGCTACCCTTACCTCTACGAGAGCGAGGAATATCAGCAACAGCTTTGCACCCTTTGGCAACAGATAGCGGAAAGATATAAGGACGAGCCCATCATCCTGGGTTACGAGCTGTTCAATGAGCCGATTGGCGACAACTTCAAGAACCTCTACGACAAGCTGGAACCAACGTATATCAGGGTAGCCAAGGCTATCCGCGAGGTAGACAAGAACCACATTGTGATGCTCGACGGAGCATCGTATGGCACCGACTTCAGCATGTTCTCTGACTTTACCTTCGATGACAAGCTGGTCTATGCCTGCCACGACTATACGGGCAAGAGCGCTACGCTTGACAATTTTGTTGCCTTCAGGAAAAAGTCGGGCAAGCCGATGATCTTGACTGAGTATGGCCATGCTTCCTGGGAATATCTCACGACTCAGGCAAAACGCTATAAAGAGAACAACATCGGTTACACAATATGGCCCTATAAGATGATAGCCACGAGCAGCTCGTTTATCGGCATCCAGCGGCCGAAGAACTGGGACAAGATCATCGAATTCCAAAAGGCACCAAGAAACACGCCGCAGGAGATAGAGGAAGCCAAGGCAAAGTGTGGCACTGAAGTGGCAAAGCAAGCCTTGGAGGAATATCTGAACCTCATCAAGCTGGAAAACTGTGAGGTCTATTCCGGCTACATCAACTCGTTAGGACTTTAACAACTTAACCACTAAAATATAGTGATATGAAACATCTATGTACTTTTATCATGA
Organism: uncultured Prevotella sp.; assembly: GCA_900540375.1. GTDB lineage: Bacteria > Bacteroidota > Bacteroidia > Bacteroidales > Bacteroidaceae > Prevotella. The sequence continues at coordinate 44,214 of UQFS01000030.1, forward strand.
TGGCCATGGGCCTCATGTGCATGATGCCTGCCGACGCGCAGACAAAGATTACGCCCAGTGCGACGACTGTACAGACACTGGACCAGGGAGCATCCTATACCTTTGACGGGTATGAGGACTATTATGTCAGTCCGAGCTTCTTCTACAAGACGACTGACGGTATTTACCATTTCAAGGCTGTCAGCGGCAACTACCTTGTCGAAGCGAAAGACAATGGCTACAAATACCTTCAGGTGCGTGCCTGTGATGCTGACGGCAATCTCAAAAGCCTGCAGGGTGACGGTACGGGAGCCATCTATATGATTGGCAACGGCATAGGGTTACCCACGGTTGCCGAGAACCAAGTGGGGTGGACACCGGAGAATGCCGTCTCTATGCCACAAACCTCGTCCATGCACTATGAGTTGACAGGCGTGGTGGGCAAGGAATTTGGCCAGACCATCGACTTCCAGTTTTACGGGGATAATACGTGGAATCACAAGTTGTGTGGGTCCGCGGGCCAGGAATATCATATCTCAAGTACCAGTGACATTATTGGCATAGGCTTGGGCAAAGATGTTGACGGGCACGATGATGGCTCACTGTATTACAAGGCCGGATCCTTGCAGACCGGCGACACCCTTACTATTACCTTAGACTGTACCGGCGAAAAGGGGAACGTTATCCTGACTACCGACTTGAAGCCGTGCTCGTATTCGACCCTCACGCCAAGTCCGACGACCGTTCAATGGCTTAAACAAGGTAGTGATTACGCCTTTGACGGCATCTCTGACGATTATTATGTCAGTCCGAGCTTCTTCTCTATAACGGCCGACGGCAAATATCGTTTTAAGGCTGTCAGCGGCAGCTATCTGGTTGAGGCTAAGGATAACAATGGTGTAAAATATCTTCAGGTACGTTCCTGCAACGCCGACGGCAGCCTTGCAACGCTCCAGGCTGACGGCACAGGAGCCATCTATATGATTGGCTTGGGCATAGGATTGCCGAGTGCCACAGAAAACGAAGTGGGCTGGGAACCGGCAAACGGCATCTCGATGGCGCAGACCTCACCCAAACACTATGAACTGACAGGTGTGATAGGAAAGGAGTTTAGCCAGAATATCGAATTCCAGTTCTATGGGGAATCGCAGTGGTGGCCGAAATTATGTGGCTCTGAGGGTCAGGACTACCATGTTACCTCCAAGAGCGATCTGATAGGCATAGGCTTGGGCAAGGATGTTGACGGGCATGATGATGGTACCTTGTATTATAAGAATGGCGCTAATGTCCAGGCGGGTGATTCGCTGACGATCTCCTTAGACTGTTCCAACGGCGTTGCAAACGTGGTCTTGACGACCACCGTGGGCAATAAGCTGACAGGGATCAGGACACTGTCTGTCGTCAAGGCTGCCACGGATGCCTGGTATTCCATTGACGGTAAGCGGCTGCCGGCCGAGCCTCAGTCACATGGCTTGTACATTCACAATGGCAAGAAGATTATGAAGTAAGGATGCTGTTTCGTCTTCACCGGCAACCATACCGGTGAAGACGAACAAGACTGTCTCTGTCAACATAACATAGCATGAGAACATACAGATATACGATATTGTGTCTTGCCCTTCTCTTCTTGTCGGTTTGTGCGTCAGTGAAGGCTCAGATCCGGATGCCTGACATCTTCAGCGACAACTGCGTGCTCCAGCACAACAGCAAGGTGAACATCTGGGGATGGGCAGATGCCAACAACGCCGTCAGCGTGAAAGCCTCGTGGAACGGAGAGACGCAAACCGTGAAAAGCGATGCAGAAGGACGCTGGACAGCACAGCTCACGACACCTGATGCCTCTAACTCAAGTTACACCATCACGGTCTCGCAGGAAGGAGACACACAATACACCATCAACAATGTTGCGATAGGCGATGTGTGGTTTTGCTCCGGGCAGAGCAATATGGAGATGCCGGTAAAAGGCTGGCTGCCCGAATGTCCCATAGAACATTCGGAGTCGATGATACAGCAGTCCGGCGACTATACCCAGCGCGTCAGGTGTACCATGATACAGCGCTCAAGGGCATTAAGCCCACGATCCACCTGTCTGGGCAAATGGGAGCCGGCCTCACCTGCGGCTACTCCTCATTTCAGTGCGGTGGCCTACAGCTTTGCCATGCATTTGGCATCGAGGGTAAATCATCCCGTGGGCATCATTGTATCTGCCTGGGGAGGCAGTTATATCGAGCAATGGCTGCCTGAGCGAAGTGCAAAAAAAATGGGTGTCAAGGCTGATGCAGGAAACGCATGGGCATGGCCCAACCCTAGCCTCCTTTATAATGCTATGGTGTATCCATTGAAAGACTACACCTGTGCGGGCTTCCTTTGGTACCAGGGGGAGAACAACGTGGGCGACAGCCATTATGCGGAGAAGCAAAAGGAACTTATCGCAAGCTGGCGCAGCGAATGGAAAGAACCCAAGGCTCCATTCTACATGGTAGAGATCGCTCCATACAACTATAGCAATGATTCGGCTCCAGACCTGAGAGCCCAGCAGTTGGAAGCGGCTTTGGAGACGGAGCATTGCGGATTGGTATGCACCAACGATCTTGTCACTGATATAGAGGCGGCACGGAATATTCACCCAGGCAATAAGTTGGAAATCGGTTACAGGTTAGTTGATTTCGCCCACAAGCCGGAATGGAAAGACCCATGGTCACCTGTCTACAAATCAATGCAGGCCGATGGTGACAAGGCCATCATTTCCTTCTCACACAATGAGCAGGGATTCCTGTTAAACCCGGACATTACAGGCTTTGAGGTGGCTGGCCCTGACAAGGTCTTCCACCATGCCGATGCAGAGATTGTTAATAAAAAGCAAGTCAGGGTCTGCTCACCAATGGTTAAGAATATTGTTGCGGTAAGATATTGCTGGGGCAACACAATCATTGGCAATCTGAAAAACAGGATGGGCCTGCCGGTATTCGCCTTCCGCACGGATAACTGGTAGTTGTCGGATGAATAGCCATGTTATTAATTAGGGTGTCCAGTTCGTTGTGCCAATTTTAGCTCACTTTTCTGAGCGTCTTGGTT
>UQFS01000031.1 GCA_900540375.1 uncultured Prevotella sp.
AGGATTGTCCAGGCTGTATAAACTTTGCTAATTTGGATGATTGCGGATATTCATTTATGGGTAAATTACCTATAAGTAAGTATAAGCTATTTCATTATTTTTAGGTATTGCGCATAATTAAATATCGCTGTATCTTTGTACCACAGTTCAAAGTAATACCTTTGTGACCATAATTCAAGGTAATATTTAATTATAAACTCTAATAGTAAAAAATGAAAATCTTAAAGTGCTTCTTTACATTCGCAGCTATTGCGCTCTGCCTTGGTTTTAGTTCGTGCAGCAACGATGACGATGGACCGTCCTACAGTGAGACTTCAATTGTCAATGCCCGACTGAAGGCTATTCTCACGGGCAAGGGTTATACCTTCGATGGTAACGGTAATCTGCTCCTTGATGACAAAGCCGTCAACACCACGTCTCTTGACCTGTCAGATACGAAGGTTGATACCGCAGCCTTGAAAGAACTCTCCGTGTTCCCCAATCTGAAAGAGCTGAACCTGAGTCACAATGGTTACGGACCGGGGTTCAACTTCGCCCTGCTTCCCTCAAAGATCAACAGTGTAGACCTCTCCAATAACAAGATTTTTGAATATCCGGGCCTTGTCAACATCGTGACAGCCGAGAATGGTGATGAGACCGTGACGGTTCAACGTAACCTTTCAAAGCTTGTGTTGCCACAGAGCGCTCAATATAATTGCGTAGAGATTCCAGCCTTCTTTACTCATAAAGATGCTACCGTAGAGGTTGAAATGCAGGACTCCTTAGGACAGGCGAAGGCGTATACTACACTGAGAGATGTGCCGGGTGAGGCAACGAGAGCATATCTCAAGGATGTCTTCCCCTCTCTGTTTGTAGGGGATCAAATTGATATCAGTAAGCGTTTGGTGAAGCTTACAGAAGCGAGTGCTTCTATTGATTTGGAAAGAGGATCCATTCCTAAGTCAAGTTCAACAAAAAACATTACCAGTGTTGAGGGTGTAGAATATGTGGCCATGAATCCAGGATTTCAAGGAGCTACAATATATATAGATCTTAAAAAGAAATGTACGTTAGCCTATTTAAAGACAAACAGAAAATTAGGAGTGTTAAGTTTGTCAAATATCAACACTCCTCTTCTTGATGTAAGTAACTCTAATAAATTATGTTATATATTGCTTGAGAAAAACGATAGCATCAGGTCGCTAAACTTATCACACTGCACTCTTATGGGAACTAGATCTATGTTGCAAGAAACATCTATTGATCTTCCTAGTGGCATATTAGTTCTTGATTGTCCCTCATTTGAGAAAATAAGTATTTCTAAAGCAGTTAAGAATCTCGGAAGTTTATCACTGGAAGAACTTCCGAATCTGAAAAAACTGGATTTGTCAATGCTTAGTTATACCCAGGAGTGTTATATTACGGAGATCCCCAATTGTAATGTGACAATGTATAATTTCTCCAAGCCATCAGATTGGACGGTTCAACCGTTCTTTGATATATCCGAAGATGTCTATAAACAATCAAGTGTAAAAGAGTTTCTTGATAAATATCATAGTAATCTCAAATCTTCAGGTTGGACAGAATATGGTAAGACCTACGACTGGACAGTAAATTATAAATAATATTTAATTCTTTTAAAATCATGAGAAAATTTTTTGTTTTGATGGTTTTCGCCATGTTCTGTTTCGTGAGCATGGTTCATGCAGAGACTCCCAAGGTAGAGGGCTTAGCAAGGGTAGCTTCCACTGACTTGGATGGAACATATAGCGGTGAGGCTACGCCGACGAAGATGAACGGGATTGCTTTGACCAATCCCAAACTGTATGCCTGTGATTTCGAGATCTCCAATGGCATTTTGATGGGCGATTTTAAAGTAGGGCCACATTATGTTTCGTTGGAATCTAAATCAGAGATTACTGGGCCTGGAACGTATCCTGTATCTGGTTATATTAAACTGTTGGGAGTAAAAAACTACTTTTCTGGTTCAGTAACCATAATAGAGGCCGATGGAAATCAACTCTCTTTCACTGCCGTTGTTTACTTAAGAATAACAGGCTTTGAATCAGACTTCGAATTTACGGGTAGTAAGTAATGCGCATCATTAAGTTTTTATGTCTTTGGGCTTTCGTGTTCGCGTTAGGAGCTTGCTCGAGTGATGAAGAAATCACAAAGACGCCTGTCACTGACTCGTATCTGTCGCAGGCCAAGAGCATACTCAAGGACAGCATTGTGTTCAACGCGAAAGCCTGGCAGGGTACTGTGAACAAGACACGGCTCGAATCAGGCTGTCCCGTCAAATACCATTTCAGCTGGAAAGGTGATACCATGACCTTACAGATCAAGGCCTTCTCCGTCGGCTCCATGCCACTTCGGATATGGTTCGTGGTCAACTGTAAGTTCATGCAGCTGAACAGTTGGGAGAAAGATGAATATACCGGTGATGGCTGGATAAAGTTTGAAGGCTCAGGCGGCAACACGACTTACCTGGCGCTTACAACAGAGTATGCGGACGGCACGGGAGGATCCGGCACCGTCACGGGATACCTGAATGTCCTGACCAAGGAAATAGAGTTTGAGACCAACTTCAACGTAATGAATTTCTCCACACAGGTCTATCAGCAGAAGATTGATTACAGCCGCATGGCCAACTTCGATGCTGAGTTCGCCCAGTACGAGAAGGATCTGGCAGAATATAAGAAAGAACATGGTCTATAGTGTACATCATGCTTAGAGAAACTTTCACGGCCATTCTCTTCATGGGAATGGCTGTTTTACAATGTAACGCACAGACATCAGAGTCGAAGAGGGATTCGGTCAGCAGGCAAGGTGACATGAGCAAGCAGACCTATCAGCTGCAAGGCATCACGGTCACGGGCTCGACGGCTTCCCGGCCTATCAGACTGTCACCTGTCACTACACAGGTGTTGGGCGGTAAGGCCTTGGTGGATGCCGGTTACGGAAACATCCAGCAGGCCCTCCTCATGGAAACGCCCGGCCTCAACATCCAAAAGGTGGGGTTTGGCAATGAACTGAACATGGAAGGTCTTGACGCACGCCACGTCCTTTTTCTGATGGACGGCGAGCGCATGACTGGCGACATGGCAGGTAACCTGGACTATGAGCGCTTTAACCTGCATGCCATCGACAGGATAGAGATCATCAAAGGTGCCAGCAGTACCCTTTATGGCAGCCGTGCCTCGGGGGCCGTCATCAACATGATCACGAAGAAGACAACCGATCCCGTATCCATCGAGACGGGCGTACGCTGGGGACAGATGAACGAGACCAACTACAAGCATCCCCAGAAGAAAGACTTCCTCTACGGTTTTGAGAAGAACGCCGACAAGCCTAACCTGCAGGCATGGCTTTCCGCGGGTCTGCACCAAGGGAAGGTGACATCGCAGACCGATGTGTGGTATTCGTCCACCGATGCTTTCTACCTGTACCAGAAGGCGAACGACTCGAAGACTTACACCAAGGAGGCCAATCCCTGGCTTGATCACGATGTGAAGATCACGAGTGAGCTGCCGCGTTCACCGATGGGTGTGGAGGGTGATGAGCATATCTCTATGCAGCAGAAACTCTATTATGAGCCGGTCAAAGGACTGAAGCTTCAGGCTGACGGCTCGGCTTTCTTCATGAACACCTATGACCTCAGGCAGGACTTAGTCTTCACGCAGTCTAAGGACTTCTCGTGGGGAGCGAAGGCTTGCTATAGCCTAAAGGATTGGTTTACTCTGACGGCGAGCTGGCACACGGATTATTACTATCGCTATAAACGCCATGAGCGCCGTGACGAACGCAAGAAAGTGTATGACTCGCAGATCATTGAGCCCCGTCTGTGGTTGGAGAGCCGTTTTTTCAAACGGCATGACATCATCCTCGGATTGGAGTATTTCAGTGATGAGCTTACCAGTGACAGGTTTATCAACCGTAAGATGACCACCCGTGCCCTGAAGGAGACGGAGGCCTTTGCCCAAGACGAATGGCAGCCTGTAGACAAGTGGACACTCTCCCTCGGCGTGCGTACCAATTTCAGCCGGCAGTTCGGTTTCATGTGGATGCCGAAGGTGGCTGCTAAATATCAGATGAATGACAATTTAGCACTGCGTGCCAACTACTCTATGGGCTACCGTGCACCGAGCATCAAGGAACTGTTCTTCAACTGGGACCATTTGGGGATGTTCATGATTAAGGGCAACGAGTATCTGAAGCCAGAGAAGAACAATTATTTCTCCCTCGGAGCCGAATACAGCAAAGGCGGCTTCTTCATCAACGGAACGATCTACGCCAACCTCTTCCGTAAGAAGATAGAGGGTGTGTGGCGTATCTATGACATGCAGTACAACTTTGAATATACTAATCTCGACAATCAGACCATGGCAGGTGCGGAATGGGTGATGAAATGGGAATTCCTTCGTCACTGGACGCTCGACGCTTCCTACTCCTATGTGTACGTAAGCAAGGAAAATGGTCTCAAGATCAACACCACCTCACCGCATGCGGCAACAGGTGGACTGATGTATCGGTGGGACAACGGTAAGAACTACGGCCTTTCCGCCAATCTCAATGCTTCACTGATGGGAAAGAAAATCTATGATGTGCAGGACCGTCTGACCGTTGACGGGGTGAGCCATGACGCCTATTTTCGTTGTGAGCTGCCGATGTATGTGCTTTGTAACCTCAATGTGCTGCAGGATTTTGGCAGATACCTGAAAGTGTCAGCCGGCGTGAACAACCTCTTCAATTATAAACCCAAGACGCTGGGCTCCGGACTTACCGCTTTCAGTGTACCGGCTACGGCAGGCGCGAGGTTCTATGTACAGATGGAGGTGAAGTTGGATGCCTTGTTCCATAAGAAGAGTACATTCTAATACTGCATTCTGAAGATAAAATTATGAAGAAAATAGTTTTACTTTGCCCTTTCATCATGCTTCTGCTCGTATCTTGTTATGGGTACGATGCCGATGAGTTCTCGGGCAAGATACTGCCGCGGGTGACGGGCTACAGCACAGGGGTCACCAACGACTGGCTTTATTTCAACCTTCGCACGGGCGAGATGTTCAACGCCACGGCTCCCAACCAGCAGATCAAGGAAGGCGAGCAGCTCACGCGTACCAACTGGGACTTTGCCGTGTGTGGTTACCATTTCCGCACGAACGGTGGCACCAGCGGGCCGGGGGAGGGTGGGGCCTGCGATCTCGGCTATGCCAATTATGACAAGTGGCAGACCGCGTCACAGATACCTTCCGATGTACAGTTTGTGGTAGACGACAGTATCTACATCACCTATTCACAAGCCGACTGGTACCGCTATTTAGGCAAGCACAACCTTAACTTTGACGAGAATCCGTGGTTTGATCCCAACAGCGGCATCCGGCAGACACGCTCCTCGGGAAACCCGTTGCTTGACAAAGCCATCACGCTGAGCGGACCTCCGATGGAATATACGCCCTCACAGCACACTTATTGCATCCGGACTGCTGACGGGAAACATTATTATAAGCTGATGGTCGTGAGCTGGTACAATACCAATTCGGCGATAGATGACAGTGGCGGTCAGATGAGTTATTATCTTGATGAACTGAAATGATGAAACACACATATTACTGGGGCAAGACGATCGCATCGTTTCTTCTTGTCCTCTTTACCATGCCCCTGGGGCATGCGCTGATGATGATCATGGACAAGACGATGTCGCCCGTGGCAGTCCATTATGCGGGATTCCTGATAGGCCTTGTCGGCTTTATTATTGTTATTGCCGGCGTGTTTGTCAAAGGCGACACGAAGCAGACCCTCTTCGGCCTCTTTGGTGGCTTATTCTTCTGGACCGGCTGGGTGGAGTTTCTCTTCCAGTATTATGCCACGCGCTACGGCACGCAGCCGGAGGTCGTCAACGGGGTTGTCGTCACGCGACCCGAATATCTCATCATGCCCGCCACCTTCGGCCTGTGGATGATGGTGATGACACTTTACATCTTCTGTACGCGTACAGGGTGTAACTTCATCAACTGGTGGCAGTGTCGTCTTTTCGGCAAGCGCAGAACAGAGATAGCCGCACGCCCGATGACGCGTCATGTCTCCATCGTCACCTTCATGGAGCTGAACATGATTCTCTGGACGAGCTATCTGGCGCTGATGTTCTGTTACGATCCGCGTTTTATCGGCGACCATAGTCCGATAACTTTCCTTGTAGGCTTCGGGTGTCTCGTCGGGTCCGTGTTCATGTTCAGGCGGGAGCTGTTGCTCGCCACCTGGGGAGCTAATATCCGCATGGCCATTGCTACGGTCATCGTGTTCTGGACGCCTGTGGAGATCCTCGGACGTGTCAACTTTTTCAAGGAAATATGGATAGAGCCGGAGAAGTATACTGCTCAGATGCTTTGTATTCTCTTCGCTTTCCTGATACTGCTCGGCTATATCATCATCGTGGCAAAAAAGAAAAAACGTTGACATCTTTCTCCTTTTATGCCCTTCGTTTTCCTATTCGGTAGGAAATCAGCTGGATTTGATGAAGTCTTTGGGCAGGATTCCGAACTGGGCATAGAAGCATTTGGTGAAGTAGCCGGAGTTGTTGAAGCCTACTTTGTAGCACACTTCGTTGATTTTGCAGTCGCCGGCCTTCAGTAACTGGGCAGCATATTTCAGCCGTTCGATGCGGATATAGGTATTGGGAGATACGTTAAGTGTCCCCCTCACCTTCCGGTTCAGGTTGGAGCGGCTCATGTTCATGTCGGAGGCGAGCTGGTCGACATTGAACTCGCTGTTGCTCATGTGCCGTTGCATCACACTTCGCAGCCGTTCCAGGAACTCCTTGTCGACATTGCTTTTCGCCACGGTGTCTGACGAGACGAAGGGTGAGCCGGCATAGGTACGCTTTATTTCTTCGCGCGACCGCAGCAGATTGGTGATGGTATTGATGAGGAATTCCATAGAGAACGGTTTCTCTATATAGGCGTCGGCACCGCTTTCCATTCCCTCCATCCGTGCCAGATCCAGTGTGGCAGCGGTGAGGAGGATGACAGGCGTGTGGCTGTAGTTTACATCTTTCTTGATGTTCCGGCACAGTTCATAGCCATTGACGGGCGCCATCATCACATCGGTGACCACCAGGTTCACTTTTTCCCGCTCCAGCACGGAGAGTGCTTCCTGTCCGTTGGCCGCCAGGACGATGTCGTAATAATCCTGCAATGTGCGTTTTTCGTATTCCAGCATCTCGGCATTGTCGTCTACCAGCAGCAGTAGGGGACGGCCCGATTTTCTGGGTTCGGCTTCGTCCATGTTGGTGAGGCCCGACTCTGCAGACAGCGGGATATAGTCCGTCTGGTTCAGAGGGAGGGTGAGGCGGAACACGTTCAGATGGCCGTCCTCGTCCATGGTGAGTGTTCCTTTGTGCAGTTCGGCCAGGTTCCTGGCCAGTGCCAGCCCTATTCCCGTTCCGGTCTGTGCTGTCTGCTGATGGTTTTCTACCCTGAAGAAGGGTTCGAAAATCCTGCTTCGAAGATTTTTCGAAATAATATTTCCATCATTGCTGATGATGACGGAGAACGTGTTGGCCGGGGCCGACTCTATGAGAATGGATATCCGGGAGGCACAATACTTTATGGCATTGCTAAGTAGGTTACTGATAATCTTCGTGAAACACTCCTGATCTACATAAGCCATTATGCCGGAATCGCGAATAGACAAGGTGGCATCGATATTCTTTTCCCGAATCAAAGGTAAGAATCGCTGATAGATTTTACCTACTAACTGTGGAATGTCGCAATGTTCGAAGTTCAGTTTCAGGCCGTCGCGTTCAGCTTTTCTGAAATCCAATAATTGATTAATAAGCTCGTTCAGACGGTCAGTATTCTTCGACATGATGTGCAAATCCTCCTTTGTCTGCACATCTTTCACTCTCTCTTGCTTGATGATATGCTCCAAAGGCCCTTTGATAAGAGTAAGAGGAGTGCGTATTTCATGGGCTACATGCGTAAAGAAGTTAATCTTGCTTTCATAGAGCTCCATCTCCTTTTCCTGCTCCAACTTATCCATTGCCTCCTTACGCTTACGCAGGGTGCGTCTATGGAAATAGCGAATGATGAGGGAAATCATTATACAAGCACATACAAGATAGAACAGCTTTGCCCATAAAGACAGCAGAGGATGAGGCTTTACGATTACCTTCAGACAGTATTCATGAGCATCCCACTCGCCTCTACTGTTCTTAATCCTTACGCGTAGCAGGTATTTTCCGGCAGGAAGATTGTCGAAACCGATGCGATAATCGACTCTGACGGGTTGCCATGTATCGGTAAAGCCTTCTAAAATATACTCCATCCGGTACTTCTGCAGCTGCTCATAGGCTAACGGAACGACACGTAAAGAGAAAGAATTCTGATAGTATGCAAGTTTTATCTCTTTAGTGTAGACAATATTTTGTTGTAAAGGACTGCCGGGCGTATGATTATCAATGCTTGTATTATTAATCATTAGCTCTGTGGCAATAAGTTTTGGAGTGGGATAGTACTGCTTAAATGAACTGGGAGAGAACTTCACTATGCCGTTGTAAGAGCCGAAATAGATATTACCTTTTCTATCGATAGTGGCAGAAGATACATTAAGCTGATTGTCGAGCAATGTCATCTGGGCAGAATATAGCTGCGACTGCTTTGTACCGGCATTATATTTTAGGATGCCGCTTAGGGTAGAAATCCACAGGAATCCATCCTGATCTTCCACGAGGTCGAGCACTACCGGCTCGGCTGTTCCATAACCATTCAAGGATACTTTCTCTATTTTTCGCGTGTTAGGACGATAGCAAAAGAGTCCGTTCCCTAAGGTTGTAATCCACATTCTGCCCTTCCTGTCCTCGTAAAGTCCTACAGCTTTGCTCAGCGTATAGTCTCCAATGTGACTATGGGTAAGGTGTATCCAACGGTGGGAAGTGCCTATTTTAAGATAAATACCATTGTTTTGTGTGGCTACCCAGAGGTTTCCTTGACGGTCGAAGCACACTTTGTTGATAAGCACAGAGGGGATATTCCTGTCGTATTCAAACTGCTCGGTAAACTTGTTCAGCTTACAGAGTCCTCGAATCGTACCAAAATAGAGTTCGTGTTGGGGCGAGGCGGCTATGCTGAAAATAGTATTATCGCGCAAAGCTCCCTGCTTTCCATCGGCCTGATAGCTCTTTATCACCCTATGGGTTTGTGTATCAACAACCTTTAATCCTGCTGCGAAAGTACCCACCCACAGCTGGTTCCCGTAAATGCACAGACCATGAACATTTGGGAAAGCGGCACTTTCCTTCACAGAAGTAATCACACCGGAGGCAGTGTCCATATAGTTCAAGCCTCCGTCTTCTGTACCAATCCAAATCTGCCCTTGTGCATCCTGCACCATTTCGCGTACTCGCCTGCCATGTAACTTGCCTTCTGTATGTGAAGGAAGAATACGAATAAAAGGCTGGGCAGACAGCGATACATAGTTGACTCCGCCAAAATAAGAGCCCATCCACATACCATTTCCACGGTCGTGGAATAGGCAATACAGCGGATTATCCGACAGAGAGAAAGGGTTTGAAGCATCGTTTGTATAATGATGTAGCGTCTTTGTTGTGATGTTATAAGTGTAAAGCCCTTGCTCACTGGCAGCCCACACTTCCTTCCCTTTTACAGAAAGTGCCCTAACAAAGATGTCACAGCCATTCTCCTTAGCCTTGATACCCGTAACGGCAGCCCGCTTTGGATTGATAATACTTAACCCATGTTTGTCCGTTCCGATAAAAACCATATTGGGATTTTCCTCCAAAATAGCCGAAACAATGTTTCCTTTGAAAGGCTGCCCGCCGTTTACCAGGAAAGGAGTAAGGCTTTGAAAACCGGGAGAGGTATACCAAAGTCCGCCCCCATAGAAGCCTATCCATACTCTATTGCCTGTGCTAAAGCCTATTGATGCAATATTTGGATGATGAGGGAAGACACGATTTTGCAGCTGCTTTGTCTTTAAGTCATATATGAATAAACCTTGCTCATTGACACCGATATACACCTTTTGACGATGTTCTGCTATGAAGTTAACATTCCCCGTTATCCAAGTCTTCCTGTTGCTGACAGCTTTGAATGGCTGAAAGCTGTCTGTCGACGGGGTATAGATCCATACCCCCTGGTCAGTACCCACCCATATCTGCCCGTTTTTTGCCTGATAGAGTGAGGTTATGAAGTCGCTCCCCAGTTTAGAATTGTTATGGCTGTACACTTTAAAGAAACTCCCGTCGTACCTGCATAGTCCCACTTTCGTACCCATCCAGATGAATCCCGTTTGATCTTGTAGAATTGCATATACCGTACTTTGCGATAATCCATTATTAGTATCGATGTGTTTAAAGGCATAATCGGTATGTGCCGAAGTCGGAAGGATTGCCAGAAGCGTCCATATATAGATAAAGGATGTAATCTTTTTAAGCATAACAGTAATTGTAAGGAGGCTACAAAGGTAACGTTTTTTTTCTACAAAATGCAGGATAACGAAAGAAAGACAACCCTAAATTAGGGCAGTCTTTCCGTCTACTGACTTAATTATCTATCGTTGACGTATGAGATCATTCGATGGGTGAGATGAGAATTGCATTGATGAAGTTTATACCGTCCGGTTGACATCCTCCTTCACCACCGGTAACGGTAATTGTAATCTTTCCGCTGCCATCAGGGGTCACTTCCATCTTTCCATAACGGATAAAGGTGTTGTCTTCGGCAGGTGTTCCGCCTGTGGAAGCCCCCTTTGGGACCACAGCACCCGTCTCACCGACCTCTGTTGGAGCCTTCTTCGTGAGCAAGGTTATCGTTGACTGGTTGTTACCTTCGGCTGTAATCTTGGCAGAACAAACGTCGCCCCAACCACTCTTGCTCGTAAAGAAGGCGAGGTTATAACTTTGTTTGTAGCTTAAACCGGTAATCTCGAAGACCCCTTTATCTGTCTTATGGTCGTTCTTAAAAGCACTTCCCGATACCGAATTGGGTAGAGTTAGGGTGGCTCCATCTTCTATTGTGTAAGCAGGATCACCATCTCCTTCGCCCCAGTTAAAAGCATCTGTAACTTCAATATTTACCCAAGTAGGATTGCCGTTGATGTCTTTCATCTCCGTAAGATTTGATCCTAACGAGTAACTTGCAAGATTGTTCCAAGGCTTATCGGCACTGCCATAGAGGTTGACAAAGACGGGCGCTTTCAGTATATAGGAATCTTTGTTTACCTCAACGATACAACTATCGGTCAAAGTACCATCATCCGACGTTATCCTCAGTATCGTTGTGCCCAACTTTAGGGATGTAACCTTACAGGTAAGAGTAAGCGGATCAATGATAGTAGAGGCTACAGTAGAGTCTGAATTGGTCCATGAAAACCCTTTCGCAAATGTTTCCGGGGTATTAAACCGTGGTGTAATGGTAAGCTCATCGTCTACTGCTGTAACGAAGTAGTGGCTACTGAGCTTTACGGTTTGGATATTTGGAGGAGTAGGAATGGTTGCTTCGTCGTTACAACTAACCATTCCAAGCATCATAAAGATGCCTGATACCAACGCTGAAGATAATTTATTTAGTTTCATATTGACAATCGTTTTGTTATTAATTCCAACCCGGAAGCTGGTGTAAGTTTGGGTTCTTATCTATTTCATCTTGTGGAATAGGCATCCAATAATTCTTCTTAGTAAAAGAACGTGTCATGACTGGTGTCCTTACAAAGTATGACTTTGGATTGGATTTGTTGTCACTGTTCAGTGTTCCGCTGAAGTTCATGCCATAGAATATGCCACTCAGCTGCTTTTCTGCCTCTTTCCAACGTCTTAGATCGAACCATCTTGTACCGTTTTCGCAGGCTAATTCCACCCTTCTCTCATGGTGAATAGCTTCACGCATCTCTTCTTGGTTGGCTGGGACTGGTATTAATCCTGCACTTGTTCCATATTGTGGAATACCAGCGCGTTCGCGAATAAGGTTCAGATACTTTACGATATCCGGGTTACCCGGGTCACTTTCGTTGAGTGCCTCTGCGTAATCAAGGTAAGCATCACCCATTCTATAGAGAACTCCCGGACGATAAGGAGCCACGTTTTGACGTGGGTCAACATCAGGAGAAACCTTCTTTCTTACAAGGTATCCATATGAAGGGGCATCATGAGTAGGACCACCGTCGTAGCCACCAGAGTAAAACTGCGTGTTTCTTCCTTCTCTTCTGAACCATGCTCCGTTGTAAAGCACGGTAATATAGAAGCGTGGCTCACGGTTGCAATACATATTAAAGGTACCGGCTTGGGTAATAACATTGGTAGTATTCTTAGTCGAACCGTTAGGACCACCTTCTATCCACTTTGTTTTTGCGACATCATCAGAGGAAGAGAAACCTGTTTCCGTATATCCGGAAGCTGTATTAATAACAGGTGAGCCATCAGCATTGTAGCCCGTGATAGGTGCTAATCCGTTCTTCATATAGAACGCATCGACAAGTGTCTGGCTAACTCCCAGTCCTCCATTACCAGCTGTTCCGCGTGGCTGTGCATGCCTATCGTAGCTGTCGGAGTTAACCCATGCACGAGGGAATAGTATCTCATTATTGCCACGATTGGCAGTAACGAAGAGCATGTTTTGAAACGACATATATGGATCTATCGTACCATCGCTGTTGTATTCCTTGTACAGTTCGTGGCCATTGGCAGCAGCCAGGTCGATTAGCTCTTTGCAAGCCTTGGCAGCCCTTGTCCATTTTGCAGGGTCATAAACAGGATTAAAGATAAGTTGACCTTTATTGTTGCGGTAGTTGGCATAGTCATTATTGCCGTTAACCAGCGGACTTGCTGCAAACAACAACAATCTTGCACGGATGGCATAGCACATAATAGAAGTGGCACGACCATACTTCTTCGCATCGGTATATGATGGCGGAAGCCCTCTTGCAGCCTCAAGGAGCTTGGCTTCGGTGTCATTTACAACATCGTCGAACGGTGTTTGACCAATCATAAGGGTGTCCGATTTCAGATTGGCTATACCCTGTTGCACAAGAATAGCACCCCATACAATCAATCGACTATAGTTATTGTAAGCAATAAGAAACTTAGCCTCATTCTTCATGTACTCTACTTCCTGATCAGTTAAGTCTTGTTCAGGCAAGCTATGGATACGTTCAAGGAGCGTATAGGCCGATCTTGTTCTACGTGGAAGGGTATACCAATAAGATCCACGATACTCCCAATCGGTTGTAGGATCGAAGTTACCCTTCTGATATCCTATAACTGGCCATCCATAAGCTTCCCATCCAAGAGAGGGGGCTATATCATCGGCCATGGAATCGAAGCCTCTCATGGCAGAAGCATAGTTCTCAACGATACCGGAATAGACAGCACTTAGCCAGCTTTCTACATCCGATTTATCGTTAAATACCTTTTCTAAGTTTAGGTAATCGTCTGGTTCTTTGTCCAAATAGTCTGTACATGAGCCAAGACAAAATACTATTGATGAAGCAATTAATGCTTTTGTGATAAAATTTCTCATACGAATTAGAATTGTAACATTAGAAAGCTATTTCAACACCCATTGAGAACGACTTCA
Organism: uncultured Prevotella sp.; assembly: GCA_900540375.1. Classification (GTDB taxonomy): domain Bacteria; phylum Bacteroidota; class Bacteroidia; order Bacteroidales; family Bacteroidaceae; genus Prevotella. Next base: position 13,569 of record UQFS01000031.1, read on the forward strand.
TGATAGGATAGCGTAAGCCATTGCTATTGCTTGACGTCACCTCCGGGTCCCATAGTTTGAACTTAGAGAAAGTGAGCAGATTGGTACCGCGTAAGTAGAAGCGTGCTTTGCTTAGATATGCTTTTGCGATAAGATTCTTAGGCAATGAGTAGCCTATCTCTATTTCTTTCATTCGTAACATGCTCATATCTCTTAGCCACCATGTGGATGCTTGGGAGTTATTAGCGTTTGGTCCAATGGTTAAACGCGGATAGAATACATTCTGAGAAGGGGTATCTACTGTCCAGCGGTCATCAACATTCGAGAGAATATTGCCCGTAGCAGAGTTACCTCCACCCGGTAAGAAGTCTTGTGAACGCCCAATAATCTGCCATGTGCAGCCGTTCCCTTGGAAGAGCATACCTAAGTCGAATGACTTATAGACTATATTTACACCGAAGCCGTAAATCAACCGTGGATCAGTTGTTCCACCAATAGCAGTGATATCAAGGGCATCTATAACGCCATCAGCATTCAAATCCTTGTACTTAATATCTCCGGGCCGCACTGTAGAGGTGTATGATTGCAATGGGACACCCGGTTTTAAAACGCCGTTATCAGGGTCTATGAAGTCGTCATTGGTAAACAAGCGTTCCGCAACCAAACCCTCAAGTTGACCTATCGAACGCCCTATAGTGCTGCGATAGGTTCCTCTTTTACTGATAGCCTCATCGTTTTCGAGAATCTTATTCTTGGCATAAGTAACATTGGCTTGTGCCGAAATAAAGAGGTTTCGTGCCAATTGCTTGTTGAATGTGAGGGAAGCCTCAAAACCATTATTGTCTACTTTACCGATATTTGCCCATGGAGCTTCAGAGAATCCGGCAGATGCAGGATAGTTAGTCCGCTTCATAAAGATGTCCCGTCGTTGCTCTTTGAAATAATCAAACTGCAATTGCAGGGCATCATTAAAGAACCCTAACTCTATTCCGACATCTGTTTTACGAACCGTCTCCCATGTAAGTTCAGGAACACCGATGGCTCCTTCCCACTTTCCTGTTATCGACCATTCCTTGTTATAGCCAAATTCATAAGCATCAGTGGTAGAAACTTCAGAAATATAAGCAAAACGCCGGCCGTCCAAAGAGCTGTTACCAGCCAGGCCGTACGATACTCTCAGCTTAGCTTTCGATAATACCGGACGGAGCTTTTGCATGAACTTCTCCTCACTGATAATCCATCCTGCTGCTATAGAAGGAAAGAAACCATAGCGCTTTCCTTTGGCAAAATTCTCAGAACCATTGTATCCAAAGTTGAACTCTGCGATGTATTTAGAGTCGTAATTATAGGAGAATCGACCTGCGAAACCTTGGTTACGATAAGGCTGTTTGCTGCCATCGTCATAGTTTCTCCAGTTCCCCATGAACATTGCATCTACGTTATGCTTCTTGGCAAAGATTCTGCTATAGCTGAAGTTGAATTCCAAATAAGTGCTTCTATTACCCCAATCGGATCCCTTTGCATATCCAAGGAAGTCTTGCCCTTCGGTATCTAAAGCTCCCATCTTTAGCTCTCCGGTAACAGCATTACGACCTACAGCAGGGTTATACATATCTGGCCACTTGGCTCTTGTTACGTAATTAGATGAGTAACTATCGAAAGAGAAAGTTCCTTTAAACTTCAACCCCGGAGTAATGAACTTCAAATCCTGCTCTAAAGCAAATAAAGACTCTATCTTACTGGAGTTGGTTGTCTTGTAACCACGTTGCGTTGCAAGCACATAAGGATTTTCACGATACACAACTCGGGCAAATTTTCCATTAGAATATTGCGCTGGATGGGCAATAGGAGTAATGGTAAAAGCCTGATTAAAGATATCGTCTATACTCTCAGGAGTACCTCTACGCGACTGTAAGTAGCCTCCGATATTGAAACGTAACAAAGTTGTAGGGGTGATGTTGATGTCTACGTTTGAACGCATATTATAGCGATTCAATCGTAAAGAAGAGTCCCACGACTGTGATTTGTCACGTGCAAGAATACCCGATTCACCGTAATAGGCTCCCACTAAAGAGTATCTGATGATATCGCTACCACCATTTACATCAATGGTTACATGGTTATTCGAGGCATAATCCTTAGTGATAGCATCAATCCAGTTCACATCCGGGTAAATATCTGTGTCTATATGATAGCGTGTATTGTAGATCTGATCGTCAGAATAGATGGGCCTTTGACCACTCTCGGCAGCGATACTGTTCATCACTTCCATATACTTAGCGCCATTAACAAAGTCTGGTAGCTTGGTAGGCTGCGTGACAGCACTCTCGAAAGTAATATTAACAGATGGCTTACCGATACGTCCGCGTTTGGTATTTATCAAAATTACACCATTTGCACCACGTACTCCATACACTGCACTGGCAGCAGCATCCTTCAAAACAGAGAACGATTCTATTTCGTTAGGGTCAAGATCGTTCAGGCTTCTTTCGATCCCATCGACCAAAACCAGTGGGTTCCGACCCGATTGGAAGGTGTTAATACCACGAATCCAGAAAGAAGAATTGTCGTAACCGGGCTCTCCTGAACGTTGCACAGCGATAATACCAGGCACCTGACCGGCCAGGTTATTGCTAAGAGAACGTGATGTTCCCGACTTCAATCGGTCTGGGTCAATGGTGGTGATAGCGCCTACCACCGATTCTTTCTTCTGTGTTCCGTATCCCACAACCACCACTTCGCCCAATTTGCCCATGTCCTCTTGCAAAGTGAAGTTCAGAACCCTGCGACCACCAATAGGCTCACGTCTCGATTCATAGCCAATATAACTTACATAAAGAGTATCTCTTAAACTCTTTACATTAATAGAAAAGAGTCCGTCGAGGTCTGTGATCACCCCTGTGGATGATCCTGACGTCCGGATGGTTGCACCTATCAAAGGTTCACCATGAGTATCGGCCACACTACCGGATACGGTCAACGCGGTTTGTGCATTTACCTGATACGGTATGATAAGGAGAGATGCAACGAGGCTTTCCCTTATGTACCTGCGGATTTTTAAGATTTGTACCATCATTATTTTATTTTTTGTTAAACACTGGTAAAGCTTGTTCGGTAGTGGAAGGGGTGCCGTTTTCGATGTAAGGCCAGCCCTCCTCATCCCACTTTAATGGATCTAACAGTAGGAAGCGGCCCTCGTCTTCTTTGCCAATCTCGATCCCGTGATACAGAATCCAATCCTGTCCGGCATCATCCTGTACTATTTTCGAATTATGGCCATTACCCACGAAAGTGTCGTTAGGACCTATTACTATCGAAAAGTTGTTCGACAGCATACGATCTCCATTCTTATCTACGTATGGTCCCCAAATGTCTTTCGAACGGCCTACCACTACACGGTAAGTACTTTTAGCTCCATTACAGCAGGTGCCCCATGATGCGAAGAGGTAGTAATAGTCTCCATGCTTATGAATATAAGGTGCCTCGAAAGCGTTCCCTGCCAGTTTTATCTTCGTTTCCTTGGCATTGTCGACAACGGATAAGCCGTCGTCTTTAAGCTGGACAGCATAGATTCCGTAAAAACTACCCCACACCAAATACTTCTTTCCATCGTATTCGAAGTAGGATGGGTCAATAGAATTGGTTACGCCGATTTCATTGCTCCGGAACATCTTGCCTTTATCGGTGAACGGACCACCGGGATTATCGGCAACTGCTACGCCTATTCCGCAAGTTTGAACACCTCCCCAGACCGACATAGCATAGTACATTACGTACTTTCCATCAATATAATTGATGTCTGGTGCCCATACATTCCCGGTTGGTTCGAACCGAGGACGTGTAGCATCTGTAAACGCCCGACCTACATAGTGCCAGTTGGCAAGGTTATTAGAAGACATGATTGGTACGTTATAAGTATCTTCTGTGGCATAGACATAGAAGTCTCCGTCTTTTCCTTTAATAACTGTTGGGTCAGGTAAGCTGCCGGCTACAACGGGGTTTTTATAGGTAGTCTTTTCCGGTGGTGCAGGCACATCATTATTGAAAGGTGATGTACAAGAGATTAGTACAAGACTAAGTCCTGTAAGTAATAATAGGTTACGTTTCATAATTATTATATAGTTAAACAAATGTTTATAAATTAAGTTTACCTCTTAAAGGAAGGTCTGCCGATGATGTTCCCACAAGTATCTCGTATTCTCCCGGAGCTACAATGAAACGGTGAGAGTTGGTATCATAGTGCGAAAAAGCACTTTCGTCAAGCTCTATAGTTACTTGCCTGCTCTCTCCGGGCCGTAGTTTTACCTTTTCATAACCTTTCAATTCCTTATAGGGGAGTGGCTGTTGGCTTTGCATACCATGCACATAAAGTTGGCAGACTTCATCGGCAGCCCTGCTTCCAACGTTCTGTACCATGAAGGTTACGGCCACTTTGTTGTTGACGCTCTTTTCAACGTGCAGCCCACTGTAGGAAAAGGTGGAGTAGCTTAGTCCATAGCCGAATGGGAAAAGAGGCTTCTTACCTGTTCTGTCGTAGCCCCGATAGCCCAAGAACAAGCCTTCCGAGTAAAGAACACGCTTATGTGCAACGTCTCTATTATCGTAGTAACTGTCGTGAACAGGGTTGTCTTCCCACTTCTCTTCGATGCTGATAGGTAGCTTCCCGCTTGGTGATATCTTGCCGGTCAGTATCTCAGCAACAGCCTGTCCACCCTCTTGCCCGGGATACCAAGCCATTAATACCCCCTTAGTTTTGTCTATCCAAGGCTTGAAACTGATACCTCCACCACTATTTACAACAACGATAGTATTCTTACAGTTGTCTGTTGCCATATTAATAAGGTATTGCTGCCACGTGCTTAGTTCAAAAGGACGGTCGAAATCTTCACCTTCTGAGTTGCTATCGAAGCCCACACACACCACGGCATTGTTGGCTTTAGCAAGCTTTTCTTTCATTAACTCTGCATTCAACTTGACCATATTGAGATGAACAGAGGCCCCTTGATCCCACTCAAAGTACTCTGCACAGAGCTGATAAGTCCTTCCTTTCTCTAACTTTACACAAGCTTCCCTTGAGGTAACACCATGTGTGCGCCAGTCGCCCAGTACTTCTTTATCATCTATTTTAAAGCGATAACCATCGTCGCCATTCATAGAAATCCTTATAACTTCATCGCTATTAGGCTGATAAGTAGCTATCCAACGTACCGAGAAGTGGTTTTTTGGCATGCCCTGTCCTGGACTTTCATTACCCCAGTCGTGCCCGATACCGCTTTCGTTACGGGTTATCACCGCCTTACCGGCAAAGTCTCTGTTATTATAATAGGCGGCAGAAAAGGTTAAGTTGAGGGGTGTTGTGCATTGGTTCTCGTCCAAGAGTATGGCTTGTTTGCCTTTGATAGCTTGTAAGCCCTTCCATACAGAGACGTCAGAGTAAGGTTCTACGAATCCGCTTCCACCACCTTTTGGAAGATTATTGGCATTTGGTCCAAGCACGACAACCGATCCTTTCAGTGGCAACACGCTACTTTCGTTCTTCAGCATGACAATTCCCTCACGTGCGTCGTCTAATGCTGTTGCCTTCGATGAGGCTATATCTTTCCCTGTGGGGGTAGCGATACGAGGTGCATCAAGTAGGCCGAACGATGAAAGAGTCTGCAGAATGTGCTCTACTTGTTCATTGATCATTTCCTCAGTGATGATTCCATTCTTCAAAGCAGGGATAAGTTCCTGCGCATTCATGAACTTTCCGTTAGGCATTTCGAGGTCAAGGCCACCGATAACTGCCATCGGTCCAGAATAAACAGAAACCCAATCAGACATTAATATACCCTTAAAGCCCCATTGCTTACGGAGTATTTCGCGATTGAGCCAGGCATTCTCCGTAGCATGAACACCATTGACAAGGTTATAACTGTTCATTATTGCTCCTACATGGGCTTCTTGAACAGCCTTGCGAAAGGTGGGGAAATAAATCTCTTGCATCGTCCTTTCGTCGGCATCCGAGCTTACTGTGTGACGACTCCACTCTTGATTATTCATGGCAAAGTGCTTTATCGTGGCTATCACGCCCTGTGATTGGACACCGAGAATATACTCTTTGGCAACCTCACTGGCAAGATATGGGTCTTCTCCGAAGTACTCAAAGTTACGGCCATTCATAGGTGCACGATAGATATTTACGCCCGGACCGAGGATAAAACCTAATCCATATTGGCGGGCATCGCGTCCAAGGCTCTCACCTACACGCCTTGCCAAGGTCCTATTCCATGTTGCTGCCGTGAGAATCCCACACGGATACATGGTACTCTTAACGTTATTACGTACGCCTTGAGGACCATCTGCCATCTTTACTTCGGGCAGATTAAGGCGCGGAATGGGACGGATGGAGAAGTCGTTGTAACCAGATATGTAAGAAATCTTCTCTTCCAAGGTCATCTGTTGGATAATTGACTTAGCCTTTTCAATGTCGCATTGACGGATGATACCATTCTGTCCCCAAACAAGGGGGGTACAAAACAGAAAGATAGCAACGCACATATATTTTATTCTTTTCATATTAATAGAATTGTTATATATCTCAATTATTTTAATTTAGGTACTATGCAAAGGTAGAGACAACCAATAACTATTATTAGAAATATCCAACCAAAAAATAGAAATATTCAGCCTAAAAGGCATTTTTTACACCCTTAGGCTATTTTACTTGCTTGATATCTATTTGGCAGCTATTTATTTAGGATATTCTATCTGCTATTTTGCAGAGAATTTATACTCACAATGGCTGTTATATGTTTCTCCCGGCTTCAGATAGGGTGATGGCCACTGGGGCTTATTAGGACTATCCGGGTAGTGTTGTGTCTCTAAGCACACACTTGCATGTTTAGGATAGCGGTAGCCATGCTTACCAACAAAACTACCGTCTAAGAAGTTTCCGGTGTAAACTTGTATACCCGGCTCGTCGGTGAACACCTCAAGTTTAATGCCTGTTAGTGGACTATAGAGGCTTGCAGCCACTACCTTATCGTTTCCTTTTCCCTTTTTATAGGTGTTCAAGCACCAGTTATGGTCGAATCCCATGGCATTCTTTGTCATACTAAAGTGCTGGTTGTTGATATCTTTTGATAAAACTGTAGGGCGCCGGAAGTCCATAGGAGTACCTTTTACAGGTACTATTTCCCCCGTAGTCATATAAGTTGTGTCGGCAGGAGTGTAGCTATCGGCATTGATATAGAGTACCTGGTTCTCACCGTTTACCATAGGTCTCCCATTCAAATTGAAATAAGAGTGATTGGTCATATTGATGACCGTTTCCTTATCGGTAGTTGCTTTGTAGCGAATATCGATGGCATTGTCATCAGTTAAGGTATAAGTAACAATGGCTTCTACTGTTCCGGGGAAATTATTATCATTATTGGGGGATACGAGTTTGAACTGTATAGTGTTGTCGTTCAGCTTCCTTCCATCGTAGACCTTATATTGCCAACCCGTAAATCCGCCATGAAGACAGTGTCCATAGTTGTTTTGCGGTAGCTGAATAACAGTGTTTCCTGTCTTGAAACGACCTTGATTGATGCGGTTAGCATAGCGTCCAATGCTCGCGCCAAAGTCACTTCCAAAGTTTTTATAGTCTGCATACTCGGCTATATTGTCATAACCCAGCACTACATCGTGCAATTTACCGTTCCTATCCGGTACCATCAGCGATACGATTCGGGCGCCAAAGTTGGTGAAACATACCTCTACTCCATTCTTATTTGTCAGTGTATAGAGGTGCGTTTGCTTCCCTTCAATGTTCATTTCGAAGTCGGAAGGGTTCAAACCACTCTTGGTCATAGCCCAATTGGTATGCAAACGTGGTTTCTCTACCACTCTTGCTGTTCCTTTATCAAGGATATATGGCCAACCATCTTGCCAATCTATGCGGTCCATATACACCAATCTGTAAGAGTTATTATCGGCTCTTCTTACACCATGATAGAGAATATAGTCGCGTCCTTCGTCATCGGTTACAATCTCAGCATTATGTCCGGGCCCTGCTACATCACTGTTTCCTGTCAGAATAGTGGTGTAATGATTCTCCAACAGAGGTTTTCCCTCCTTGTCAAGATATGGCCCGAAGAGGCTTTTTGAGCGTCCAACGGTTAGATGATAAGTACTCTTGTTGCCTTCGCAGCAGGTACCTGCTGAACCAAAGAGATAGTAGTAGCCCCCACGCCGATGGATATAGGTGGCTTCCATAAATGTCCCTGCTATCTGAACAGGCTTAAAATCTGCCTTTAGACTTAGTCCATCGTCATTGAGTTCTGCTCCGAAAATACCATGGAATGAGCCCCAGAAAAGATATTTCTTGCCCTGATCTTCAATATAGAAAGGGTCAATGCAGTTGCAAATGCCGATAGCCCTGCTCTGAATAATGTTGCCTTTGTCTACAAAGGGCCCTTCAGGTTTCTTGCTGACAGCCACTCCGATACCTGCATCCCATACTCCTCCCCAAACGGATTTAGAGTAATACATAACGTACTCATTGCCAATCTTATTAATATCCGGAGCCCAAATGCCCCCATCGGGTAGCCATTTGGGTCGGGTTTCATCTGTAAAAGCAGTGCCAACAAAGTCCCAATGCACCAAATCTTTTGAATGATAGACAGGCAAATTGCGTACATCCTCGGTTGCATAGAGGTAAAACGTACCATCGTTTACCCTTATAACAGAGGGGTCGGGAGCACTGTTATCAATGACAGGATTGTTATAAGTAGCCTGTGCCTGTACTAAAGAGCAGGTTATCAGCATAGAAACGAGTGTAACAGATATTTTATTTTTCATCTTTATGATTTTCTAAAAGTTATATAATAGCGTATTCTTTTTATTTGTTTTGGAAGAAACCTGTCGTCCTATCAGGGCTATATAGCTCCCATAATGAAGCTACCGTCCATCCCGGAGCAAAGATATTGTTATAAAATCCCTTTCCATTTTTTCCGTAATCCCAAGTGGTATGCTGCACCACTTCAGGATAATAGCCCGGTTTCCCGATTCCACATAGATGGTTGGAAGTAGGTAACAGTTGACAAAGTGAGTTTGTTATGATCTTGTCCAATTGCGTAAAACGAGGCTCATTGATCTTCTTTCCGAGCCATCTAAAAATATGAGGAAGTTCAAAGACAAACACATCTATATGGTTGTTTTCTACTGAAACATTTCCCCAGCCACGCGATTTAAAGTTCAAATCGCCTAACATCTGCCCTTGCGCAAAAGGCACATCCCACAAATAATACCATGATGCAGCAAAGTAAGCAGCACGTTTACAAAGGTCAACATAGCGTTTTTGCTCCTTCCCAGAACTTATTAAAGCCATATAATAAGTGGCAGTTACAGCGGTAATAGCAGCTTCTTTATCCTCACAGTTAGCATCCAATGTAGAAGAGAAATAATCGCTTTTGGCAATGATACTTTTTTCCAAATAGTCGATAGTATGCTTGGCTGCGGTCAGGTATCGTTTGTCTTTGAAGTAATGATAACCCATGACGAGCGGTACTGTAGCAGATGGAGTGCTGCCTCCGCTGCCATCAATGTCGGTACCATCCTCGTTAAACTTACGGGCAAAGCTGCCATCCTTTTTTTGCAAAGATACGAAAAGATCGAGCAAACGGCGAATCTTTTTCTCCAAAGATTTATGTACCTTACCATGTTTTCGCTCGTACATTAGATAATGTAAGAGGGCATAAATGCCTTCAGATTGTTGCCGAATCGTATGTACTTCATCGCTTCCGGGAATTCCTTTTTCAAAGTTTATAAAGTCGTGCATATAGCCTTTGGCAGAAAATCCGTAAGCCTCGAAGCTGGCAATCACCTTGTTTCCTTGCTCGACAAGGTCCGGTTGCCGGTGCATATTTCCGTATTCTAATTGATTAAAGGCGTTAAGCAGCGACCTTCCAACAAATCCTACGGCAAAGGTAGGATGAGATTTACAGTTATCTACAGCAATATTCTCACCCGAATTAAACTTAATTTGATAATCTGTTACAAAGGAATTACGGAAATAACTGCATAGCTGTGCCTTGACTTCTTCGGGAGTATAGAGTGGAGTAAGCGGTTTTACAGCTATTTCATCGAAAGATTTTATCCATGTTTGGCGCACGAAATCGCCATAGCTGTTGGCATTTCCCGTTTCAATGTTCCATGTAATCGTCTTGCTTTCGCCTGCATTCAGCTTGGCAAAAGTAACGATTTTGGGTGTTAAAGTAAGCTTTCTGATATAACGTTTGGGCGACTCCTGATAGGGATAACCGAATGTCAAGGCCGCAATATCTTTTTCATTATCGAATCCAAGATATCCAAGCGAGGTGTTACCAGATAGGATGACCTCACCTTCTATAGCCGAAGTGAGTGTTTCTTGTGGCGAATCCAACTGACGTGTAACGGTAAAAAACTGATGAGTTGTACCATTATAGACTCCGGTGAGTGGTGCCGACAGCCTGTCTTCTCTGAAATTCCAACTCTTAGCACTCTTAAAAGAAGGTGCTTCGACGGGTGAACGTAAGTTCTTATGATACCAAAATCCGGGCAGATAGAAGTCGCAATCATTGGTATTAAAGCCTGTTTCTACTGAGAAATTCAGATTAAAATACACCTGCTTCTTAGCTTTTATCGTAACAGAAAACTTTGTTTTATTACCCTGCTGCACTTTTTCCCGGACGATTTCAACCGGTAAATCCTTGTCAGCAAGGAGCCTGTTCCCATCATCAGATGTTAAGGAATAGCTAACAGAAAGGTTTCCCGGAGTCTTTAAAGAAAGCCTTGCTTTGATGTCGGCCGCTTTTATATGGACAGACATACATGTCATGACAATAATTAAAAATAGTTTATGCAACATAGTTTTATCTATTAATTAAGTTGTTTTGTAATAAAAGAAAAAGGACCAAAGCTATTAGTAGGTTTACTTACATAGTGATAACTTCCTTCTTAAAAGTCAGAACTTCGTGTAGATTGTCCTTCTCTTTTTGCAAAGATATCTATTCAAATACAATTGTATTGGAAATAATCAACCTTAAAATAGAAAAATTCAACCAAATCCAATTATTTCCGGTCATTTGTAAGCATCTCCGCGATTACGTATTACAGCAGAAAAATAATAATGTACATATCTGTCATCTTTTAACTGCAATGCAAAGCTACAGACTTCCTTCTCTGCTGTAATACACAATCGTGGAAACTATGTTGTTCTGAGTTTCTTTCCGTTGAAGGTCATGGGCAAGTGCTCCACCTGCTCATAAAGGCGGGGGACCTCATAAGGCTCAAGACGCACAGCCAACGAGCGGGCGAGCAACGGCTTGGGAAGCGGCTGACCCGACGTGGAGACATACTGCAACTTCAGGCAGCGGCCGAAGAGCGGGCTGTCGGCCACGACACAGACACAGTCGTCGACACCGCTGATCCGCCGTGCCGCCGCCTCGACCTTCAGTGGGTCGATCTTGAAACCGCCTATATTCATCATGTCTCCCTCGCGCGCCTTGAAGTGCAGCCGTCCCTCGTCGTCAAGCGTTCCGAGGTCTGCCGTCACGACCCATCCGTCTTTCATCGTCCGTGCCATAGCCGCCTCATCATTGCGATAGCCGCTCATCGCCATCGGCCCGCGGCAGGCGATATGTCCGTCGTCGGTGATCTTCACCTGAGCATGAAGTGTCGGACGACCCACACAACCAGCCAGGCACTGCCCGTCGTTGTAGTTATAGGTACAGACAACGCCGGTCTCTGTGGAGGCATAGGTGTTGAAGAGCCGCGTGTTGGGCAGCAGTTGGCAGAGCCGCAGCATGTCGTCATGCGGCATCGGCGCGGCTCCGGTCTCGATGAAGTCGATGGCCGATGAAAGCGCAGCCAACTTATCGCTGCCCCACTGCATGAGCTGATGGATGGCTGTGGGCACAAGGAAGGTCGCCATCCCGTGCGGCGCGGTGTGCATGGCACGGAAGAAGGCATTCATGTCTTTCAGTCCGTCGAGCAGCACAACGGTACCGCCCACCAGCATCACGGGCCACACCTTCGACAGACTGCCCAGGTGGCTGAGCGGTCCACAGATGACAAAGGTGGTGTCGGGCGTGTAGCCATGTGCGTCGACGAGGTTCTCGGCATTGGCCAGGACCATCTGCGGCGTATAGGCCACCTGCTTTGGCTTACCGGTCGTGCCGGTAGTGGAAAGGGTTATATCTCCAAACAACCGGGCGGCAGAAAGCGTACCGGGCACACCCTGCAGCGCGTCTCCCTGCTCATTACCCCGGTCCGCAGAGAGTGCTTGCGCAAGCTGCTTGTAGCTTACCCGCTGTTCCCCCACGACAAAAGCGATCTTGCCGGGGGTTCTCAATGCGTGCTGACGGATATAGTCTTGCAAATTATTCATCGTCAAATCCTACTGTATACCTTATGATCCGGTGCTCCGTTTCTTATGATTATCAAGAATCTGAGAATTACAGAACTTGTCACGTATGCGCTACTTCCCTTGATTCTTTTGCGCCACCTTTCTCTCCACCATCGCCACGATGCTGTCGAGATTCTTCAAATTCTTGGGCGTGGCATCTTCCACCTCCAACACAATATTGTATTTCTGCGACAGCGTCATGAGGATGGCGGTGATGCCGAGCGAGTCGAGTTCCGAGAACAGGAAGTCGGAATCGAAGTTCACCAGCGGCAGGATGTCCTCCAACAGCGCTCTTATTTCTTCTTTCATCACTTCTTCTTATTATTTTAGTCTCCCGGCCATCAACGATCATGGCCGGGAGCAAGCGTTATTCTGTGACTTAGATCTGATCCAGAGCCTGCCTGATGTCGTCGAGGATATCGTCCACATCCTCTATTCCCACAGACAGACGGATGAGATCCGGTGCGATGCCGGCGGCCTTGAGCTGCTCATCGGTCAGCTGGCGATGGGTGTGACTGGCCGGGTGGAGCACACAGCTGCGGGCATCGGCCACGTGGGTGACGATGTTGATCATCTGCAGCGAGTCCATGAACTTCACGGCGGTGTCACGGTCACCCTTCAAGCCGAAGGCGATCACCCCGCAGCTGCCGTTGGGCATGTATTTCATGGCACGCTCGTGATAGCGGTCGTCTTTCAGTCCGGAGTAGTGTACCCAGGCTACGCGTGGGTCGTCATGGAGGAACTCCGCCACGGCCTGCGCGTTTTTGCAGTGCTGTGCCATGCGCAGGTGCAGCGTTTGCAGGCCAAGGTTAAGGATGAAGGAGTTCATCGGAGCCGGTATGCTGCCCAGATCGCGCATGAGCTGGGCCACGAGTTTGGTGGTATAGCCCATCTTGCCGAAGGCCTTGACATAGGTGAGTCCGTGGTAGCTCTCGTCGGGCGTGCAGAGTCCCGGGAACTTCTCGGCATGCGCCATCCAGTCGAAGTTGCCGCTGTCCACCACAGCGCCACCCACCTGCGAGGCTGTTCCGTCCATATATTTCGTTGTGGAGTGCGTCACGATGTCAGCGCCCCACTCAAAGGGACGGCAGTTGACGGGCGTGGCGAAGGTGTTGTCGACAATCAGTGGCACGCCATTGCGGTGGGCCACTCGGGCGAACTTCTCTATGTCGAGCACGGCACAACCAGGGTTGGAAATCGTCTCGCCGAAGAGCAACTTGGTATTGGGACGGAAGGCTGTCTGCAGCTCTTCCTCCGAAGCATCGGGGTTGACAAAGGTACACTCGATGCCGAGTTTCCTCATCGTCACACCAAAGAGGTTGTACGTACCACCATAGATCTCGTTGGAAGCCACGACATGATCGCCGGCCTCACAGATGTTGAATACGGCATAGAAGTTGGCAGCCTGACCGCTTGAGGTGAGCAGGCAGCCCACGCCGCCTTCGAGTTGTGCGATCTTCTGCGCCACCGCATCGTTGGTCGGGTTTTGCAGTCGTGTATAAAAATAGCCCTCTTTCTTCAAGTCAAACAACTGTGCCATCTCGTTGGAGTCATCGTACTTGAAGGTAGTGCTTTGGATGATAGGCACCTCAATAGGTCCACCGTTTTTCGGCTGATAGCCACCTTGCACGCAGAGGGTTGCCGTCTTTAAGTTCTTTTTCATTGCGTCGTTTCTTTATGTCGATTAGATGATCATCTGTCTTGTTTCTATTAGTTTCAGCTACAAAAGTACAAAAAAAGTAAGGATTATGGGAAGGTTTGCAGAGAAAAAATACAACCGCCTCACCCCCCTGCCCCCTCTCCGGCCTCACCCCTAACCCCTCTCCAAGGAGAGAGGGGAATAATATGAATGATAAACAATACCATTGTGATGAAAAGAAAAAGGTGAGGATGTTCAACCCTTGACGGCAATTACTCCCCTCTCCCCTTGGAGAGGGGGTGAGGCCGGAGGAGTTAGGGGACGAGGCTGCTTTGTTTATAATTCTGACATTTTTCCGCCCTTTTCCTTGCGATTTTCTGAACCGACACCCATGTTGCTCTCAAATATGCGAATTTTGAGAGTGTTTTTATAATCGTCTGATACACAAAACGTTACAGATACAAAGCTTTTTTGTCTCCAAGGAAACCGCGATTTTTACAATGAAATATTAGTGAAGTTGCTTATCAGAAAGCCTTTTTGATGCTGTCATCTCGGTAAGATGACATGGTCAGAAAGGCACTTTGACCAGATCAGAAAGCCTTTCTGACAGTATCAGAAAGGTACTTTGACAACGACAGGCCACAAAAAAGAATGTCACATCGTGGTTTTCTCTCGTTTTCAAGTTTCCTCACTCTCTGGATTGCAACCCCGCGGTGATGTCTTTTTGTAAAGATTCATCCCGCTAAAAAGATGAGTTTTTACATCACAGTACAGGCAAGAAGGATTACTTGCCTATGCTATTAGCATGAAAGCGCATCAAGAACCACCACTTCAACCACAGATTTTCTTCCTGACTTGTTATTTCAATCTGATGTTGACTCCGCCATTGCTCTTATTGAGGAGGGCAAGGACTTGACGGATGCCAAGCCTACGGCTGGCCTGCAGGCTGACGATATGGTCATGCGGTGTGTCACAAACAAAGTTGGCTGGCAGACAGTCGTAGTAGCGGCAGAGATCCTCGATGACAGAATAGAGCGGAGCGTCGTGGTAGTAGAACTCGCCTTGCAGCCAGCGGGTATAGGTCAGCGTGTCAGCCTTGGCGACATCCGTGGCCTGATAGTCGAAGAAGGCAAGTGTTTTACTTGTTTTTGTAAAAATAGAATGCCCTATCCTGCCTTCGTTACTTACTTGTGAATGTCAATCGCATCATCGATGCTTTATAATTATTGGGTGACGCATTGACGAAGTCAGGAAATTCATGATAAGAACAATTTTAGCGTACTCTAAAATCATGCAGAAAAAACAGCTCCTATACTCATCTTATCACCACTGCGGATAGAATAAGTATAGGAGCTATTGATTAAATAGCCAATAATTATATGTTTATTACAACTTGAGCGTCGATTTCTTCAGCACTTTGTCGCTGCTGTTGGGTCCCACCATGATGTCGTAGACGCCCGCGTCGAGGATATCACGGCCGTTGCCATCCTTATACTTCAACATGCCGGGCGTGACCGTGAAGACAACGCGCTGACTCTCACCGGCCTTGAGATGTACGCGGCGGAAGCCCTTTAGCTCCTTCACCGGACGGGCGATCTGTGCGGCAGGATGGTGGATATAGAGCTGCACGACCTCGTCGCCGTCGCGCTGTCCCGTGTTCGTCACCGTCACGGAAGCCGTTACGCTGCCGTCGCGGGCGATGTGGTCAGCACTCAGCTGTACGTCGCCGTAGCTGAAGGTGGTGTAGCTCAGCCCATAGCCAAAGGGATAGAGCGGATCGTTGCGCACGTCGATGTAGTTGCTCTGATACTTATAATATTTCTTCGCGCCCTCAGCCACGGGACGTCCGGTGTTGAGATGGTTGTAATAAATAGGTATCTGTCCCATGCACTGCGGCAAAGTGGTGACCAGTCGGCCCGTGGGGACCTTATCACCAAAAAGCACATCACAGATGGCATCAGCAGCCTCGGAACCACCGAACCAAACGTTGAGGATGGCCTGGCAATGCTCGCTCTCCCATTTCAGAATCGTCGGACGACCCGCAAAGTTCAGCAGCACGACGGGTTTGCCCATGGCGCAGAGCCGACGCAAAAGGCGCATCTGTGCTTCGGGCAGGCTGAGATCAGCACGCGAGGAACTCTCGCCGCTCATCTCGGTCATCTCTCCCATGGCACAGACGATGACATCGGCCTGGCGAGCGGCCGACAAGGCCTCCTGCTCAGCCTGCTTGCTGTCTACCCGTGGGATGGGACGGCCAAAGGAGCAGTCGGCTTGCGTGGCCGAGTCGCCGTAGATGTTGCAGCCTTGGGCATAGACCACACGCGCCTTACCATCCACGGCGCGCTGCAGGGCATCCTTGAGCGTGGAGTAGAGCTCCGGCTTGTCGGCCGTAGACCAACTGCCGACCATATTCGACCGGTCGTTGGCGAGCGGACCGATGAGGGCAATGGTACCCTCACGCTTGAGCGGCAGGATGTCGCCCTCATTTTTCAACAGCACGAAGGTCTCGGCTGCTATCTCGCGGGCCATCGCACGGTGCTCGGGGGTATAGAGCGCGGTCTTGGCACGCTTGCTGTTGAGGAATCGGTAGGGATTCTGGAAAAGACCTAACTTATATTTCGCTTCCAACACACGACGACAGGCCTGGTCGACCTCGGCCTCGCTTACCTTGCCCTGCTCCACGAGTTGCTTGAGGTGAGCGCTGTAGCCATTGGCGCACATGTCCATGTCGGTGCCTGACTTCAACGCAGCAGCCGAACAAGCGGCCAGATCGCCCACACCATGGATGACCATCTCACCGATCGAACCATAGTCTGTCACCAAGAAGCCATCAAAGCCCCACTGCTGTCGCAACACGTCTTGGATCAGCCAGGGATTGGCTGTAGCGGGGATGCCATCGACAAGATTGAAGGATGACATCACAGAGCCCACACCAGCACGAACAGCCGCCTCGTAAGGTGGAAAGTATTGGTTGTACATCCGCACGTGGCTCATGTCCACCGTGTTGTAGTCTCTACCGGCCTCTACAGCGCCATAAAGGGCGTAGTGCTTCAGACAGGCCATGGCATTCTCGGGTCCGTAATGGCCTTGCAGTCCTTCCACCATGACCTTGGCGATGCAACTGCCCAGGAACGGGTCCTCACCGGAGCCCTCGGCAATGCGTCCCCAACGTGGGTCGAGAGCGATGTCGACCATCGGACTGTAGACCCAGTCGATGCCCTGCGAGGTAGCCTCACGAGCTGACATCTCGGCACCAAGGCGAATAGCTGTCGTGTCCCAACTGCACGCCTGTGCCAAAGGAATGGGCAACACCGTCTGGAAACCATGGATCACGTCATAGCCAAAAAGCAAGGGAATGCCCAAGCGGCTTTTCTTCACCGCGATCTGCTGCAAGGCTTTGATCTTCACCGGATCACGCAGACTTAGCACGGCGCCGAGCTTGCCCTCGCGTGTCAACTGCGCCAAAGGACTGTCCATCTCCTTGCCTGTGACGATGTCTCCACCCGGCAGGAGGTTGAGCTGCCCGATTTTCTCTTCCAGCGTCATGCGGCTCATGAGCTGGGAAACATAGGTGTCCATGGCATTGTCGGCACGGCCGACCAACGCCACAAGACACAGAGCGAATGCTACGAAGCTTTTTCTCATTATTATATATATATAGTTCTAAAATAAAATATCATCCCAGCGAAGGGCTAACCTCATCACTTCAATACAAACGTCTTTTTCAAAACAATATTGTCAGAAGCGTTGCCAATGAGCGCAGTGAACGTACCGGGCTCCGCCTTCCAGCCTCCTTGCTTCTCATCGTAGAAGCTCAGGGCATCGCGGCCGATGATGATGTTCACATCCTTGCGCTCGCCGGGCTGCAAGAACACCTTGGCGAAGCCTTTCAACTCCTTGGCCGGCCGGTCTACACTGCTCGCATTGTCATGGATATAGAGCTGTACGGTCTCAGCTCCCGCACGACGGCCGGTGTTACAGACATTGACCGTGACCGTCAGCGAGTCATCGGACGTGAGCGTCGATGCGGACAGGCGCAGGTTGGAAAGTTTGAACGTGGTGTAGCTCAGTCCATGACCAAAGGCAAACAATGGACGGATCTGCTTCGCCTCGGCCCAGCGATAGCCTACATAGATGCCTTCCTTATATTCTTCGTCGATGATCTTATGGTCAGTGCGCCACATGCCTGGGTAGGCTTTGAGGGCATGGGCACCCACATCCTCCAGCTTGACCGGCCAGGTAAACGGCAACTTGCCCGACGGACAGACGTCGCCGGTGAGCACGTCGGCCAGAGCCTCGCCACTCTCACTGCCGATGAACCAGCCTTGTACAATGGCAGCTACCTGGTCGCGCCATGGCATGGCGACAGGATTGCCCGAGATGTTGACAAAGATCACACGACGGTTGACCTTCGCCAAAGCATCCACAAGATCGTCCTGCTGGTAGGGCAAGCGATAGTCCTTGCGATCGTGGCCTTCACAGTCTTGGTAGTCGCTCTTGTTGAGACCGCCGAAGATGATCACGTAGTCGGCCTTGCGTGCCTTGGCGACAGCGTCGGCGATGAGCTGCTGTTGCGAGCGGCTGTCACGGAGATCCTGTCCGGTGGTCACACCATTATAGGCTCCGGTGGTGTCTCCGACATAGCCACGCTCATACGCCACGGTGGCCACATCCTTGAGACGTGCTTGCAGGCCTGCGAGCGGAGAGATCTCCTTTTGTGCCTTCAGCGAGGACGAACCGCCACCGACAGTCATCATCTTGATCGCATTCTCACCGACAACAAGTACCGTGGGCCGACGTCTAAGATCCAAAGGCAGCACGCCACCCTTGTTCTGCAAGAGCACGATGCCCTCGTCGGCCACGCTGCGGGCCGTCTGATAATGTGCTTCAGAACACATTGAGCCATGACCGCGGCGCGCCATCGTCGTACGGAAGAACAAACGAAGCACACGGCGCACCTTGTCATCGAGTGTCGCCATGCTGTACTTGCCCGAGCGGAGGCCATCGAGATAGGCATTGGCCAGATAGTAATTGTCGTAGGCATTGCTGGCGCCCTTATGCAAACCGTCGGTCCAAGTGCCGAACTCCATGTCGAGTCCATTGTTGACAGCCTGGTCAGTATCATGGCAACCGCCCCAGTCAGAGACCACGACGCCGTCGAAGCCCCACTGACCTTTCAGTAAGTCCTTGAGCAGGTATGCGTTATGGCAGTTGTGCTGATCGCGATAGAGATTATAGGCACCCATCAATCCCCAAGCCCCGCCCTTGGTGACAGCTGCGTGAAAAGCAGGAAGGTAGATTTCATGGAGGGCACGGTCGCTGACCTTGACATTGACCTGATGGCGATACTCCTCATCATTGTTCAGAGCGAAGTGCTTGACACAGGCGGCTACGCCGTTGCTCTGCAATCCCTGAACATAGGGCACTACCATCGTGGAGGCAAGATACGGATCCTCGCCCAGATACTCGAAATTACGGCCTCCGAGGGGTGTGCGCAAGATGTTCACGCCTGGTCCAAGGATCATGTCCTTGCCACGGTAGAGGGCTTCCTCCCCAAGACTGCGACCATAATGCCAGGCCAGAGAGGGATTCCAGGTAGCGGCGAGACAGGTCAGTGCGGGAAAGGCCACGCAGGAGTCGTTGGTCTGTCCGGCCTGTTCCCATTCATCCCACAGCACGTCAGGGCGCACCCCGTGCGGGCCATCATCGGTCCAGAAGTCGGGGAAACCAAGACGAGGAATACCGCCCGAGGAGAACTTGCTTTGGGCGTGGATGATATGGATCTTTTCCTGTAAAGTCATCCGGCTCATGGCGTCGTCGATGCGGCGCTCGATGGGCTGGCTGTCATCGAGATATAGGGGCTGCTGCGCAGGGGCAAGAAGTGGCAGTGCCAGCAGGGACAAGGAAATGAAAAGTTTTCTCATAAATGCTTTTGTGCGTTAAACAATGAAGACTGGAAAAACCTCGGCACAGCCAAGGCATAACGAACCCGATGCTACTCTTTTTTCTGGAACACTCTGACGTAGTCGACACTCATCGTAGCAGGCAAAGCCGTCTCGTCAACGCCTTTGTATCCTCCCCACGATCCGCCCCAGGCAAGGTTGAGAATGGGATAAAAGGGTACGTTGAAGGGCCAGAAGTCCTTGGTCTTGTCAGTAGGCGCATAGGTAAGAATGCTTTGGCCGTCGACGAAAAACTCAATCTTAGAGGCCGTCCACTCACAGGCGTAGACATGATAGTCCGACTCTGCCGTCGGCACCTTCAGGGAAGCATGTTCCGTAGCTGTGTTACCATTGTTGTATTTATTACAGTGGATCGTCGAGGAGACGATATTGGGATCAACGCCGACCTCCTCCATGATGTCGATCTCGCCGCATCCCGGCCAGGGATTGGAAGAGAAGTCGTTATTGGCCGGCATCATCCAGAAGGCAGGCCACGTGCCCTTTCCGGAGGGCAACTTGATACGTGCCTCGAAGTAGCCGTAGGTCCATCCTTTGTCGACCTTGGCATAGACGCGTCCTGAATAGATGGTACCACCCTCCTTATAGCAGTGGATGAGCAGGTTGCCATCCTTGACCTCATTGACTGATGTGCCCTTGATGTAGTTCTGCAACTCGTTGTTGACCCATCCAGCGGGTTTCTGTTCTTCCATCCAGTCGTCACTGAGCTGATTGCCATCGAACTCATCGTGCCAGACAAGCTCATAGCCTTCCGGAGCATCGTACTTCGCCGTCGTGGCAGCGTCCTGCGTGACAATGACGGTCTTACGCGCCGTACCGGCGGCAAAGACCAGTGATGCTGACCGGCTAGAGGTGTTGGGATTGGCCTCTGCGGTGACGGTGATCTTCGTCTCGCCAGCCGATGAGAGTCCGGATGTCGGCGCTACCTTGAGCCATGTCTCCGGCGTGGATACCAAGCCCCATTCGTGGTTGGCCGCGAGCGTGAAGCTCTGGCTACCGCCGGCGGCAGGAAGGGTGAGCGCATCACTGCTCACTGTGATCGTGGTCTCCAGAGCAGGATCATCGTTCGAGGAAGAGCCACAGCCTGCCAAGGGGAATGAAAGCACAAGAAACAGGATGCCAAGATATTTTTTCAATTTCATAATCGTAGGATATTCATGGGTAAAAGGAGAAGCCCAAGGCAACGGGCCGAGGACTACTCCTTAACTATATATAAGAACGAAGAGTCACTTCTTCAGCGCATGCTTCTGGATGACGATGTCGCTGATCGAGATCGTGGGATCAGCACCAATACCGCCAAAGTCGAGGATGAACTTAGAAGATGTTGACGAGGTCGTGGCCTTGACGTTCGGTACCCGTACGACCGTCGTACCCATCTCAGCCGACAAGCCATTGTTGTAGTACAACGCGTTGTTGTCGTCGGTTTGGTCAGCAACCTTGAGCGTGAAGCGCGGGATGTCGACATTCGTTTTGAGTTTGAAGCTGATGTCATAGGTCTGTCCACTCTCATAAGTAAAGGGCACGCCTTCATCTGCACTGTGGATCATGCATTGTGCCTGCCACTCCGATGCACCGGGCTTACCGCTGAAGGAGAAAGTGTAGACACCGTCGGCATAGGTCAGTTCAGGGCTGGCCAGCTGACTCCAGTTGTCGTCGGCCCACCAGAAGGTCATCTGTCCGAAGCTGTTAAAGGCCTTTCCAAGATTGAGATCACTGCTGGCCGAGCACCAGTCGATCTTCTCCGGATCATCATCGGGGTTGAGAGGCACGTCGCCCGAAGAAGGCTCCTTACTCGTCAGAATGAAGTGCCAGGCGATAGATCCATTGTCATAGACGAGGTTCATCGTGGTCGAAGTCAGTCCCTCTATGCGGAAACGCGGATGCTGATACTGCCCGTCGCTGGAGACATAGGGGAAGAGGGTGTTGTCGGACAATACAAGGAAGATTGCGTCCTGCGTGTTCTTGTCGGCATCGGTCCATGTGCCGGACTCGAGCGTGTATGTGGCTGTCTGACTGGCAGCAATGGTGGCGTCCCAATCAGCACTGCTGCTGCCCCAGATGGTCGTACCGGTGTTGACAAACGTCTTGCCGTCCTCGCCCGAACTGTAGACATAGGTGCCGCTGGTGACAGAACCATCGGCCGGCGTGAATGTCAGACGATCGTCGTAGACACCAAAGTCCTTTTTGTCGTTCTTAGCCGCTGCCCACCATTCCGTACCGGAGGTTCCTGACGGTCCGCAGGCCATGTGTCCGGGAGCATCGTTGTCGATGCGCCACGACTTCCCCTTGAGTTTGTCGGCATAGGGTGCGAAGTCAACCTTGGTCTCGTCAAAGGTGAAGTCTTTCTTCAGACTGGCCTGGCTGAATCCGTTGCGGTTGGCCATGCGTAATTCTATGCTATAGGTACCCTTAACCTTATTGGAATAGGTCACAGTAGACAGCGTGGAGTATTGTTTGCCATTGATCAGCCAGACAGGATACTCGCCGTTGACGGTCGGTGCGGTTGCCGTCATGGTGTTGGTGGACTGGTCGACGCTGACATTGAAGTCGACGCCATCCATTGTGGGGAGTCCGTTTTGGTCAGCGCCACTGAAGTCTTCCGGCGAGCAGGCAGGAAGGGTCAGCCCCACAAAGAGGGCAGTGGCCAGTAACTTAAATATCTTTTTCATAGTCGTTGCTTTTATTATTTGACATAATCATTTTGATGGAGAGCGGGATCATTGTCGAGCTCAGACTGTGCCAACGGCACGTGTTTCTTGTTTTCTGTCCAGCTGTTGGTACGGTCAGTACCGGGAATAGCAACGAGCGTGGTAGCCGCCTTTCCCGTACGCACGAGATCGAAGTAACGCTTGCCCTCGCCGACGAACTCGAGATGACGCTCGGTGATGATGTCATCCTCGGTGATGCTTGTCATGGCAGGCAGACCGGCACGACGGTGGACCTGATTGAAGTAACCCGTTGCCTCACCATTGCTGCCACCGGTAGCCAGCGTCAGTTCCGCAGCATTGAGCAAGGTCTCGGCATAGCGGTAGATGCGCAGGTTGTTGTTGTAGTTGAGGTTCTTGGAAGTCGGGCAGTCCTTGTTGTTGTCGTCATAAGGACGGTACTTGGCCAACCAGATATGTGTGTCCTGATAACGAGCGTTGTAGTCCTTGTCGGTGCCAATGAGGCTGCGGAGATCCCAGCAGGTAGCCTCGCGTCGCTGATCAGCAGCGTCGTACATGTTATAGGTCTCTTCGCGCATGGGCAGGAAGCCCCAGCCGTCTTGTCCGGCAGACCATCCGTCGCCACCTTTCCAGCCGTTGGGCGCAATGAGCGTGGGCAGTACGGTGCCGCCAGCACTCTTTGCAGTACCCCAGTCACGACCTGCCTGGTCGTCTTGATAATTGACTTCGAAGATCGACTCCGATCCCCATTCACCGCTCTCCTTCCAGATGTCGGCGAAGTTGGTCATGAGCTGATAGTCACCACTGTTGATGATCTCCTTCATATAAGCCAACGCTTGTGGGTAGCGCGCCGTGTCGTTTTGATACATCACAAGCTCGGTGTAGAGCATATAGGCAAAGGCGAGGCTGACGTGTCCGGCATTGTCATTGTCCCAGCGCATGGGCAGGACATTGTTCTTGAGGATGTCCTCCATCTCGACGATGAGATTTTCATAGACCTCGTCAGCCGAGATCTGTTCAGCCTGATAAGGACTAGAGAGATTGGTGAGATAGAAGGGGATGTCGCCATAGTAGTGCCAGAGGATGTCGTAGTAATAGACTCTCAGCAAGCGCGCCTGCTCGATATAGGTAGGCAGGTTGGTGTTGTCCTTGTTGGCGTCGTAGGCGCAATAGGTCAGCACATCGTTGCAGCGCTTGATGCCAGAATAGAAGTCACCCCAGAGTGTGGCCAGCGTGTTGTTGCCATCGCCCTCGAAGTTGAAGAGCTTATGCCAATGCTGGTTGTCGGAGATGTTGCTGCCGCCGGGGAAGAAATCGTCGCCCAAGATCTCGGCATCGATGTTCAGTGCATTGTAGGCCGTACCGTCCCAGTCAGGCCAATGAAGCGGATCATAGGCTGCCGTCACTGATTCCTGGAGATGGGCATCGGTAGTGTAGTATTCTTCCAATGGCTCACCCGTGGGATTTTCGACTTTAAGGAAGTCATCGCTGCAGGAGCCGAAGAGGAAAGCAGCGGCTATCGCTCCTACATATATATATTTCTTGGTTTTCATAATGGTTTGTTTGTTTATCAGTTAAAGAGTGATGTTAAAACCTACAGACCAGGTGCGTGCCTGAGGATATACGCCATAGTCGACACCTAATGATGTACTGCCAGAGCCAATCTCAGGATCGAAGCCCCAGTACTTTGTCCAGGTGAAGAGATTCTCGGCCATGACGAAGAGACGGAAACGGTCGACACCGATCTTCTGCGTCAAGTAGCGGGGTACGGTGTAGCCCAACTGGAAGTTCTTCAGACGCAGATAGGAGCCGTCGCGGACGTAGAGGTCGCTGACCACCCAGTTCTTGGTGTCGCCCAGAGCCAGACGAGGAACGGTATTAGACGTGCCAGGACCGGTCCAGCGGCTGAGCATCCAAGAAGGATAGTTGCCCGATGCGATGTCCTGACGATAGGTGGCATCGAAGACATCCACGCCGCTCACGCCCTGGAAGAAGAGGTTGATGTCGAAGCCTTTGTACTCGCCGTTGAGGTTCAAGCCAAAGGTCCACTTAGGCGTACCGTTGCCGATATTGGTGCGGTCAGCGGACGTGATCTTGCCATCGCCGTTGACATCGACGAAGCGCAAGTCACCGGGAACGGCATCGGGCTGTATGAGCTTGCCGTCAGCATTCTTGTAGGCGTTGACCTCGTCGACAGTCTGGAAGACACCGTCGGTCTTGTAGCCATAGAAGAAGGGGAAGGGCTGTCCGTTCTCAGCGCGCGTACCGCCGTCGGAGAACTGCAAGATGCTCCAGTCGAGGAAGCCCGTAGCATTGCCGAGGTTGGTGAGCTCGTTGTGGAGATAGGATGCGTTGCCCTTGAGCCCATAGCGGAAATCACCGATGTGACCCTTGTAGCCAAGTTCAAACTCCCATCCGGAGTTTTTCATATCACCCACGTTGGCCAGTGGAGAAGTCTCTCCGACATAGCTGGGGATCGGCATGGCGATGATCATGCCATTGGTCTTCTTGACGAAATAGTCAACCGTGAAGGTCAGCGCACTATTGAAGAATCCAAGGTCGAGACCGATGTCGGTCTGCTCGCTTTCCTCCCATTTCAGATTGGGATTGGGCAGTCGGTTGGCTTTGGAGCCTTGTGTCTTGACACTGTTGGTACCGAAATAATAGTCATTGCCCATGGAAGTCAGTGTGGTATAGGCAAAGTCACCAATGTTCTCGTTACCGTTCTTACCCCAGCTAAAGCGCAACTTGGCATTGCTGAGCCAATTGTGGGTCGGCATCATAAACTTCTCGTTCATGATGTTCCATCCCAAGGAGAAGGAGGGGAAGGTACCATAGAGGTTGTCGGAGCCAAAGCGGCTGGAACCATCACGACGCACGGTGAACTGTGCCATGTAGCGCTCGTCGTAGTCATAGCTCAGACGGGCAAAGAGTGAGGAGAGCCGGTGCTCGGTGTAAGGGCCACCCCATACATTGAAATGAGCTGTGGCTCCTGTGATCTTGCCGTCAGCGTCGGTGCTGTAGACGACCTTGCCGTTGCCATTGGTGTAGTTGATGGATGGCTTATAGATATTGACGAGATCCCAGGCGCCACCACCCAGCTCGCTGCCCTTGAACTTGCTGGCAGACTGTCCGAGAACAACACCGAACGTGTGCTTGCCAATGGTCTTGTCATAGGACAGCGTGTTGTCGACCTGCCATGAGCTGTTGTCACCCTTATAAGAGGTGGCAGAGGTATGGTCGGCATTGTTGTTTCCGGAGAGATAGAACTTCTGTGTCGTTGCACCGTCGTAGCCCCAGAAGGAAAGCTCTGCGCTATAAGCGAAATGATACTTCAGGTTGTCAAAGAGCTGCAGGTCGAGCGAGAACTTCGGCATGAACTTATGCGACCAGTTGCGTGTGGCGTGTCCCTGCATCATAGCGATCGGGTTGTTCTGCTCCTGATACGAACCGAAATATCCGGGGACGGTATAGGGGTTGCCATTGGCATCCTTGTAGAGGTCATAGGCGCTGTACTGCTTTTCCATAGCAGCCGCCACGTCGGGGTTGGTGATGGTGACAGGCAGGATCGGTGACAAATAGAGGGCAGAGCCGAGTGGCGAGCCCCACGTGGAGTTGGCATCGATGCCCGTATTATGGACACGCATGTAGCCAACGTTGACACCGAGATCGAGTTTGTTGAGGAAGTTGCGCTCCTTTGAGAAGTCAAAGAGCGTGTAGTTGGTGTTGGAACGAAGCGTCAGACGGTCGTAATTCGATTGTCCAAAATTACCGCCGACGATACCTTCCTGAGTCATATAGCCCATGGAAAGGTAGTAGTTGACCTTCTCACTGGCACCGCTGATGGAGAGATCGTGCTGCACGATAGGTGCATTGTCGTTGAAGAGTTCTTTCTGCCAGTTAGTTCCGAAGCCCGTCACCTTATTGCCATTGACATCGGTGAGGTTATAAGGATCGGCATAGAGAGGTGCCTGTCCGCCGTTGACATACTTCTCGTTTTGCAAGATGGCATAGTCTGTAGCACTGGTCACATCGCGCTTGCGCCATGCACTCTGCCAGCCATAAGAGAAGTTGTAGTTGATCTTGGCATTGCCTTTGGAGCCCTTCTTCGTGGTGACGAGGATGACACCGTTGGCAGCACGCGAGTCACTAAAAAAGACTACAACAAGCAGAAATGCACTAATAATCAACGACTTACATTGTTTTTGAGGTTTTACCGAATGTGTCCTACGAAGTCTTTAGAAGGCTACGTAAACACTAATGTTTTACCAATTATTTACCAATTTACCACAAAGTCTTTACCAAAAACAAGTAAGTATGAGACCACCCACAATAGCAGTCGTGTACGACCGCAAACATGTTGCTCCGGAAAAGGCGGCTCCCTTTGAGTTGAGAGTCACCTTTGGCGGTCATGTCTATTACATAACAACAGGCATCAGAGCCAAGAAGCGTAATTCTCTTTCTGTAGAAGATAGTAAGCGCCTTGCTGCGATGCAAGTCAATGTTACGGATAAAATCAATGATTGTCTCATTCATAACAAGCCTATTGTTATGGATGAGATCCGTCGAATCGCTTTCAAAGGCTCTTCCGAAACTGATTTCTTGGAGTTCTTTAATGAAAGAATCGAGAAACGAGTGATGGCCGAGGGCACACGGGCTCACTATGTAGTTACAATAAATGCCCTTGAAGATTTTGGGCGTATCAAATCTATGGTTGATGTGACGGTTGAGAATATCAGCGAGTTTGATACGTGGCTGCATGCCAAAGGGCTTGCGGATCCGACTGTGTACAAATATCACAGTTGCTTAAAGGCTGTCATCAACGATGCTGTTGCTTTCGGGCGACTTGATACCAATCCCTATTCCCGGTTGAGAGGTAAAATCAGCCGTGGCGACAAGCAGGTCATTGATTTCCTCTCGGAAGAAGAGTTTAGCAGGCTAATGAGTGTAAAGATGCCGTCAGAGTTCATGGAACATGCAAGAGACTTGTTTGTGTTTCAGACAATGACTGCTCTCTCGTATTCAGATTTAGTTAAGTTCGACATTAATGAGTTCCGGCATGAAAACGGCCGGTATTACCGTGTTGACGCTACAAGATCAAAAAATGGCGTGAAGATGGTAACGGAGCTGCTGAAACCTGCCATAGAGATTGGGGAAAAGTACAAATGGAAACTTCCGATTATGACTAATCAAAAGTACAACTATGCGCTAAAACTGGTTGCCCAGGCTGCCAATATTCACAGAAACCTTCATACTCACATGGCCAGAAGCACGTTCGCTACATGGGCACTCAGCAATGGTGCAAAAATACAGAATGTCAGCCGGATGCTCGGACACACGAACGTGGCAATGACGATGAAACACTATGCTTCTATACAGGAGAAGGATGTTATCAAGGACTTTGACCGACTGAACAAGAAGTTCGAGTAAAAAATAAGCCCCGGCGAGAATTCCGTATTTCTCATCCGGGGCCTTTCGCTTGGATAGCATTCCGTATTTCTTTGCTCGTCACAATGTAACGGGCAGTTCTTTTCGTATATCTTCACATTATCTCTTCACAACTATCTGTCGTGAGTGAAGCCGTCGCTGCTATGTCCTATGGCACTAATGGTACCTTTCAGCAGAAAGGCGACTAAGATAATTAATAGTATCGTCATATCCTACCTTTTTTGTGGATGAGTGGTTAGCTCGTCCGTTTCCTTTTTCTATTGCAAAGGTACAAAGAAATTCTGATATATCCAAATATTTAAGCTTAAAAATATTGTATATTCCAAAAATTATTATTATCTTTGCACTGTGTAATATATATAGTTAATAATATAACAAGAAAACATAAAAGTAATATATATATATATAATGTAAACGCTTATGAGTACAGAAGCAAAAGTGATTTCATTCGCCAATCATAAGGGTGGCGTTGGTAAGACGACAACAGCCGCCAGTGTTGGCTCTATCCTTGCCTCCAAAGGGAGCAAGGTGCTGTTAGTGGATCTCGATCCACAGGCTAATCTCACATGTTCTCTTTTAGATCCTGCCAAAATAGAGGGAACGGTGTATGATGCTTTGACCGGCAGGGATGACGGGAAAAAACTGATTACTCAAATAAATGACAATCTTGCCATAGTTCCATCTTCACTGGAGCTGGCTTCTGCCGACTTAGAGCTTGCCGGTGTCATGGCTCGTGAGCATATCCTTGATGAATGGCTTGCTGATCACAAGAGCAGCTATGAATACATTCTCATAGACTGTCCTCCTTCGCTTGGTCTTCTCACTCTCAATGCGGTCACTGCTTCTAACGGTGTAATCATTCCGCTTGTAGCTGAGTACCTTCCTTTCGTGGGTCTCACCATGATCAACAACTTCATTGACATGGTGAAGAAAAAGCTGAATCCCAAAGTCTCGGTATTGGGCATTCTCTTCACTCGTTACGAAAAGACGATTATGAGTCGTCAGATTGAAGAGGGACTTCGACAGCAGCTTGGAAATTTGGTCTTCGATACTAAAATTCGTAAAAACATTACCCTTGCCCAGGCACCTTCGGAGCTTCGCAATATCGTCGATTACGACAAAAAGAGTAATGGTGCCGTTGACTATCAGAACTTCACAGAAGAATTCATCAATAGAGTAAGCAAGTAATAATATGAGTAAAGGTTTAAATACTGATTCAATGAGTCGCCTGTTAGGAGGGCTTACTGGTAGTAAAGAGAATGTGGATAAAGAATCTACCAATGCTCAGACAGAGCCCTCTCCACAGGAAGCCACTTCTGACGTGACAAAGGACAAAAAGTCCTCAAAGTCTGGAGCAGAAGAGCGTTTTTGTACCATCGTAGATGTCGAGCAGATTGAGAAGATTCGTATGATTGCTGCTAAGGAGGATGTCACCATCAAGGATCTGGTATCACTTGCATTTGATGTCATCATCAGCAAGTATGAAAGTCTTCATGGTAAGATAAAGGTCAACAAACATAAGAAGGGCAACCTTCGGGATGTCTTTGAGCTATAATAAAGAAGCCTCTGTAGAAATACGGAGGCTGTTTTGATTTATAGCATACTATATTCTCTCAACAAGGCAAAGCGGAAATCGCTCTGATTGACTAAAGCAACCCACCCCTGGTCTAATTGCTTATATATTCCCTTCATCTTCTGGTGTGAAAATATTGTTTCGACGTTGCAGACATCGGCGTAATTGAGCTTCCCCAGTTTAAGATGGGACTTTATGAAATGCCGTACCTGAGATTTACAGGTAGGCAAAATTCT
This sequence comes from uncultured Prevotella sp., assembly GCA_900540375.1. GTDB lineage: Bacteria > Bacteroidota > Bacteroidia > Bacteroidales > Bacteroidaceae > Prevotella. The sequence continues at coordinate 43,482 of UQFS01000031.1, forward strand.
GCCTTGTTCCATTAAAGAACCATACCAGTTCCCTTTCGGACATATCATTGTGCTGTAGGGGATCGGGTCTTTTGCCGTCCAGATAATGTCATTTGCAGTCATTATTAAATACGCTTAACCGTGTTGCGTAGGGCTTTAAAGTTATAATATTGTACCATCGAAACGTATGCAGCGACAGAATCCCGGCATTGACTCCTTCTCCAACTCACATCCATCGGCAAAACCTTGTCCATGTCTGTTGGATTCATCTCTGTCGATAAAAAACAATTTGTCTAAAAGACCGTACCGCTTTTCGACACGGGAGATACCTTTGAGCATTTTCTTACTGATTCGTATATGTGGATTGCTAACATAGACGCAACCAGAATCATGCAGAATGCCCTTGCTGTCAATGCATCCAGTTCCCCAAAAGAGTGGTTCTGTACCATTGTCAGTTATGGAGGCTACTTTCCAATTGTAACTGTCGTTGAGTAGACATTCTGATTGAGCAAATTGCATGGTCTCCTTTACTACATCGTAGAGGCTCTTACCCTTTATTGGATAGGTGTTAGAAGCACCACTATCAGTTTGAATGATGCTCCTTCTTGAATTTTCGAGCAGCTTCTCTTGCTTCTACATCGTTTGTAAATTTGACACACTCATGTCGGCGTGGCAGGTCTCCACCATCCCAGCGGAAGTAGTATTCTTTTTCCGGTTCTGGGAGGAGGTCGAGAATGCTGTCAATGTCTCCAAAGGAGATTCCCATGTACCCGACCTCAAAATCATAGTCATCTCCATCGCATTCAATCTCTGCCGTTTGCAAGAGGATGCCACTCTCGGCTGAAATAAGAGCTTTGACAGCCATAACCTTGGCTTTTACAGGCTCGTCGGTATTGGAGTATGTTGCCACCACATAAGGATGGTTCTCAAAGTGATATTCACCAGAGAAATGCTTCATAAGAGCATCATTAAGAGCGTGAATTTCTTTGTTTCTGATGAATCTGTACTCATTCAAGAAATCTTCGTGTTGCATATTCTATACATTTAAAGGGTTGAACTTAATTTTTATATCGGCATTCCAGATTCCCTAGTCTTTTTCAACTTGTTGTTCTGGTC
>UQFS01000032.1 GCA_900540375.1 uncultured Prevotella sp.
AGGACGAGTTTCAAGCATAGAATCTACTGATTTGGATGATTGCGGATATTCATTTATATAATCCCCCAACATGTGGGTTATAGCCAAACTTGGTGCACTTTAAGACTCATTTTTTAATCTGAATCCTTGCCCATTCCAGATAAAAAACGTATTTTTGCAGGCGATAGAAAATGAAAGCATACAAGATGAGCATATTCGATTTACTGTTACCATTTTTGGTACTTTAGTCTATTACAGTTGTACGCAAATAGTTTGTTTTTAGACAGTTATTAGATCTTACAGATTTTTAGAGCAACATAGTCATGCTTTTTATTATCAGAAACCAACACGAATACGGACCCTACGGGGTGTCAGACATTGCAAGATACGTAGAAGAAGGACGGTTGCTGCTCAATGACCGTGCACGTGACGCGGAGTCCGGAGACGAGGGAACGGTAGAGGAACTGCTCGGTGCGCGCGGCATCCATCCACATGTGCGCAGCCGTGGTTCGCTCATGCAGCAGCTCCGATATATCGGTCATGCGTTTATCTTCCCCAAGGACGACATGGAGCGGCACCATCTCATGGAGGACAAGCGACTGCTCATCCTCGCCATCGTAGGCCTGTCGCTGTCCATCATCATGCTGCTGCCCATCGGCGGCTATCTCGTCTTCTATGCCGTGAGTCTCTATTTCGCTACTATTTGGGGACTGTTTTTCTCCTATTTCTTCCGTACGCGGCAGATCAGCAAGGGCAAGGCTGTCTCCACGTTCTTCCTCACACAGCTCGGCGTGTTCATCATCTTCTCGGGACTCAACGAGTTGAACTTTTTCTATAACTTCACCTCGGCTCCTTTCCCGCTGAGCATTCTCGGCTATATCCTCGGCATCGGCCTGACCGAGGAGTTTGCCAAGATGATCCCGCTGCTCGTCTTGGAGCGTCGGGCGCGCGAGCCGCAGCTGCCACAGACGATGGTGTTCTATGGTCTCATGGCGGGTATTGCCTTCGGCGTCTTCGAGGGTGTGCAGTATCAGACGTCGATCAACATCCGGGCCGACTACACCACGGCTTTTGTGCTGAACATCGCGCGACTGACCTCCCTGCCGTTTCTTCATGCTGTGTGGGCTGGTATCTGCGGTTACTTCGTAGGCATGGCCGGTCTCTATCCCCAGTATCGCAAGTCGCTCTATGTGCTGGCGCTGTTCATCCCCGCCACGCTCCATGGCCTCTACGACCTGTTTGCCGGCGGCTTCTATCTCATCTCTTTGGTCATCGCCTTCCTGAGTGTCTTCCTCCTGATGGCCTATCTCAGAAGGAGCAATGTGCTGAGAGAGAAGTTGAGAAGGTAGCCCCGCGCACACCGTATGTTAAAAAGCTCATAGAACTTCTCGTTATCATCATAGCGCATATCGCTGAATAGTACCCTATATAGCCCTAAGTTGTTGTAGCATTTTAAAAGGGATCAGCGTTAGCGCAGCCCAAGTCTGAATATGAGAATATAAATTATTTACTTCTGTAAGCAGGATTCTGGAAAGCCATCTTCCGGTCTTCCGGCATGCTCATGGCATCAAGCTGCGACTGTGGTATCGGTCGCAGATAATCATCCTTTGTGATCGTACGTGTCACTACCTGAGGCGTATGGTCCCCAGCACCGAGCCCGGCAATGGTATAGGTGCTGGCCCTCTCGGCCCATTTCTGTGTGCGCACGAGATCTGTCCAGCGATATCCCTCGCCAAAGAATTCCCGTTCACGCTCGTCGAGGATATAGTCGATGGTGATCACCTGTGGTGTGGCGGCTGTCATCTCAGCACTGTGATCAGCAGTTTTCACTCTGTCGCGATTGTTGTCGTAGGTCCAGACGCCTGCACGGGCTCTGATCACATTGATGAGGTTGCGGGCCTCGGTGTTCATGTTCAGTTTGACAGCAGCCTCGGCGGCGATAAAGTAGAGCTCTGAGAATTTCAGTACCGGGTAAGGACGTGGGCTGTCACCGTTAGGACGTCCCAGTCCGTTGCCATTGTCAGTACGGTAGATTCCGTTTTTCCAAAGATTGAGATACTTATAGCGGCTGATGGCTGACGGGCCTACAACCCAGTCGGCACGTCCCGGAATCCATCCGGCTCCCACATTGCTTTGTCCTGCTCCGCCGTTGTCGCTGCTTGACGGATAGGTGATACCTTCATCACTGTCTACGAACGTGAGTATGGAGTCACCGGCGTGTACAGGCAGCATGTTGGCGTTGTAAGCCACGAGAGGCTGTCCATTTTCACTGTTGGCACCCGACTTATCCCAGTTGCCTCTGAACTGATAAGCAAACGTACCGTCGAAGCGAGAGTCGGCATCCTTGTCAGTGAAGACTACTTTCATGACTTCCTGTGGTGTTGCCATTTCCTTCCAAGGACGGTCCTTGCCTTGAACAGCCTCACGCTGTACGGAGCGGAACTTCATCCAAGTGGTAGAAGAAGACGAAGACTCGAGGAAAGTGTAATCCCATCTGCACATCCATCGTGCGAAGTTTCCTGGAGCAGTGCCGTTGGCCCAGTCGAAGTTTGTACCACCATCATAGTAGTTGCTGCTTTCGGTATGGTCAGCATAAAGAACGATCTCAGCATTACGGTCGTTGCTTCCGACGTTGACCAAGTAGAAAGACTTCTGCAGCTTGAAAGGTCCGGGGTTGCTGATGGCTTCTGTGGCAGTGTTGTAAGCCTGCTGATAGTACCATGTGGCATCATGCCCGTCAGGATCAGTGCGTGCACAGTCGGGATAGGTTGGGATGTTGTTTGGATTTTCCAGCCACCATCCATAAGTGAGATAAGCCTTTGACAGCAGCAGCCTTGCAGCCGTTTTTGTCAGTCCGCCGGTAACACGCGGATTGTCGGGCAAGTTGTTGACAGCCTCTGTGAGATCGGGAAAGATGGCCTTGGTGTAGACTTCTGGAACCGTGTTGCGGGTCGAGATACGTGTGGCACTGGTGTTGAACTTCAGTTCTCCGGAACCCAGATCAAGTGGCACGCCGCCAAAGGTCTGCACGAGCCAGAAATAGTCATGAGCTCTGAAGAAGTGGGCTTCTGCCAAAAGTGACTTGCTGACTCCGGCTTCCGAGCCGTTGTCAATGACACCGTTGGCTGTATTGATGTCGGAGAAAGCATAATTCCACAGGACATCGGCACGGCAGTTGGTAGCGTCGAGCACACCGTTTCCCGACATGTCAATCGGTTTGTCGTTCTCGTTTCCACCATGTCCGAAGGTATATTCATCCGTACCTGTCTCGTTGGCAATGAGCCAGTAGCCATTGCCCCAAAGGTTACGCAGGTTGGCATATAAAGAAGTTATGCCACCCTCAACACCTTTTTCTGTCTTGAAGTATTCTGGCGTGTAGGTCTCGCGGTTGACCTCGTTAAGCACATTGTTGCAACTGCTGAGTGTCAGCGCTGCAGCGATTCCTCCAAGAACTATTATATTAATATATGTCTTTTTCATTTTTGTTGAAGTTAGAAAGTGAGATTGAGTCCGAACAACCAATTGCGCGTTGATGGTGTATTGTAGCCGACGACGAGCAGCCGGGACTGATAAAATGTATTCACGGCCTGGTTTTCATCGCCGTAAGAGTTCGTTTCTGGATCCATCTTTGACTCGTCATGATACGGCGAGAAGAGGACGAAAGGATTCTGCGCTGTGAAGTAGACGCGTGCCTTGCTGATGCCGAGCTTCTTGATGAATTGATCTTCGAAATTATATCCGAGCGTGATCGTACGGATCTTCAGATAAGAGCCGCTGAAATATCCGAGTGAGTTGCCATACTTAGGATTGTTGCTGCTCTCCACACCTCCTGGCTTGGGATAATCATTTGTTGGATTGTCCTCACTCCAGTAGTTCACTTGAATGTTGTTACGACGTCCGGTCAGCATGTTCAGGTATCCCTGTGATCCGTAGATCGTGGATATGAGCGTGCCGCCATGCTTGAACGAGCCTACGATGCTCAGATCGATGTTTTTCCAAGCCATGCGTGTATTGAATCCTCCTTCCCAGTCTGGGTCTACCTTCATGACCTGCCTGTCGGCAGCGCTGTAAGCCCGTGTGGGTGTTACGCCGTCGGCCTCATAGGTGCCATTATATTTAATTTTAATCATGCCCGCGTTACCGCCAGGTTCAGCCACCTGCCTGATGGCCTCTTCATTACTTTGCCAGATGCCAATTTTCTGGTAGTCGTAGATGACATTGATAGGATGGCCCTTGAACCACCAGTTGGATTCATCGGTGCCATCAGCAGTGGCCAGTTCAGTGATCTCATTATGATTGGTATAGAAGTTCACGCCGACATCCCACGACCATCCATTGAGATGATCGATGATCTTTCCATTGAGCGAAAGCTCAAAGCCGTAGTTTTTTGTCTTTCCAATGTTCGCCATGTAACTGGGTACACCACCTGTTGCCGGCAAGTTGACGCTCATGAGCAGGTCGTTGGTGTTGGTAATATAATACTCAGCCGTACCCGACAATCTGCCGTTCCAGAGGCTGAAGTCAAGACCGAGGTTCCATGTCTTGGAGTATTCCCATCCGAGGTCAGAGTTGGGAAGGGAGGAGACATAGCAGCCTGTGGCGTAGGTAGAACCAAAATTGTATGGACGTGTGGAAAGTGTGCCGAGCGTCTGATAGGGGTTGACACTCTGGTTGGAAGTCTCACCATATCCCACTCTCAGTTTCAGGTTGTCGAGCCATTTGACCGACTGCATGAATTTCTCTTTAGAGATGTTCCATCCCAATGAGACGGCAGGATAAGTATGCCAGCGGTGTCCTTTGGCGAGACGGGAAGAACCGTCGGAGCGGAAGGCGACACTTGCCATATAACGGTCGTCGTAGTTATACATCACACGTCCCATGTATGAGATGAGTCCGGCTTTGTAGTACACTTGTGAGCCCGGATCAAGGGTGATGTTGGCAGCCTGTCCCATATTGTAGAACTGGAAAGCGTCGTTGGGGATATCCAGACCATAGATGTATCTCTGCCGATAGATCGTCTGCTCTGCAGAATAGAGTGCCACTGCGTTGACGGAGTGCTTGCCCCATGTCTGATCGAATGTGAGCATATGTTCGACAGCCCAGTTCGTCGTGTTCTGAGTACGGTCGGTGGCATGTGATTTTGAGTTCTCTGTGTTTGAGAACACGCCTTGCCCAACATAGTTGCCATAGTCGCTATGACGGTAGTTAAGACCAAGGTTCATGCGGTATTTCAGTCCTTTGACCCATGGAAACTTGAATTCACCATAGAAGTTGTTGTAGGTGCCGAAGGCCTTGGTCTGGTCCTTATAGCTGCTGCCAAGGTTTTCCAGGATGTCTTTTGTGTAAACCCATTGGTCATCGTTGGCCATGCTCACACGGGCTTTCATCGTCCCATCAGCATTATAAGGATTGGCTATCGGCGTCATACTTAACGTGTTGTATAGGCTGATGTCCGCACCGTTGGTCACGCTGTAGTTTGTGTTTGTGCTCATTCCCACCTTAAACCATTTGCCGAGTTCTTGGTCGATGGCGGCGTGCATGGCATAGCGGTTAAAGTTCTGCAAAGGGATGACCGACTCATCGCGGTAGTAGGCCAGACCGAAGTTGTAGCTGCCGGTCTTACTGCCACCGCTAATGCCTACATCCTGGTTGGTAGTCATACCTGTACGGAACAGTTTATCCTGCCAGTCGATGTCCACAGCGCCTTCCTGACCGTAAGGAATCTCGTCGGCCCCATACTGGAATTTGTTGGCATAATTGCGGAGTTGGGTGAACTCTTCGGCATTCATCATCGGATAGCGGTGGAAGAGCGTCTTGAAACCTACGTATCCGTTATAAGTAACGGTAGGGCGTTGCTCGGTGTAGCCCTTGTAGGTGGTGATGATGATGACACCGTTTGCGCCACGGCTGCCATAGATAGCTGTGGCAGATGCGTCCTTGAGGATGTCCATCGTCTTAATGTTGTTCGGATCGATATCGTTGAGTGATCCAGCGAAAGGGATACCGTCAAGGACGATTAGCGGGTCATTGCTTGCCGTCAGCGACCGTGTGCCACGGATGCGTATCTGCATGGAAGCGCCTGGTTTAGAAGATGTCTGTGCCATCTCCACACCAGCTATACGTCCCTGAAGTGCCTGACTGACATCGGAACCGGGAACTTCTCTCAGCATGTCGCCTTTGACGTTGGCAACAGACCCCGTGACGGCTTCGCGTCTCTGTGTGCCGTAACCGATGACGACAACGTCGTTCAGATTCGTTCCTTCCTCTGCTAAGTAGATATCCAATTCATTCTTCTGGCCCACTACTACCTCCCTGGTGACGTGGCCGACATAAGAGACGACAAGTGTGGCACCCGGCTTGACATTGAGCACAAAGTTCCCATCAAGGTCTGTTACCGTGGCATTCCGCGTTCCCTTTTCAAGGACTGTAGCACCAATCAGTGTTCCTAATGGGTCACTGACAGTTCCCTTTACCATTTTTACAGTCTGCTGCTGTACGGATGGGGTGCTGTTCTCCACTCCGGCTTGAGTGTACTGTGGGCAGAGCAGCCCTCCCGACACGAGCAATCCGGCCAGCAAAGTCGTTTTACTTAATCGTAGGTTCATAGTCTTGGTAATTAAATTGGTTGAGTATTTAATTTAATATTTAGTTATGGTTTCCTTTCTTGAAATCTTGCAATTGCAAAGATACATTAACTTGTTACAACCATCCAACTTTAAATGTTTCATAATCATTTTAATTTGTCTCAGGCATATAAATCTTTTAAAGTCAATAGATTATCACAAAGAACGAAACAGGCGTACATGCTTGTTGCATGATAGTTTTCATATATCATCAGGTTGGTCATCTTTTTCGGCTCTATGCTTTTCGCTGTACTCTGAGGGGGTGACACCATAGTGTTTTTTGAAAATGGTCGAGAAGTGGGTCTGGTTGTTGAATCCTACGGCAAAGGCCACCTGGGTGATATTGATATGACCCTCGGCAATGAGGCGGGCAGCTTGCTCAAGTCGTAGGTTGCGGATGAACTCCCCGGCGGAGATGCCAGTCATCTCTTTCATCTTGCGGTGGAGCTGAGCACGACTGATTCCCACATCCACAGTGAGGTGCTCTACATTGAAGTTAGGATCGGAAATGTTTTTATTGACCACGTTCATGATGCGCTCCATGAGCACATCGTCATTGCCGCGCACGGCCACTTTCTCCATCTTGTCCTTCTGCTCTTGTGCTCCGGAGAATTTGCCACGCAACCGTCGGACGTTGTTCACGAGGTTATCAATGAGCATGTGCAGTTCTTCCATGTTAAAGGGTTTGGAAAGGTAGGCGTCGGCGCCGCGCTTGATACCCTCGAGCTTGTCGGCGACATCTGTTTTCGAAGTCAGGAGGATGACGGGGATGTCGCTGATGTTGCTGTTGTTTTTGATTTCCTTCAGGAGTGTGATACCGTCCATCTCAGGCATTTTTACGTCTGAGATGACAATATCGTATGTATCGGTGAGAAGTTTCCTCATTGCATCTTTTCCATTGGGGCTATAGTCGAAGCGATACCAATATGACAACTCATTATTTATATATAAGGCGATCTCGCGGTCGTCATCAACGATCAGTATGCGATAGTTCTTGCTTGCGGGTGCCGAACTGCTGAAGGCAGGCACTATGGCGTTGCCGGAGATCATTTCTTCTGGTTTGAGATGGGCCTTGCCAAGTGGTATTGTGACAGAGAAGACAGAACCATGGGGCACATCATGACGGTTGGCAGCGCTAATCGCTCCCCCGTGCATCCGTACTATATTGCGGCAGAGGTTGAGGCCTATGCCAGTGCCCTCGATATGCAGGCCGCGGGTCTCGTCACCACGGTAGAACCTGTCAAACAACTTACTGATCTTTTCCTCCTTAAGACCGATGCCAGTATCCATGACATCGAGATGGAAATTAGTGCCGTCGCTGTCGACAACAACGTCAATGGCTCCTCCGTCAAATGTGTATTTTACGGCATTGGAAAGGAGATTGGAGACCACTTTGTCGAAATGGATTCGGTCGATCCATGCATGTACCTCACTCATGTTAGGAACATACTTCAGTTGTATATTGCGCTCCTCTGCAACAGATTGGAAGAGATTGCAGATGTTTGCCACAAAAGACACCATCTCTGTGTCCTGACATTGGAGACGCATCTGTTTTTTGTCGATCTTGCGTTCGTCAAGAATTTGATTGACGAGGACAAGAAGGCGATTGGCGTTGTGGTCGATGATTTTGATATATTTCTGGCTTTCTTCATCGTTAGCAAGACGAGTCTTCAGACGGATCAGCGGTCCTGTGATGAGGGTTAGCGGCGACTTGATGTCATGTGTGGCATCAATGAGGAACCGCATCTTCGACTCCTCAAGCTCTGTTTTTTTCATCCGTGAGTAGAAAAAGAAGGCGAAAGCCACTATGCCTGCTACAGCAATGAGGTAAAAGGTTATGGCCAGCGGCGACAGATACCATGGGTTCTTCACGTGGATGGTGATCGTGCGAATCTTGTCGGAGCACACTCCGTTGTCATAGGCTCTTACGTCAATGACATATTTCCCGGGTTGGAGCTTGGTGAAGGGTATAGAGTTGTCTCCTTCGCTGTTGAGAATCCACTCGCTGCCATTAATACGGTATTGGAAATATACATTGGTAGGATTCTTATAGTTGAGGAGGGAGAACTGTAGGGTGAAGGTGTTCTCGGAGTAGGGGATGGTGAAATTGTCGGACAGACAGTCCATCATCTTTCCGTCAACGATAAACCCCGTGAGATAGACATTGGAAAGATACATACGCCGGTTGCGCACGTTGTCGGGACAGAAACGGGTGATGCCGTCACCGGTACCAAAGGTGATACGGTCATCGATGTCATGAAGCACTGCTCCCTGAGTATATTCTCTCGACATTAGCCCGTTGCCACTGACGTGGCCGAGAAACTTGCGATGCTTCCTGTCATACTGCCAAATACCCATTGTAGTGCTTATCCACAAGTCGCCGCTATGATCAATAGCAATTGCGCATATCTGCTTGCCGCGGAGAGTACCGGCATTTGGAAACGGCACGGCCTTGCGTTTCTTGCGCAGGAATACGTAGAGGCCATTGTCAGTACCGATGAGTATATTGCCGTTATGGTCCTCACAGAGGTAGTTGGTCTGTATATCATGAAGGAAATATTCATTGCCAAACGTGTTGAAGGACATATCCTTTGGATCCAGACAGGTGACACCGTTCGATGTCCCTGTCCATAGCAGCCCTGTGTGGTCGACAGTCATCGACCTGATCCAGTCGTTGCAGAGATGACCGTGTGGCCCCCGCTGTGATTGGTTGAAGACGCGTGTCTGTCCTGTATGGGTGTTGTAGACGTATAATCCTTTGCTGTAGACAGAGACGAACAGTGTTCCATGACCGTCATCGGCGATACAATAAGTACCGTCGCCCGCATAGTTCATCTTCTTGGAGGTAGAGCCTGTTGTTATGTCGTAGCTGTAGAGGCCATTGCCCGTACCTACCCAGTAGTGGCCTTGGCTGTCGCGGTAGATAATACTTGTGCCGCTGGGCGAAGGCAGGTGGGCTGTTATTTTACCGTCGGCATTGAACTTGAAGACACCGCTGTTCTGAACCGTGCACCATGTAGTGCCACCATCGCCTTTGGCGAGTGACGAGACACTGCTGCCAATGGAGTAATTCTGTTTGGAGAAACTCCAGCTGGAGAATGACGGAGCGTTGTCGTTGACAAGATAAAGTCCCTTACGGTAGCAGCCTACCCATAAGTTGTCATCCTTGTCGAACATGAGATCCTTGGCATAGGAAGCCGCGATGTTGAAGCCATCGTCAGAAGGCTGTGTATAGGGGGCAAACGTGCGTTTGCCGGCAGCAGCCACGAGGATGCCGCTCTCAGAGGTTCCCACAAGCAGATTGCCACGCTTGTCGAAAGTGGCGGCATTGATCGTGATATGACCGGAATAGCTGCCAAAATCATATCCGGCATCAGAGAGCTTGTCAGTGGCATAGTCATAGACGATGATACCCCCCATGCAGACAATAAGAAGGCGGCCGTCGTGACGGGGGAAGAAAGCCACAGGCGCTCCCACCGGAGAGATGTAGTCGTGTGCGATGACACGATGGTCATTGCGGGTAAAACGGGTGAACTGGCTTATATGACTGCTCTGCCACAGTTGGCCGCGGCTGTCCTCGTAGATGTGGGTGAAAAAGTCTTCAGAATTGCGGCGGGAATATTCCCGTTCATGAATGACCCTGTCAGTACCATGTTTGATGGCATAGAGACCGAATCCTGCTGATCCGATGAGAATGTCGCCCTGCCGGCTTTCAATCAGGGAATAGACACGGGGACGGCGTCCGTCGGGGAACGGATAACGCACAAAGTTGTTTTTGTGGTAGTCATAGCGCATAAGTCCCTTTGCGCTTCCTATCCAAAGCCGTCCGCTACGGTCGACAAGGAAATCGGTGATGGTGTTGTCGGTGATGGTGTTCGGATCGGTGCTATTATATAAATAGGAGGAAAAGTTGTAGCCGTCGAACTTGTTGAGGCCATATTCTGTGCCGACCCAGATATAGCCGTAACGGTCTTGCGCCACACAGTTGATGAGCGAACTCGACAGTTTACCAGACGTAAAGATATGTCCGCTACCTGCAAAGACAAGCAGCGACGTCACTACCATGAGCGGCAGAAGGCAGATTGATTTTAGATCAAGGTTCGACATGACAGGGACAAAATTAACTTATTTATTCAAATTATCAAAATAAAAGCAGTGAAAAATAAATTGAAACGATTTATGTGTTGTCTGTAGAGTGGGCTCCACAAAATGTCAAGCATGATACACAAATGTCAAACATGATACAAAAGTGTGAAGATGGCGTGAGGAAGTTGGGTAGAAGGGGAGAAGCGCAGCCTTGGAATTTCTTTTTTCCTTATCTTTGCAAGTGAACAAAGTATATATATAATAAGGAGAAAAACGTATGAAAAGAATGATGATGACGGTCGTGGCAGCTGTAGTCTGCCTGACGATGAGTGCGGAAAAGAACGTAGTGATGCCCACTATGGGATGCGAGGAGCAGACGGTCGTGAAGATGTTAGGAACACCCGCCGAGGTAAATGCCGACGGCGACGAAGTGGTGTATCATGACCTTATGTTCCGCGGTACACGATGGGATTGTATAGTTGTAAAGTACGAGCAGGCTGGTAAGTTGAAAATGATGAAGGGCCTGACACTGACCGAGTCTTGCCGCAATGCGCAGGAGGCCTATGACCTCAACGCAGGCCTGCAGCAGCTGCTGCGTCGTGACTATGGATGGCTCGACCACAATGCCGACGATGACAGTTGGATGACTTATCAGGGCGGGGAAGCTAAGAGCAACCGCTATGCCTTCACGCTGAGTACAAAGAAAGAAGACAAGACTAACATTGTCAGCCTTGCCTTGTATTAAATAGCTATTTCTTACTTGATATTGTCGTAAGCGTTGATGGCCTCTGTGAAACGCTGGGCCACATCGTCGAAGGAGTACAGACCGTCGGCGTTGGCTGTGAGGCCGCGTAGTTTGAGCGGATAGATCATCGGCGGGTTGTTCAGGTCGAGCATCGTCAGTCCGCGCAGCTGTGCGGTGGACTGATAGACGAGGTTGACGGCTACAAACTGCTTGCCGCTCTTGTCGGTCCATTTCTCAAAGACCACTTTCGAGCCGATCGGTGTCTTCTTCTCGATGGAGTTGGGGAGGGAGTAGTCTTCCACACCCAGTGCGGCATCGACGCTGGCAATGTTGCTGTCGTGACCACAGAGGAAAGTGAACTTGCGGTTTTTGGCGTGAAGCTCGTCGCTGATATACATCAGCAACGGATGAGCCACGTTAGCCGCTACAATGGGAGCCGTGAAGAGCACGTCGCCATAGACATCCTTGATCTGGGCGATCTTCTCCCAGTCTTCGGCTGTAATGTCATGGCCGAAGGCAGCCTTGCGTGCATCAGGTTCTTCGTAGTATTGCAGGATAAACGCGTCGGAGGCAGAGTTGGCCAATTTGAGCGAACCCTTCATCTGCGGTTCGTCGTTCAGCCGGAAGATGATCTGCGTGTCGTCATCTTTAAAGTCGCAGGTCTCGCCGCTCTTGCAGGCAGGAGAGTCCTTGAGGTCGAGGACCTTGGCGGTAACGGCGTAGTTGGCCTTCAGCTTCTCACCGATACCTTTCAATCCTTTCTTGCCACCCATAGCTGTGATCTGCTTCATGGCCTCTGCCTGGAAAGCGTCGCTGACCTTGGTGAGCTTGGGACAGAAAACCGGATCCATCGTGCTGGCCGAGAAGCGGTGGTTGACATGGATGTTGGCCAAAGGCATGAAACCGGAAGAGAAATACTGTGCCGTGGCGATGGTGCGCTGCATGCTGTTGGCATAGAAGTTCACATCGTCAGCCGAGGGCGTGGCGTTCTCCTTGAAGAGCCCCTCGTCGACGAGCCATTTGCGGAAATACTGTCCCATCATCGTCTCTAACACTCCGCCGCGCAGTGTCAGCTCGCTGGCGGCCGAGGACCACTGTGTCCACTGATGAGGAGTGAGGCGGCCCAGTGCGCTGCCGTTGGTCGAGAGCGGTGAACGGATGTTGTGGCGGCTCAGCACGACGACCTCGGTGAGCCGGTATTGCTGTTTGAAAGCCTCGCTGCGCTGCAGCTGTGCCCATGCCCATGACGGGCAGAGCATCAAGAGCAGCAGAAAGGCAGAAAATATTTTTCTCATAGCTAAATGAATCTTTAGGGTTGATTAGAACTTGATCTGCAGACGGGTCTCCAGTGCCGTGAAGTGGTCATCGTCGTATCCGGCACGGTTGCTGACCTTGGTGTAGGAGCCTCTGACACGCCAGATCATGTACTTGTTGATATAGTAGTTCATCGTAGCGGAGAAGTCGTTGCTGCGTCCGCCGCGGATGCCTGCGTCGGGATCCGACATGTCGAGATAGTCGTAAGCCAGTACCAGCTCGAGACTGCCGCGTGCCGGAGTGTCGATGCCACCGTCCCAATAGTTATATTTGTATTGCTTGCCGAGGATGAGACCGCGCAGGGCAGCGTAGCCGCCGGTAGCTTGGAAGCTGTGATAGCCGTTGTCGCGGGTGACAGAGTTGTAGAAGTACTGTGCCTCCAAGCCCAGCCGGTCATAGGCAGCGGTGACCTCCGGGGTGAACTTATACATGGCTTTGGCATGGTCGACGGTGGCCTTCATCGAGGTGACCTGGGCGATACGTGTGGGCCAAGTGGTGGAGAGGACAAACGACTTATGGTTGAGTTGGTTGTCGCTGTTGTAACGCGGGCTCTCGTAAGCACCGGAAACGCCCACGTGGAAGATACGGCCCGGCTCGGTGAACGGACGGTAGAGCGCACGCGCCATGACACCGATGCCCTGGTTGCCGGTCTTGTCGCTGGTCATCTTCATCGCGTCAGTCTCGGAGAAGAAACTGGTGGTGACGAGATAGCGGAGATCGGAATGCTCAAACATCACGCCGAGCAGACGGGCGTTGTTGAGCGCCTGGTTGCTGCGCGGCTCCTCCATGGAGATCTTGAACGATGAGCTGGTAGCGCTCTGCAAACCGTATTGGTGCACGAAGTAACCGGCACGGATGAGGCTCTTCTTGCCCAAGGAGTGCTCGATGAAGACATCCTTCATGCCTACCTTGCCGTAGGCATAGCCGATGTCGACTTTAGCGGCCCAGTCCTCGTAGGTGGCCTTGAATCCCACGCGCATGTCAGGAATGGCCATACCGTCGTTGAGTTGGTTGTTGATCTCGTCGCTGGCGTCAAAGAGTCCGGCATCCAAGAGAATACGGCCGGAAGGCTTGACGACAAGTTTACTTTCTGTCTTTTCCTGGGCCTGCAGTGTCGTTGTGGCGAGCAGTGCAAGTCCAAACAGTATTGTCTTTTTCATCTTTTTGTGTTTACTGAATGTACGATGATTTGCGGTTGTCCGAAATATGGTTTATTTTGCAGTCCCTTCTGTCTTGCACTCTACTTTGGCGACTTTACCCTCTTTTACGAGCTTGGCAAATTCCTTCTTAGCCTTGCCGAGCTGCTTCATGAAATTGTCGTTGGCATGGAGACGGGCCACGACGGCACTGGCCACGAGGCGGGCAGCGTCTACATCGCTTTGGAAGTGATAGCCACAGATCACGCGGCTCTGCCCCATCTCATAGCCACGCTTGAGAATAGAGTCCTGACGGTCGGGGTTCACCTCAGCGAGGACGAGGGCAGTGGCCCAGCCAATGGAGGTGTGACCGGAGGGATAGCTGCCGTTGGTGGAGAGTTCCTGTTGCTGTTCGGGGTTGCAGGTCATCTCGTGATAATAGGCGAAAGGACGCACACGCATATAGTGGTTCTTGGCAGCGCGTGTGGCCAGATCGCCGGCATCCTCGCGCATGTTAATGACGAGCTTATAGATTTCGGGAGTTTCTTCCTTGCTGATGCGCACGCCGAAAGCACCGGAGAAGGCGTTGGGCACGCCGTCGCCGTTGACGCGTGCGTCGGCAGCAGCCTGATCACCGCGTGGCGTGTCGCGCTGGAGCTTACCCCATTGATACTGTGCTTCATCGTTGAGCCACAGGATGGAACCTTGCTGGGGAGGAGGAGGCAACAGCGAGAGGCTGTTGGCGACTTCGTCGGCACGCAGGAAGTAGAGGTCGGGGTTGGTGCGGACATCCTTGATCTTGGACTGACCGAAAGAGGAAACAGCGATGAGCGTCAGCATGAAGCTGACAACAAGTGACTTGACGTTGTTCATGATCTGTAATCTATTTAAGTTTTAAAAATGTTGATTCCGGTCTTTGCGATTGCGCTGCAAAGTTATGGTGAAGGAAGGAATAAAAAAAGTTGCATTTGATGTATTGTACAATATCATCAAATACAACTTTTTGCAAAGTGCTGTATCAAAGAGAGTTATGAAAAATGTGCGGAAAGCAAAAAAGTTTCTGTTACTATGTCTTATTCTGCCAGCCAGAGGATATAGTCTGCGATGCTTGACGGATGCCGCTCGGCATACTGACGGATCTCTTCCTCGACCGGCACGAGCTTGCCCTTGACGAGGCGGCTGATGACAGGGTTGAGGTTGCTGGCCACGTTGAGCATACCCGGCAGGAGCAGGCGCTTGACTTTCGGGTCGGCCAAGAGGAGGGCAAGTACACGGGCGGGCTGGTTCTCACCGTTGCTCCACTGGAGTATCTCGCTCATCAGTCGGGGGTCAGTGCGGAAGAGTGCGTCATAGAACCGGTCGGTCTGCGACTTGATGGCGTGAATGGTGTCGTGCGTGTCATCGCCATGGCGCTCCTCACCGGCATAGCGTGCGATGAGATGGCGCAGTTGTTGCAAGGCTTTGAGTTCGTAATAGCGGTCGTCGAGATGTTGAAGCCGTCGCAGCACAGCGATGCGCTCTGTGTTTTCCATCGTAGGCAGCATATCCTCCCACTGATGGGTGAGCGTATCGGTCACTCTGTCCTGCTGTTCCAGTGCGGCGATGTCTTTGAGTCGTTGCTCCACAAAGCGCTGAAGTCGATTCTGTACATCCTTGGACATCAGCGCCTCCATGCGCCTGCGGATGGTGTTGAGCGTCGGTGCCATGTCGTGTGTCGTCTTGATAGCCAATCCCTTGCGGTAGCTGTCGATGAGAGAGGGAAGGTCGTCGCTGATGCCTTCGACGGGCAGCGTGCCGGTGAGCAGATCCTGATCTTTGTTTAATTCTTGGTGGATGGCATTAATCTGCCGGAGCCACGAGGCGTTTCTTGATGCCTGCTCGCCCAACTGTTCGGGCCGTCCCTCGGTCAGTGCCTGCTGGCTGTCGCCGATGAGCTTGTGGGCATCGAAGAGTTCCGTCTGCTTGATGTCGTCGATCTGCTGCAATACAAGGCGCACAAAGTAGAGCGCCGCCTGGCTGTTAAGCCGCATGATTCGCTCAGAGACTGCCGCGAAGCGTTGGTTCGAAACTTTCCAGGAGTGTCTGTTGCGGGTACCGAACTGGTTGATCTCTGCTTCTATGTCTTTCAGTTCGTGGGCTTCTCCATTGCTGAGAATATCGCGATATTTTTTCACCGCTTCCAACCGTCGTATCAGATCACGCTGACGCGCTCTCAGCTCTTGGCGGTAGGATCGACGCAGGCGTAGCAAGAAGAGATAGATGAGCAGCAAGGTTCCCAGCACGATCGCTGTACCCTCGAGGAGGCTGCGGCGTGTGATCATACTCGTCTCCATGGCGATCCATTCAGCCTGCCGTTCGTTTCCAGCCTTGAAACGGAGCATGCCGAGGTCGCTGCCTAAGTAGAGCCGCCCGTTGCTGACCAGAGCTGCTTGTGGGTGAAACTTGATGTCGCGGAAATAGGTGCCCTCATCGTGCAGCCTCTGTCCTTTTACCGTGAGTTTCATGATGCCACGCTCCAAGAGCGCGTAAACGACGCTGTCATTGACAGGCAACAGAGCAGCTGTACCCTCCACTCTTATGGTGTCGGGTCCACCTTGGAGGTATATACCGTCGTTGGTGGCCAGCAGTGTGGCGGGAGGATAGGAGTTGATGATGGCTGTCAGTCGCGGGTTGGAATTCTGGTCGGTGAAGATAGGTTGAGGCCCGTCGCCCCGGTCGGTCCACAGTCCGTCGTTGAGCGTGGCGATCATCATTCGTTGGTTATCGGGAGCAGTGTAGAACGAGGTGACATATTTGTCGCGAAACGACGCCACGCTATGGGCCTGACTGCCGTCGAGTGGCAGTTTGACTAAGCCATCCTGCACACCTATATATAATATAGGAGTCTTTGCGGGCAGCAGTCCCATGGCCGTCACCTTTTTCTTTGTGGAGAAGATCTCATGGGGCACGTGAGAGAGATAGTTGCCCCAAAGGTGGTTGCCGAGGCTGAGACGGAATACCTGCTGCTTGTTGTTGATGTAATAGAGTGTGCCGTTGTCGGCGACGCAGTCGATGATGGCGTTGGTATGGATGAAGTCGAAGATTTTCTCTGCCTGCTTGCTGCCGTTGGGCAGGGTGAAGACATTGCCGTGATCATCGACAAAGCAGAGCCGTCCCTCGTCCTGGCAGGCAGCGACGATGGGATAGGGAGCAGAACTGGAGAGATGGCGGGGCAACTGCCACACGGCGTGGTCGGTGACAAGCCATACGAAGTCGTCGTTGCCGGGCTGAGCAACCACGTGCGAGGACTTTGTGGGTACCGGCCGCCGCAACTGCAGGTGGGAGAAGTGACGGAGGTCGTCGGTGAGTATCGCATGGGTACGGCTGATGAAGCAGTAGGTCTTGCCCGTGCGGAAGAAGCTGGTGGCTACGTCGGGCAGACTGTAGGTCTTCTCATTGCCGTTAGCCTCACGCTCATAGTATTGGTCACCTGCGAGGTAGCAGAGACGGTCGCCCTGACGCTCCACCCATGTTACCTTGCTGCCGGCATGGATCACCTGTGCCTTGCCGGTGTACGTGTCTACGAGTGCCAATCCGCTGTCGGTGGCGAGCGCCAGTTGTCGGGCGTCAAGGTCGGCGATGAGTGGCGTGGCAAAAGACACGCCGTTGCTGTGGTCACGAGGGTAGACTTTTCCCAGTTGATGATGTCCGTCATTCAGGACAAAGAGTCCCTGACTGGTGGCTGCATAGAGTCGGCCGTCTTTCCATTGGATGTCGTAGACCGAGTAGTGGAGCCCTTTGATGGCGATGGGGTAGTGAGTGACGGGGCTGAACGCGTTGCCGTCGAACCGGTATTGTGCCAGTCCTCCGTTGCGGTGTCCGATCCAATACGTACTGTCGTGCCTGACGACACAATAGATGCGGTCGGAACCAAGCTTGTAGTGCTTCCGACCTTGTGCCGTCATGCGCCAGAGGTCACCGTATTCGCCGCCGATCCAGTGCACGCTGTCGCCCTCGGCGGAGAGTGAGGCAAGCGGCTCGTCGAAGTAGGTCTCTATCTCGTCCCAGCCCCATTTTTCTTTTTCTTTGGTGCAGCTGGTGAGAAACACAGCGCTGAGGACGACGATCAGGGCCAAGAGCCATAGTGGTGACCGCCCTGACAGGCATATGGGTGAAAGCCCCCGGTGGCGTAGGCGGCCGATATGTTGTGGCCTAGTGGTCATCATCCTTGCTCTCCTTTCATAAAGTCAGAGTGTTTTGTTGCTGATTATTTCGTCCATCACCCGGTCGTTGTCGTCGACGGGTACCTGCTCCACGCGCTGGAAGTCAAAGCATATGCCGATCTTGTAAGCCCGTGGTACTTGCACCAGGAAGCGGTCGTAGTATCCGCGTCCGCGTCCGAGGCGGTGTCCCTTGCTGTCGAAGCTCATGCCCGGAACGATGATCAGCTCGATGCTGTCGAGGTCGCGGTAAGGCTTGCCTACGGGTTCGAGCAGGTCGTAGATGCCTTCGGCGAGGTCGTCAGGTCCCGTATATTGCCGTGGTTCGATGTGTCCTTTGTCGACGCATTTCGGCAGGATGACGGTCTTGCCCTCCTTGAGCAGTGTGTCGACGAGATGTCGTGTGTCCACCTCGTCGGGCAGTGCATAGTAGAGCATCACCACGCGGGCAGCCTGCAGGCGTGGGTGGCTGAGCAGCTCCTGCTCGATCTCTTTCGACCAAGCCTCACGTTGTTCAGCGGAGTATTGTTGTTTCCGTTGCCGGATGGCTTGTCGGAGTTGTTGCTTGGGTAAGGAAAGGTTGTTCATATATTAAAAGATGATATGCGTTAAAGCAAAGGTAGCAATAATTTTCTGATGGTACTCACGAAACTATGATTTTAACACATTAACCTTCTATTTCCTTTACGGCATAGAGCGGATAGTTCTTTAGCCAGTTCTGATCTTTATATGGAGCCATGCTGATCCTTACAGCATGCAGACTGGTGTGCTTCTCCATAAACGCTTTCAGCGATTTAGCTTTCAGGTTCTCTTCTGCCTTCACTTCGATAGGGATGATTCTTCCGTGGTACTGTGCGATGAAGTCTACTTCCAGCCTGGAGTCGTCCCTGCTATAGTAGTATATGGCCATACCTTCCATTGTCTTAAGTTGGCATAGTACATAATTTTCCGTAAATGCGCCTTTGCTCTCTGTCATAGCATTGTTTGACATCAGCATTTGTGCGGGATCCATCTCACTGATAGCTCCTAACAATCCAACGTCGAGCATAAAGATCTTGAAGGCATTGAGATCTTCATAAAATTTCAGAGGCATACCCACTTCTCTGACGCGTGGCACCTTATAGATGAGTCCTGCGTCTGTCAACCACTGTATGGCGGTCTCGAAATCCTTGGCGCGTGCGCCTTTTCTGACTGCGCCATAGACGAACTTCTTGTTCTCTTTGGTCAGTTGCGAGGGTATGGACTGCCACACCATACTGATGCGTGTGGCTTCGTCGGCAGAAACGTGCTTCGACATGTCGCTGCGATACACAAATAAGATATTGTCTTGTACACGTCGCACCTGGTTGGCATCATTGGTCTGCAAAAACGTGCTGACTGCCTCAGGCATGCCTCCTACAAAGTAATATTCACGTAGTAGCTTTGTCAGTTTGTCGTGGAGCAATGAGGTTGTCGTCCAGTCCTGAGCCTTGAGAATCTCCAAGAGCTTGTCCTCACCTTTGGCTAAGAGAAACTCTTCGAAAGTCATCGGATATAGGCGGATGATATCTACTTTGCCCACCGGAGCCGATTCTCCGCGATGCATGGCGACGCCGAGCAGCGATCCCGCTACGGCAACATGATACTCCGGTGCGTCCTCACAGAAATATTTCAGGGAAGACAATCCCTTCGGCAATTCTTGTATCTCATCGAGGATGATCAGCGTTTTGCCGGGGAGAATGGGCTGACCTGTCAGAGCGCCAATAACGAGTAGTACGCGCTTCATGTCGTAGTCTTCGGAAAACAAGTTGACCACTTCGGGATTGTTGTCACAATTGATGTAGGCAACATGCTCGTATTCCCTTTTGCCAAACTCCTTGAGGATGTATGTCTTACCCACTTGACGGGCACCGGCGAGGATGAGCGGCTTGCGCAACGGGCTTTCCTTCCACGTTTTCAGTTGTGAGATAATGCTGCGTTCCATTTGTATCCTAAGTATGAATTCTTTAATATCTATGGCAAAAATACAAAATTTACATGAATAATCACTCTCCTTCCTCACTTTTTTACACGAATATTTGCCAATTCTCTACACTTTTCTACACGAAGGCATAGGCGCAGGCTGCATTTTCTACACGAAAGAGAGGGTAAATTTGTACTGCCCCTTCTTTTGTAGTGTGCTACCCCCTCTTCTGTAGACAACTCGCCCCTCTTCATTAGCCAACTGATTGCATACGCTTAGGCGTGTCACGGAAGAAGGATTCTCCATCTTCTGGTGTTTTCTAAGTTGTTGGGAAAACTGACAAAAAACGGCTCTTTTTTTGGCGATCTTCTGCACGAGAGGCCACTTTGCTCTCAATTTTGCGAAAAATTGGCTGTTTTCTGTATTTTGTTGATAATAAGAATGTTATGTAGATTTGATCCTTTTGAGAAGAGAAAAGATCAAGGGTCTTACGACAAAAGTGCCTTTCTGAGCAGAAATTCTCTAGAGAATTTCTGCTCAGAAAGGCACTTTGATAAGGTCAAACAACCGAGATGATCGGGTCAAACGACCTTTCTGACCAAGTAAAATCACTGATTTGATGATGAGAAACCACTGTTTCCTCTCTTTTCTCCTTGCTTTTTGATGAAAAGGCTCCTCTTTCTGTTACGGCTCTTCTCTAGATTGCAAGTTTCAGAGAGAGGTGTTTTGTGAAATGTTTTGATTGCTTCCAAGAGGTTTGGACGGGTATAGAGTCGGTCTCTGCATTGCCTCCTATGCGCTCAAATGGATATAGATTGTTTTGATGTGTGGGCAGCCTCATGGTGGTGTTGCGATACATCTTGATCATATCCACTTTTCCAACGGGAAAAGAACTGCCGGCATGCAATGATATGCCGAGCAGCGAGCCGGCAACGGCCACATGGTATTGCGGTGCGTTCTCGCAGAAATACTTCAGACTGTTGAGCGCTTTGGGGCATTTCTGTATCTCGTCGATGATGATGAGCGTCTTTCCAGGCCTGATGTCAACCCCGGTTAAGGCAGAGAGGTGCAATAGGATTCGGTGCATGTCGTAGTCTTGGGCAAAGATGTTGGTTACCTCTTCATTGCCGTCGCAGTTGATGTACGCCACGTTTTCATAGGCTTCTCATCCAAACTCCTTCAGGCTGTAGGTCTTGCCTACCTGTCGTGCACCGTTGACAATCAGGGGCTTACGGTCAGCCTTTTCCTTCCATGCTTGCAGTTGCTGTGTGATATTACGCTTCATGTCATCAAAGAGTTTCAGTTAATACATAAGCAAAATTACATTTTTTCAACCATATCTCCAAGCAATTCTTACATTTTTTCAACCATATTTCCTGGCTCTTACTGCACTTTTTCAACCATAACAGCAGGCAAGTAAGCTGATCCCAAAATCTTCCGTTGTCAGTGTACTATTCATTAGGTCTATAAACGTAGAAAGCCTGCTCCGGAGGGAGCAGGCTTCTATGTTTGTTTGGAATAAGTCTTTTTTGTTAATGTTTATGCTTCAGCCTTTTTTGTTTTAGCTGCGTAAGCTTCGGGTGAGAGCACAGACACGGTGCTCTTGTCGCGGGCACCTTTGTGGAAATACACCACACCGTCTTTGAGGGCATAGAGCGTATCGTCCTTGCCCTGAGCTACATTCTCACCTGGGAAGTGCTTGTTGCCACGCTGGCGAACGATGATGTTGCCGGCGATGATGCTCTGTCCACCCCAAATCTTAACGCCTAAACGCTTTGAAGCTGATTCACGTCCGTTCTTGGAACTACCTACACCTTTCTTGTGTGCCATAATGAATACCTCCTGCTTGTTAAGCGATTACTTGTTTAATTGATACCTCGGTGAACTGAGCGCGGTGGCCGTTCTTGCGACGGCAGTCCTTGCGGCGCTTCATCTTGAACACGATGACCTTGTCACCCTTGACAAGCGGGTTCACCACTTCTACTACTACTTTTGCGCCCTCTACGGTGGGGGCACCGACAGTCACTGCACCGTCCTTGTCGACGAGCAGCACCTTGTCAAACTCAACAGTCTTGCCTTCCTCGGCGTCCTTGATGTGATGGACGAAAAGCTTCTTGCCCTCTTCGGCTTTGAACTGCTGACCGTTAATGTCTACGATTGCGTACATTGAATTGATTAATTAAACGGGTTTTTCCGCAAGGCGGGCGCAGCATCAGCACCTCTTGAACTGAGCCTCCACGGACTAAATAACCTTGCAAAGTTACGAAAAAACCGGCACACAAGGCTTATCGTAGATAAGTGGCGTTTATCTTTTATAGCTATTTAACGTTTGCGGTACCTCGCAATGAAAATAAAGCGGTGATTTCTTGCCAGTTACGCAAAAAAGTTGTTACTTTGCACTCTGTTAGAACAACAGACAATGAAAGTATTCAAAAAGATTGTAGATCTTCAGAACGAGCTCTTCCTTGTGCGCAAGGAAGGAAAGGAAATCGGTCTCGTTCCTACCATGGGTGCATTACACGAGGGGCACGCCTCTCTCATCAAGCGTAGCGTGAAGGAAAACGGCGCTACCGTGGTGTCTGTCTTCCTCAATCCCACACAGTTCAACGACAAGGGCGATCTCGATCGCTATCCCCGTACACTCGAAGCCGACTGCAGGCTCTGCGAGGCCTGCGGGGCGCAGTATGTCTTCGCTCCTTCGGTGGAGGAGATGTATCCCACTCCCGATACCCGCCACTTTGAATTCCCGCCACAGTCAACAGTCATGGAGGGCGCCAAACGACCGGGTCATTTCAATGGTGTCTGCCAGGTGGTGAGCCGACTCTTCTATATCGTCAAGCCCAACCGTGCCTACTTCGGTGAGAAGGACTGGCAGCAGATCGCTGTGGTGAAGCGCTTGGTCAACTATATCGGATATGACAGGCTCGTACACATCGTAGAGTGCCCGATCGTACGTGACGAGGACGGACTGGCCAAGAGTTCGCGCAACACGCTGCTCACGCCGGAAGAGCGCGCCATCGCACCAAACATCTACAAGGCACTGAAAGCCAGCGTCGACTATGCCAAGGATCACACCGTCGCGGAGACTCACGACAAGGTGGTGGCTGACATCAACGCCATCGACGGCCTCGACGTGGAGTATTTCGAGATTGTGGACGGCAACACGCTGCTCGACGTCAACAACTGGGACGACAGCGGCTACGTGGTGGGCTGCATCACTGTCTACTGCGGACACACGCCGATCCGCTTGATCGACCACGTCAAATACAAGGATCCCGAGACGAAATAATAGCGACTCTCATATATTAATCAGCAAACAGCTCAATATCAACCCCCATGCAGATAGAAGTATTAAAAAGCAAGTTGCACTGTGTGACCGTCACTGATGCCAACCTCCAGTATATGGGCAGCATCACCATTGACGAGGATCTCATGGACGCCGCCAATCTCATTGCCGGCGAGAAGGTGCAGATCGTCGACAACAACAATGGCGAGCGCTTCGAGACCTATATTATAAAAGGAGAGCGCGGATCGGGTTGCATCTGTCTCAATGGTGCTGCGGCGCGCAAGGTGCAGGTGGGTGACACGGTGATCATCATCGCCTATGCCATCATGGACTTTGAGGAGGCCAAGCACTATCAGCCAGTCGTGGTGTTCCCGAAGGAAGGAAATAAACTGTAGAATCAATGGGCTCACCCTCTAACCCATCAGCAGCCTCACCCCTCCCCAAGAGGGAGGGGAGTGATTACTTCAAGCAATTGCATAAGGGCGCAACGGATATTTCTTGTGAGTTGATTATTTTGCGATAGTTATCATCATCCGTGTTGGCGCTTCATTATCACTGTTACCAATATCTGTATAGTAATCATCCCCTTGTTCAGTTTCTGCGGTATTGATGTAGGGGCGATCCCTCCGTGGTCGCCCTCACCTGCATAGAAAGACCTGCATAGAAAGTTCGTTGTCTTCAAAAAACGGCATGAAATATTTGCAAATATCAAGAACAATACATATATTTGCAAAAGCAACGTCTAATTTTGTGTAACGATGACCAAATAACAGCATACGGGAATTGAATGAGATGACAGGGGCCAGATACATTAATCCATATACCGACTTCGGCTTCAAGAAGCTATTCGGCACGCCTCTTAATAAAGAGCTGCTGATCAGTTTTCTTAACTCGCTCTTCGAGGGCAAGGAGGTTATTAGTGACCTTACCTACCTCAACGGTGAGAACTTAGGGGACAGCTATGGTGACTTCTATTCTACCTTTGCCATTCAGAATCAGGGAAAGAAAGGTATATGGGATTTCAACCTGAAAGGCGTCTACACTGTAGCTATTCTGGATTTTGTCTTCCCTGACAACGAATATCCTGATGACAGCCTGCGCCATGAGGTGAAGTTAGTGGATGTCGACGATAAGCATGTGTTCTATGATAAGTTGACATTCCTGTATCTTGAGATGCCTAAGTTCACCAAGACGGAGGACGAACTGGAGACGATGTACGACAAGTGGCTCTTCGTCCTGCACAACCTCTCTTGCCTTATGAAACGTCCCGCAGCCTTGCAGGAGCACGTCTTCACCCGTCTTTTCGAGCAGGCTGAGATCGCCCGCTACTCTCCTAAGGAGCGGCAGAAATACGAAGACAGCTTGAAGGTATATTGTGACCTAAAGAATGTCATTGACACCGCAGAACTGAAAGGACAGAAGAAGGGATTCGAGCAAGGTTCTATTGAAGAGAGAAAGAAGATAGCAAAGACAATGAAAGCTCTGCACATGTCGTTGGAGGATATTTCGAAAGCGACAGGCATGAGCATAGATGAGTTAGCGGGGTTATAATGACAAGAAACGCCACGATCGTTCCTCACTTGAAAACTGGATGAAGCGAAGATACTTCCCAACCAACATGTTGCTGTTGCTGATTTTTCAGCGCTTCTTCTTTGATAGTATGATAAATATAATCGAATATTACGAATATTTATATTCTCCATATTTGGTTCTATTTTTCATTCCACGTAGCGGAGCGTTCTGACTTCATCATCGACATGATACTTCCCAGGATGTCCGCTACGGGGAGATCCGCTGCCCTCAGCGGATCTCAACAGAACGAGCCTCCAATTGAATGTGCTCTACATTTCTCTCGACAAGCTGCAAAGAACGCATAAGCTGTGCCTACCATCGGAGGGCTCATACCATCAAAGCTGGAGCCTGAAAAAGTATGATATGTCATTTTTGTGCTATTCTAAAACAGCATATTACTATGCGTTTATAAGGAGAATATCGTAACTTTGCCATTGAAAACTAAAAAACTTCCATGATGACAATATTAATGCTAAACAATATGAGTAAAAGATTACTGGCATTTGGTCTGATGCTTTTGATGACGGGAAGTCTGTTGGCACAAGGCTACAAGGTAAAGGTGTCGGAAGCCGATGAGCCGATGCAGACAGGTAAATTCCAACCGACATGGCAGTCTTTGGAGGAGAACTATCAGGTTCCGGAATGGTTCCGTAATGCAAAGTTCGGTATATGGGCTCATTGGGGACCGCAATGTGTGGAAGGCAATGGCGACTGGATGGCCCGTGGCATGTATCAGGAAGGCAGCTATCAATATAAATATCATGTGGCGCATTACGGCCATCCCTCTGAGGTGGGCTTCAAGGACATCCTGCCGCTGTTCAAGGCGGAGAGGTGGAATCCTGACTCCCTTGTCGCTTACTACAAGAGCTTGGGAGCACAGTATTTCTTTGCCCTTGGCAACCATCACGACAACTTTGACCTATGGGACTCGAAATATCAGCCGTGGAACTCCAAGAACATTGGTTCGCACAAGGACATCCTTGACGGATGGGCAAAAACGGCAACTTACTGCTCTCCGTGCCTCTCCGCAGTGATGGCACCTTCGACGAAAAAGAAAAAGCCATCCTCGACGAGTTCGGTGCTTGGATGCGCATAAACAAAGAAAGCATCATCGGCACGCATCCTTGGACAGTCTTTGGCGAGGGTCCCATTGCCAGTTCCAATGTCAAGCTCAATGCGCAGGGCTTCAACGAGGGCGCTTATCTCAATCCCACATCCTCTGAGATCCGATTCACCCAAACCGCCAAAGCACTCTATGTTTCTGCTTTGGCCTGGCCGGAGGACGGGAAGGTCACCGTCAAGTCATTGGCACTGGGCAGTAAGCTCTATCCGCAAAAGATCAGCCGTGTGGAACTTTTATGCTATGGCAAAGTACCCTTTACACGTGATGCTGACGGGCTCGTCATCACGCTTCCCGGCAAGAAGTTGAACAACATCTGCCCGGTACTGAAGATCAGGAAATAAAGGAAATGATCATTCATTCCCGCTTGGGGAGGGATTGTCCACAAGACAATCCTCCTTGCATTGTACGACTGACTATCGCCTTTTATCTGTTTATTAAAGACACATACAGGACAGAAAGATACGAATAACTTTTATTCTCTATGATGAAGCTCAACAGCGATTGTCAAGCTATCAGGGAATATCAAACCAAGTTTTCTAAAGTATTTAGATATGATTCATAGGCCAATCATATTCCAGCTTAAATCCGGGGATATGGCAGCTTTTAAAATAGTGTTCCATAAATACTATGCACGATTGACAAGCTATGCCTATCAGATGGTTCATGACAGAGCTGAGTCCGAAAGTATAGTAGACAATGTCATGGTAAATCTATGGCGAAACCGTGAAAACTTAAATCCCGATCAGCATTTAGAAAGCTATTTATTGAGAAAAGATGCAAGATATAAACAAAAAGCATTAATTTTGCCGTAAAATCATAAAGAGAGACTACAAATGAAGGCCAACAAAAAACTAACTACAGAGCTGCGCGACTATTTGATGATCTCCATCGCCATGGTGTGCTACTGTATAGGCTGGACAGTATTCCTTCTGCCCAACAATATCACAACCGGAGGTGTGCCGGGTGTGTCATCCGTCATCTATTGGGGCTTCGGCATCCCGTATAGATCACTTACTTCATTATCAACGCTATTCTCCTTTTATAGCATTGAAAATCTTAGGATGGCGTTTCTGCGTAAAGACTATCGATGCCGTACTTTTGCTCACGACACTGACAACATTCGCCCGGAGCAATTCCGGCGGGCTTCACCTTCTCAAGGACCAGCCGTTTATGGCAAGTATCATCGGTGCCATCTTCTGCGGAAGTGGTGTAGGTATGGGCTTAGCTTTCAATGGTTACACAGGTGGCACGGATATTATTGCAGCCATCGTGCACAAGTATCGTGACATCTCTCTCGGTCGCGTCATCATGATGTGCGATGTCGTCATTATCTCCTCTTCTTATCTTGTCTTCCACAACTTTGAGCAGGTCATCTATGGTTATGTCGTGCTCATCGTGACTGCTTACTGTGTAGACCAGGTGGTTAACATTATGCATTGCAGTGTGCAGTTCTTCATCATCTCCGACAAATATAAAGAAATTGCCTCACGTATCGCTGTCTTTCCTCACCGTGGTGCTACGGTCATTGAGGCTCACGGTTTTTATACGGGTCATGACGTGGAGATGCTTTTTATCATGGCTAAGCGCCGTGAGAGCAATACGATCTTTCGCATTATCAATGAAATAGACCCCAAAGCATTCGTCACGGAGACAAATGTCATTGGAGTCTACGGAGAAGGATTCGATAAGTTCAAAGTGAGGATGCCCAAGAAACACGAGCATCCTATTCCTGCTGAGAAACTTGCACAACTATAATTAATTTTCTATCCCTAACTGAATCACGTCATTAACAGCTCTCACAAGTCTTTTCTTCCGAAAAGTCTCTGTGAGAGTGCATAAGGGAGTATGATCCATGCAAGAAGAAGAAGGGAGGACACAATGATGCCCCAAGTATCGCCGAGAAAGTCCTTGAAAAGAGCACCGCTATAGCCCATCATTGCCGAGACATCCATCTTAAGAATGACCTGAAAGCGAGCGAGGTCGAGGGGGTTGAGCATGAGCAGACCCATAAGCGGTTTCTCAATGGGATAATCGCTGAACAGAAAGACAAAGAATAGCAACACGGCATCATAGATCATCGTGAAGAGCAGCCACAAGAGCAGCGTCGCTCCTATCCCTCGCGTCTTTTCCGTTGTGAGCATAGCCGTGAGGAAAGCCAAGGAAGTGAAGACGAGCGTCACCGCACAGCCCATGAGCAACTGAACCATAGCTGTAGGAAAGTCACTATAAAGGATGACAGGTATTCCCGCTCCAAGGATGAAAGCGGCCAACAGACTCACGCCGCATCCTACATACAGACTCTGCCACACATGCTTTCGGCGGAGAGGCTGACAGAGAAGCATCGTGATAAAATCGCGGCTGTCGTAAAGATAGATAACCGTGTAGACCATCGACATCAGAGGAGCAATAAAGAGCACGACATTGAGAATTGTCAGTGCGCCTTTCGTCTCGTTATCCTGAAGCATCATGCTTGTCCATGACATAAGGGCAAGCAGTATGAAATAGAAAATGACGACCTTATTCTTGAGGTTGTCGAGGAGAATGATTCGAGTTATTTTTCCCATTGTCTACCCCATTTCAGCCGTTTTGTTTCAATAAATCTATTACCGCATCGTGCATTGTCTGCGCACCTGTTGCTTTCAGGAGTTCTCCTACAGGCTTATAGAACAAGATACGGCCCTCCTCCATGAAGATGATATGCGTAGCAAGGCCATTGAGTTCACTGAGAATATGACTTGTGATAAACACGAGCTTGCCTTTCTCCTTTTTTATTTTCTCCTTGAGAATATTGGCCGAGAGCGGATCAAGCGAAGCCGTGGGCTCATCGAGAACGAGGATGTCAGGATTGAAAAGGAATGCTAAAGCAGCGTTCACTTTCTGCCGCATTCCCCCGGACAACGCCCCCATGCGCTTTCCTTCAAACTGCCCGATGCCATAAGCTTCATACAAATCCTTGTCGAGCTCTCCCTGGCAACCACGCACGCTGATGAGTGTCTTGAAGACATCGCGCACACTCATATTCTCAGGGAAGTTGCTGTTCTGCTGCATGAATCCGATATGCGAGCGAGATTCCGGATTGGTCGCTACGTTCTTGCCATCGACGAGCATCTCTCCGCTCTGAGGGGTGACAAGTCCAAGAATCGTTTTCATGAGCGTCGTCTTGCCGCACCCATTAGGCCCCACAAAGGCTACGCACTGGCCCTGGTCAAGCTTCAGGCTGATGTCCTTCAGCACATGCTGATGAGCGTAATATTTATTGAGATGATTGATTTCTATCATGGAAGCATTGAATTATATAGCCCAACGTCTGAGACGGGGTGAATGGTCTTGATAAGTATCCGGGGTGACAGTAGGAATGATCTTCTCCGTCTGTTCCAACAGGTTCATAAGGAAACTGCGGAAGAAGAGCAAGGCATCCGTATTCTGCTCAGCTAACGATGCGAAGAGGCTCAGCGGCCGATAGGGTACATCGCCTACCCCGTTGTGGTCAATATCGTAGCCGTCGTATTTATCCCAGTAGTTGCTCTCCACGACATTGCCGTTATAGCTTTTGTTTGTCGCCATGTCGAATGTATTGCCAATAAAATTGTTACGCACAATCGTGTCGTTACTGCTTCCAGATACGAGGCGCACGCCCCATCCGCAGTCGCGTATCTCATTACGCTTGACGAGCAGATCCTGGCCACCGTCAATCATCAAGCCCACGGTGTTGCGCCGGAAAATGTTGCCCTGGATGCGCGCATATTGCAATTCCTTGATGAGCAGGCCATAGCTGCTCGTGCCTTGGTTATCCTCGAAGACGTTTTTCAGCATCGTTACGTTGTGCGTGTACATCACCGCCACGCCGGCACGGTTATGGCAGAAGACATTGTGCATATAGGTATTGTAGTGGGAGAACATAAAGTGGAGGCCATAGCGCTCGCAGCCGTCGATCGTATTGCGGGCTATGTACGAATGCTCACAAAACTCGAGGTAAATGCCGTCGCGATGATGACCCACCTTGTTGTCGGTGACTCTCAGTCCAAAGCCTTTCCAACAATGGATGCCGCTTCCCATCGTAGCGTTCTCCGTAATATTGCTTTCTACCTGATTATGCTCCACGGCACAGAGGCTCGTCTGCTGCAGCATGACAGAGAACATGTTGTCCTTGAGAATATTGTTTACGATCTTCACATTGCTTACATTCTGCGCGAAGATTCCGGCATAATCGAGCCTTGATGAGCGGTTGCTGTGCATCACCTTCAAGCCGGAGATCGTGACATTGCTTGCCCGGACTTCAATGACATGCGTCTTATAGCATCCATCCACGACCGGCCAACCTTTTCCGGTAATCGTCAACGACTTGTTGATGACCACATGCTCCCTATAGATCCTGCCCCCGAAGACTCTGATCTCGTCATAGGGGGCAGCCTTCCTCACGGCCTCGTTGATAGAAGAGAAAGGATATCCTTGCCCAACCTCAAGCACACGGGCTGAGGCAGTGAGGAATCCTCTCAATACAAAAACACAAACTATGATAATATAAACTAATGGGTTAACTTGAGCCTTTCCCATGAATCCAACAATATAGCATGATTGTCTTTGGCAAACTTCGACGCTTGTGCAGCGTCCTTGAAAGCCGCTACACCTCCGTTCATCGGTGTCTGGAACTCACCTAAGACGAGTGAGGCCCGCTGAATGTCAATGAGTGAGTCGGGCTGATTGTAGTCAGCCACATAGATTTTGGCGACTGCCGAGTCGCCGATATTATTATCATGCAGATAATGAAAGAGACAGGTGGCATCATCAAACTTGAAGCACTTACCCTTGTCAGAGATATACTCACAAGAGAACTGCTTCTTTTCGATGGTCATGCCACACTTGTCGCACATGTCTCCCCCGGCATTGATAGCCTGCGGCTTGTCGTTGACAGAGCAAGCCGCAAATAACAAAGCGGAGAAGACTATCAAATGGACAGCCTTTTTCATGGCCTTTTTCTTACCGGCAAACACACCGATCTCCTTGAACACCACGAAGGCCACCAACAGACCCGACACAACGAGAAGATAACCTCCGAGGTCAGGCTGCGACATCACGGTCATGTTCAGCAACTGCTTCACACCGATGATAGGCGGCTGATAAGCCATGCCCGGCACCTTGATAGGAGCCGACGGATCAAGATTGTGACCATAGACGTAGGTCCAATGGTAGAAGTCGATGAAGCCTAACACGCCGAAGATGCCGAAGGCGATCAGTGCACCTATAGAAATACCCTTTTTACGGGCGATGGCTGCAACCAAGAAGAATACGGCGAAAGCCAAAAGCACGTAAGGCAACACTGAAAACTCCCAGAAATCTCCCGGATGAATCTGAGCCATTCCGACATAGTGATTGAGCTCATTGATCTTCTCGAGGTCGATGCCATCCTCGCCTCCGTCAACACCTTTCACGCCTCCGATGTACATCACCATTCCCTCTGGATACTGCGGAGCGGCGATATCGATGCGCCACAATGATGTGAAGGCTGCTATGCCTGTGAGAATAGCGGCCACAATGAGCATAATCATGCTCATCTTACTTATTTTACCTTTGAAATTAAGTGTCATGATTTTATCGAATTAAGTAGCGGGCAGTCCCAAGGACCGCCCTTTACCATGTTATTAAATACTGTGTTTCTGCCTTGTTAGCCACGCATCCCTTTTACGCAGGAACGCGCACAATCAACAGACAAACAATTATTTTCTGCCGTGTCCGGTCTTGGCTGCTCCTGCCTGTGTCGTAGGCTTGGAGATCTTGAAGTCCTTAGGCAGCTTGTCGTCGATGGTAAACTTCAACGGCACATTGCTTCCTGCGGGGCTCACACGGATGTAACCCTGCATCTCTTGGTGGAGCGCGCTGCAGAAGTCGGTGCAATACATCGGAAGGATGCCGACACGGTTGGGGATGTACTTCAGCGTGCAGGTCTCACCAGGCATGACAAGGAGCTCACCGTTGTTCATACCCTTGACGGCAAAGCCATGCGGGATATCCCACTCCTGCTCGATATTGGTTACGTGGAAGTAGACCTCATCGCCCATCTTGATGCCCTCGATATTATCAGGGACGAGACGGCTGCGGATAGCTGCGATGTAGACATCCACACGGTTGCCATGACGCTCTACGCGAGCTTCCTGAGCGGAGCTGATCTTGTAGGGGTTCTTATTCTCTGTAAGGCGCGTGAACTGGATCGAGTTGGGCTTCAGCATATCTGCGGCGATGGCAGAAGCATAGTGAGGCTCGCCAATCAACGGGAACTCAAGAATGAGCTTCATCTTCTTGCCACTGATGTCATAGAGCTGTGCAGCCTGGCAAAGCTCAGGACCTGTGGGAAGGAAGCAGTCTTTCGTGATCTTATTGTAAGCAACCATGTACTTACCGTAAGGCTTCTTGGTATCAGCACCAAGCACTGAGAGGTGACCGACACTGTAGTAGGTAGGAATGCGATCCTCGATCTGACAGGACTTGAGGTCCCACTTCACAATCTCAGAAGAGATGAAGAAGCTCGTATAAGCATTGCCATCGGCATCAAACTCGGTGTGGAGTGAGCCAAGACCCGGCGACTGCACCTCACCATGGAGCGCTGCCTCATACTTGATGACAGGAATGCCTTCGACCTCGCCGTCAAACTGCTTGTTCTTGATAGCCTCCTGAATCTTGGAGAAGCTGAACACGGGCAGGTTAGCGGAGAGCTTACCGTTGCCGACGATATACTCGCCTGTCGGGTCAACGTCGACACCATGAGGCGACTTCGGGCAAGGAATGAAATAAAGGAAGTCGTGGAACTTCTTGGTATCGATCATCTTTACCTTATTAAGAATCTCAGAAGTAGCCTGGTTCTTATCGAAGTCCATCACGTTGTGGGCATACTTGGCATCCTTCAATACGAAATCGCCCTTGGCAGCATGCTCAGCAGCCTTCTTCCAGTTGATGGCAAGGATATAGTCCTTATCGTTCTGGCTGGCGTTGACCTCAAGCATGGAGTGAGCCATCTCGGTGTTATAGCAAGTGAAGAAGCTCCAGTCGGCAGACGGACCTTTACCACTGTGGCTCAGATCATAATTGAATGGGGGCAGCGCGAGCTGGAAATCGAGGCTCATGTGGCCTGTGTTCTTGTCCACCTTAATATAAGACACAGTGCCGCGGAAGTCCTTCTTATAGTCCTGGATAGGCACATCGCCGTTCTCAAAGTCGAAAGGTACAGAGAAGCGTGAGCCGGCCACGACATACTCCGTATTGCAGGTGATGAAAGGAGAAGCATGGTCGCCGCCGGTGTTAGGAATCTCAATGATCTCAGCCGTCTGGAAACGCTTGAGGTCGATACGTGCGATACGCGGCGTGTTGTTCTCGTTGATGAACGCCCAGCGACCATCATACATGGCATCGGTCTCAGAGAGCTGCGTGTGGTGGGCATCGCCCCATGGCACGAAGCCGAAGGACGTCATAAGGAGCGGCTTGGTGTTCTCGTCGTAGCCATAACCGTTCTCCGCATTCTGTGAGAAGACCGGAATGACTTTGATAAGGCGACCGGAAGGAAGGCCATAGACAGCCACCTGACCGGAGAAGCCACCAGAAACGAAGTCGTAGAATTCATCGTAGTGACCCGGAGCCACATACACTTTCTTTGCAGCGTCATCATCGACGGCAATGTGTCCGCCCTTCTTCATCTTACAAGAGGTGAAGGAAGCTCCTACCGCAAGGGCACAAGCTAAGGCAACTGTGAGATTCTTGTTCATAAGATAATATTATTTAAAATTACGAATATGCACGATTGCCATATATTACAAATAAAATAGTTTTCGTCATATTAACTTAGCTTTTTATTTCCCCTATAATCCTATAATATGTATTCTTTCTGTGTTCAAATTTACTAATAAAACGTGTGAAGAGCAAATAAGTAACAATCTTTTAGGCTTATTTAACCCCGCAAAACGGCATTTATATCAATATGAGCGCTTGCAGTGGCCAAAATTCTTTCTGTGTGTATTCAAAAATCGACCTTGCTGCTTACCGCGCTGATGGGAGGCACTACAACCTCTCAGGCCCGGCAGCCTCAATCCGTTGACCACAAAGGCAAGAAGATGAATGTGGTCTTTATCGTCTGCGACGACTTGAATGCTGACCTCGGTAGTTTTGATGACTCCATCGTCAAGACTCCCAATCTCGATCGTATCCGCGCACATGCCGTCAGATTTAACAACGCCTATTGTCAGTATCCTTTGTCCGGTCCCACCCGTGCGTCGTTTCTGACCGGTTACTCGCCGGAGCGTACCAAGGTGATGGATCTCAAGACCAATTTTCGTACCGCAATGCCCGACGGTACGTTGCTCAATGAAGAGTGGTGCAGGTTCTTTAAGGAAAACAATTTCCTTGTAGGTGTGTCCATCGACGGTCCGCAGGAGTTTCATGATGAATATCGGCGCACCTCAACGGGCAAACCTACATTCCGGTCTGTGATGAAAGGCATTGATCTGCTCAACAAATATGGGGTGGAGTGGAATGCACTTGCTGTTGTCAATGACTTCAATGCGGATTATCCCCTTGACTTCTACCATTTCTTCAAGAGCATTGGATGTCACTATATCCAGTTTACGCCTATTGTGTAGCGCATCATCGGCCGTGCCGATGGCTTGACACTGGCTCCGGGTATGCAGGAGGGTGGTGAGCTAACCGACTTCTCGGTGACACTTCTTATAGAACTCTCTGAGCTCCGTATCTTCAAAGTCGGTCGATGACACCTTGTTGACGGCATCCTTGTAGGAGTGAGTTTTCAGAAGGGCAAGGATGCTTTTCTTCAAGTTGCCGTACATCTTGATGTAATTGGTACATAAATAATAGGTGTCCATGAAGTTCTTGTCTCTCAACTTCATTTCCTCCATTAGTT
Organism: uncultured Prevotella sp.; assembly: GCA_900540375.1. Lineage (GTDB taxonomy): Bacteria > Bacteroidota > Bacteroidia > Bacteroidales > Bacteroidaceae > Prevotella. The sequence goes on from UQFS01000032.1 coordinate 34,905, forward strand.
TCTCATTTGTCTCTCTTAGCTCATTGCTCATGTTGGTAGGGCGGGCACTGACTTTCTTGTTGTAGTTGAGCAGGGCTATAGCCAACTTGTCTTGTATATCTTTTGGAAACTGATCGATGGGACCGCACTTGTTAAGCATGTCGCGTGACATAAATATCACGCTACGCGAGATCATGATTCGTGCGGCATTGAGAGTGGCTTCCTTCTTCCAATCCTCCCGGTGACTTGCTATTCCTATTTCATAGCATCGCTGCGCATAGTTGATGGCTGAGTCGCCATCATATTTTTTATAGAGATTATAAAGCCGCTTGTAGTGAATATATCGGTCTGCATTAAATTCCGTCATAGCGAGCTCGCGCTTTGCCTTACTGATCTGTGCCTCTTTGCTCTGTAGGTACACATTTCTTTTCTCAATAGTTTGGTCGAGGTTGTTGAGAGCTCTTTCAAGGTCATATTTACTTGAGGCTGCAACCAGCTGCGGCATGAGCAATGATAATAATAGTATGATGGTTTTCATAAGTGTTTGTTCTTGGATTTAATGATTGCTAGGAAACATTCACATGTTCTCCGCGTGCCGGTGTATGCTCTTCGACAGCAGTTCGTAGAGTTGCCGGAGCTCAGGATCATCGGCGAGGAGAGCGGACTGGGCGGCAATGACGTTTTCGTCGTAGCGCACGGCGGGACCCGTCTGGGCATCGTGGGGCGACAAAGAGTGGACTTTGCGCGCCGTCTCGTCAATGAGCGGGAGCATCACGTCGAAAGGCAGATGATGGGCGGCAAGGATGCCGGCCGCGATGTCGTAGCAGTGGTTGACGAAGTTGCAAGCCCACACGGCCGACAGATGCAGGTATTTGCGGTCGGCGGTGGATAAGGGATAGACGCGGCGGGTGACACTTTCGGCCAGTGCGCTGAGCAGGGCGTGGGCTGTCTCGTCGTTCCATTCGATGAAGGATGGGATGATGCTGAAGTCCACCTCGCGCGCTTTGGAGAAGGTCTGCATAGGATAGAAGACACCATAGTGCGGGACGTGGTCCTTGAAGACGTCAAGAGGCATGGAACCTGCGGTGTGGAGGAAGACTTTCTCTGCAAGGCCGGCACCCGAAGAGGTCAGTGCGCGAGTCAGCTCACCGATGACATCGCGCAGTGCCTTGTCCTTGATGGAAAGGATATACATGTCGGCGCGGTTGTCGATAGCCGACAAGTGGGTCGTCGCGGGACAACCGATGATGGCGGCTAAAGTTTCTGCTGAGGTTGCCGTGCGACTGTATACCTGCAAGATGTCGTGACCGGCCTTTTTCAATGCCTTGCCCAAGTTGGTGGCAAGGTTGCCGGATCCTATCAATATGATTTTCATAATTTAAACCTGAAGCCCTCCTATATATCCCCCCCGAGGGGGCGCTTGTTATTTACATAGCTTAGCGCCGCACCGATAGCCGTACAGAATTCGCTGCTCTTGGGAATGATAAAACGCACGTCGTAGATGCGTTCGAGATAGGGATAGAGCTCCTTGCACTGCGGAAGTCTCGAGAGGTTGCCAATGAGCACGAAGTCACGGATACCGCTGTTGAGCGAACTGAGTATGGAAGCCGATCCGATGGTCTGCAGCACCATGCAGATGAGACCCTTAGCGATGTCCTCGCGGCTGGCGTTGCCCTGCGCGTTGGCGAAGAGGCTGGCGGTGGCGTCCATGGGCAGACCCGGCAGCGGATGAGCCGAGATGTCACCGATGCTCAGGTTGATATGCGTGATGTCACCGTTGAGCGCCATCTGCGAGATCTGCTTGATGTCGTCGGTTTGGAGGAGCAGACGGCTGAGGCCGTTGAGCGTACCGCCGCCGATGCCGATGCCGCCGAGGTGGCGTATGGCGCCGTCCTGATAGGAGACGAGCGACGTACCTGTGCCCATTGACACCACGATCATGCGGTTGAGTTTCGACTCAAAGGCCGCACCGAGTCCGTCGGCGATGAACTCCTCGACTTTCTGTGTGGTGAGGCCGTAGATAGGGCTGTTGATATAAGCTGCGCCGACGCCGGTGAGCATGACGCGCTCCACGTCGTCGAGTGCGATGTCGTTGTCGTGGAGAAACTTGCCGAAGGCGCCGTAGAGCGAGGTGACGGGGTCGGTGGCTTTGATCCACAGGGGCGAGACGACCTCGCCGTCGCGGATTCCTACTATCTTTGTCGTGGAGATGCCCACGTCGATACCGATTGCTATCTTGTTCATGATCTTTTGATAGGGGATATAGAGATTATAGAAGTCATAGAAGCTATAGAAACCATAGAGACTATAGAGAACCATAGAAACTATAGAAGCTATAGGAACCATCTAAACCTTAGAGGCTGTCTACGATGTCCTTGGCCACCTCGTGCTTGTTTTTCTTCGGGAAGTCGCGGCGACGGCCGTCGCGCGAGATGATGGCGATCTGATTATTGTCGCTGCCGAAGGTAGTGTCGGGGATGCGCGTGGAGTTAAGCACGATGAGGTCGGCGTTTTTCTTCCGTAGCTTTTCCTCGGCATTGTGCACCTCGTTGTTGGTCTCCAAGGCGAAGGCCACGAGCTTCTGTCGGCTTGTCTTCATCTTGCCGAGCGCGGCGGCGATGTCCTGCGTGGGGAGCAGGTCGATGTGAAGTCCGTCCTTTCCCCGTTTGATCTTTTGGTCAGCGACAGTGGCCGGTTTGAAGTCAGCGACAGCGGCGCAGAGGATCGCTATGTTGCAATGCGGAAAGGCCTCGGTGGCAGCTTGGTACATCTCGTCGCAGCTCTCCACGTCGATGCGCTCGATGTCGGGGTGGCATTGCAGTGCCACGGGGCCGGTGATGAGCGTCACGCGGGCGCCACGGCGGCGGCATTCCTCAGCGAGGGCAAAGCCCATCTTGCCGCTGGAGTAGTTGCCAATGAAGCGCACGGGATCGATCTTCTCATAGGTGGGGCCGGCGGTGATGAGGATGTGGCGTCCTGCCAGAGGCTGCGCTGCGGAGGATCTGCCATCTGCCCGCTTGTCGGCGGTGTGTCCGCCTTCCGCCTGCTCAAAGAACGTGTCGAGCGCGGAAATGATATTCTCCGGTTCTTCCATGCGTCCCTTGCCCTCCAGTCCGGAAGCGAGGAAGCCAGAGGCCGGTTCGATGATATGGTTGCCATAGCTGCGCAGCATCTCTAAATTGTGCTGTGTGGCAGGATGGCGATACATGTCCAGATCCATGGCGGGAGCTATGAAGACGGGCGCTTTCATGGAGAGGTAGGTGGTGATGAGCATGTTGTCGGCGACGGCGTTGGCCATCTTGCCGAGACTGCTTGCCGTGCAGGGTGCGATGAGCATGGCGTCGGCCCACAGTCCGAGATCCACGTGGGAGTGCCATGTACCGTCGCGCTGTGCGAAGAAATCACTGATGACGGGCTTATGGGTCAGCGCACTGAGGGTGACAGGGGTGATGAACTCCTTGCCCGCAGGGGTGATGACGACCTGCACCTCTGCCCCGCGTTTGACGAGTCCGCGTATGATCAGACAGGACTTATACGCCGCGATGGAGCCTGTAATGCCCAATACGATTTTCTTTCCTTTTAGCATTTCGCTGCGAGTTGAAATGAATAATTGATCTTGTTTGAGACAGACAATTGCCTTATTGGCTACAAAGTTACAAAATAATTATATAACTTTGCACTTGTAAATGAACTAATCAACATGGGTTATTTAACAACAGACAAGAAAAAGATCTCTACAAAGACTATTTCAGAGATGAAAGCCGCGGGCGAGAAGATTGCCCAGATGACGGCTTACGACTTTACGACGGCAGGCATCCTCGACCGTGCTGGCATCGACGCGATCCTCGTCGGTGACTCTGCCTCGAACGTGATGGCGGGCAATGCCGACACGCTGCCGATCACCGTGGATCAGATGATCTACCATGCGCGCGCCGTGGCCCGTGCCTGCCAGCACTGCCTGGTGGTGTGCGACATGCCGTTCGGCTCTTATCAGGTGAGCCGTGAGGAGGGCGTGCGCAACGCCATCCGCATCATGAAGGAGACGGGCGTCGACGCCGTGAAGATGGAAGGCGGTGAGGCTATTGCCGACACGGTGCGTGCTATCGTGGAGGCCGGCGTGCCTGTCGTGGGACATTTAGGACTCACTCCGCAGAGCATCCATAAGTTCGGCGGCTATGGTCTTCGTGCCAGGGAGGAGGCTGAGGCGTGTCAGCTGCTGGCCGACGCGCATGCCCTCGATGAGGCCGGTGTCTTCGCCATCACACTGGAGAAGGTGCCTGCCAAGCTGGCGGCGCAGGTGACTCGCGAGGTCAAAGCGGCTACGATCGGCATTGGCGCCGGTCCCGATACTGACGGACAGGTGCTCGTCTACGCCGATGCGCTGGGTATGACACAAGGCTTTAAGCCGAAGTTCCTCCGCCACTTCGCTGATGTCTGCCAGTGTATGACTGATGGCGTACAGTCGTATGTGCAGGCCGTGAAAGGCGCTGACTTCCCCAACGAGGAGGAGAGCTACTAAAAAGCCTCACCCCCAGCCCCCCCTAACCCCTCTCCCTCGGAGAGGGGTTAGGGGGGGCACATATAACTTTGACTATTCAAAACGACGAAAAACCTAAGTATGATGACAGACAAGACGGAGTTTGACGACATCCGACCCTATACCGACGACGAGATACCGGCAGCCATGCAGCGCATCGCCGAGAGCAATTCGTTTCCGTTGTTGGCCACCTATGTTTATCCCGATAAAGAGATAGACGACGTGCGCGAGCGCATTCGTGGCTACCGTACCATCCGGGAGTTTCAGTCCGAGACCATGCGGCGCGTCAACGAGCGTATCGTGCAGTGCACCATCGACACGTTCACCTGTTCGGGTCTTGACCGTCTCTCGCCCGAGCGGCAATACCTCTATGTGTCCAACCACCGCGACATCATGCTCGACGCCAGCCTGCTGGAGTACCATCTGCTCACCCATGGCTTCGACACCACCGAGATCACCTTTGGCGCCAATCTCATGCAGGGACAGCTTGTCATCGACATCGGTAAGAGCAACAAGATGTTCCGCGTGGAGCGTCCCGGCGGCAGCATCCGCGAGTTCTACCACCGTTCCGTACATCTCTCCGACTACATCCGCCACGCCATCCGCGACAAGCATCAGAGCGTGTGGATCGCACAGCGCAACGGACGCACCAAGGACGGCATGGACCGCACCGATCAGGGCATCATCAAGATGTTCTGCATGAGTGAGGCCGAGGATAAGATACGGGCGATCAGCGACCTGCATGTCGTTCCCGTCGCCGTGTCGTATGAGTGGGAGTCGTGCGACATCCTCAAGACTTTGGAGCTCTATGCCTCACAGTACGCGCCCTACACCAAGAAACCCGGAGAAGACCTCAACAGTATTCTCACCGGTATCGTTCAGCCCAAAGGACGCGTGCACTTTGAACTCTGTGAACCGCTCACGGAAGTGGAACTGCGCGCGCTTGAACCCTTGACGAGCAACGAATACCATAAGGCCGTGGCACGACTCATCGACCGCCGTGTCGTCGCTGCCTACCGGCTCTATCCCAATAACTACATCGCCTACGACCTGCGTTACGGCACACAGAAATACGAGGACCTATATACCCCCGCGCAGCGGCGGGCCTTCCTCGACCGGCTCAGCATGCTCAACCGCTACGACACGTGCGACATCGACCAACTCAAGGACATCTTCCTCGGCATCTACGCCAATCCGATCGTCAACAAAGGACTGCTCAACGACGCCGGTGAACCGTACACGATGAAAAACCAGGTTTTCAATCCATGACACGTCTTCTGCTTCGTCTCTATGACCATTTCCGTCTTCACCGCCGTGCGATGACGGTGTGGCTTGTGTTGTCCACCGCCGTGCTGGCTTTACTGTTGCTGCATATCCACTACCAGGAGGACATCTCTGCCTTCCTGCCTTTCGGCCCGCGCGACCGGCAGTCCATGCGCATCTATCAGCAGGTGGCCGGTGCCAACCACGTCATCGTGCTCGTGGGAGCCAAAGAGCAACAAAAACAAGGCGCAAGTAGGACGCGCGACAGTAAGCCCGTGCCCGACTCTTTGGCCGCCGGTGTCGACGACCTCGTGGCGTGCCTGCAACAGGCCGGTATCGCCGACAGCCTCGTCACCGCACAAATAGACATGCAGGCCGCGGAGGACGTGGCAGCCTTTGCCTACCGTCACATCCCCTATTTCCTTACCGTGCAAGACTATGCCCGCATGGACAGCGCCCTTGCCGACCCGCAGTATGTCGGCCGGCAGCTGGCCAATGACAAGCAGCAACTGCTGTTTCCCTCGGGCGGACTGCTCAGCAGCAACATCGGCAGCGACCCGCTCAACCTCTTCACGCCAGTCGTGGAGCGACTGGCCCGTCGTCAGCAGCAGTTGCGCTATGAGCTCTACGACGGATATATCCTCACGCCCGACCAGCGTCACGCTGTGGTGACTATCGACTCGCCTTACGGCAGCAGTGAGACGGAACACAACAGCCTGCTGATCCAACGCATCAGCCGCGCCGCGCAGCAGACCTCGCGGGTTCATCCCTCGTTGTCGATAAGACTCACCGGCGGACCCGTCATCGCCGTGGGCAACGCCCGGCAGATCAAGACCGACAGTATGGTGTCGGTGACGCTTGCCGTGGTGCTCATCCTGCTCCTGCTGTGGTTCTCGCTGCGCAGCGTGCGCAACATCGTGCTCATCGCCGTCAGCATTGCGTGGGGCTGGCTCTTTGCCTTGGGCGCGCTCTCGCTCGTCCACCACGACGTGAGCGTCATCGTCATCGGCATCTCGTCGGTGATCCTCGGCATCGCCATCAACTATCCTTTGCATCTCGTAGCCCATCTGAGCCACACGCCCGACGTGCGCAAGGCACTGCGTGAACTCATCGCTCCGCTCCTCGTGGGCAACATCACGACGATCGGAGCCTTCCTTGCCCTCACCCCGCTTCGCTCCGTGGCGCTGCGTGATCTGGGTCTCTTCGCCTCGTTCCTGCTGTTGGGGACGATCGTCTTTGTCTTTGTCTTTCTTCCCCATCTGGTGAAGCCGACAGCGCTGCGGCCGTCTGGACATCACTTTGCCCTTTTCGACCGCATCAGCAACGTGTCGCTACACGACAAGCGGTGGCTGGTCATCGGCGTGGCAGTGATCACCGTGGTGCTTGGCTTCTTCAGCTTCCGCACGCGCTTCGACACCCATCTGAACCATGTCAACTATATGTCGGACGAACAGAAAGCCGATATGCAGACGTTGCAGACCATGGTGGCTGTTGGCGGCGACACGAAGACAGTGTATGTCGTGTCGTCGGGACGCAGTGCCGACGGGGCGCTGAGCGCGCAACAGCGGATGGCGCCCGTGGAGCAACAGCTGCGCCGCGAGGGTAGGGTGGCGGCGGTGAGCAGCTGTGCGCCTTTCCTCTGCTCAATGGCTGAACAGCGATCGAGGCTGGAGCGATGGCAGTCGTTCGTCAGCCGTTATCGTGAGGTGCTGACACGGGCCCTTGTCGCCGAGGGTGGTGCCGCGGGCTTCGACGCTCATGCTTTTGACGACTTCTTCACGATTCTGGGCGGCCGCTATCCGCTGCGTCCGGCTTCTTATTTCTCTCCGCTGACGCGCAAGGCCTTGGCGGGCACGCTTGTCAGGGACGAGAAGGATGGCACATGGCACTGTGTCGACGCGCTGACGGTGCGTGCCTCGCAACTCGACCAGGTGGAAAATAGTTTGCGACAAGCAGAAACGGCAGCGCCTGGCGTAGCCTCCAAAAGTGCCGCGGACGTGGCGGGCGACAACTATCATTTCGAGATTGGCCGTCTGAACAGCGTTATCGCCGACACGCTCAACGACAACTTCAACTATATCGGATGGGCCTGCGGACTCATCGTCTTCTTCTTCCTGTGGTTCTCCATGGGCAGCATTGAGTTGGCGTTGCTCTCTTTCCTGCCGATGGCGGTCAGCTGGATATGGATATTAGGACTGATGGGATTGTTGGGTATTAACTTCAACATCGTCAACGTTATCCTTGCCACCTTTATCTTCGGTCAGGGCGACGACTACACGATCTTCATGACCGAGGGCTGCCAATACGAGTACGCCACGGGTCGTCGCATGCTGGCTTCTTATCAGCATAGCATTCTGTTGTCGGCGCTGATCATGTTCACAGGCATGGGCTCGCTGATCCTCGCTCGTCATCCTGCGCTGCACTCGTTGGCCGAGGTGACGATCGTGGGCATGTTCTCCGTGGTGGTGATGGCGTGGCTGCTGCCTCCTTTCTTCTTCCGTTGGTTGACGATGAAGGATGGCGTGCGTCGCCGTCGTCCGTTGACCTGGCGCTCGCTGCTCTTTCCCCGCCGCTATCCTGAGGTGCTGCCTCCCTGTGCGTCGATGAAAGCGTGCCAGGACTATGTGCGCGACGTGTATTACTATTGTGGTACGGACATCGTGAAGTCGGTGTGCCATGCGCTGCGCCACTACGAGGACTATGTCACAGTGTCGGCTGACGGCAAGACCATCACGGTGCGCGATGACGAGTATGGTGCCGTGGAATTGCTGATGTCACTGTCGCATCCGGATACAAAAATTATGAGAAGTAGCAGGAAAAGTCAACAGAGTAACAGAAGAACAAAAGACAGAGCAACAAAAGAATAGACAATATGTCTTTTCTGTCTTTCTGTCTAAAAGTTAATCTGTCTCATTCATTGTTGTGTTTTCTGATAAAAAACCGGGGCTGAGAATCGATTCTTTTCGACGAAGACCTATGTCGCCCGTAATTTTGCCAAAAATAAGTGATTTTTATAAGTGGCTGATAGTGAGAATGTTATAAGTTTGTTAGGTTTTGATGTTTACAAAAGTCCTGATTTTGATCGACAAAAGCGTTAAAAGTAGTCGTCAAAACGCCTTTTTGATGCTATCAAAAAGGTGAGATGAGGAGGTCAGAAAGCCTTTTTGATGAGGTCATCTAACCGAGATGAGCACATCAAAAAGGTCCTTTGACAGGGAGAGCGTGGTTGGTTGCCGATGGAAAACAAAAGAAGCCTGTTCTCGTCTCTCTATATTGCGAGTAGAAGTGAACAGGCTTTTGTAAAGTTTTTCCACATGAATGTCCATTAATGGATCATGTATTTCTCATAAATAATTCGTGAATAATT
>UQFS01000033.1 GCA_900540375.1 uncultured Prevotella sp.
TATAATTATCACAATACACATAATATTGAGGTCTCTATTCAAGGTATCATCATCGAAGCGACCAAGAGGTATCAATTGTTACCGCGTCAGCTTGTTTTCACGGTTTTCTTGCTGTGATGCAAGCCTGAGGCACGAAGGCTTGCATCACAGCAAGGGTTTTACTTGTTTTTGTCAAAATGGCTCTGTGGCTCTGCGTAAGAAATAAAAGCCACCCTTTGAAGTTATTTTTCACAGAATAAGTTTTCGCTATCTCACGCTTTTTTAGTACCTTTGCAGATAAATACGAACTAAACAGAAATGGCAGAAAATCAACATCCAGAGGATAATTACTCCGCCTCCAACATTCAGGTGCTGGAGGGCTTGGAAGCCGTGCGCAAGCGTCCGGCTATGTATATTGGCGACATCAGTGAGAAGGGTTTGCACCACCTCATCAACGAGACCGTGGACAACTCTATCGATGAGGCTATGGCAGGCTTCTGCCACAACATCGAGGTAACCATCAACGAGGACGGCTCCTGCACCGTAGAGGACGACGGCCGAGGCATCCCTGTTGACGAGCATAAGAAGTTGCACAAGAGTGCCTTGGAAGTCGTCATGACCGTGCTCCACGCCGGTGGTAAGTTCGACAAGGGCTCCTACAAGGTCAGCGGTGGCCTCCACGGCGTCGGCGTGAGCTGCGTCAACGCACTCTCCACTCACATGAAATCGCAAGTCTTCCGTGAAGGTAAAATCTACCAACAGGAATACGAAAAGGGCAAGCCGCTCTATCCCGTGCGCATCATCGGTGACACCGACAAGCGCGGTACACGCCAGCAGTTCTGGCCAGACCCCACCATCTTCACCACCACCACTTTCCAGTGGGACATCATGGCGCGCCGTATGCGTGAGCTGGCCTACCTCAACGCCGGCATCAAGATCACGCTGACCGACCTGCGTCCCGACGACGACGGTAAGACACGCCAGGAAGTCTTCCACGCCAAGGACGGACTCAAGGAAATGGTCCGCTACATCGACCGCCACCGCCAGCATCTCTTCGACGATGTCATCTATCTGAAGACCGAGAAGCAGGGCGTGCCCATCGAAGTGGCCATCATGTACAACACCGACTACTCCGAGAACCTCCACTCTTACGTCAACAACATCAACACCATCGAGGGCGGCACCCACGTCACGGGCTTCCGTCAGGCGTTGACCCGTGTGCTGAAAAACTATGCCGACAACGACCCGGCTATCTCCAAGCAGATAGAGAAAGCAAAGATAGAAGTAGCCGGTGAGGACTTCCGCGAGGGACTGACAGCCGTCATCTCCATCAAGGTCGCAGAACCGCAGTTTGAGGGCCAGACCAAGACCAAACTCGGCAACAGCGAGGTCACCGGTGCTGTCAACCAGGCCGTCGGTGAGGCGCTGACCGACTATCTCGAGGAGCATCCGGCAGAGGCTAAGAAGATCTGTGAAAAGGTGATCCTCGCCGCTACTGCCCGTGTGGCTGCCCGCAAGGCACGCGAGAGTGTGCAGCGCAAGAGCGTGATGAGCGGTGGCGGACTGCCCGGTAAGCTGGCCGACTGCTCCAACAAAGACCCGAAGAAGTGCGAGATCTTCCTCGTCGAGGGTGACTCCGCAGGTGGCTCCGCCAAGCAGGGCCGCGACCGCTACACCCAGGCCATCCTGCCGTTGCGCGGAAAAATCCTCAACGTCGAGAAAGTACAGTGGCACCGTGTCTTCGAGGCTGAGTCCGTGATGAACATCATCCAGAGCATCGGCGTGCGTTTCGGTGTCGACGGCGAGGACGACCGCGAGGCCAACATCGACAAGCTCCGCTACGACAAGATCATCATCATGACCGATGCCGATGTCGATGGCTCACACATCGACACCCTGATCATGACACTCTTTTACCGCTTCATGCCGAAAGTCATCGAAGACGGACACCTCTATATCGCCACGCCACCACTCTACAAGTGCACCTACAAGGGTAAGGTCAGCGAATACTGCTACAACGACCAGCAGCGCCAGGTCTTCCTCGACAAATACGGTAATGGCGTAGAGGACGGCAAGAGCATCCACACGCAGCGATACAAAGGTTTGGGTGAGATGAACCCCGACCAGCTCTGGGAAACGACCATGGATCCTAAGACACGCTTGCTCAAGCAGGTGACCATCGAGAACGCTGCCGAAGCCGACGAGATCTTCTCCATGCTCATGGGCGATGATGTGGAGCCCCGACGCGAGTTCATCGAGCAAAACGCCACCTACGCCAACATTGACGCGTAGTCGCGGCACGCGCTCACCAGCGTCTTTTCGCAAAGACAAATCACACATCTATCTATAAGTGGGGGGCGGCCGTTACAGACCGCCCCCTCCTTTTTCCGACAGTCGACAGCCAGTTCGCCGGTTTCGTCGTCTTCCTCAAACCTCATCATCCATGCACCGACTCATCACCACCCTTGCCTTGGCTACCCTGACGCTTGCCATCCGTGCGCAGCAACTGCCCATGCACCTGTGGTACAACCGCCCGGCCCGCCTCTTCGAGCAGTCGCTGCCCATCGGCAACGGCAAGTTGGGAGCACTCGTCTATGGCGCCCCCGACTGCGACTTCATCCACCTCAACGACATCACCTTCTGGACCGGCAAGCCCGTTGACCTCAGTGTTGACAGCACAGCTCACCAGTGGATTCCGGCGATCCGACAGGCACTCTTCAACGAGGACTATCCCCTCGCCGACTCACTACAGCATCATGTTCAGGGACATAACTCTCAGTGCTACGAGCCGTTGGGCTCCCTGCGCATCTATGATCTCAACGAGGGTGAAACGACGGGCTACCGCCGCGAGCTCGACCTCGACAGCGCGCTGTGCCGCGACCGCTACACACGCAGAGGTATCACCTACCGACGCGAATACTTCGCCTCGCATCCCGACAAGGTCATCGCCGTGCGCATCAAGAGTTCCGCGCCAAAGACCATCAACGTCAGGTTGTCCCTCGGCTCACTCGTGCCCCACGGTGTCAAGGCAGCCAACAAACAACTGACGATGACGGGCTATGCCGTCGGCGACTCCAAAGAGAGCATCCATTTCTGCACCGTACTGCGAGCCGCCTCGCCCGACGGCGCCATTGAGCACGACGACAGCACGCTCTTTGTCCGGCAGGCCAGCGAGCTGACGCTCTATCTCGTCAACGAGACGAGCTTCAACGGCTACGACCGCCATCCCGTCAAGCAGGGCGCGCCCTATCTCGCCAACGCCATGGACGATGCCTGGCATCTGGTCAACTATACCTACGACAGCCTGCGCACTCGCCATATCGCTGACTATCAGACCATCTACCAACGGTTGAAACTCAGTCTCAACGGCACGCAACCCAATATCGCCGAGCCCACCGACAGCATGATACGGGCCTACGGACAAAACAGCGCGCTGGACAAATATCTGGAGACGCTCTACTTCCAGTACGGCCGCTACATGCTCATCTCCTGCTCACGTACGCCCGGAGCGCCCGCTGAACTGCAAGGCTTGTGGAACGATAAGCTGTGGGCACCCTGGCGAGGCAACTACACGATCAACATCAACTTGGAGGAGAACTACTGGCCCTGCGACGTCGCTGCCATGCCGGAGATGTTTGAACCGCTGTCCACCTTCTGCGAGAATCTCGCCAAGACCGGCCATCGCAACGCATGGAACTACTACGGCATACGCGAGGGATGGAGCTGCGGACACAACAGCGACATTTGGGCGATGACGAATCCCGTAGGAGAGAAGCAGGAGAGTCCCACGTGGAGCAACTGGAATATGGGCGGCGCCTGGCTCATGCAGAACGTCTACGACCACTATCTCTACACGCAGGACGAGCACTATCTCCGCCGTACGGCCTACCCACTCATGCGCGGCGCAAGCCGTTTCATGCTTCACTGGCTCATCCCCAACCCAATAAATCCCAACGAACTCATCACCGCGCCAAGTACGTCTCCCGAGGCTTTCTACATCAACGCCAAAGAATATAAGGGAGCAACCATGTACGGTGGTACAGCCGACTTGGCCATCATCCGCGAGCTGTTCACCAACACCTTGCAGGCAGCACGCACGCTTGGCACCGACAAGAGCCTGCGCGACTCGCTGCAAAATGCTCTCGACCGGCTCCATCCCTACGTCGTCGGACACAGCGGTGACCTCAATGAGTGGTACTACGACTGGGACGATGAGGACTTTCATCACCGTCATCAGAGCCATCTCATCGGTCTCTACCCCGGACACCAGATCACTGTCAGCGGCACGCCCCGGCTCGCCGAGGCCGCTGCGGCGACACTGCGACAAAAAGGTGAGCAGACTACGGGGTGGAGTACAGGCTGGCGCATCAACCTCTGGGCACGTCTCCACAATGGACCGATGGCTTATCACATCTATCAGAAACTTCTCGCATATGTCGATCCCGAGCACACGCGGTCGCAGCACGGCGGCACGTTTCCCAATCTCTTCGACGCACACCCTCCCTTCCAGATCGACGGCAACTTCGGAGGCGTAGCCGGTGTCTGCGAGATGCTCATGCAGAGCCACGACGGCACGATAGAGCTTTTGCCGGCACTCCCACAGCAGTGGGCCGACGGCTCCGTCAGCGGTCTGAAGGCCCGCGGCGGCTACACGGTATCGATGGCATGGAAGAATGGCCGTGTCACGCGATGCGAACTTTCCGGCGTGCGCACCGGTAAAGTGACGCTCGTCTACAACGGTATGAAAAAGATCATCAAAGTGAAAAAGAACAAAAACACAATTATAGAATGAGAGGCTGGCTGTTGACAATCGCTTTGTGGGCAGCGACGCTGTGGGCAAATGCCCAGCAGTTCAACACCCACTGGGTGGCTGCTCCCGATACCGACAGCCTGGTTCACGTGTGGTTTCGCACCACCCTGCTCTCCGGCGCACGCCATCGTGAGGCTCACCTCACCATCGCGACCACCGGACTCGTCAAGGTGTATGTCAATGAAGCCAAAGTGGGCACCGCATTCTTCTACCCGTCACGACCGCAAGGCGACACGACGGCCATTGCGGTGACGCTCGACGTGACACCCTATCTGCATCCGGACAGCAACGTGGTGGCTGTGCTCTACAGCCCGGGCTTCCCCCACGCCACGCGACAGCAGGTGTCGGCAGTCTTCTACGGCATTGACTACAAAGGACAGCGCTTCGCTCACTTCAGCGACAATTCGTGGATTTGTCGCAATGCGGCTTCGGGACTCACATCCGACGGACACGAGTGGGTTGACGGACGACAAGTCGACACGCCGTGGACGGCAAGCGACTTCGACGCGGCGCTGTGGCGACATGCCGTGGAGACACAGGACGCGGAAACCACCGCTACAGCTACTACGCAACACCAAGCATCGCCCTGCAAGACCTACGAGGCCTACCTGCCAGCGGAGAAAATCGTCAGAAGCCGAGGATATAACTATTTTGACGTCAACGGCAATGAGGTGACCTACGACTATGGCCCCGGCTTCCGTGGCTTCGTCCGACTCAACCTCCGCGAGGCACAATGGGGAGAGCAAATCGAGGCCGCCGGACTGCGATATACCTGCAACGGACAAATGGACGAGCAGGCCAGCCCCGTCTTCACCATCGGATACCAGCGCCGCGTCACGGTGACGGGCGACCGCTATTTCCGTCGCGACCAGATCACGGAGACTGAAGCCGTGGATGTCGCACCGCTATTTATCGACAACACTTTTCAATAAGATATGAACACGAGTCTCAACAGCATTTCCATCAACGACGTCAAGCACATCCAAAGAGGCAGCTACATCGACGACGACCTCATACTCATGGAGAATATGAGCAACATGCCCATCACCCTGGAGCCCCGCCGCATGGATTTCATCCTGCTGGCGCTTTGCACGCAAGGTGAGGGAGAATACAGTGTCGACACCATCCACCACAAGGTGAGGGCCGGCGACATCATCATCATCAGCAACGGAGCCATACTTGACTACTACAAGCTCAGTCCGGACCACAAAGAGGTGGTCATCATCATCTCCAGCCAATACTTCCACGAGGTCCTCGCCGGCGTGCACGACCTCTCGACGATGTATATCTTCTCGCGCATGCATCCCGTTTATCATCTCGATCCACAGAAGCAGCAGGACATCGTCGACTTCTTCTCGTTTATCAAGACGAAGGTTGGAGACACCTACCACCACTTTCGCCGCGAGACTGTGCAGAGCTTGCTCAAGGCTCTCATCTACGATGCGGGCAACACCATATGGCAGTCGCAGCAGCTCATGCAGACCCGCCGGGCGCGCGCGGAGGACATCTTCGTGAAGTTCATCCAACTCGTGGAGTTGCACTTCCGTCAGGAGCGCCGCGTGGGCTGGTATGCCTTACAGCTGAGCATCACGCCGAAGTATCTCTCCGAGATCATCAAGCAGGTCAGCCACCAGACGCCCAACGAGTGGATTGACACCTACGTGACCCTCGAGCTCCGCAACCTGCTGAAAAACACCTCGAAGAGCATCAAGCAGATCACCGACGACCTACACTTCGCCAACCAAAGCTTCCTTGGCAAATACTTCAAGGAGCATGTCGGCATGTCGCCGTCGGAATATAGGAAGAGCAGCAACTGAGAAGCCATATAAAGGAAGCAACTCATAATATATTGAATAGCTTTAAGTTGAACACGAATTGCCCACGAATGATTCATAAATTTATGAATCATTCGTGGGCAATTCACGATGACTTGTGTGATAATCCACGAAATAGAAACTGATATTCTGCCTTTAGATTTTGTTATTCGCTGAAAAGGTAGTAACTTTGCAGTGATACAGAATATCAACAACATAACATATTTTTAACACTATGGCAAAGAAAACTTTATTGATGATTCTCGATGGATGGGGAATCGGACAGCATGGCAAAGGTGACGTGATCTACAACACACCGACACCTTATCTCGATTATCTCAACGCTACATGCGCTCACTCTCAGCTCATGGCCTGCGGCGAGGATGTCGGTCTGCCGAAAGGACAGATGGGCAACTCAGAGGTAGGACACCTGAACATCGGTGCAGGACGTATCGTCTATCAGGACCTGGTGAAGATCAACAAGGCCTGCGAGAGCGGTGACATCCTGAAGAATAAGGAGATCGTCAACGCCTATAGCTACGCTCAGAAGACCGGCAAGAAGCTCCACCTGATGGGTCTGACTTCTACCGGCGGCGTGCACTCCAGCCTCAACCACCTTTTCAAGCTCATCGAGATCGGAAAAGAATATAACCTCAAGGATGTCTATGTCCACTGCTTCATGGACGGTCGTGATACTGACCCGAGGAGCGGCAAGGGATTCATCGAAGACATCGAGAAGGTTTGCAACAACAACGGCGCTCACATCGCCAGCATCGTCGGCCGCTTCTACGCTATGGACCGCGACAAGCGCTGGAACCGCGTCAAGGAGGCTTACGACCTGCTCGTCGAGGGCAAGGGAAAGCAGGCTACCGACTTGGTCATGGCCATGCAGGAGAGCTACGACGAGGGCGTGACCGACGAGTTCATCAAGCCGATCAACAACTCCACTGTAGACGGTACGATCCAGGAAGGCGACGTGATCATCTTCATCAACTTTCGTAACGACCGTGCACGCGAGCTCACTCAGGTACTCACTCAGGAAGATATGCCGGCAGAGGGCATGCATACGATCAAGGATCTGCAGTACTACTGCATGACTCCGTACGATGCTAACTTCAAGGGTGTACACATTCTCTTCCCCAAAGAGAACGTTCAGGACACCCTCGGCGAGTATCTCTCTAAGAAGGGTCTGCGCCAGCTCCACACAGCAGAGACCGAGAAGTACGCTCACGTGACGTTCTTCTTCAACGGCGGCCGCGAGGCTCCTTATGAGGGTGAGGACCGTATCCTCGTGCACTCTCCTAAGGTAGCTACCTACGACCTGCAGCCGGAGATGAGTGCATACGAGGTGAAGGACAAACTCGTCGGCGCTATCAACACACAGCAGTACGACTTCATCGTGGTCAACTTCGCCAATGGAGATATGGTCGGACACACGGGCGTCTACAATGCTATCGCCAAGGCTGTGTGGGCTGTTGACCACTGCGTGCACGACGTCATCGAGGCTGCCAAGGCCAACGACTACGAGGCTATCATCATCGCTGACCACGGCAATGCCGACAACGCCATCAACCCCGACGGTACGCCTAACACCACTCACTCTCTCAACCCCGTTCCGTTTATCTATGTGACGAACAACAACAGCGCCACAGTTAAGGACGGACGCCTGGCCGACGTGGCTCCTTCCATCCTGCACATCATGGGGCTGGAGCAGCCTGCTGACATGACCGGTGAGAATCTTATCAGCGACAACAAATAATCAACATATTTAATGGCTCCACCTCCGGCTCTTAACCGGAGGTGGGGCTTTTCCATTATGAACGTACAGATAGAACCTTCCTGGAAACAATACTTGGGCGCGGAGTTTGACAAGGCCTACTTTGTCAGTCTCACCCAACAGGTGAAAGAGGAATACAAGACGCAACCGTGTTTTCCACCGGGCCATCTGATCTTCAACGCTTTCAATCTCTGTCCCTTCGACAAGGTGAAGGTGGTGATCATCGGACAGGATCCTTATCATGAGCAGGGACAGGCGATGGGACTGAGTTTCTCAGTGCCGGAGGGTATCGCCATGCCGCCCTCGCTCGTCAACATCTTCAAGGAAATACAGGCAGACCTCGGCAAGCCAATGCCGGCAAACGGTGATCTCACCCGTTGGGCCCGCCAGGGCGTGCTGCTGCTCAACGCCACACTCACCGTCAGGGCACATCTGGCCAACAGCCATCAGCCTCTGGGTTGGTCGTTCTTCACCGACGCGGCCATCAAAGCGCTCAGCGATCATCGTGAGGGCATCGTGTACATGCTTTGGGGAGGCTACGCGCGCAGCAAGCGCTGTCTCATCAATGAGCAGCAGAATCTCGTATTGGAGTCGGCACATCCCTCTCCGCTCTCCGCCAACCGCGGCGGCTGGTTCGGACTGCACCAGTTCTCACGCTGCAACGAATATCTCACAGCTCACGGACAACAGGCAATTGATTGGTAGAAAGAATAAGCAAGAGAGGGTCTAATTAATTATGGAACTGCATATCGTAGAAGTGGGAAACGTGCTCGTTTCCCCTGATATATTCACAGAGAAGTTTTGTTGTGACCTCCATGCCTGCAAAGGACAGTGCTGTGTGGAGGGCGATGCGGGCGCACCGGTAACCCTCGATGAGGTCGGGGAGATGGAGGACGCTCTCGATGTGGTATGGAGTGATCTCAGCGCATCGGCACAGAGCGTTATTGACAAACAAGGCGTCGCTTACACCGACAACGACGGCGACTTGGTGACAAGCATCGTAGGCGGCAAGGACTGTGTGTTTACCTGCTACAGTGATCTCGACTTAGTCGACGGCAAGCCCGCCGTGCCACATTGCTGTCTCTGTGCCTTCGACTGTGCATATCGTGAGGGGAAGACGAAGTGGCGCAAGCCTGTCTCATGCGAACTCTACCCCATCCGCGAAAAGACATTCAGCAATGGGTTCGTAGGCATCAACTATCATCATTGGGATGTCTGCAAGGCTGCCGTGCGCAAAGGACAAGAAGAGAACATCTGCGTCTACGAGTTTCTCAAGGACCCACTCATCCGCCGCTTCGGTAAGGAATGGTACGATGAGCTGTGTCTCGTGGCCAAGGAGTTGCTTGCCGTAGCAGAGCACAGTCCTTCCAAATAACTATTGATACTTTCTAACTATCCTTTCTGGCCTTGCATTTCCCTCCCTCGGGAGGGTTAGGGTGGACTTTATTCAAGCGTTAGCATTCTCTCGGCTGCGTACTTTCCCATCATCTTATATCCTTCGGCATTGGGATGAAGATGATCGGGAAGATACCATCCCGGACGCAGAGCGTGCTCGTCGGCAGGGTCGCGCATAAGTTTGTCGAAGTCGAGCACACCGTCAGCCTCATGTTGCAGGCGTATCCAGTCATTGACCAACTTGCGGCCAAGCTCATGGCTGACAGAATAATAATGAGCGCCTTTCATCGGCATGATCGTTCCCAACCATACTGTCAACCCGGCCTTATGGCATTTCTCTATCATCTGTTTATAAGCCTCCACGAGCTCATGAGCCGTGACAATGCCGTCTTTGCTATTGCCTAAGTCGTTGATGCCTTCAAAGAGAATGACATCCGTAACGCCACGCTGTTCAAGAATATCACGGTCGAAACGCTGACGGGCGGGCTGCCCGAAGCCCACGGTGAGCACACGGTTGTTGCCGATGCCGAGGTTCAACACACCGAACTGCATACGTTTCTTCCCTTCTTTCTCCGCTTTTGCTCCGGCTACCTCGTTGAGTTGGTAACTCATCTCGTCGGGCCATCGGTTTTGATGATCCGTCGTGGAACCCTTTCCGTCAGTGATGCTGTTGCCGAGAATGGCGATGGTACGCACGTCACGTGTGTACACATCGAGGGCTGCAATGTTGAACCATTTCTCGTAGCGGAAGGCACGAGAGAAGTCTGTCGACGGCTTGCTCTCTCCTTTTAATATATAAGAGGTGGTACGCGAGCCCATGTGCACGGTCGGCACCTCAGGCGCTGTCTGATAGTTGACCGTGATGGCAACGAGCTGCAAGGGTTTCAACACAAAGCGTGCGGCATCGGAGAACAGACTCTTTCCTGCCGGTATCGTCACGCCGCGTTGACCATTGAAAGAGAGATACACGGCCTTGGCTGAGTCGACACGATGACCGCCGAGAGCCGGAGCGATATATACCGAGCGTAGTACGACGGGCGTAGAGGAGAAGATATTGGACAGCTGCAAGCGGACGACATCTCCATCAACCGACACTTTCACGATTTGTCGCACCGAGCGGTTACTCATCTGATTGTTAAAGGGCATGAAGGCCTTCACGGGCGTCTGCATGGCAGTTGCCCAGGTGCCGACCCAGTGGGGCGTGAGTTCTTTAACCACCCTCACGGTCTGATGGTTGACGCCTGCATTGCTCTCTGCAGCTACATTCCGGCCCAAGCCAAGGAACAAAAGAAAAAGGAATAAAGTCTTGCGTATCATATTCTTGTCTCTTACCTATCTTTTTGAACTACAAAGTTACATCTATTTTCGAACTACAAAGTTACAACTATTCCCGCACATAGCAAAAAAAAACGGGAACCGACTCGCACGAGCCAGTTCCCGGAAAAAATAGAGAGAATTAAAATCGACCCCCTCACGGGCTGATAAATTCTTATGTTATTGCTTAGTTGTTGCCGCCAGCCCACCATACGGGGTTGGTGTAGATATACGATCCATTGCCATAAGCCTTTTCTATGTTTGGATTAGCTGTAACACCGGAGGCACCATAGGGGAATCGCAATGGGAACTTAATTGTCTTACCATTGGAATAGCCGTTAGCGGGGTTTCCCAGTCCATAGTAATCAAACTCGCCTAAAGCCAGCAGACGACGAATATCACAGAATGTCTCAGTAGCCTCACCGTTGCTGTTCCAGAACGAGAGATACTTCTGTATCATCACCTCCTTGACCGGATTAGCCTCAAAGAGAGGTCTTACTTCGTTGTTGAAATAGTTGTTCACAGTATCAGCCACGTTGATTGCCTCATTGTCCTTGAAGCCGGTGACGCCTTCCTGCGTGCAACCTTTGGCATATTGAATGTCTTTCTCTGCATTGTCGAAACTTGCAGCAACAGCCTCTTTCAATGTCTTCTCTGCCTCTGACTTCTGACCCAGACGAGCATAAGCCTCAGCCTTCAGGAACAAGACCTCACGATAGCTCAACAAATCAACGTCGGCCTGTGTGGCAAGGTCAAAAGCATCAAAGGTGTAGGATCCGATGCCAAGATTGGCCTGACCATTAGGAGCTGGAGCAAAGCCTTTGTCGCCCGGCTTTACCTGATAAGCATCATAATCACTAAAGTCGTAGTTGAAGAAACAACGATAGAGACGTGGATCCTTTCTTGCTGTCAGTTTCTTATACAGGCTCTCACTGGTGGCAATACCCTGACGGCTCTCCCAGAAGTCAAACACTGGGTTCCAGTTACTTGTTCCGTTATAAGCATTGAAAGCGGCCTCATCAGAAGCGGAAGTAAATGAAGCATCTGCAAAGTTGATCACCTGCTGCAACTTGGCGCTCTTCTCGGCATCGGAATAGGTACTCAGCAGACGCATCGTGTAGCGCGCCTTCAAGCCGTTGACAAACTTCAACCACTTTGCCGGGTTACCGTTATACATCAGGTCGTATGATCCAAGGCTGTTATCCTCTTCGCTGACTTTCTGCAGATTCACCGTTGCAGTATCCAAAAGGGCAAAAACATCTTTGTAGATATCCTGCTGCTTATCGATTACCGGATTCATGTACGCTGGCATACCTGACTTCAACTCGTCATCAGCAGCTTGTGACCACGGCGTGTCACCGAAGATGTCTGTGGTAAGTGCCAAGTTATAAGCCAGCATGGCTGCCGCACAGCCGCGAATCTGATGATCTATCTTATCACCTTTTGCGGTGAGTGCTTCACGATAGACAAGCTTAGCATTGGTGATCGTACCATAAATGTTCTTCCAGACATTGTCGGACATAGTGGAAGAGCTCGGCTCCCCTTGGCGGATGTCAGCATTGTAGAGTTGATTGTCAATACCTGCCGTCTGCTCATTGTAGACAGAAGCATATGTATTAATATCACCGCCTACATTGTACTGTGCTGTCGATGTGATGACATCAGCGAAAGTAAACTTTGCAGGAACGCTGTGCGGATGGTCCTTATCAGTATTGATGCTGTCCATCTTGTCCTCAGAGCAGCCGGTCATTGCAGCGACTGCCAATAACAGCGTGAGGAACTTAGTATGTTTATTGAGTATTCTCATAATGTATCTTTATTTAGAACTTAAATGTCAAACCAAAACCAAAGCTTGTCGTACCAGGCAGAGAGTAGCGTTCGAATGAGCCCGACATATTGTCATTACCCTGACTGGCTTCCGGGTCAAAGCCCTTCAATGCAGAATACAGGATGATGTCACGGGCAAAGATGCTGGCATTCACACCCAACCAAGGCTTGGAGAAGACCGGATAGCTGAGAGAGATCTCACGCAGCTTGAAGAAGGATGTCTTGTGGATTGCGACCTCATCGATGTTGGTCAGCGTGTTGAAATAGTTGAAAGCATCACTACCCTTAATCTTGATGTCGTTGGGAGAGTAGCTGCCATCTGCATTCTGCTTGACGGCCGGTTTCTCGAAATAGAAGTATTCAGCATTGCGATAATCAGCCGAACGCTGTGTGACACCATAGTAGTCAAGCACATCGGTCGTTCCACAGTACATCTCACCACCCTGCTTCCAGTCGAAGGTGGCACTCAGACGAAGCTTCTTGTACTCAAAAGTAGTATTGAAGCCTAAACGGAAATCAGGAGAAACCTTACCGATGACTCCGGGTTCACCAGCCTGCGGCATACCGTCAGCATCAACGACTATATCGCCGTTCTCATTGCGCAGATAAGTTGAGCCATAGATGACAGGGAACTTATCGCCTATACTGGCACGCACCTGAGGCGTGGTGAAGCCACCCAAATAGATGCTGTTGACGCCCTCTGCCAGTTCATCAACATAGTTATCAATCTTGGAGAAGTTGAATTCCATGCTCCACTTGAAGTCACGCGTGTCAAACGGCTTGATGCCCAGCGTTACTTCATAAGAGTTGGTATGGATCTTACCACCATTGGTCATAACCTCTTGGTAGCCGGTAGCACCGTCCAAAGGTACAGGGAAGATCTGATCTTTGACGTTCTGACGGCTATATGTAGCATTCAAAGTGACGAGACCATTCCAGAAGGCCAAGTCAAAACCAAACTCATAGGATTTGGTGTTCTGTGGTTTCAGATTAGGATCATAAATTCTATAATAAGGAATGAAAGCCTGTACAGATCCAATAGGATACACAATAGGTGATCCATTCGAGAAGCCACCTCCATAAACCGGAGTATAGTAATAGGACTGAATGTACTCACCTGCCTGACCTACCTGGGCGTAACTGGCACGGATCTTACCATAGGTCAACACTTTATTCTTCAGTGCGGGCAGTTCCGTAAAGATGAAACCTCCGGACACAGAGGGATAGAAGAAGGATCGATTACCATGAGGCATCGAAGAGACAATGTCGTTTCGGCCTGTTACAGTCAGGAAGAGCATGTCTTTATAGCTCATGGAAAGATTGCCGAAGAAGCCTACCGTACGCGAGTTCTTTGTACGATCAGAGGCAGAATAAGTAATAGCGTTATTGATGCTGTTCCAACCTGAGAAGTTAAATTCAGTACCCGTTTCATCCTTGAAATACTTATGCTTGTCAACGATCTCGTTACCAACCAAAGCGTTTAAATCCCAATCTTCAGAAAGTTTCCAGTCATAGTTAGCTGTCAACAAGGAGTTGATCTCCCTTGACTTCCAAGAGTAGAGATCTGCAGAGCCCTTGCCACCTTTATGGCCATAGCCCCAGATGTCAGAATAGTCGGTGGTATATGCGTCTGCACCCAATTGATATTTCACATCAAGTTTCATATTGTCAGTACCAAAATCTGACGTGTACTTGATATAGGCATCACCGAAATAGCGCTGTGAACGCTCCGTGAACTTATTATTGTCTACAGCCCAATACGGGTTATCAAAGGTAAGGTTGCGGAAGAGGGTCTGTGTATATTCATCGCCTGCTATATGATCAGGAATACCCTTTAGATCATAGCTGGCCGGTGCGCCATACACCGCAGCAAGGAATCCATCATTGGCCGATGGCTGCTTACGAATCTTAGAAAACACGAAATTGCCATTGAATCCGGTAGACCAGTTCTTTGCCAGTTGTGCCTCAGCGGAGAATTTAGCATTGTAACGATCCATACCTGTTTCAGGAATAATAGCTTCTGAATTGGTGTTTCCCAAAGAGAAACTATAATTTCCTTTGTCAAAAGACTGTGCAATATTCACATTGTTACTCCAAGTATGACCTGTCTGGAAGAAGTCTTTGGCATTATCGTAGGACTGCGGTGTCGTCCAAGGATCCAGACCGGCCTTAGCTCGCTGTGGCTGATAGTACATACCTTCATGCTTGCCATAAGCAGCAGTATAATTATTGTCGGTATTTCCACCATAGTTTGGATCATTGGGAAGATCACTGATTTTCGGTCCCCATGATGTACTTGCACTTGGATTGTATTTTCCACTTCGACCTTGTGCGTACTCTTTTTGGAAATCAGGCAATGTAGACACAACGCTCCAAGCCATGTTGGTGTTATAGGTGATTTGTGGCTTACCCTTGCGAGCACCCTTTCCACTCTTTGTCATAATGATAATCACACCATTATTAGCACGCATACCATAAAGAGCAGAAGCTGCCTGACCTTTCAGAATGTTAATGCTCTCAATGTCGTTAGGATCAATATCTACACCACGGTTAGCCATATCGGTACCAATGATAGAGCCACCACCGGAATCAAAAGTACTAATATCGGAAACAGAGGAAATGGGCATACCATCAACAACATACAAAGGAGTGTTGTCACCAGTAAAAGAACGTACGCCACGAATGGTTATACGCGAGGAAGCCCCCGGCATACCTGAAGAAGGAGAAATATCCACACCGGATACCTTGCCCTGTAAAGCATCAGAGAGACTCGTACTTGCTCCTTCGGTCAGTTTCTCAGCTTTGAGATCCTGAGAAGCATATCCTAAACTTTTCTTATCCCGGCTAATACCCATAGCTGTCACCACGACTTCATCAAGCGTCTTGTCGTTGGAAGATAGCTGAATCTTGAGATTGTTTGCAGCCTTCACCGTCTTGTCTTTCATACCAAGATAAGAAACTCGCAGATTAGAGCCCGGCTCTACATTGAGCGTGAACTTACCATCCACATCAGTTACGGTACCTGTCTTTGTGCCAGCAATCGTGACGGCCGCACCCACTATAGGCTCACCGTCCTCGGCAGAGACTACGGTACCACTAATCGTTGTTTGAGCTAATGCCCCTCCCAAGAAGAGGAAGAAGCAGGCTAAAAACATCATTAGTCTTTTTTCCATAAATTCTCTCTTTTAATTAAATATACGATATGTTTACGATATTCTCTTTAGTACGATGCAAAAGCTCACAGGCAACAAAAAGTCATCCTAAAAGTTTGTTCGTATACAAAACGATTATTGCAATAGCCTTCTCTTGACATACTACGATCTCTCAATTTCATTTACAAAATTAATAGATGATAATGAAAGGAAGAAAGAATCATGTTAAAAATATGACTCTATTAACACAAATTAGTCAACGCAGCGATATTTATGTATAAAAATGAAGCTTTTATAGACTTTACACTTTCACTTCATCATGTAAAGACTATAAAAGCTACTACTTCATAAGCCACAAGCAGACAGAGAGGCCTATTTCCCCAATATCACCTTACGATGGTTGATCATGTAAATGCCTTTCGGCAAAGCAGCGGGATCAGCGCCCATGTTCTGGCCTGAGAGGCTGTAAATACTTGGCTGAACCTTGTCGGAAAGTGGCAGATCTGTGATTCCTGCCGTCACAGGCTTCGTGATATACACGTCATCAAGGAAGAAACGACCACTGGCGGTAAATGTCAGAGAGCAAGGACCGGTGCCCACGACGTGATAGGTATAGGTCTGCCACAGCCCTTTCTTCATAGTCTCCATGATTGTGCCTCTCTTTACTTCAGTGAACTGTGCATTGGACTGACTCAAGAACAATTGCAATTCTGTACCTTCACTTTTCGTATTCCAACCCGCCACGCTGAAAGTCAGCGTCACAGTATCGCCGGGAAGCGTGAAGAAAGGGGTAGATACGAGGAAGCCACCATCACCGCCGCCACCGCTACTTCCAAAGCGTGCGCAATGATCACCGGCGTAAGCATTACACATAGGAGACCAGCCTTTCAAGTCTGGCTGAAAGTCACCGTTGGCTATAGAGCCATTGAAGCGTCCGTCATTACCCCCAGTACTTTTGCAATTGGAAAAGGTTTCCTTGAGTAGATACTCCCCCACTTCTTGGCTGTTGGTAAGAGAAGGATCAGGAGAATAAACAAAGGATGCCACACCATCGCCGTCAACAGAAATATTGGAAACACAGCAATGCAACAACTTACTACCGTCGTAATTGTCATGAAAGAGTTTCGCTGCCGGTGAGGAACTATCCGAGAAACTGTTACGGGAACGGTAAGGAAAAGCATCGTGGGCGACCGTTGAGCGTGTGGCCAAACCGTCCGCAGGAACTAAAGTGAGACGAAGGTGATCATTGTAATAGTTACTATACAGTCCAAGCGTATTGACGGCATTGGCTTCCCATGCGTCTTTGTCATAGTCAACATGTGTGATGAGCACGCCACTGCCTGGGAGCTGTTTGTCAAAGCCAACAGGCTGGCGATTCTCCAAAAGGAAATATTCGTTTTCATATTGCGGATGACGGATCAGATAGGCTTGCCCGCCATCGGCTAACGGCTTCATGTCTGTGACATCTACTGATTCTTTGCCCAACTCCACAGGAGTGAGCCATCCACACATTGTCTTTTCATAGGCAGTGTATCCGGCCGGAAGGTAGCCGTCACCATTATAGTTGCCGTAATCCATCAGATCCCAAGCGTCCATAGCAAAGCTACCTTTGTTCTGAACGTCATAAACATCGGGGAAGCCCATGCAATGAGAGAACTCATGGCAGAAAGTGCCGATGCCGGCTATCTTCCCATCATATCTCAGTTCATTGGAGCAAGCATAAGTGTTGATCTTTGTGCCGTTGATCTTCAAAGCTTTCCTATCTTCTTCCAAGGTGCTCATCAAAGGCCATATCAAACTGTCGTTAGAGGAGTCATAGTCATTCTGTCCATATCCGGCATAGAGGACAAAAACTTCCTCGGCTTCTCCGTCGTCGTCCCAGTCATAACGAGAGAAGTCGATGCTGTCCTGCACGCCTTTGCATGCCTCTATCACCATCTCGCTGATGTCCTTCTCTTCGTCATTTCCATAATACTCGTAAGGCTGGGACATCATCACGGGACCCGCCACGTCAAAGTCCAAAATAAACTTGCCTCCACTCTGAGCCCTGAAATAGTCACGAACGGAACCTTGAAAGCCATTGTCGTGATAGTCAGGCTCATTAGTGATCTTGCGATAGAGAGCAACCGGATCAGACATACTGAACTGCTTATTAGGAAACTCTGCAAGGATCACGAGACCACGCTTGTTCCCTGAGAATGTCGAAGACGCAGTCTCTGCGCGACGGGCAAACGGTGAGAAACGATGAGACGCTGACGCATATCTCTTTGCCGCGCTCGAAACGATGCTGTCTCTTGAAATCTCCTGATAACGTCCCGTTGTTTTGTTCAAGACATAATAGGTGCCATCATCAGCGCGCGCATAACGTATGCGCTCATCGCCTAAGAGTTCCACATTCACAGACTTTCCGTCTGATGTAACCACTTGAATCCAGTGGCCGCGACGGGCAGGAACGGCCATGATCAGCACGAGATGGCAACAAGCTATCAAAAGTAAAAGGAAGCGTAAAGGATGTTTCATATTGTTGAGATTTAGGTTTACTCTATATTCTCAAACAGCGTTGGCTGTAGGTCGCCAAGGAGATTGAAGGTCTTGCGGTGGTAGGGTGAGACCCCATGGTCGCGAATGGCCAGCCGGTGCTCCCGTGTGGGATAACCTTTGTTCTTCTTCCAGCCATAGACAGGATATTGCTCATCGAGTTCATCCATATAGTCGTCACGGAAAGTCTTGGCAAGGATGCTGGCCGCAGCAATGGCTTCATACTTTCCATCGCCTTTGACGATACACTGATAAGGCAAGGAGTGACGGGCGTCGCGCTTCGGAAAGACACGCTTTTGTCGCGGTTGGCGCGCTTCGTCGGCAATGGGGACATAGGGATCGAAACGGTTGCCGTCGATGATAAGCTTCTCGGGTCTCACCTGCAACTGGTCAAGCGCACGATGCATCGCCAGAAAGCTGGCATGAAGAATATTGATCTCATCGATCTCCTCAGGCGTGACAATGCCGACAGCCCACGCCACGGCATCGTGCTCAATAACCTTGCGGAGCTCATAGCGCTTCTTGGCCGTGAGCTGTTTCGAGTCGTTGAGCAGCGGATTGTCGTAGTCACGCGGCAGGATGACAGCGGCGGCATAGACACTGCCTGCCAGGCATCCGCGGCCAGCCTCATCGCAGCCGGCCTCTATGCAATCAGTATAATAATGTGGAAGCAAGGAGAATGTTGAATGATGAATGATCAGAACATCTTGCGCACACGGTCGATACCGGCGACGAGGGCATCAATCTCCTCCTTCGTGTTATACAGGGCAAAGGAAGCGCGCACGGTTCCCAACACGCCCAGACGCTCCATCAACGGCTGCGCACAGTGGTGACCAGTACGGACGGCTATGCCCAAACGGTCAAGGAGTGTCCCCAAGTCCATGTGGTGGATATTGCCGACATTGAAGCTGACTACAGCATCGTGGGCATGAGAAGATGGTAACGAAGACTGAGGAGCAGCTGTCTCAGCCTGAGCAATAGGACCATAGATATGCATCTCCGGAATCTTCTGGAGCCGCTGGATGGCATAGCGGGTGAGTTCCTGCTCATGAGCCGCAATGTTGTCCATACCCAGTTTAGAGACATAGCCGAGTGCGACAGCAAGTCCATGCGAGGCAATATAGTCGGGTGTGCCGGCTTCGAACTTCAAAGGCGGACGCTCGAAAGTGGTATGCTCGAAGCTCACGTGCTCGATCATCTCACCGCCACCCTGATACGGAGGCAGCTTCTCCAGCCAAGCTTCTTTGCCATAGAGTACGCCGATACCGGTAGGACCATAGACTTTATGACCGCTGAAGACAAAGAAATCGCAGTCGATGTCCTGTACGTCTACCTTGAAGTGGGGCGCACTCTGAGCACCGTCGACCATCACGGGCACACCATGCTCGTGGGCGATGCGCACGATGTCCTTGACAGGATTGACCGTACCGAGGACGTTGCTCACATGACAAACCGACACGATACGGGTCTTCTCGGTGAAGAGATTCTTGTAGGCTTCCATGTCGAGAATGCCGTCATCGCTCATCGGTATCACTTTAAGCACAATGCCCTTCTTGCGAGCTTGCAGCTGCCAGGGCACGATATTGGAGTGATGCTCCATCGTGGAGACGATGGCCTCATCGCCCTCATGCATACATTCGTCGGCGAAAGTGCTGGCCACCAGGTTCAGTCCTTCGGTAGTTCCACGAGTGAAAACGATCTCCGTGGTGGACTTGGCGTTGAGAAACTTACGCACGGCCTCGCGCGCCTGCTCATGCAATTCGGTAGCCTGTTGGCTCATCCAGTGCACACCACGGTGCACGTTGGCATTGACATTGAGGTATTCCTCGCGCATGGCATCCAGGACACAAAGAGGTTTCTGTGTCGTAGCCGCATTATCGAAGTAGACCAGCGGCTTGTCGTAGATCTTGCGCGACAATATCGGGAAATCTTCCCGCACTTGATTGATATCGTACATCTTTACCTTTTCTTATAGAAATCTTGTCCTAATCTGACCGACACCTTATATCATACAGATCGACATCAGACTTATCCTTGATGATAACAAGACATCCCTGCCCCTCCTTTTTCAGGTGGATCAGGGAATAGCTTATTAGCCTTTAGCTTTTAATCCTGCAGTTCTCGCAGTTGCCGAGCTCACCACGGAAGCGCTTCTCCACCAGCAGATGAAGACGGTCACGCAAAGGTTCGAGCTTAATCTGGTCAATCACTTCACCAACAAAAGCGAACTCCAAGAGCAGCTTCGCCTCATGCTCGTCAATACCGCGCTGCTGCATGTAGAAGAGCGCTGCGTCGTTGAGCTGACCAACGGTAGAGCCGTGGGCACACTTCACATCGTCAGCATAGATCTCCAGCATCGGCTGTGTGTACATCCGCGCCGCCTTTGTCATCACCAGATTCTGGTTGGTTTCCTGCGATGTCGTCTTCTGACTGCCGTGCCGTACGAGCACTTTTCCCGCAAAGGCACCGACGGCTTTACCGTCGAGCACATACTTATAGAGTTCATGAGAATCGCAGTGTCCTACCTGATGGTCGATGAGCGTGTTGTTGTCGACATGCTCATTATGATCAGCAATGACACAACCATTGCACCAGCACTCAGCCCCCTCACCCTTGAAAACAAGGTCGAGTTTGTTGCGTGTCACGCCATTGCGCAACGTGATGACATTATGATTGAATCGGCTGTTGGCCTGCTGCTCGACATAGACATTGGACACGCGTGTGTTCTTCTCATGGGTTTCTTCCAAGCAGTAGAGGTCGAGACCGGCATTGTCGCCGACGTAAGACTCGATGACCTGCGTGCCGAGGAAATGACGATCGTCGGCAGAGTCGTCGCAGAAAAGGAACTTAGCCTCACTGCTCTCGTCCATAACGATGAGCACACGACGGTTGACCATCAGATCCACATCAGACCGCAGGATGTTCACCACCTGAATGGCACGGCCCACTTTGACGTTCTTCGGTACATAGACAAAAAGTCCGTCCTGAGCCAACATCGTATTCAGCGCGGTCACTGCGTCCTCTTCGGTCTTGGCAATCTTACCATAGTATTTCGCCACCAAGTCGGGATGGTTGTGTGCCGCGTCGCAAAGACTCTCTACGACGACACCCTCCGGCAACTGTGCCTTAGGCAGCGCTTTCTTATAGAACCGGTCATTGACGACAAAATAGAGAGAAGTGCTGAGGTTGGGCACATCGCAATGGAAGACATCATAAGGGTTGACAGGGATGCTGATACGGTTGATGTTCAGCCCATAATCGGGCGCGAAGAGCTCCTGCATGTCGGTGTACTTATAGCGCTCGACTTTGCGCGAAGGGAAGCCCTGCCGCTTGAAGTCCTCATAAGCCTTGTCGCGCAACGCGTTGAGCACGGGTGCGCTGTGTTCGGCGATCATTTGCCGAGTCTGGCTGTAGAGGTCGATATATTGTTGTTCTGCTTGAGTCATACGCCTGCCTCCTTATTTACCATATTTAGCGTCGGCCTCTTCCTTGATCCAGTCATAGCCGCGCTTCTCGATTTCCTTGGCGAGCTCGGGGCCCTCAGTCTTGACGATGCGGCCATTGTAGAGCACGTGTACGATGTTGGGCTTGATCATGTCGAGCAGACGCTCATAGTGTGTGATGACGATGATGGACTTCTTCGGTGTGAAGAGCTTGTTCACGCCGTCGGCCACAATGCGCATGGCATCAACGTCAAGGCCGGAGTCTGTCTCGTCGAGGATACTCAGCTGGGGGTCGAGCATAGCCATCTGGAAGATCTCGTTGCGTTTCTTCTCACCACCGGAGAAGCCCTCGTTGACCGAACGGCGAGAGAGTTTAGCATCAAGTTCCACGATCTCTCGCTTCTCACGCATGAGCTTCATAAAGTCGGCAGCGGTCAGCGGCTCCAAGCCCTGATACTTGCGTTTGGCGTTGACGGCAGCCTTCATGAAGTTGACCATCGACACACCGGGGATCTCCACAGGGTACTGGAAGCTGAGGAAAAGTCCCTCACGGGCACGATCCTCGGGCTTCATCTCCAGCAGGTTCTTACCATTGAAGATAGCCTCGCCCTCCGTGACAGTGTAAAGCGGATTGCCGGTAAGCACAGCGGACAGCGTTGACTTACCCGAACCGTTAGGTCCCATGATGACATGTATCTCGCCGTCGGCGACAGTGAGGTTGATACCTTTTAATATCTCTTTGCCTGCAATAGAGGCATGTAAGTTCTTTACTTCTAACATAGTTCTAATCTAATCTAAGTTTGTTTATCCTACGGTTCCCTCCAAAGAAGCCGACAGCAGTTTCTGTGCTTCCACGGCAAACTCCATAGGCAGCTTGTTGAGCACTTCCTTGGCATAGCCGTTGACGATGAGTCCGACAGCGTCCTCAGTGGGGATACCACGCTGATTGCAGTAGAAGAGCTGGTCCTCGGAGATCTTGGAGGTCGTCGCCTCATGCTCCACGACAGCCGTATCGTTGTGGATGTCCATATAGGGGAAAGTGTGAGCACCGCAGTCAGAACCCAGCAGCAGAGAGTCACAGGAACTGTAGTTGCGGGCATTCTCTGCGCCCGGCGCCACGCGCACAAGGCCACGATAGGAGTTCTGACTGTGTCCGGCAGAGATACCCTTAGAGATAATCGTGCTCTTGGTGTTCTTACCGATATGGATCATCTTCGTACCCGTGTCGGCCTCCTGATAGTTGTTGGTCACGGCCACACTGTAGAACTCTGCCTGAGAGTTGTCGCCCTTGAGGACGCAGGAAGGATACTTCCACGTGATGGCGGAACCCGTCTCCACCTGGGTCCAGCTGAGCTTGGAGTTGACGCCACGGCAATCACCGCGCTTGGTGACAAGGTTGAGGACGCCACCCTTACCGTGCTCATCGCCTGGATACCAGTTCTGCACAGTCGAGTATTTTACTTCTGCATTGTTCATCACCACGATCTCTACGACAGCTGCATGGAGCTGGTTTTCGTCGCGCATCGGTGCCGTACAGCCTTCGAGATAGCTCACATAAGCATCGTCGTCGGCAATGATCAGTGTACGCTCAAACTGTCCGGTGTTGCGGGCGTTGATGCGGAAGTAGCTGCTCAGCTCCATTGGGCAACGTACACCTTTAGGGATATAGACAAAGCTGCCGTCAGAGAACACGGCAGAGTTAAGGGCCGAAGTGAAGTTGTCACGATAGGGCACCACACTGCCGAGATACTGACGCACGAGGTCAGGATGCTGCTTGACGGCCTCACCAATACTGGAGAAGATGATGCCCTTCTCAGCAAGTTGCTTCTTGAAGGTTGTCTTCACAGATACTGAGTCCATGACAGCGTCGACAGCCGTTCCGCTCAGCGCGAGCCGCTCCTCCAAGGGGATGCCGAGCTTATCGAATGTCTTCTCCAGCTCGGGATCTATCTCTTTGTTTTTCGGCTTCTTGGCCAGCGGGTCGGCATAGTACGAGATAGCCTGGAAGTCAATGTGCGGCACATGCACGTGCCCCCATGTGGGCACAGGCAGCGTGAGCCAATAGCGGTAAGCCTTCAAGCGGAAGTCAAGGAGCCAATCGGGCTCACCCTTCTTCTGCGAGATCAGACGTACCACGTCCTCGTTAAGTCCTTTGGGGATGATATCCGTATGGACATCCGTGGTGAAGCCGTACTCGTACTTCTGCTCCGCCACTTCCCTGACGAACTTATTCTTTTCTTTATCGTTGATTTGTATTTCCATAAAATGATAATATATAGAGATTGGAAATATGACACCATTGTCGTCAGCCTCACAGCCACAAACAACGTGCCACACGGCCTGGGACAAGTTAAAGCGGTCACAAATGTGGTGGCTTGTCACGCTTAGTCCTTGTCGGCATATATTGAAAAAGCAGGGGTGCAACAGATCTGACCCATTGCGCCCCTACCCTATATCCTGTTCGATACACCTTATTATATATATAGGTGCAGCGCACCTCAAGCCGATTATTAGAGCTTCTGCTCCACCTCTACCTCGGTAAAGGTCTCAAGCTGGTCGCCCGCCTGAATGTCGTTGTAGTTGACGAGCGAGATACCGCACTCGAGTCCTGCAGCGACTTCCTTGGCATCATCCTTATAGCGCTTCAGAGCAGCAATAGGAGCTGTGTGGACGACAATACCATCGCGTACCACACGGGCCTTGTCTTTGTTGTGAACCTTGCCCTCGGTGACAAGACCACCGGCGATGGTTCCCACCTTGGAAATCTTGAAGACTTGTTTGACTTCCACTTGGCCGGTGACGATCTCTTTCTTCACCTTGTCGAGCATACCGACCATAGCAGCCTTCACGTCGTCGATGGCGTCGTAGATGACTGAGTAGGTGTTGATCTCCACACCGTCGTTGTCGGCGAGCTTGCGGGCAGCAGCCGAAGGACGTACCTGGAAGCCTACGATGATGGCATCGGAAGCATCAGCCAGCGTAACATCGTTCTCCGAGATCTGACCAACGGCCTTGTAGATGACCTTGACCTGTACCTTCTCGGTAGACAACTTGATGAACGAATCGCTCAAGGCCTCTACAGAACCGTCGGTATCACCCTTGACGATGATGTTCATCTCATGGAACTCACCACGTGCGATACGATGTGAGATATCGCTCAGCGTCAGACGGGTCTGTGTACGCAGGCTCTGCTCGCGCTGGAGTTGCTCACGCTTGTTGGCGATGTCGCGAACCTCCTGCTCTGTGTCGAGCACATGGAACTGGTCACCGGCAGTAGGCGCACCATTCAGACCGAGAATGATAGCAGGCTCAGCTGGCTTCACGTCGTCGATGCGCTGGTTACGCTCGTTGAACATAGCCTTGACACGGCCCCAGCTGGTACCGGCGATGACATAGTCGCCGACATGGAGCGTACCATTGCTGACCAATACTGTGGACACATAGCCACGACCCTTGTCGAGCGAGCTCTCGATCACCGTACCCGTAGCCTTGCGGTTGGGGTTGGCCTTGAGGTCGAGCATATCAGCCTCCAAGAGCACCTTGTCCATCAGGTCATCAACACCGACGCCCTTCTTGGCGCTGATTTCCTGGCACTGATACTTACCACCCCACTCCTCAACGAGGAGGTTCATCTGAGCCAAGTCCTCACGTATCTTGTCGGGATTGGCTCCCGGCTTATCAATTTTGTTAATGGCAAACACCATCGGCACACCGGCAGCCTGACAGTGAGCGATAGCCTCCTTGGTAGTAGGCATCACGCTGTCGTCGGCAGCAATGATAATGATGGCAATATCCGTCACCTGCGCACCACGGGCACGCATGGCAGTAAAGGCCTCGTGACCCGGCGTATCGAGGAACGTCACCTTACGGCCGTTCTTCAGCGTGACACTGTAGGCACCGATGTGCTGGGTGATACCACCGGCCTCACCGGCGATGACATTGGTATTGCGGATATGGTCGAGCAACGATGTCTTACCATGGTCGACATGACCCATGACGGTCACGATCGGCGCACGCGGCACGAGTTCGCTCTCGTCGTCCTGCTCCTCACTGACAGCCTCCTGTACCTCAGCACTGACATACTCGGTCTTGAAACCAAATTCGTCAGCCACCAAGTTGATGGTCTCAGCATCGAGACGCTGGTTGATGGAAGCCATCACGCCAATGCTCATCAGCGTGGAGATGACCTGGTTGACACCGACGTTCATCATCGTGGCAAGCTCCGAGACGGTTACAAACTCCGTGAGCTTCAG
This sequence comes from uncultured Prevotella sp., assembly GCA_900540375.1. GTDB lineage: Bacteria > Bacteroidota > Bacteroidia > Bacteroidales > Bacteroidaceae > Prevotella. The sequence goes on from UQFS01000033.1 coordinate 26,303, forward strand.
CGTCTTGCTCTCTTTCTTCTCGGCACGTGCCTCTTGGTTGAGCTTTTCCTGTACAGCCTCGCGTTTTTCCTTACGGTACTTAGCGCCTTTCTTGGTCTGGCTTTGTTTACTCGTCAGGCGGGCAAGTGTCTCCTTAACCTGACGTGCTACATCCTCCTCAGTGACCTCTGCGGGCTTCTGTCCACCACGCTTGCGGTTCTTCTTTTTCTTGCCCTGACCATTGCCATTACCTTGCTGGTTGGCAGCGGCATTGATGTCGACGCGATCCTTATTGATGCGCTGGCGCTTCTTGCGGTCGTTGTTGTTGCCACCATTGCCACCATTCTGCTTAGCCTCGCGCTCACGACGGCGCTCCTCCTTGGATTTCTTCTTTGGTCGCGTACTCTGATTGATGGAGTCGAGGTCGATCTTACCGAGGACGTTGACCTTCGGCGTACTGAGGATCTTCTTCTCACTGGAGAGCTGGAACACCTTGCCGTCCTGCTTGGATTCCCCGACCTCAGCCACTTTCACGGCAGTAATCTTCGGGGCGGCAGGCTTGTGTGTGGATCTCTGCTCACTCTTCTGTGCTGTGGGCTTCACCGGCTCCTGTTTATGCTGAGTGCTGCCAGCATTCTCCACATGGCTTTCGGCCTTGGACCCCTGCTTGGCAGTCTCAGCTTTGTTCTGCTCAGGCTTTGGATTCAGAGACTGCGGCTTGACAGCTGCGTTGTCAGCAGGCTGCACACGTGCCGGTTGCTGCTCGGCTTTTTGCCGAGCAGGAGCAGACTGAGGATGACTGACGGCAGCAGTCGTCGGCTCTGCTTTCTGGGGTTGGGAAGCATCAGACTTGATGACCACCGATTTCTTGCCTACAGTGCTGAGGTCAATCTTCCCCAACGGCTTATAGGTCTGATGACCTGTGCCCTCCAACACACTGCTGCCAGTGTGCGTCTCTGATGGCTTAGCGGTCTGCGGACGCTTCTTGTCCTTCTTCTTACCAAAGAGCTTCTCGGCGTCGGTACGCAAGGCGGCATCTTGCTTGAAAGCCTCAACGAGCGCAGCATGCTGGCGCTCATTGAGCTTATAGCTAAGATCCGCTTTCACCTCGCCCAACTCGCTCTTCTTTTGCAGGAATTCAACTGCCGTTTGCATTCCTATGTTTAATTCTCGTAATGCTTGGTTTAATCTGATGCTCATATACTCTGATATGTTCTATTTTCGTTTAAATTAATATATGTGTGATGTGTACGCGGTACGGAGTTGTCTATTAGTTTTCAAACTCCTTGCGCAGCACTTCGAGCACATGGTCGACGGTCTCTTCCTCCAGATCGGCCTTCTCCACCAGCATCTCGCGGGGAGCATTGAGGACTGCCTTGGCAGTCTCCAGTCCAATGCCCTTGATGGCATCAATGATCCACTGGTCGATTTCGTCGCTGAACTGATCGAGATAGACATCGTCCTCTTCTGTGCTCTGCTCGCCGTCCTTGACGACACGATACACATCGATGGTGTATTCGGTCAGCATGGAAGCCAACTTGATGTTCAGACCGCCACGGCCGATGGCAAGGCTGACCTGATCGGGCTGGAGATAGACGTCAGCCTTCTTGTTCTCTTCGTCGATGGTGATGCTCGTCACGGTGGCCGGGCTCAACGCACGCTGTATAAACAACTTGGTGTTAGCCGTCCAGTTGATGACGTCGATGTTCTCGTTATTGAGTTCGTGCACGATACCGTGGACACGGCTGCCACGCACACCGACGCAGGCTCCTACCGGATCGATACGGTCGTCATAGCTCTCGACAGCCACCTTAGCACGCTCACCGGGCATACGCGCGATCTTCTTGATGGCAATCAAACCGTCAGCGATTTCGGGCACCTCCTGCTCCAACAGACGCTGCAGGAAGGTGGGACTGGTACGGGAGAGGATGATCTTAGGGTTGTTGTTCTCGTTGTCGACACGCTCAATGACGGCACGCACGGTCTCGCCCTTGCGATACATATCACCGGGGATCTGCTCGCTCTTGGGCAGGATGAGCTCGTTGTTGTCGTCGTCGACGAGAAGCACCTCGCGCTTCCACACCTGATAGACCTCAGCGGCCATGACCTGACCGACCTTATCCTTGTATTTGTTGTAAAGCTGATCGTGCTCCAACTCCAGCACCTTGCTGGCCAGTGTCTGACGCAGCGTGAGGATGGCACGGCGGCCGAACTTGGCGAAGTCGACCGACTCCGACACTTCCTCGCCTACCTCGTAGTCGGGCTCAATCTTGCGTGCGTCGGCGAGACTGATCTCTTTGTTCTCGTCAGCTACCTCGCCGTCGGCGACAACCACACGGTTGCGGTAAATCTCAAAGTCACCCTTGTCGGGATTGACGATGACATCAAAGTTTTCGTCGCTGCCGTAGATCTTTGCCAGCACGTTGCGGAAGCTTTCCTCCAGCACGCTCACGAGCGTGGTGCGGTCGATGTTCTTGGTATCTTTAAACTCCCGGAAGGAGTCGATCATCGACACTTGCTCGTCGTCTTTCTTTCTTGCTACCATATATCTTTTTTCTTTATTGTTTTCTCGTTGCAAAATCTGCACCCAGACCTGAGCCTCACTCAGGCCTGGAGCTTATTTGAAGTTAATGAGGTATTTGGTGTATTTCACCTCATCCATGTTGAAGTTGTGGTCCACGTCCATCTTTACGGGACGTTTTTTACCTTCAACTTTCACCTTTTCGTTGACAGTAACCACAAAGTTGCGTCCGTCGACACTCTTGAGTGTGCCACGTACCTTCTGTCCGTCAGCTTGGAGCACTTCCACGGGCTCGCCCACAAAGTTGTGGTATTGCTGCTCCACCTTGAAAGGCTGTCCGAGTCCTGCCGATCCCACTTCGAGCTCGTAGTCCTCGTCATCGCGGCTGAGATGATCCTCGATATACTGGCTCAGCTTTGCGCAGTCCTCGATCCACACGCCGTCGGCATGGTCAATTTCAACTGTAATCTTGTCATCGGGCGTAACATTGACATCCACCAAGAAGTAGTCTTTGTCCTCCAGCCACTCATTCACTAATTGTTTTACGACGTTCTTGTCTATCATATCATGCAGTTAAAAAACATGCGTTTATAAAAAAATGAGGAGCTCTCGGGAGCCCCTCATTCCACTGAACACTGCAAAGTTACTATTTTTTTTCCATATTACATTCAATCGTCCATACTTTTTTACTTTCACACTGCTAAAATACGACGTTTTCATGCAAAAAAGCATGAAGGACAAGCTATTGGCTATTTTTCTCCTTTTCGCCCACCGTGAGAATAGAGGCATAACGCTTGGGATCCTTGAGCAAGGCATAGGCAGCCTGCACCTGCTTGTCGTAACGCAACGTATTGAGGATGGCACCACGCTGATAGTAGTATGCCGAGACGATGTCGCTGGCAAGTAGCTGTTTGATGCCTTCCTTGTTGTAGTCGAGATCCTTGACGAGGTTGTGCTTGAGCTTTTTCTTCAGTGCCTCGAACTCAGGTTTGGCGTCGTCGTAGTACCCCTCAAACTTCGCCACCTTCTCAAGATTGTCAAGGGTTTTCTCACTCATGGCGTCGTATTTGAAATGACTGTTGAGCACGCGCTGCTTAAACTCATTGTAGTCGGCATCGCTGAGGTCGAACGTAGCGGCGGATCCGATAGTCGGGTGCTTGGCGATATAGTCTACCTCGTAGCTGGTGACGAGCTCATCGGAGTCTTTCACGGCAGCAAGATAATAAGCAAGATTTGACATAGAGTCGGCCTTCACCTCCACGTCAGGTACGATGCCTCCGCCGTCCATCACCTTGCGGCCATGGACTGTGTAGAAGGTGCGCTTGAGCGAGTCGGCAACGACTTCGGTCGATCCGCCATTGGCGTGTTTATAGTTGATCTTTTGGATGCAGCGGCCCGAAGGGATATAGTATTTGTTCGTCGTCAGCTTCATCTTACCGTTGTAGGGCAGGTCCATCACGGTCTGCACAAGCCCTTTGCCATAGGTCTTAGTACCCATGACCACGGCACGATCCATATCCTGCAGGGCACCACTGGTGATCTCTGAGGCCGACGCACTGTTGCCGTTGACGAGCACCACTACGGGCATGACGGTATCTACGGGCTCCACGGTGGTGAGATAATCCTGGTTCATGCGCTTCACCTTACCGCGGTTGCTCACCACAAGCTTGCCTTTCGGCACGAAGCAGTTGACGATATTCACGGCCTCAGGCTCCGATCCGCCACCGTTGCCGCGCAGATCGAAGACGAGTGCTTTCATGCCCTGCTTCTTCATGTCGATGATGGCGTTACGCACAATCTTGCCGCAACCTTCGGTGAACTGGTTGAGGTTGAGATATCCGATGCCGTCTTGCTGCAGCCCATAATAAGGGACAGCAGGCAGCTGGATGGCGCGACGCGTGATCTTGAGCTTCATCTCCTTGCCGGTGGAGGGGCGCAGGGCTTTCAACAGAAACGTCGTCCCGGCATCGCCACGCAGATGGTCGCTGACATAGTTGTTGTCGTGCTTGGTCATGTCCTCGCCGTCAATGCTGAGGATGACGTCGCCTTTCTTCAGTCCGGCTTCCGCTGCCGGCATATCCTCATAGGGTTCGTCGATGCACACGCGACCAAGTTTGAAGTTATAGCGAATCAGCGAGCCGATGCCGGCATACTTGCCTGTAAGCATCATCTTCACGTCCTTACTCTTGTCCTCGGGATAGTATTCGGTATAGGGGTCAAGCGAGTGGAGCATGGAGTTAATACCGTAGCCCACCACCTCATCAGCGTCGAGTGTGTCGACATACATCATGTCGAGGTTGCGGTAAATGGTGTTGAACACTTCGAGGTTCTTCGCCACCTTGAAGTTGTGGTCAGCGTCGGCCTGTGCCCAGCTCATGGCGGCGAGCACCAGGCAGGCGAGTGTCAGGAATGTCTTTCTCATATCTTTTTTATGTCGTTTTCTGTATATATTAATGTATCACGGGTGCAAAGTTACGAAAAAGAGCCCACAAAATCACCTTTCTCAAAAAAAAGTTGCAAAAACATTTGGTGGTTTCGAGGAATGTCCGTACCTTTGCAACCGCAAATCAGAAATGACACGCACCTTGCTTCAGTAGCTCAGTTGGTTAGAGCACCTGACTGTTAATCAGGGGGTCGTTGGTTCAAGCCCATCCTGGAGCGCAAAGAGGAGTTAGAGAAATCTAACTCCTCTTTTTTTGATTAGTGTTTGGCTTTACATAGAGCGAAGGCTCAATATATGTAACTGATAGATTATGGCTCAGTAGGAAACAGGTGAGTCTGTGAGTTTTTATTTTTCGGTAAAGACATTAAAAACATCGTTCACCGAAAAATAAAATGATGTTTTTTATTTGTGTGCGTATAGAAGAATTGTTTGTCGCAACCTTCAAAACTATCATACGACAAGACATCACTATCCTCTCCACCGCAATGGGGCCTCACAGGTATCTGTGAGCCCCGTAGACCGAAACCGTTATCCCCGCTCTGCATAACGCTTATAGCGAAGACGCGCCATGCCAAAGGCCATCAGCGCCTGCACCTTCTGCTTCACGCCGAAGAGTTCCTTCACTCGCTCCGGATCTGCTAAGGCTGTAGCGGTCATGACGAAGCCCATGTAGAACTGGCTCACACCCAAGCTCTGTGCCATCAGCGAGGCGTTTTGATAAGCAAGATTGCAGTCGGCTGCTCCGAAACTATGATCAGAGGCAAACGCCATCACATAGGGTGCACCGCGAAGAATGATGTCCTTGCCATGTTCAAAAGACTGGCGTACGCCACTAACCACGCCCGCATAGTTGGGGCCAAGGATGTCAAGATGCTCGCCAAGGGTGTCGATGGTGAAGCGGATGATGTCAACGATTTTGTCCGGATCACTAACAACATTCAACTCCACCATTTGGTTGTTGCCGGCAGTAGGCGCATAGAGAGCAGCCTCACGCATCATGGCAACGGAAGCGGCCGGCACCTCTTTCTTGGTGAACGTGCGGTTGGAGCGGCGCGCATGGATAAGGTTCATCAGTTGTTCCGGTGTCGGCATCTGCTGATAGTCTAGCTTATGAAGGCGTTCCAAGGGGAAGAGCTCATGGTCGATGGAGTTGGTAGGACAGACATCCACACAATGTCCGCACCTGATACAGGCTTCCGGACGCTCGACGGTGACCGGCGTGCGCGGTGCCGTCTGGCGGAAGATGCTTATGGGGCACACAGCTACGCAACTGCCACATTGAATACATGTCTCAGGATTAATACGAATCTGCATAAAACAGGCTAAAAGTGAAGAAGTACGACAATGTCAGATGGGACGAAATCATACGCATAGCAAGCACACAAGTGCTTGTCACGGCAGAACTGAAAGCTGAAAACGGGGAGACCATACGGGTGAGGCAATGCACTGAAGCGGAAGAAAAGCTGTCCAACATCTACCGCATGCTCGGTATCAATCCTCACCCGCTGGGGAAAATAAAATCCGTGGTACAACCAAAGCTACCCTCAAAAAATGCCAATACTGAGAATCAATCAGTTACATGAGGTATACCTGCAATGTGGGCTAAGCATCTAATGCCCCCCAAAAAAACGTTTGTTCGAGTCGAAATATGGAAATTTTTCCCTAAATTTGCAACTAACTATAAAATAATGCAATAATGAAAAGACACAATTATCTTTGGAGTACCATGTTGATAGCGTGCTGCTTCCTGACTGCTTCCTGTGACAACGACAATGACGAATATATAGGCAAGCCGTACGACACCACACTGACCATCCAGCCAGAATGCGGCATTGATGGTATTCCTGCCACCTCCTATTATTTTCACCCGTGCATCTATGCAACCAATGACCAAGGCGATACCGTTAATGTATTCTCGCTCCATGAAATCAATGGATTTGATTACGAGGAAGGCAACAAATACGTCGTCCGCATACACGCTACGCCCAATAAGAAAGAAGCCGTTTGGGGCGATGCTCCCGCTTATTATTACAACCTGACACAAATAATCAGCAAGACATACGTGGGCATAAACACCATGGGAGTTCACCGTGAGACTTATCGACTGCATTGGCAGGAATCAAGTGAATCGAAAGATTTTCCTCACTTCGATGCCACAAACGTAAAAACAGGCGAGAAAACCATCTTTGTATATGGTGAAATCATTGGATTCAAGCCGACTGTCAATGTCTCTACATCTGCCCCTGAAGACACGACAGTGACCGTGGATGTTTATCCAAGAAGTGAGCCGACCAACAGCGTCAGCAATCACAAAGCCCTATATAGAATAGTAAAGTAGTTCTGACGCAAATGCATCACCCGCTTATTACATGGATAAGATAATTGGATTAATAAGTAGGGTGTCCAGTTTGTTGTGCCAATTTTAGCTCACTTTTCTGAGTGTCTTGGTCCGTTCTGTAACCCAATTCTTGGGCAGGTGCTCGGTTGACCAGGCACTAATGTCCTTCAGTTTCACATTTACAATGCGCTCTTTGAGAACGCGACAAGCTCGTTGAGCAATTGGCAACACTCTCGACAGAAGAATTGGCAGAATTATTTGCAAAAAAGAATTAGAACTCATGGATAAAGACAACAATATCATCAAGCCTTTCGGCACCCTTACACCGGCTTTGCGCAAAGCTGTCGACAACATAAAGCAGGCCATCCTTGAAAGCCAGCTTCGTGCCACCAAGTATGCCAACAGTGTGGAGCTGTCACTGTATTATGGCATCGGGCATTACATCTCCGACAACTCAAGAGATGGATATTGGGGAACCAATGCTATTGAGACCATCAGCGAGCAACTACAAAAGGAACTTCCAGGTCTGAGGGGGTATTCCGCTACATCTCTGAAGAGCATGAGACGGTTCTATGAAGTATGGAAAGACGACATAGAGCGTCAAAACGGAGATTCTGTAATATCGGCAGCCACGGCGGCCGATTTAGGCAACTCGTTGAATGTCAACCCAAATGAGTTAATGCCATTAAATCGGCAGCCAACGGCTGGCGAAATTACAGATTTTAACATCAAAGAATTCTTGTCCCTTAGTTTTACCCACCATATAGAGATAATACGTAAGACCAAGACGTTTGAAGAAAGATTTTTCTACATACATGAAGCTATTGTTGGCCAATGGAACAAGTACAAACTGCGCGATGCATTGAAGGCTGACCTGTACCATCATCAGGAACAACTGCCCAACAATTTTGCCAAGACCGTACCGACCTCACAGGCGTTGAAAGCGATACAGATGTTCAAGGACGAGTATCTGCTCGACTTCATGAACGTCGAGGAGTTGGGGGAGCGTGACAAAGAGGATATTGATGAGCGAGTAGTCGAGCAAGCCATCATCCACAATGTGAAGAACTTCATCATGACCTTCGGGAAGGACTTTACGTTTGTTGGCAATCAGTATCATTTGGAGAAGTTCGGACATGAGCTGTTCCCTGACTTGCTTTTCTTCAACAGAGAGCTGGCAGCCCTCGTTTGCGTGGAACTAAAGCGTGGGGATTTCAAGCCATCGTATCTTGGTCAGCTGAGTGCCTATCTGAAAGTGCTTGACGACACGGTCAAAAAGCCTTTTGAGAACCCAAGCATAGGACTTATTCTCTGCAAGAGTGCAGACAAGACTTTCGTCGAGTATCTCATTCAAGACTATGACCGTCCGATGGGCGTCGCCACATACAAGTCAAAGGAGGACATTCTTAAAGTCCTGCCGCCAGCCGAGGAGTTGGAAAAGCTATTGGATGGTGAAGACAAGAAAGAAGAATGAAATGTTTTCCCGAAAAGAAAATCAGCGGCTCAGAGAAGTCTCTAAGTCGCTGACTTTGAGTGTGGACCAGCCAGGGCTTGAACCTGGGACCTCCAGATTATGAGTCTGTTGCTCTAACCAACTGAGCTACAAGTCCAACTTATGCGGGTCGAAGAGGCCGATAAGATTTGTGGTGCAAAGATACAAGTTTCCAGTCGAATAGCCAAATATTTTTTGTGAAAAGTAGATAATAAGTCTTCACTATATTGGCTGTTAGGGCTAATTTGACTATCTTTGCAAACAATAAACACAGAGTAGCAGAAATTGATGAAAAGCGAACAGATACCACACACTGACCCTCATGCGGGGCTCAGTGACGAGCAGGTGAGAACCAGCCGACAACAATATGGCGACAACGTGCTCACTCCACCCAAGAAGACTTCCCTTTGGAAGCTCTACCTCGACAAATACCGTGATCCCATCATCCAGATTCTTCTTATAGCCGCACTGGTGTCTCTGGTACTGGCCTTTGTGGAGCATGACTTTGTGGAGACGCTGGGCATTTTCATCGCTATCTTCATTGCCACGACGGTAGGCTTCTACTTTGAATGCGACGCCGCGCGCAAGTTCCGCGTGCTCACCGCCATCAACGAGGATCAGCCCGTGAAGGTACGACGCGACGGAAAGGTGATGGAAGTTCCTCGCCGCGACGTTGTCGTGGGCGACATCATCCTGATGGAGACGGGCGACGAGGTGCCCGCCGACGCTGTCCTCGTGGAAGCTGTTAACCTGCAAATCGATGAGTCGAGTCTGACCGGCGAGCCTCTGACTTCCAAGTCGGTGACGAACGAGCAAGGCCAACAGGCTGCGGACGCTGCCAGTCAACATTCAACACTCAACTTTCAACACTCAGCTTTCGCTGCAAGTCAACATTCATCACTCAACACTCAACATTCTTCCGAGGCTTATCCCAAGAACGTGATCCTTCGCTCCACGATGGTGATGAATGGTCACGGCACCGCCATTGTCACGCGTGTCGGCGACAGTACCGAGATCGGCAAGGTGGCTACTGAGGCGACAGAAGCCACACAGACTAAGACCCCACTGAATATACAGCTAGGCAAACTGGCCAAGCTCATCTCCAAGGTAGGCACCGGCGTCTCCATTGCCGCCTTTGTCATCTTCCTCGGCCACGACATTCTCACCAACAGTCTTTGGCACACCAACAACTATCTCGCCATGCTGCAAGTGGTGCTGAACTACTTCATGATGGCCGTCACGCTGATTGTCATGGCCGTACCCGAGGGTTTGCCGATGGCCGTGACGCTTGCCTTAGCGCTGAACATGCGTCGGATGCTGAAATTAAACAACCTCGTACGCAAGCTGCACGCCTCGGAGACGATGGGAGCAGTCACCGTCATCTGTACCGACAAGACGGGCACGCTGACCCAAAACCGCATGACCGTCCACGACATCCAGCTCGTTGAGGGCGACCGCCTCGTCAAAGCAGAAGAAGCCAGCGGTGCGACAAAAGACGGATTTGCCGAAGCTGTTGCTGCCAACACCACGGCAGAACTCGGCGAAAACAACGCGCCCATCGGCAACCCCACCGAAGGAGCGCTGCTCATGTGGCTGCAACAGCAGGGCAAGGACTACCAGCAACAGAGAGCATCGCAGCCCGTTGACAGTCAGATTCCCTTTTCCACAGAAAAGAAATACATGGCCACCACGGTCATCCGTGGCGACAAAAAACGTACATATATAAAAGGAGCGCCTGAGATCATCGCCTCACTGTGCGGCCTCGCCGAGCCTCAGCTGAGCCATCTGCGGGAAGTGCTGTTGGGCTATCAGCGTCAGGCCATGCGCACGCTGGCCTTTGCCTGGCGTGACGGCGACTTCAGCGAAGAGGGCGGCTACACGTTCCAGGGTATCGCCGCCATCAGCGATCCCGTACGCAAAGACGTACCTTCGGCCGTATCCACCTGTCGTGGCGCCGGCATCAAGATCAAGGTTGTCACCGGCGACACCTCAGCCACAGCCGTGGAGATAGCCCGGCAGATCGGCATATGGCCCAAGGAAGACACCACCCAAGCCGAAGAGCTCCGTTGGCATATCACCGGCAGCGACTTTGCCGCACTGAGCGATGAGGAAGCCTACGACCGCGTAGAGGACATCCGCGTGATGTCGCGCGCCCGTCCTACCGACAAGCAGCGCCTCGTGCAACTCCTTCAGAAACACGGCGAAGTGGTTGCCGTCACCGGTGACGGCACCAATGACGCGCCGGCCCTCAACCACGCCCACGTTGGACTCTCCCTCGGTTCGGGCACGTCGGTAGCCAAGCAAGCTTCCGACATCACCCTACTCGACGACAGCTTCCACTCCATCGCCAATGCCGTGATGTGGGGCCGCTCACTCTACAAAAACATTCAGCGGTTTCTCTTCTTCCAGCTCGTCGTCAACGTCAGCGCCCTGCTGCTCGTCCTCGGCGGCAGCATCATCGGCACGGAGATGCCACTCACGGTGACACAGATCCTCTGGGTCAACCTGATCATGGACACCTTTGCCGCCATGGCCCTGGCCTCGTTGCCACCCTCGCGGGAAGTGATGAAGGACAAGCCGCGCAAGCCTTCCGAGTTCATCATCTCGAAGTCGATGGGACGCGGCATCCTCGGCTGCGGCTTCATGTTCTTCGCCATCATGCTTGTCTTCCTCATCTGGTGCGAGCGACATGGCGTGGGCAGCATCATCGACGTACACGAGTTGACGCTGTTCTTCACCACCTTTGTCATGCTCCAGTTCTGGAATCTCTTCAACGCGAAGTGCTTAGGCTCCACGCACAGTGCCTTCCACAACCTGCGCCACGACGGCGGTCTGCTGCTCGTTTTGCTGCTGATCTTCTGTGGGCAGTGGCTCATCGTCACCTTCGGCGGCCGCATGTTCCGCACGCAACCGTTGAGTGCTGAGGAATGGCTCATCATCACGGTTGCCACATCCGGGGTTCTTATTGCCGGTGAGCTATGGCGGGCCATCAAACGAATCAAGGAGGCCAAAGCATGAAAACCATCTATTTAGACAAAGACAGTACGGAGGACCTGGAACCGTCCGTGGCCACCATCGGTTTCTTCGACGGCGTGCACCGAGGCCACCGCTTCCTCATCGGACAGGTCACCGACGAAGCTCGTCGGCGTGGTCTGCGGTCGATGGTCATCACCTTCGACCAGCATCCCCGTCAGGTATTGCAACAGAACTATCAGCCTCAGCTGCTATCCACACTCGAAAACAAGCTCGTACTGCTCTCGCGCACCGGTGTTGACTACGTCGTGGTCGTGCATTTCGACCTTGCGCTGGCATCGCTGAGTGCCCAGCAGTTCATGGAGTTGATTGTCCGTCAGCAGCTTCGTGTCAAGCAACTGGTCATCGGCTATGACAACCGCTTTGGTCACGACCGCACCGAGGGCTTCAGCGACTATGTGCGCTATGGCCGCGAGATGGGCATCGACGTGGTGCAGAGCGAGCCATATTTGCTCCACGGCGTGAAAATCAGCTCGTCGGTGGTACGCTCGTTTATTCAGGCAGGCGAGATAGAGATGGTCAACGAGTGCCTGGGCTATCCCTACACGATAGAGGGCAAAGTCGTGGACGGCGTGAAGGAGGGACGCCGCCTGGGCTTCCCCACGGCCAACCTCGTCCCTTCCAGCCTCACTCAGCTTTTGCCAGCCGCCGGCGTCTACGGCGTGAAAGTGCGCACTGAGGGTAGTATGACGCTGCGGCCGGGCATGACCAACATTGGCATGCGGCCTACCTTCGGCGGACATCATCAGACGGTAGAAACCAACATCTTCGACTTCGAGGGCGACATCTACGGCCAACGGCTGCTCCTCTCGTTCTATTGCCGCATCCGCAACGAGCGCAGATTCGACAACGTTGAGCAGCTCATCCAACAATTGCGTCAAGACAGAAAAGACATAGAAGAGCGGTTCCACCACCATGGCACCATCGTGCCGACATCCCGTGACTGAAGCCGGACACACTCAGCAACAACCCATAAAAAAATTCAATCAGTCATTCGACCCATGAAAAGAAGTTTATTACACGATATAGCCAACATCGTCTTATACGTCATCCTGTTTCTGCTCATCCAGTTGGTCGTCACCTTTGCCGTCGCGATCATCGCCATGTGGATCGGCGGCACACCTTGGTCGGCCATCAGCCAGCATCTCCAAGCCGGTGCGCTGGGACTTGACAGCAAGGAACTGGTCGCTGCCACAGCCATCAGCAGCGTCCTCACCTTTTGTCTTTTTGTCGTCTGCCACTGGGCTCCTGTCAAGCGCGACTGGTTGGCCACACGACCTTGGACAGCGCTGACATGGGTAGTACTCCTTGCCCTTGGCACCATCCTGCCGTCGGAATGGCTTGTGGAGCGCATGGGGATCACACTGCCGGAGAGCACCGAGAAACTCTTTGAGAGCATCATGGGTGAGCCGCTCGGCTATGTCGCCATCGGCATTTTGGCGCCGTTGGTAGAGGAACTCGTCTTCCGCGGTGCCATACTCCGTACCCTGCTTAAGCTCTTCGACCGCAAATGGCATTGGGTGGCTATCGTCATCTCAGCGCTCATCTTCGGTGCCGTGCACATGAATGTCCCACAGTTTGTCCACGCCGCGCTCATTGGCTTGCTTTTAGGCTGGATGTACTACCGCACCGACTCTATCGTTCCCGGTGTGGCTTTCCACTGGGTCAACAACACGGTGGCCTTTGTGATGTTCCACATGATGCCGCAGATGAACGACGGCAAGCTCATTGATCTCTTCCACGGCAACCACACCACAATGATGCTCAGCCTGCTCTTCTCGCTCTGCATCTTCCTCCCCGCCCTGTTCCAGCTCAGCATCAGGCTGAAGCGGGCAGAGTGATCTCATCGGCCCGAAGTTCAAGCATTCCAAGCACATTGCAAACAACATTTCTTTACAAAGTGCCTTCAACTTTCTCTCTCAATCTAGAGAGCGAAAGATCAGCTCACCAGCCTAAAATCGACAAAAAGCGAAGTTCATCCATCGTTTTTTGCTCATTCTTGGGTACAGAAAGGTACTTTGATGCGATCATCTCGGCGTAATGACATGGTCAGAAAGGCAAGATGACAAGGTCAGAAAGGCGAGATGACTTGATCAGAAAGCCTTTCTGATGAAAAATTCTCTAGAGAATTTGGAGAGAAAAAGATACTTTCATTCTTACAGGAAACTGATTTTCATATAACACCCTAATTATCAAAAAGATACAAAAACACTCTGATTTTCGCAAAAATCAGAGCCGAGGAGGTCTTCGTGGAAAAGAATCGATTCTCAACGCTCGTTTTTTGTCAGTATTCACAACAAGGAAGGGTATGTATAACGAAAGGAGAATGGTCATCAAAACGCATAAGATGCTCGTGTGCCCCCCTCGGGGCACCTCAGCAAGAAACAGAGAAGGATTTTAAATCCCCGGTCTGCGCTCCTTCGTCGCTTGACCGAGGTTACCTATGATTCAGCCCCCGTTGAGGCCGTGAATGATGTGTTACTCTGCCGAAATACCGACCATCTTGCTTTGATAGCTGTCTATTGCCGAAGAAAGAGCAGCGTTGATAGCATACGAACTATCATCGGAAGAAGTGAACGTCCAGCGAAAGTCACCTTTACCTAAGCGGCCGGCTCCCGTCCATCCCATGACCACAGCAGGCACCTGCGTGGCAGCGTCGGGCTTGTAAGTGTACATCAGCGTGCTGTTGGTATCGAAGTTGTTGTAAGTCGTACCATCCACGAGCGCTTTCACATCAGCGGGCACCTGCTCGTCGCGCGAAGCCACCTCATAGCAATCGAAACTCGTAGCACTCTCATGCTGCGTGATAGGCGTGAAGTTGAAACTTGAGCCTTTGTCAGCGTAGACATTGCCATAGCTCTTGATCATTCCACCCGTCTCGCCCGAGAACGTTCCTTCGCCCTTGGCGTCCGTACCCTGCTGAGAGATGAGCATCGGATCCTTCGTTGCGCGGAAATAGTTGTTTTCCACAAAGACGCTCGAGCCTGTCGTAGCACCCACACCATATTTCGCACATCCGTCGTAATAGTTGTTCCATACGTGCACACTCATCGTACGCACACGCGGATGACGCGAGTCACTGTGATCAAACCAGTTGTGATTGTAGTCGATATAATTTGGTTCGGACTCACTCGTCATGCCGCAGAGCGACGACTTGCCACTGTCGAAATAATGATTATAAGCCACGGTGATATATTGCGAATCGCCTTTGATGTCAGTCGTGCCGTCGCCTTTCACCTGATCAGCGTCGCTTCCCTTCTGTCCGTAGAAGAAGTCGAGGTGATGCACCCAGATGAATTTGTTGTCAGTATCTATCGACACGCAGTCGTCCATACAGCGCATGATGGCGAAGTTGCGCATCTCCACATTGGCAGCATTTCTCAACAGCAAGCCAAAGCCGCGCAACGTAGCGTCGTCGCCGATGCCTTCCAAGGTGATATAGAGATTGCTGCAGGCGTTCTTTCCCTTTATTTGCAAGCCTTCTGACGAAGAAGAGATGGCATCGAGATCGACTTTCTCCACCAAGCCGATGAAGCGTACGTCGAGTGGCCGCGTCTCATAGCCTTTCTGATAAGCGTCGAGGATGGCCTGCAAACCGGTGCATTGAGTCATGTTGGCAGCCTTGGAGCCCGTCTTCACCTCACAGGTCACAGTCTTAGCCGTCTGCGCCGTGACATAGATGACGCGCGCGTCGGACTTCAGCGATCCGTCGTCGTTGTAGGCACCAACACCCGTATTGTTGAGATGAGCAAAGCCCGAGCGGTCGTAGTTCTGCACCGTCATGGCCGTAGCCTCGTTGGCGTTTGCCTCCAGCTCTTTGCCTTTGCTCACCGGCACCACCTTCATGTCGTAACTTCCAGCCTTGAGTCCTACCATGTCAACCCGATAGAAGTCGCCATAGCTGCGCACGAGCATGGAGTCGATGCGCGTGTAATCCGTGTAGTCGCCACCTTTTATATACACGTGATAGAGCGTGCAGTCGCCGAACTTCTTAAACTTCACGTAAGCCGACTCCAGCCAGCCTTTTGCCTCCGTGATCTCCACCTTGCCATCCTCGTTACTTACCTTTCCGCCTGTGTTGCTGCCCGAGGCTTTGGCAAAGCAGACGTTCTTTGGCGTGTAATAGACATCCTGCCAGTCTGAGCCGCGGACATAGAGCGTGTCCTTGTCAATGGTCATCTTGGCGATGTCAGCAGTATTATAGTATTTCAGACTGTTGTCGCTGTTGGTGATGAGCGCCTGGTTGGCCTGGCTGTCAAAGGCCACAGCGTGGTCTGAGACATCGGCTTTCGTACACGAAGAACTGCCGCCCCCGTCCGTCACCATGATGGAGAAGAGATAGACACCGCCTGTGGTGGTGAGCGTCACGTCGCCATCGGCAACTACCGTGGCCGAATAGTCTGTTCCCGTATTGGAGCTGCTGGCAAACGCCGTCTCACTGAGATTGGTCAGCGTCAACGAGCGTTCTGTTCCACTTGACGACGAGCCAAAGCTCACCTTTACGGTAGCTCCGGCCGTAAGATTCGGTATACGCACCACAATGCCTGCGCCGTTCAGACCTAACCGTTTGTTCACATCGACACGAATATCCCCTGCCGTGCTGGCCGTGAAATAGAGTCCTGATGCCATCATCAGCGTCTGCCCGTTGGCAGCGAGCTGCGCATCGGCGACAGCTTGATTGTTGGCATAGCGATTGTTCTTTGCTGTGTAGGTCCAACCTGTCGCATCGGCCTTCAAAGCAGCCTTATCTGTTGATGGCGTGGAAGTAAAGTTCCAGGAAGCATCAGCCCATGCCCAGCCGGGAAGCAGCAAGAGGGCGAACAGCAGTAACAGCGTATTGGGATGGTATGTTTTCATCGTCTGTTCCTCCTTATTTCTTTATTTCCTTTTTACCATTCACGATATAGACGCCCTTAGGCAGACGGGCCTTGCCCTTGCCCATATACTGTCCGGAGAGCGTGTAGATACGGCCGTCAGCAGGACGTGGTGTGTCTTTATCCACGGTTTTAATGCCGGTCGGCGTATCAAAAGCGATGTTCACGGTGGCCATATCCGCCGTCTGCGTAGTGCCATCGGCAAAGGATAATTCCACGTCCGTACCGCTGAAAGTGATCTCCTTCACGGTTTTGTTCACGGTCTGACCACCGATGGTGACAGTTTGCCCGTTGTCTGCCCATGCTGCGAAAGGCAGGGCGGCAATGGCTAAAGCAATGATAATTGGTTTCATATAATGGCTTTTATTAGGTGATTGTTTCCTTTCACTTCCCTTGTGGGCAAAATTAATAAAAAACGATTAATGCTGAAAATCAATGCATTGAAATTATTACGCACTCATTCGTAATATCATTCTAAAATGTCGTACTTTCGTCCAAAGGGCAGTTTCTCGCGTTTCTGTTACTTGCAACATAATGGTTTTTACTTTATATTTGCAGCAAAGAAACAATCAATCCTAATTTAATCAACAACCTAAAAAATCAACGCTTATGAAAAAGCTTTTTACGCTCGCAGCATTTG
>UQFS01000034.1 GCA_900540375.1 uncultured Prevotella sp.
CAGAGCTTTATATCAGATTATAACGTTAGTAGTACGAAGGCATAGAAAACTCAGATTATATTGTATCGCTTTATATATGTGTCTCTGTGTGAGATTAATCGGTCGTGCCCTCGTGACGTTGGCGCTCTTAAAATCTGTTGAAGAAACTGACAATTTCCCGCCCAAATACAGGCGATTTTCTGAACGAAGACTCTCCTTGGCCCGAATTATTCGATTTTCAGCGATTTTTATAAAGTGCTGAAACATAGGATGTTATAAATGTGAGGCAATTTTGATAAACACAAAAAGGTACTTTGACGCAAAATTCTCTAGAGAATTTCTCGTCAAAGTACCTTTTTCATCATGTCATCTCGGCTTTCTGACCACATCATCTCGGTACTTTGACCTTGTAAAACTACCGAGATGAGACTATCAAATGACCGTTTTGATCAGTTCAACTCACATTTCTGTGGTTCTCACGCTACTTTTTGTTTATTTCTCCTCTTTCGTTTTCTCTAGATTGAAAGTTGAGAGTGAGGTATTTTTGTCAATAACATTTCACTATTAACTTTCAGATCTTTGGATTTGTCTCAGTGCCTCCCTGTCTCTGCGTGAAAGGATTATTGCCCTGGTGCGATGACACGGTATTTGCCGCTGAGATGCATGAAGGCAAAGAGACGGAGCAGGCCGTCGTAGTAGGCATCGAAGTATCCGTCGGCAAAGGGCACGTTGGTGGAGTGCCACAAACGCTCGACAAAGTCGCGGGCTTTGGCGTGGTCGGCAGCCAACGATGCGGCGGCGAGCGCGGAGACGAGACCTACGGAATGACGCAGTCCGGGTTTGCCGCCACCCTCGTAAGGCCTCTCGGCCGCCACACCGTCGATGCGGTACTGGTCGACATAGGCGTCGATGCCCTTGTTGAAGAAGAAGTCCTGTACGGTGTTGGCGTAGTGGTGTTGCCATGCCGTGTCGGCGCAGGCCCAGCTATAGTCCAGCGCGATGTTCATCGGCATGCGCCAGGAGTCGTAACGGAAATCCCGGTTTCCCTTCATAGCTTTGTCGCCCGGTGGCGTGAGTGGCTTGCCGTCGTAGGCGGTGATGTCGGGACAGAGTGCCGTGTGCGGGTCGATGCAGAGGTGGAGATAGCGGCGCGCCGCTGAGGTGCAAGCCTTGTAGTAGTCGGCGTGACCGTCGCCAGCCCATCGCGCCCATACCTCGTAGAAGGCAGGGAGGTGGTAGCTCGGATCGGTGAAGCGTGCACCGAAGCCACTCGGCGTGAAGGTGATGAGGCGGTGCTGCGGGTTGATGAATGCGTTGGCGCTGTCCTGACCGTTGCCTTCCCTTGCGAGACGCAGCAGACGCTGGGCTTCGGCGAGGTAGTTGATACCCGACTGGTTGCCCCAGCGATTGGAGGCGAAGATAAGCGAAGTGATCATATACAGCTCGCCGTCGCTGGCCGGCCCCTCAGCGTTGTGTGTGCCGTCGGTCTTGCAACTCCAGGCGTAGTACCCCGCCAACGACCCTTGGCGCATGAGCATGTAGCGCTGAGCCCAACGCAGCAGGCGGTCGAAGATGTCCTTGCGGTTCATCTCCACGGCGATCATCATGCCGTAGGACATGCCCTCCGTGCGCACGTCGTGGTTTTTCAAGTCGAAGATATAACCCAAAGAGTCGCCCACTTCGAAGTAGACACGGTCGGGACCGAAGAACACCTCTTGGAATACGTCGTTGACACGGCGGTCGATGTCCTCAGAAGAGTAGCCCATCTCGGCGAAATAGTTGCGATAGCGCCCGGTCTGCATGCCGCCTTGGGTGTAGGGCGGAATCGGTTTGCCTTCGAAGGAGAGCCAGTCTACGTCGACATTGCTGCCCTTTTCGAGTTGCACCTTGATGTCGTTGGTTGCGGCAGCGACGGGCTTGATAGTGACCGTCTGCTCGGAGAATGTGTCGCTGGGAGCTATGCTGAGGCGGGCGACGCACTGGTTGCCTACGGTCACGGCAACGGTGGATGGGTTTTGCGCACGGGCGCGGAGCGTCAGACGGCAGAGGCCGGGTCGGAAGGCTACACGGTTGTATCGTGCCCAGCCTTGGCGGTTCAGACGTAGTGCCCAGCCTCGGAACGGTTGCAGGCTGTCCAAAAGCACGGCTCGCGCGCCGGTGGGCGAGGTGCTGCTGCAGCGGTCTATCTCTATGTGGCGGCGGGCATCGGTGATGCCGACACCGCGCAGTGTAGGCTTAACCTTCACGATCGTACCGTCGGGACGGAAGTTCAGCGAGTCGATGCGTACGGAGCGGCACTTGTCAAACGACGGAGAATAGTCGTTGTGATGATAGAAGAGATACCATTGTCCGCGGTACTGCACGATGGAGTGGTGGTTGGTCCAGCACTTGTCGGGCCATTCGTCCATGAAAATTCCTTTGAAGGTGTAGGGTCCTTCCGGGCTTTTGCTCATGGCATAGGCCAGCGTCTCTGTACTATTCTTCTGCTGCACCCAGGGGAAGGTAAGGTAGAAAAGTCCGTTGCGCTCAAAGGCGAAGGGTCCCTCCTTGAAGCCCTCGGGCAGTCCCGTGATGGTCTTTGGCGCCTCGGCCAGTGACTGATAGTCGTCGTTCATGCGCGCTACGGTGATGCCGCTGTTGCCGGCCCAGAAGAGATAGCTCTCGCCCCGGGAGGTCTGAAGCATACACGGGTCGATGCCCCTCACGCCGTCGAGTGGCTTGGCGGCTGGTGTGAAGGGTCCGATGGGACTGGGTGCTGTGGCGATGCCGATGCCGAAACCGCGCTCCGAAGCCAGTCCGGAAGGGAAGAGCAGATAGTAGCGGCCGTGGTGCCCCACACAGTCTGGCGCCCACATGGCGTAGCCTTCGTGGTTGGTCCAAGGCACTTGTTTCTGGTCGAGGATGACGCCGTGGTCGGTCCAGTCGGTGAGATCGGTGGAAGAAAAGACGTGGTAATCGGCCATGGCAAACCACCGTCGTTCGGGCGCCACCGGACTGATGATGTCGTGGGAGGGATAGAGATAGACACGGTCGCCGAAGACGCGGGCGGTCGGGTCGGCCGAATATTGGTCACGGATCACCGGATTCTGGGCGGAAGAGGGTGAAGACGGCATCAGCAACGTGGCGGTCAATGCGCACCATAGTACTTGGGAGTGTCTTTTCAGAAAGGTAGTCATGTGTGTCGTGGTATTGTTTAGTTATAGGTGAGGCAAAGATACGAAAAATAGGGAAGCGGCTGTTTGGATGGCGTAACAAAATGTTTGTTGCTTGTTACGAATGTCAAGGAGAGTAGGAGAAACAGGGGAAAAGAGGGATTGGACGTTGTTTCGGCTTGACGAAAAAAAAGCGAGATTGTGTGCGGAAACAAATAGGGTGACAGATTTTTTTTGTAATTTTGCAGACAATGACATTACGTAGTTTGTTTCTCATCATGGTTTCGTGTCTGCAAGCATTGCCATCGGCAGCGGCAGGGAGCTTCTTCACTACGACGGGCTATAGCTTCGTGCGGCGTAGTGGGGCGCAGTCGTATGCGGTGAAAGTGGACTTTCCCGTCGACGGTGAGGTTCATGCGCTGGACAGCGTGAAGGCTTGGATATGCGACATCCTTGACGTGGACGAGCCGCAAGGACTGGATGAGGCAAACTTCGAAAATGTGATGCAGCAAAGCTACGAGACCTTTCTCAAGGAAGACAGCGGAGTGTCGCGACGCGTGGAAATCGTGCGCAGCTATGAGGACGAAGAAATCGTGACCTATCAGTCGCAGGTCGTGGACCGCGACACGGCGACGTGGCAAGACGAGGACTGTGCGTCGTTCAGCAAGAAAGACGGACACCGGCTGAGCATCCGGGAAATCTTCAAGTGTCCGGAAAGAAAGATCAAGCAACTGATGTGGCAGTTTCGTGGCGATCTGCCCGTAGGTGTATCGGGTCCCGACGAACTCGTTGTAGGTGATGCCGGATACATCGATGGCTGGGTGGTGGTCATTGGACCTGCGCAGGGCTACACGGGTGCGGCCTACCGCATCCGCTATCAGGTGGCAGAACCCTATCTAAAAGGGAAACGCACGGGAGGTTACTACGATGGTGAGGAAGACGACGAATGAGTGAGAAGAAGGGTGAAAGGGGTTGAAACGGAAGCGTATGGGCACAAAAAAAGCCGCTCTTTCGGAGCGGCTGAATATCTTACATCAACAATGTCAAAAGCACGGATTAGCCGAGCTTGTTGATATGCTGTGCCAAACCAGACTTCAAGTTTGCAGCTTTGTTAGCGTGGATGATGTTGGTCTTGGCCAACTTGTCCAACATCTTCTGTACCACGGGGAACTGCTTAGCAGCCTCGTCCTTGTCAGTGGTAGCGCGGAGCTTGCGAACAGCGTTACGCATCGTCTTTGCATAGTACTTGTTATGCAAAGTCTTCACCTTGGTCTGGCGAATTCTCTTTACTGATGATTTGTGATTTGCCATCTTTAAATTTCTACTTTTTATTTCTGTTTGTAGTCCCTAGCAGAGTCGAACTGCTCTTTAGAGAATGAAAATCTCTCGTCCTAACCGATAGACGAAGGGACCGTATTATTTTCGTGGGTGCAAAGTTACTGCTTTTTCTTTGAGTCACCAAATTTTCTCTCATTAATTTTTTCTAAATGCTTGATTTTTCGTATTTTTGCGGTTGTATGGAAACAAAAACGCGGGCTATCGTGCTCAGATCTGTGCGATATGGTGATTCTCAGATCATTGTCGACGTCTTCTCAAGAGAGAAAGGGAGGGCGTCGTTTATCTGTCATGTCTCGAAAAACGGGCGGGGAAAGATCAGACAACAGCTGTTTCAACCGCTGACCATCTTGGAGATAGTCTATGACGACAGGCCCACACGCAGCCTGCAACGCTTCCGCGACATACGTCTGGCGCAGCCGTTCTTCTCGATTCCTTTTCAACCTGAGAAACTGGCAATAGGCCTCTTCCTCGCGGAATTTCTGTCCTATGCGCTGCGAGACGAGCAATGCGACGTGCCACTGTATGACTATGTGGAGAGCAGTGTGACGTGGCTGGACAATGTGGTGGGGCAGTTTGCCAACTTCCATCTCGTGTTTATGCTGCGCCTGTCACGGTTCATCGGTTTCTTCCCTAACCTGGAAGAGATGGCTGAGGGCGACTGGTTTGACCTGCGCAATGGTGTGTTTACTCCCGTAAGTCCCTTGCATCCAGACTTTCTCCGGCCGGAAGAAGCGGCGAAAATAGGCACGCTGATGAGGATGAACTACGACAATATGAGATTTTTCCGCATGAGCAGTGCCGAGCGAAACGAGTGTGTCGACACGATACTGACCTTCTATCGGCTGCATATCCCTAACTTCCCGGAGATGAAATCGCTGCCGGTGCTAAGGGAAC
Organism: uncultured Prevotella sp.; assembly: GCA_900540375.1. GTDB lineage: Bacteria > Bacteroidota > Bacteroidia > Bacteroidales > Bacteroidaceae > Prevotella. The sequence continues at coordinate 5,364 of UQFS01000034.1, forward strand.
TTTTCTGACAACAGTCGTTTCCCAAAGCCTTTGACGATGCGGTATTGCGTTTAGACAAAAAAGAAGTCTCCCCTGTGGCAATGCCACAGGGGAGACTTCAATGCTTAAAGTTTGCTGTATCAGCCGGTCAGAAGACCGGGAGGTTATGCCAGGAGTTGGCGGACGATGGTGGAGATGACCTTACCGTCGGCCTTGCCGGCCATCTGCTTGGTGGCCTGTCCCATCACTTTGCCCATGTCTTTCATGCCCTGCGCACCCGTCTGAGCGATGATGTCCTTGACCTGTGCGGTGATTTCTTCCTCAGTGAAAGGCTTGGGCAGGTATTCCTTGATGACTGCCACCTGAGCAAGCTCAGCGTCGGCGAGATCCTGCCGCTTGGCCTTTGCATAGGTGTCGGCGCTTTCCTCACCCTGCTTGGCGAGCTTTTGCAGGATCTTCAAAGCAGCTGCGTCCTCCAAGGTGTCGTTGGCACCGGGAGCCGTCTTGGCCTCGATGAAGTATTTCTTAATGTTGCGCAGTGCTTCCAGACGCACCTTGTCATGTGCTTTCATGGCTGTGCGGATGTCACTGCTGACCTGATCAAATAGATTTGCCATATCTCTTTGTTGTTTTTAAATCCTTGTTTTTGGCGGCATAGGCCACCGCTGGGTTATGCGAAGCTGATGATGCCGGGCACGGTATCGGCTTGCTCGTCGGTTGAGGGCTTGTCGTCCTTATGGCCGGAACCTGTGTTGCGGATGTCGTCGAGCATCTGCCGTGTACGCTTGTAGGTAGGCGTGTTCTCCACAGCGAGAATGACATCCTCGTTGTCAAGCGTGTCGGGCGTGAAGATGTAGATATGAGGGCGGTGCTTCATCATCGGGTTTTTGCCGTCCTTGCCATAGTAGCGGTTGCGGCGGTCGGCCTTTTCGGCTGCGATCTCTTCTTCCTGCGCGATGCGGTTGGCTTCCTCTTGTGTATGGCGATCCCGACGGTCCTTGGGCTCCACGTCTTCCACACCGAAACCAGTAGCGAGGATCGTGACCTTGACCTTCTTGCCGAGTTCTGGGTCTGTGGCCAGTCCCCATTTGATTTCGAAGTCGTCGCCGAACTTTGCCATGAAGTCGTTGACATCGTTCATCTCCTCCATCATCAGCCCCTGGTTGTCGTTCTTCTCGTTGGAGAAAGCGATGGAGAGCAGGATCTTCTTGGAGTTGAAGACGTCGTTGTCGTTGAGCAGTGGTGAGTTGAGTGCGTCGTCGATAGCCTTCTTCACACGTCCGTCGCCCTCACCGTAACCGGTACTCATGATGGCAACGCCACCGTCCTTGAGAACTGTCTTCACGTCATTGAAGTCGAGGTTGATGAGTCCGTGAATGGTGATGATCTCGGCGATGCTCTTAGCTGCAACACTTAGTGTGTCATCGGCCTTGCCGAAAGCGTCGAGAACTGTCAGCTCGGGATAGATCTCGCGCAGGCGCTCATTGTTGATCACGAGCAGGGCATCGACATGCTTCGCCATCTCTTCGACACCGTCGAGAGCTTGGTCGATCTTCTTGGGACCTTCGAAACGGAAGGGAATGGTGACAATGCCTACGGTGAGGATGCCCATCTCCTTGCTGACCTGCGCGATGACAGGAGCGGCACCGGTACCTGTTCCGCCGCCCATACCGGCCGTGATGAATGCCATCTTCGTGCCGTCGTTGAGCATAGCCCTGATCTGGTCGATGCTCTCCATTGCGGCCTGACGGGCACGCTCGGGACGGTTGCCGGCTCCAAGACCTTCGGCACCTAATTGAAGGTGCTCGGGTACGGGAGAGTCGTTCAAGGCTTGCGCATCGGTATTGCAAAGTACAAATGACACGTCGTGGATACCTTCACGGTACATGTGGTTCACGGCATTGCCACCGCCACCACCGACACCGATGACCTTGATGATACTCTGCTCTTTGTCAGGCTGACCGAAATCGAGAATGGAAGGCTTGGCGCTTTCCGTGAGTGAGGAAGGCTTGTTGCCTTCCATCTTGTTGTTGTTATCTGGCATAGTGGTCTGTCTTTAATGTAATCATGTTGAGTTTTATTTCTCGTCTTCCTCATCCTCTACCATCTTGCGGCCAAAGCTTTTCAGTCCGTTGACCGCTTTGTGGAACCAGGAGTTTTCGCGTTTCTTGCTTCGACGCTCTTCTTCCTCTTCGGCTTCTTGCTGTCTGCGGCGCTTCTCTTCTTCCTCCTCTTTGAGTTTGGCAGCCTCTTCGGCAGCTTTCTCAGCCTCAGTTTTGATGATGCCCTTGCCGATTTCTGTCGTAGTGTGTGTGAGGGCGGGCTGGTCAGGAGTGCTGTCGGCAGCTTGCTCGTTCTGGAAGAGTGAATCACTGATCTCGCTTCCGGCACAGTTCATATTGCCTTTAGCCAGCAAACCGAGCACGGTGCACATGGTGCCGTCCTTGGCTGTGACGGCCGGGCTCTTGGAGATGATGGTCGTCGTGACAGAGCCTGCTATTCTCACCTTATCGGTGTGGGTGAGGATCTTGAAGGCTTTGTCGATGTCTTTCATGTTGGATCCGCCACCGGTGAGGACGATGCCTCCAAGGAGTTTGCCAATGTATTCGTCGGGTACCTGATGCCATGCGTTCTCGATGATTTCCTGCAAGCGGGCCTCTACGATCTCCACAAACTTAGGCATGTCAATGTTGCGGTCGTGGTCGATAGGATAGGTCTTGCCCATGTCGATCTCACTGGAGTCGGTATAGGCAGCGGCATATTTGAGTTTCATCTCTTCCGCCGTCTTGTCCTCCATCTGCAAGGATGTGAGGTCTTTAGTGATGTTGTTACTGCCCAAGGGAATGACAGCCAGGTGACGGAGGATGTCGCGGTAGTAAACGGCAACGGTTGTCGTCTCGGCTCCTAAGTCTACGAGGACACTGCCACCGCGGCGCTCGGCATCGGTGAGTACGGCATCGGCGAGAGAGAGAGGAGAAAGATACATCTCAGCGATGGCGATACCGGCATTCTCAAAACAGCGGTTGAGATTGCGGTAGAAGGACTTGCGCCAGAGAATATTGAGGAAGTTGCCCTCCAATCTGGTGCAGATAAAGCCTGTCGGATCGACTTGGAGCTGATTGTCTACCTTGTATTCTTGTGTGACAGCGTCAAGGATCTCCTGATCAGGATATTGCATGCTGCGGTTGGCATCCATCAGACCGTTGACCATATCAACCGTCACCTTGGTGTCAGCGGGCAATTGCTTGACGATGATGTTTTTTTCACTGCGTATCGATTGACCGTTGACGCCGACGTAGACGCGTGCGATCTTAGTCTTGAGAATGTTCTCGAGTTTCTTGATCACAGTGCCCAAGGCCTGTACAGTCTTGTCGATATTGTTGACCACGCCTTTGCGAATGCATGAAGTAGCGTCTTCCTTTACGACAGCCAGAACCTTTATGCTGCCGTCGAGGTTCTTCTTACCCGCAATGCCGGTGATTTTTGAAGATCCCAGCTCTATTGCTACTATAAAATCTGCCATACGTAAATAGTAATTATCAATTCAGTTCTTCCGTTTTTTCGTATTGTCTCTTTTTGCAAATGATTTGGTTGTCAAACTCCACGTTGATGTAGGAGTATTTGTTCCATCCGGCTTGCGAGAGTCCATATTTATAGAACTTCTCCAACCGGTTCATTTTGCGGTCGATGTAGTCGGTGACCAGTTGCTTGCGCTTGTCGGGTCTGTTGGTCTCAGGCAACTGACCGATGTAGATGATCTGATCACCGACGCGCGGTACGAGCTCAATGCCTCTGTCAGGCAATATGTTGATTTGCTCGATCTGGTTTTTCCAAAAGTCATTGGCCATCAAAGCCTCTCCCACATAAGCCACATAGTTGCGGGCAAACCACTTGTTGATATAGCCTGTGGCTATGATCAGGTCGCTTGTGTAGTGCGAGTTGGGCATGATGCTGTTGTTGTCGTCCAAATAATAGTCGTCACCGTTGACGGACTTAATGCGCAGTGTGGGCATACGCTGCGTGAGTGTGACGCATACATGTCCATCCAGAGTCTTATAGCATTGGGCCGACTGCACAAAAGGACTTCTCTTCAGCACTTCCTCGACGGTGCGTGTATCGACGGTATACAGGGGCTTGCCCAAAGGGTAGAGGCCGCCGTCTTTCAGCCGGCTCTTGATCTCCTTAGCCGTGATAAAGCCGTTGGTGGCTTCGTCGGCTATGTCGATATTGACCTGAGTGCATATCTGCTTTTCCTGATCAGGCTTGTCAAAGACAACGAAAGCGATGACAAGATAGGCCGCCAGCATGAAGTCAATAGTGCCCAGAATGATTTTTCCTCGGTTCATCCGCATGGTTCAGATAACTTGTTCAGGATGACACGCGGCGCGGACTGTGCCGCACCGGATGCCTTATTTCTTTTTGTCTTCCAGAATACGTGTGATCTGTGGAACCATGTTGTCGAGATCGCCGGCACCTAAGATGATCAGCACATCGAAGTCGCGGCCCTTGACCAGATTGAGGACATCGGCTTTCTGGATCATACTCTTTTCCACGCCGGGCTTGAGGTTGTCGTAGATCAGTTGCGACGTGACACCAGGAATCGGAGCCTCGCGGGCCGGATAGATCTCGGTGAGGATGACCTCGTCGAAATGGCTCAGCGCATCAGCGAAGTCCTTGTAGAAGTCGCGGGTGCGGGTGTAGAGATGCGGCTGGAAGATAGCGGTCAACTTACGGTTTTGGTAGAGCTCGCGTAAGCTCTTGGCGCTTTGCTGGATTTCCTTGGGGTGATGAGCATAGTCGGAAAGCAGCACGTGACGGTCGTTGTTGATTTTGAAGTCGAAGCGGCGCTCTACGCCGTGGTATGTACTCATGCCGTAGCGCAGTTCCTCGGCTGTGCAACCATTGAGCTGAGCCAGCGCCATGGCAGCCACACCATTCTCTATATTAATAGGTACGGGCTGCCCGAGCTTCACACTCGTGACGTTCTCCACGGGTGAGATGAAGTCGAAAGTGATGTTGCCGTTCTCAATCTTGATATTCTCAGCATGGAAGTCTCCTTCGTTGCGGCTATAAGTATAGGTCTTTACACCTTCCTGTACGTTGGGTTTCATCTCCAGGTTTTTGTGGATGATGAGGGTGCCTCCGGGCTGGATCAGTTCGGTGTAGTGACGAAAACTCTCAAGATATGCCTCTTTGGTACCGTAGATATCAAGGTGGTCGGGATCGGTGGCGGTGATGACAGTCATCCATGGGCGCAACCAGTGGAAGGATCGGTCGAACTCATCAGCCTCAATGACGACATAGTCGCTGGTTTTGGAGAGGATATAGTTTGTACCGTAGTTTTTTGAGATACCACCTAAAAAGGCGTTGCAGTCGACGTGGCTCTGATGCATGATGTGAGCGCACATAGTCGACGTAGTCGTCTTGCCGTGTGTGCCGGCAACACAAAGTCCTTTGTGAGAGCGTGTCAGCATGCCGAGCACCTGAGCGCGCTTCTGTACTTCAAATCCATTGTCGCGGAAGTACTGCAATTCCTGATGCTCAGCGGGAATGGCAGGCGTATAGACGACCAAACACGACTTGCTGTCGCGGCAAGCGTGGGGAATCTCATCGACGTTCTCTTTGTAGTGGATGACCATGCCTTCCTTTTCGAGCTGTTGTGTCAGCGTAGAAGGAGTCTTGTCATAACCGGCCACAACGAGACCTTTATGGATGAAGAAGCGAGCCAATGCACTCATGCCGATGCCACCGGCACCAATGAAATAAACGGCTTTTATATCTTTGAGTTCCATGATGTTTAAAGAGTTATTTGCATATCTTGGAAGGATGGCAGTCCCATCTTGAAAGGAGCCCCGTCTCTTCCGAAGTGTTTTATTGTTTTCCCCATGCGAGTTTGACGACTTCGTTGGCAATGACGTCGGCGGAGTCTTTCAGTCCGAGTTTCTTGATGTTTTCTGTCAGTGAAGCGAGTTTAGTGTCGTCGTGTACGATCTCCAAGGCTTTGTCAAGCAACTTGTCGGGGGCATCCGCATCCTTGACATAGATGGCGGCGTCTTTATCAACGAGCGCCATGGCATTCTTGGTCTGATGGTCTTCGGCTACATTAGGGCTTGGCACCAGGATGACGGCTTTGCCGATGAGACAGAACTCACTGATGGAGCTGGCACCGGCACGGCTGATGACCAGATCAGCAGCGCGATAGGCGGCGCCCATGTCGCTGATGAAGTCGAGCACTTGCAGGTTGGGAATGTCGCCAAAGTCCTTCACGGCCTGGTTCATTTCGGCATTGTAGTACTTACCGGTCTGCCAGATGAACTGCACGTCGGCGTTTTTCACCTTGTCGAGATGCTGTCGCATGCTCTCGTTGATCGTGCGCGCTCCCAGGCTGCCTCCCACGAGGAGTATCGTCTTCTTGTTGGGATCGAGTCCGAACTTGGCTCTTGCGTCCTCCTTAGAGATGGTTGCATCCACAACATTCTGTCGGACTGGGTTGCCTGTCATGATGATTTTGTCAGCCGGGAAGAAACGATCCATACCCTCATATGCCACACAGATCTTGCTGGCTTTCTTTGCCAACAGTTTGTTCGTGACACCGGCATAGCTGTTTTGCTCTTGAATGAGGCATGGGATGCCCATGCTGGCACATACGTTCAAGGTCGGTCCGCTGGCGTATCCACCTACTCCGACAGCCACCATCGGCTTGAAGTCTTTGACAATCTTCTTTGCCATCCGCTCGCTCTTCCAGATTTTGAAGAGCACAGCAATGTTTTTCAGCAGATGCTTACGGTCGAAACCGCAGATAGGCAAGCCTTTGATATCGTAGCCTGCCGCGGGCACACGTTGCATCTCCATGCGTCCCAGGGCACCCACGAACTGGATTTTGGTACTGGGATATTTGGCTTTGATGGCGTTGGCGATAGAGATTGCAGGGAAGATATGGCCTCCTGTGCCTCCGCCGCTGATGATGACTCTTAATTCTTTCTCCATGTCACCTATTTCTTATTTTCCGCAAAAGTAATCAAAAAAAATGTCTTTTGATCATTTTTGTTCTACTTTATTTTGTTTCTTTTGTACCAAATGACTATTTGTTATACATTTGTTTCCTTATCATTGGTTGCCGCGTTGTCGGCTGCAACCTTCTTCGGCTGAGGCTCAGGTGTCTTTTTCGCTGAACGGCTGACGCTGAGAATGGCACCTAAGTAGATGCAGTTGATGATCGTGGACGTACCACCCTTGCTGATGAGCGGCAGAGGCTGGCCTGTCACAGGAACGAGTCCCACGGCCACACACATGTTGAACAGCGCTTGTGTGACCAGTAGCAGAGCGAGTCCCATGGCTAAGAAGGCTGGGAAGTTGTTCTCGCATCGGCTGGCGATACGGCCTGTTCGGAAGAGCAGGATGATGTAGAGCATTGCCACAAACGCAGCGCCCTCTATGCCTAACTCTTCGATGATAATGGCATAGATGAAGTCGGAGAAGGCCTGCGAAAGGAAGTCACGCTCCACGGAGTTGCCCGGTCCTTTACCGATGATGTTGCTGGAAGCAATGGCGATATTGGCGTGGGCTGTCTGAGCGTCTTTGTCGAGATCGACTTTCTCGGGCGGTATCTCTTCGTGGTCGCTGAACTTGTCGATACGTGATTTCCACGTGTCGAGCCGGTGTAGCATGCCTCCCCCCTTGGCTTTCTCCGGTTGCTTGTCGTCTACTTGTTCCGTAAGCTGCCCTTCCGTAGAGGCGTCTTCATTGTCGTGTCCAAAGATCATGACCGTCATAATCACCAAGACGATGACCAGAGCGACGCTTCCGATGAGCTTGCCAAGCTGTTGGACAGGCACTCGTCCGATGATCATCATGAAGAAGATGACGGCACACAGAAGAGCGGCCGTGGAGAGATTCTCCACCATGATGAATGGAATGATGAAGGCACAGACTACCAGGATGTAGGGCATAGCATGGCGGTCGGCGCCACGCTCTGTCTGCATGGCACTCAACACCTGTGCCGTTGCGAGCACCAACGTGCCTTTGGCAATCTCAGAGGGCTGGAACTGCAAGCCGAAGATCGAGAGCCATCGTTGTGCGTCGTTGGTGGAGTGACCGGCGAAGTCGACCCATGCGAGCGTCGCAACAGAGATGAATAGCAGGATCGGTGTGGCGATCTTGAAGTACTTGCATTTGATGTTAAGGGTGACGATAGCCAGGAACACACCGATGCCCAGCAGGCCGATGTGCTTGATGATAGGAGCGACATAGCTTCCTCCTTTGTAGGTCAGCTCGGAAGAGGCCGAAAAGACCTCCACGATGCTGATGAGACAAAGGAAGAAAAACACCATCCAGATGACTTTGTCTCCCTTGAATATATTTCCAATTTTTTTGTTGTCCACTTGTTATCTATGTTGAAGGGCCGGGACAAAATTCCTCCGGCCCATATCCTTTACAGGTTTCTGACTTGTTGCTTGAACTGCTCGCCACGGTCCTCCATGTTATGGAAGAGGTCGAAACTGGCGCAGCAGGGCGAAAGCAAAACCGTGTCGCCGGGACGGGCCATGTCGTAACATGCCTTCACGCAATCCTTCATGTTGTGCGTGTCGCGTACGGGAATGCCCAGCTGATCGAAGAAGTTGTGGAGCTTCGTGTTGTCGGCACCAAGGTAAACCAGTCCCACGCACTTCTGCTGAACCAACTCTTTGATAGCGTTATAGTCATTGCCTTTGTCCTTACCGCCAAGGATGAGGATGACAGGTGTGCGCATGCTCTCCAAAGCATACCAGCAAGCATCGACATTGGTGGCCTTGGAGTCATTGACATAATGCACGCCAGCCACGTCGCAGACCTTTTCCAGACGGTGCTCCACGCCCGGAAAGTCGCTCAGACTCTTGCGGATGATCTCTTTCTTGATGCCGCTGATGTTGGAAGCCAAGCCGGCGGCAAGAGAGTTATAGATGTTGTGCTTGCCGGTCAGTGAGAGTTCTTCCTGCTCCATATTGAATGGCGTGGGGTACTCAAGTTTGTATTGTCCTTCCTCGATATAGGCGATGCTTCCCTTTTCCTTCAGCTCAGAGAACGGGCACTGCACGGCCTTGATGTCGTATTTGTCGAGTTGCTTCTTGATGACAGGATCATCGTTCCAGTAGATGAAGTGGTCATCCGCTGTCTGGTTCTGGATGATGCGCATCTTGGCATCGACATAGTTTTGGAATTTGAAGTCGTAGCGGTCGAGGTGATCGGGTGTGATGTTGAGCAGGATGGCGATGTTGGCACGGAAGTCATACATGTTGTCGAGCTGGAAAGAACTCAGCTCGATGATGTAGTACTCGTGCGGCTCCTCTGCCACCTGCAGAGCAAGGCTCTTGCCTATATTTCCGGCCAGTCCCACGTCGTATCCGGCACTCTTGAAGATGTGATAGATAAGCGAGGTGGTGGTTGTCTTGCCGTTGCTGCCTGTGATACAGATCATCTTGGCGTGAGTGTACCGTCCGGCGAACTCAATCTCGCTGATGATATGTGTGTGCTGAGCCATCAGTTTCTGCATCATAGGAGCCTCTTTTGGGATGCCCGGGCTTTTGATGACCTCGTCGGCATTCAGGATTTTCTCCTCGGTGTGATGACCTTCTTCCCATTCGATCTGATGGTCGTCAAGCAGTTTCTTGTACTTGTCCTTGATCGAAGAAGTGTCAGATACGAAAACATCGAAACCTTCTTTCTTTGCCAGCACGGCCGCTCCTGCGCCGCTCTCGCCGGCTCCTAATATAACGATTCTTTTCATTGCTGAACTACGTTTTTACTCTTTCGAGGTTTTTATATTTTTGTTTGCCGCACTGCCGTTAATGGTTGATGGCAGTGCTTTTGGCTTTTTACCAGTCAGACTGTTCGCTTTTGGGCTACACCTTATTATATATATTAGGAGTGTCGGTTCGATTGTATAATAGTTTTGAGTTGTTTATATAATAGCTTCAACCTGCTTATATAGTAACTTCGACTCGCTTATATCATAGTTTCGGTCCGCCTTTTTTGAGCAGTCTTCCTTATCTTATCTTGAGCGTGATAATGGTCAGAGCCGCCAAGATGATGGTGACAATCCAGAAGCGGATCGTGATCTTTGACTCATGCTTGGGTGAGTGAGGACTCTTGATCAGGTATTTGCAGCCGGGGTCAAGCTGTTCGTCTGTCACACGGAAGTTGTCGTGGATAGGAGTACGCTTGAAGATACGCTGTTTCACTCCGTGTCGTTTGCCGATCTTGTAGTACCACACTTGGCAGATGACGCTGAGGCTTTCCACGAAGAAGATGCCGCAGAGGATCGGCAGCAACAGCTCTTTGTGGATGATCACAGCGCATACGCCGATGATGCCGCCAATGGTCAGTGAGCCCGTGTCGCCCATGAACACTTGGGCCGGGTAAGCATTGTACCATAGGAAACCGATGAGCGCTCCGACAAAAGCACACATGAAGACCACCAGCTCTTGCGAGCCTGGGATGTACATAATATTGAGATATGCGGCAAATTGGATATGCGAGCTCACGTAAGCCAAGATACCTAAGGCCACGCCAATGATGGCCGAGTTGCCCGCGCACATGCCGTCCATACCGTCATTGAGGTTGGCTCCGTTGCTCACGGCGGTGACGACTAAGATTGTCATAACGACGAAGAGAATCCAACCGGCGGCTGTCTTATGCTTACCACAGAAAGACATCACTGACGAGTAGTCGAGGTTGTGGCCTTTGACAAACGGAATTGTCGTCTTCAGCGTCTTGCGTGCTTCGGTGCGGTGCTTGACGACCACCTCCTGACCTTGGCGCTGAAGCACGATGTTCTCGTTGGACTTCACGTCGGGCGAAGCCCAGAGCACCAGTCCGACAATCAGTCCGATGCCTACCTGGCCCACAATCTTGTACTTGCCTTTCAGTCCTTCCTTGTTGCGATGGAAGATCTTGATGTAGTCGTCCATGCCGCCGAGAAAGCCCAGCCACACCGTGGTGATGAGCATCAAAATCAGATAGATATTGCGCAGACGACCTAACAGCAGCACGGGAATCAGAATGCTGACGATGATGATCACGCCACCCATTGAGGGCACTCCTATCTTTTTGACGCCAAAGGGATCGATCTTGGCATCGCGCTGCGTCTCGGTGATCTGTTTGCTCTTCAGGTATTTGATGAACTTCTCACCAAACCATGCCGAGATGATCAGTGAGAGGATCAGAGCCAGCAACGCACGGAAGGAGATGTAGCCCCAGATGCGTGCACCGGAAATACCGAACTGTTCCAGAAAACGAAAGAGATAATATAGCATGTCTTAGCTCTTTTTGTTTATAGTCTTAGCATCCGTTATTTATCACAACCGGCGTCGGCAGTGTCTTGAGATGGATTATTGATGCCGAAGATCTCACGCAAGACCTCATGGTCGTCGAAGTGGTGCTTGACACCTTTTATCTCTTGATAGTTCTCATGTCCCTTACCAGCCACGAGGATCACGTCGCCTTTCTGTGCCATCATACATGCAGTCTTGACAGCCTCTTTGCGGTCTACGATACTGATGACCTTTTGCATCTGCTGTGCATTCAGTCCGGCGAGCATGTCATTGATGATAGCCTGCGGATCCTCGAAACGGGGATTGTCGCTGGTGATAATCACTTTATCACTCTGCTTGACGGCTTCTTGGGCCATGAGCGGGCGCTTGCCGTGATCACGGTTGCCGCCTGCGCCACATACGGTGATGACGTGTCCTTTGCCGTTGAGTACCTCGTGGATGGCACTCAGTACGTTTTGCAAAGCGTCAGGAGTGTGAGCATAGTCGACGATGGCCGTGAAGCCTTTGGGCGACTGGATGGGTTCCAGACGTCCGCTGACACTGTGGAGCGTGCTCAGGACCACGAGGATCTCCTCAGGTTCCTTGCCCAACATACGTGCGGCGGCATATACAGCCAACAGGTTGCTGACATTGAATTTACCGATGAACTGCACGCCGACCTCATGTCCGTCAATGTCGAGATACATTCCGGCGAAGTGCATCTCGATGATGCGGGCGCGGAAGTCAGCCATCTGGCGAATGGAGTAGGTCTTCACGGTAGCCTTTGTGTTCTGCACCATGATCATACCGTTTTTGTCATCGGCATTGGTGATGGCGAATGCAGACTTGGGCAGTCCGTCGAAGAAAGCCTTCTTGGCATTGCGATAGTTCTCAAAGGTCTTGTGATAATCGAGGTGGTCGCGAGTGAGGTTCGTGAAGATTCCACCCGTGAATTTCAGTCCGCCGATACGTTTCTGAGCGATGGCGTGGCTTGAGCACTCCATGAAGGCATACTCGCATCCTGCCTCTGCCATCTTGCCCAAGAGCATGTTCAGTTCGATTGGATCTGGTGTGGTGTGGTCAGCCGGAATGGCTTCACCGTCGATATAGTTGACGACAGTAGAGATCAGACCGCATTTATATCCCATTTTGCGGAACATATTATATAATAAGGTGGCGATCGTTGTCTTACCGTTAGTACCAGTCACGCCGACGAGTTTGAGCTTCTTCGACGGATCACCATAGAAGAGTGTAGCTACGTGGCCTGCGGCATCTTCGGTGGACGGCACCTGGATGTAGGCGACGCCTTCGGTTTTCTCTTCCGGCATGTCTTCGCAGAGCACGGCACTGGCGCCTTGCTCGATAGCCTTAGGGATGAAGCGATGGCCGTCTACCTGGGTACCTTTCATAGCAATGAACAGGTGACCATCCTTGACTTGGCGTGAGTCTATGTCCACGCCGGTGATGTCGGCATCCACGCCCCCTATGATAGAGGTGGGCTTGATGCCCTTGAGAAGCTCTTGTAGTTTCATTTCTTTCTATATTATTCTTTATATTTTGATTCTATCAGTTTTGTCTTTTCTTATTCCAGTGTCAGCGTACACGTCTCGCGTCGGTGGATATATTGTCCAGGCGGGATGCTTTGCCTGGCGACCTTTCCTCGTCCGATGATACGGCATTTCACGCCCCGTTGCTCCATGAGATAGACAGCGTCGCGTGCTCCCATGCCCATGACGTCGGGTACATGTTTGGTACTTGGCACACCCTGATGGACAAGATCCACGTAGTGGGTGCCAGTCTTGGCCTGACCCCACAGCGCACTGGTGTTGGCAATGTTGGCGATATAGTTGCGCTTAGTCTTGATGCCTAACTGCGAGAGCACGAAGTCGGCAGAGAGAATATTGCCGTTTTTCACCTGTGGGACGAAGACAGAAGCCGAGTCGCGTGCCTGTCTGACGTCGCGCCCCTCGCTCTGTGCCATGATACCCTCAGCGATATGATGGAAGACCACGCCGCTCATGCCGCCACCGGATGCGGGCAGTCCACCTTTCTGTATACAGACGATACAGCTGTATTTCGGGTTGTCGGCGGGGAAGTAACCGGCGAATGACAGCAAGTAGTGCGTCATACCATTTTTATAGCCTGCCGTTCCTTTAGAGATCTGAGCGGTACCGGTCTTGCCGGCGACCTTGAAAGATGTCGATCCGGCTTTCTTTCCGAGTCCCTCGCTGACCACATGCTCCAGCATCACCTGCATCTTCTTAATGACCGCGGGTGAGGCAATCTGAGAATGTCCTTTGACCACCTGAGGCGGATATTCAGTGACCTCGCCGTTTTGGATCGACGCCTTGACGAAGCGTGGCTGCATCATGCATCCGTTGTTGGCGATGGCATTGTAGAACGTCAGCGTAGAGATCGGCGGCACCTGCGACTCATATCCTATACTCATCCACGGCAGGGCCGTGTTGCTCCAGTTGAGCCACTCGCCGCGCTTGTTCTTCTTTGGCATACGGATCTTAGCCGGGCTGGCACCCACGATAGGGATGTGCAGATCCGAGGCAATGCCGGAGCGGTAGACGCCGCGAACGAATTTCTCCGGGTCATTGTGGTAGTACTCGTCGATGATCCGGCTCACACCGATGTTAGAGCTCACGCGCAGTGTGGTGGCCATATTCATGACGCCGTATCCACCGCGTCGCCAGTTGTGATCCTTCATCTCCCGTCCGTACATTGGCCAGACACCGTTGCCGGTGTCTACGATCTTGCTTGTGTCGCACATGCCGTCCTGCAATGTTGTCATGATGCTGACGGGTTTGAAGACCGATCCCGGCTCCATGAGGTCGCTGACGGCGTGGTTTTTGATCTCCTTATAGATGATCTGTCCATCGGGCGTGTAGCATTTGTCGATGTTGACGATGGCTTTGATGTCGCCCGTCTTCACCTCCATGACGATAGCCACGCCTACGTCGCCGTTGACTTCCGGCTGTTTGAGTTCTTCGATGACGGCTCTTTCGGCCAAGTCCTGAATGCCTACGTCGATGGTCGTGATGATGTCGTAACCGTTGACAGGCTCTTTGTCGATAATGTCGAGATACTTGTTGAGCACCTTGCGGCGGTGCCCGATGCCATTGGTACCACGGAGCAGTTTGTCGAACGACAGCTCCAGGCCACAGCGTGGCAGGCGTCCACCGTCCTTTAGTGCATACATGTCGCCCACCGTGCGCTCAGCGAGTGTGCCGAAAGGATTCTCGCGTGAGTTCAGCTCCTCGCAGTGGAAACCGCTTTGGAACTTCGTGAGGTTGAATACCGGCAACTTCAATACCTCTGAGTAGGTATTATAGTTGATGCGGTAGGGCCACACCGGCCAGTGTCGACTCTTCTTTTTTCGTCCTTTGTCGAGGTTGGCCTTGAACTCAGCGGGACTTTGTTCCGGGAAGATCTCGTGCAGTCCTTTGCAGATCTGCTTTTCCTTAGCATCCCACAAGGAGTCGTTGCCTGCATCGTGAAGCTGCTGGAAGTCCATGAAGATCTTGAATTCGGGCAGCGAAGAGGCCAGCAGTTGTCCGTCGCAACTGAGGATATTTCCTCTGACGGGCTGAATGACTACATTGTCTCGTTTCACGCGGTCTGCCACCTTCATCCAGTAGACGCGTTTAGCCGTCATGATGTATCCAGCCTTGATAAGCACGCCGAGGGAGATGATGGTCATCAGCATACAGATGACACTGTAGCGTGGCATGATTTTCTGGTTGTTGAATTTGCTCATGTCGTTATTTGTCCTCCTCGGGTACTTCTATTTTATAAGGAGGCGCACTGGGAATCTTCAGCACACTGTCCTTGTTGTTTTTCAACAGGTCGATGACATTGCTCTCGCGGCTGATCTCTGTGAGTTGGCTGGTGCTGGAGAGTGCCTTGTATTTGGCGTCCTTGAGTCTCACCTGCAGCTTGTCGATCTGTATGAGGTCTTGCTGGCAGCTGTATCTACTGCCGATATACACGATCAGAAACGCGCCGATGAGCATGAAGAGCCATATCTGCCTTCTGACGAACGACGTGTAGAGGATGTCTCCACCCAAGATCTTCTTCAGAGAGAAGAGTCGAGATTGCGGTGCCTCGTCCTCAGTGGCCTGTTCTTCGATGACTTCTTTTAGCGAGGGCAGGCTTTCTGCCTGTTTGTTCTCACTTTTGTCGGCGTTTTCGGTGGTCTGTCCGTTTGGTTTTTCTTCGTCAGCAGTGGCAGTTGTATTATTCGCCTTGTCGTCCGCCGGAGTCCCCGGAATGTCCTTTAGGGATCTGGTGCCATCCTTGTTGTCGGTTATATTGTTGTTTATTTGCTCTTGTTTCTTCATTTTTTCTCAGCGATTCTCAGTTTAGCGCTACGGCTTCTCGGGTTGCGTGCTTGTTCGTCATCGTCTGGCGTGATGACCTTGTTGCAGACCAGTGTGAAGGGAGTCTCTGTTCTTCCGTAGAAGTCCTGCACGGTCTTGCCCTCTGCATTTCCCGTTTTCATCATGTTTTTGACGATGCGGTCTTCGAGCGAGTGATAGGTGATGACGCTCAGTCGTCCGCCCGGTCGGAGCAACTCTGTGGCTGCGGCAAGCATTTCCTTGAGTGCACTCATCTCGTGATTCACCTCGATGCGCAGAGCCTGGAACAGCTTTGCCATGTCTTTCTTCTCCCGTTCTCGTCGGAAGAGCGGCTCCACGGTGTTGAGGAAATCGCTTGTGGTGAGGATGGGCTTGTCGGTCCGTGCCTTGACGATAGCGGCGGCAATGCGTCTTGCCGACCGCAGTTCACCATAGAGATAGAAGATATCTGCTAATTGCGACTCAGTGGCTGTGTTGACGATGTCGGCTGCCGTGGTTCCCGCCCGCTTGTTCATGCGCATGTCCAGCGGAGCGTCGAAACGGAAAGAGAAGCCGCGGCTCTCGTCGTCGAAATGATGACTTGACACGCCGAGATCACCGAGCAGTCCGTCGATATGGTCCACGCCGTAGTATCGCATCCAGTTTTTCAGGTATCTGAAGTTGGAGCGTACAAACGTAAAGCGCGTGTCGTCGACGAAGCGCTTGCCCTCGCCTTCCGTGGTGAGGATGTTTTGCTCAGCATCAGCGTCCTGGTCAAAGCTGTAGAGATGAGCCGTACTGTCCATTCGTGAGAGAATCTCTCTCGAATGTCCGCCGCCGCCGAATGTGACATCAACGTAGACGCCTCCGGGCTGAATATTCAGTCCGTTGACGCTCTGTTTCAGCAGCACAGGAATGTGATATTCTTCTGTTTTTTCCATCTTTACATTGCTTTGAGCCGTGCTTTTAGCGTGGCTACACATCTTTATATAGCGTATTTGGGTTCAAAGTTACATAAAAATCCCCATTTATCTCCATTTTAGGGTTATATTTTTTCGATTCTCTTCTTACCTTTAGTGGCCTCATAGCATGGTGTCTTATCAAAGATATGGCTGTCTTAACTTTGTGGTGTGCCCTTTTTTCTACTTTTTTTGTAATTTTAGTGCCAAAATTGAAGAAATATGAAAAAGAAATGTTATTTTTGCATCTGATTAGTATCTTATGGAATAACATGGACGTAAGCACAGAAAACATCCAAGGGGAAAGTATCGAGGAGTCTTTTCAGAAGACGGTAGACGTGAGGAAGATTCTTGAAAGCAAGCTGGGACGGCGCTCAAAATATGTGCCGGCTTTCCTCGTGTCGTGGCTTCGTCGCATCGTTCATGAGGATGAAGTCAATGATTTTTTGTGGAAGCATCGTCATCAGTTCGGTACGGAATGGCTCAAGGAATGCGTGAAGTACCTCGACATGCAAGTAACGATTGAAGGCAAGGAAAACCTGCCCGACAAGAATGACGGCAAGCTCTACACCTTTGTGAGCAACCATCCGCTGGGTGGCGAGGACGGTGTTTGCCTCGGAGCAATCATCGGTGACCACTACGACGGACGTTTCCGTTATCTTGTCAACGACCTGCTGTTGTTCCTTCCCGGCCTGCGTCCGGTGTGCATCGGCATCAACAAGACAGGTAAGCAAAGCCGTAACTTCCCCGCCATGGTGGAGGCCGGCTTCCAGAGCGGCAACCACATGCTCATGTTTCCCGCCGGTCTCAACTCCCGTATGGTCAATGGCCACATCCATGACCTGCCGTGGAAGAAGACATTCATCTCCAAGAGTGTAGAGTATCATCGTGACGTAGTCCCCATCTACTTCAGCGGACGCAACTCCAACCGTTTCTATCGTATCGCCCGTTGGCAGAAACGTTTGGGGCTGAAGGTGAACATCGCCATGCTGTTTCTTGTCGATGAGATGTATCGCAACGTACACAAGAAGTTCCGCGTCGTCATCGGCAAGCCGATCCCATGGCAAACGTTTGACAAGAGCAAGACACCGAAGGAATGGGCACTTTTTGTAGAGAATAAGGTTTACGAACAGGCAGGCCCGGCAGGCCTACGGGGAGAGTGAACGCAACCAATATTAGCAGAAATGGAAGAAGAGATTATCCAACCCATCAGCAAAGAACTGCTGAAAAGTGAATTGACTCCTGAACGCTGTCTGCGTACAACCAACAAGAGCCACAACGAGATTTATGTCATTCGTGCCACGGAAGCGCCGCACGTAATGCAGGAGATAGGCCGTCTGCGCGAGATTGCCTTCCGCACGGCAGGTGGCGGAACGGGTAAGTCGGTCGACATCGATGAGTTCGACACGATGTCAAACGGCTGCAAGCAGCTGATCGTGTGGAATCCCGAAGCCGAGGAGATCATAGGTGGCTACCGCTATCTCTTTGGTGAGGATTGGCAGATCAACGCTGAGGGCCAGCCCAATCTGGCCATGAGCCACATGTTCCACTTCTCTGATGAGTTCATGCGTGCCTATGCCCCATATACCGTGGAGCTGGGCCGCTCGTTTGTCTCTTTGGAATATCAGAATGTCAGAAAGAACACCAAGAGCATCTTCGCCTTGGATAATCTGTGGGATGGACTGGGTGCGCTGACGGTCATCAACCCACGCTGCAAATACTTCTTGGGCAAGATGACGATGTACCCGTCGTTTGTGCGTCGTGGCCGTGACATGATACTCTACTTCCTGCACAAGCATTTCGGTGGTGCAGATCAACTCGTTGCACCGATGAAACCGGTGATAATCGATACACCGGAGGACGAGTTGCGTCAGATTTTCTGCAAAGATGACTTCAAAGCCGACTATCGTATTCTCAATCATCAGGTGCGTGAGTTGGGCTATAACATCCCGCCGTTGGTCAACGCCTACATGAATCTGAGTCCAACGATGAAGTTCTTTGGTACAGCCGTCAACTACGAGTTTGGTGATGTAGAGGAGAGTGGCATCCTTATCGCCGTTGACGAGATCTTTGAGGAAAAGCGCATCCGGCATATCAACAGCTTTGTCAAGGAGCATCCCGAGGCGCTGAAGATGCCGATGCCAAAGAAGTGCTGATGTAGCGTCTTTCTATTTTTATATTTCGACAATATTGAAAAGCGGTGAACACTCCTTTGTAGGTGTTCACCGCTTTTCGCTTTTTTATATGTCACTACTGGGATTCTTTACGCTACACTATCGGCAGCGCGATGCCATTGATCTTTTGATAGACGTCGAGGGCGTAGACATCAGTCATACCGCTGATATAGTCTACGACAGCCATCAGACGGGTTTCGAGGTCATCGCTATGGATGTCGTACTGACTGCTGAACCGCTTGATGAGCTGTTGGCTATGGAATTTCCCGGGATGGACAGCCGCGTTGACAAGTGTCTGCATCAGTGTTTCCATGATCTTGTAACCGCTTAGTTCCACGTCGAGTACCGGTTTGCTCTGGTAGATCTTGGCATAAGATGTCTTCACACAGCGTTGATAAGCCTGGCGCAACGGCTCGCTCATGTTGCTGATGAGGCTGCCTTTGAATTCTCCGTTGAGGATCTGCTCCTCATGCTCCACAAAGGTTTTCACGCATTCGTGCTCCAACAGTCCCACCACACAGGCGCGCATATACACGACCTGCTCGTTGCAGTCCGTCACCTCCTCGTCCTTCAGCCGCTGCAGGATATGGTTGCGCCCGTCCTCGTCAAAGAATCCGAGCAGCAGGTCAGAGGTCTCCGCAAAGGTCAGAATCTTCAGCTTGTGCGAGTCTTCGATGTCCATGATCTCATAGCAGATGTCGTCGGCTGCCTCCATCAAGTAAACCAGTGGGTAGCGGCAGTAGCTTAACTGCGACCTGTTTTCGTTGCTGCATATCATGCCAAGCTCAGTGGCAATCCTGCGAAACACCTCTGCCTCACTTTGGAAAAAGCCAAATTTGCCATGCTCTCCGGCCATGCTGCTGGCAAAGGGATACTTCACGATAGAGGCCAGCGTGGAGTAAGTCATCGCGTATCCTCCCGGGCGCCGGCCTACAAAGCGGTGGGTCAGCAGGCGGAACGCGTTGGCGTTACCCTCGAAGTGCGTCAGGTCATCCCAAAAGCCGGGGCTTACCTGCTTCTTCAGAGAGCTGCCCTCACCCTCGGAGAAGTAGGTCTGGATAGCTTTCTCTCCGGAGTGTCCGAAGGGCGGATTGCCCATGTCGTGAGCCAGACCGGCCGTTTGTACGATGGTGCCGATTTCCTCAAAGAGCGTACCGCTCAGTTCGGGATGCTTCTCAATGAGCTGTCGCGCCACGTCGTCGCCCAAGGATTTTCCGAGCGAGCTCACCTCCAACGAGTGTGTAAGTCGGTTGTGGACAAAGATGCTGCCCGGTAGCGGGAACACCTGCGTCTTGTTTTGTAGTCTTCGGAAAGGCGCGGAGTAGATCAGACGGTCGCCGTCGCGTTTGAACTCCGAGCGGGCGTCGTGTCTGAGCGGATGGCGGAGCTCCTGTCCGAGACGCTTGTTTGAGATCAGTTGTTGCCAGTTCATATCGTTGCTGCTGAGTGTTTTCTCGCAAAGTTACTCTTTCTTTATCTTCTATCCAACGATTTTCGTCTTTTTAATCAAAAAAAATAAAGCAATGTGGGGATAATTGCTTAATTTTGCATCTAATATGGTTAAAATCAAAGTAGTCAACACGGGGCATCAGCCCTTACCAGCCTACGCTACCCCTCAGAGCGCCGGTCTGGACTTGCGCGCCAACATCGAGGCGCCGATCACGCTGCATCCTTTGGAGCGTCGCTTAGTGCCTACGGGTCTTCACATCGCCTTGCCGGACGGCTACGAGGCACAGGTGCGTCCGCGCAGCGGCTTGGCTTTGAAGCATGGCATCACCGTGCTCAATACGCCGGGCACCATAGACGCTGACTATCGTGGTGAGATCATGGTGCTGCTCGTCAACTTCTCCAACGAAGACTTCGTGGTGAAAGACGGGGAGCGCATCGCCCAAATGATCATCGCCCAATATGCCAAAGCCGCGTTTGAAAGCGTGGAAGTGCTCGATGAAACTGAGCGTGGCGAGGGAGGATATGGACACACGGGTGTAAAATAGCACAAAGAACATGAAGCAACTTCGCATCTTTCTTTTCTGCCTGCTCAGTCTGTTGCCCGTGCCGGGCATGCTTGCCGCCAAGGACCGCAAGCGCCCCGCTGCCAAGGAAGCAACGGTCAGGACGACTGTCTCCCTGCCGCCGTTGAGCTATAACGACAGCCGCCGGTATGACTTCTTCTTCCTGGAGGCGATCCGCCAGCAAGAGGCAGGGCACTATGATGCAGCCTTTGACTTGCTCAACCATAGCCTTGACGTCAACCCCAACGCGGCTGAGGCCTGGTACTTCAAAGCCATGTATCTCTCCCAGCTTAAGCAAGACACACTGGCGATGAGATGCCTCGAAAAGGCCACGATGCTCAGCCCGGAGAACGATACCTTCCAGGAACGGCTCGCCCAGTTCTATATCGGTACCGGCAACTACGCTCAGGCAATCCAGTCCTACGAGCGTTTCTTTGCCGTCAACCGCGACCGCAGTGATGTGCTGAACATCCTCGTTCAGCTTTATAAGCAACAGCAAAACTATCCGATGATGCTCAACACCATCGGGCGACTGGAGCAGATCGAGGGTCCCAACGACTCTTTCACGTTGGGCAAGATGAGCGTCTACGAGTTGATGGGCGACAAAAAGATGGCCTATAAAACACTGAAGGGACTGGCCGACAGCCACCCTAATGATCCCGGTTTCACCGTGATGTTGGGCAACTGGCTCATGCAGAATAAGCGTGGCAGTGAGGCTTACAAGCTTCTCACGCAAGTGCTGAAGGCCGATCCGACCAATGTCTACGCCCAAAGTTCCATGTATGATTATTATCGCGCCACGGGTCAGGACTCTTTGGCCCGCCGGATGATGACAGAGGTGCTCTTGGGCAAAAACACGCCGGCACAGACGCGCGCCATGTTTCTCAAGCAGGCTGTGCAGGAGTGCGACGCCAAAGGCGACTCGCTCGGCGTGGTGAGACTGCTCGACCGTATGCAGCAGGCAATGCCCCGCGACACCGATGTGGCTGAGATGCGCGTAGCTTACTACACGCTCAAGAAAATGCCGGTGGCAATGACCGACAGCGCGCTCGTCTATCTCTTGAAGCTTGCGCCCGACAATGGCAGCGCCCGTTTTCAGCTCATCCAAAACAATTGGTCGAAGCAAAACTGGAAAGAGATAGCAGCGCTCAGCGAGCCGGGTATGCTCTATAACCCCGATGAAATGGCGTTTTATTACTTCACGGGTCTGGCCCGTTACTATCAGAAAGACGACGACGGCGCTTTGGATGCCTTCCAGCGCGGCACTTCGGTCATCAACTCTAAGAGCAATCCCGACATCGTAAGCGACTTCTATGCCATCATGGGAGAGATCTACCACAACAAAGGACAGAACGATAAGGCTTACGCCGCGTTTGACAGTTGCTTGCAGTGGAAGCCCGACCAGGTGATGACGCTCAACAACTATGCTTACTTCCTGAGCGTTGATGGCAAAGATCTCAAAAAGGCCGAGGAGATGAGTGCCAAGACGATCAAGACCGAACCGAAGAATTCTACCTACCTCGACACCTATGCCTGGATATTATATAAGGAGGGCCGCTACACCGAAGCCAAACTCTATATCGACCAGGCTTTGGCCAACCTCTCGGACTCTGCCATGCGTGCAGACCTGCTGGAGCACGCCGGAGACATCTATTGCGCCGCCGGACTGCGTGAGCAAGCGCTGAAATATTGGACGCAGGCCGTGAAGGCGGGTAGCGGCAATGCCGCTGCGCTGCGGCAAAAAATCGCCGGTGGATTGGCGGGAAAACATAACAGTAAACGAAATAACAGAAGATAAAACGATGAAAAGAACTCATATCATTCTCACGCTCCTCGTCGGCCTGATGGCGTTTACCTCGTGTGGTGCACAGAAGGTTGCCGTAAAGGATACTGTAATCTTACCCTCCGCCGCCAAGGAGACTCCCAAGGTTGCGAAAGCTGACCATCTTCAGCAACTGGCATTTGTACAGCGCGTCAGCGACCAAAAGGTGTATGCTCAGAACATTGTCAGCTCCATGTCGTTCACCGCTGCTATGGGCGACAAGGAGATCACCGTGCCGGGATCGCTGCACATGCGCCGCGACAAGGTCATCCGCTTGCAGTTGTTCATCCCGCTCTTGGGCAGTGAGGTGGGACGCCTGGAGTTTACGCCCGACTATGTGCTGGTCATCGACCGAATGCACAAAGAGTATATCAAGGGCGATTACAACCAGTTGGACTTCCTCCGCGATAATGGTCTGAACTTCTATTCCCTTCAGGCATTGTTTTGGAATCAGCTCTTCCTCCCGGGCACGCAGAAAGTGGGCGAGGGCGATCTGTCGAGATATGTGGTGAATGCCGATGAAACGGGCACTTTAAGACCTGTCTCGCTGCAAAACGGCAACATGAGTTTTACGTGGAAAGCTGACACGGCCAGTGCTCGCATCTTGCAGACTGATGTCAACTACAAGAGTGCCGCGCACGGCAATTCTTCGTTGGTGTGGCTCTACTCCGACTTCAAGACGCTTGGCAACAAGATGTTCCCGGCCACACAGTCTTTCTCTTTCACTACTACGGCAACGAAGAAAGCACAGAAGTGCACCGTCACGCTGGAATTGGGAAAACTCAAGACCGACAGCGACTGGGACGAGCAGTCAACAGTGTCTGACCGCTATAAACAGATGGACGTAAAGGATGTTTTTGGTAAAATACTCAGCATGTAAATGAGACGAATAGTTACCTTCTTGATCACTGTGAGCCTCGCGCTCACCCTAAATGCGCAAAAACGGCACAAGACTGCCACGGTGCGGAAGACCAACCGTACCGAGCAGACTACGCGTCGAAAGGTGGCCGCTGCTTCGGGGCAGGCAAGATCCACGGACAGCAACGGTCGGAGAAACAGACGGAAAAACGTGCGTTCCAACGCTGGAAGCCGCAACGCGACGGTCTACACCAACGCCTCTATCCGTGGACTGCAGAACCAGCGGGCTGCCATACAGAAGAAAATACGGGAGCAGGAGGCAGCTTTGAAGAAAAACAAAGCTGATGTCGCTGAGCGCCTGCAGCATCTGATGGCTATCAACGGGGAGATCGATCAGCGGCAGCACAACATCGAGGGTATTCAAAAGGACATTCATCATATCGAGGGAGACATTGGTATCCTCAACTCGCAGCTGAAGACCTTAGAGCAACAGTTGCGCGACCGACAGCAGAAATACATCAAGTCGATGCGCTATATGGCGCGCCACCGCTCGGTGCAGGACCGCCTGATGTTTATTTTCTCGGCAAAGAACTTCTATCAGATGTACCGTCGCCTGCGCTTCGTACGCGAGTATGCCCAGTATCAAAGAGCACAGGGCGAGGCTGTCCGCGCCAAGCAGGGACAGGTTAACAACAAGCATCGTCAACTGCAAAACGTCAAAGGACATAAGAACACCTTATTATATAAAGGACAGCAGGAGAAACGCAAGCTCGAAGGCAACAAGGCGGAACAGCAGCAGGTGGTGGCCGGCTTGCAGCAACAGCAGAAGACGATACAGACCGTCATCGCTGAACAGCATAAGAAAGATGCCGCACTCAACGCCAAGATCGACCAACTCGTGGAGATAGAGGTGCAGAAGGTGCGTGCCCGTGCTGCCGCCGAGGCGAAGCGTAAGGCTGCTGCTGAGGCTGCCGCCAAACAACGTGCTGCCTTGCTGGCACAGAGAAAGGCTGCTGCCGAAGCCGCTGCGCGCGAGAACGCGCGCCGCATTGCTGAGGCCCGTCAACGTGAGGCTCAGCTCAAGGAACAGGCTCGTCAGGCCGCCTTGGCTGAGGCTGCTGCACAGCGTGCCCGTGAGGCTGCCGCGGCAAAGGCTCGTCAGGAGGCTGCCGCAAGGGCTTTGGCCAGTGAGCGTGCGGCTCAGCAGGCTGCTGCCCGTGAGCTCGCAGCCCGTGAGGCTGCGGAGCGTGAGGCTGAGGCACGTAAGGCGGCCGCTGAGCAGGCTGCCCGTGAGGCAGAGTCGATGCGCCGTGCTGCTGAGCTGAAACAACAGGTCGACGCTCAGCGCGCTCAGCAGGAGATCAAGCAGGTGCAACAGCAGAGCCAGGAGGCACAGCAGTTCTCTACCGTTGACCGCATGATGAACAATGGCTTCGAAGCCAACCGCGGACGACTGCCAATGCCGATCACTGGCAACTATCGTGTCGTGAGCCACTTCGGACAGTACAACGTGGATGGACTGAAAGGCGTGACACTCGACAACAAGGGCATCAACATCATGGGTGGTCCCGGTGCGCAGGCACGTTGCGTCTACGATGGTGAGGTCAGCGCAGTCATTGGCTATGGCGGTAACATGGTGGTGATGGTGCGTCACGGAGCCTATATCTCGGTATACTGTAACCTGAAGTCGGTCAGCGTCAGCCGTGGACAGAAGGTGCGCACACGTCAGATCCTCGGCGCCGTCGGCCCTGATCATATTCTGCAGTTCCAGTTGCGCAAGGAGAGAGCAAAGCTCAATCCGGAGGCGTGGCTCGGCAGATGACAGCGTAAACAGACGGAGCGAAGTCTTTTATAAGACAGAGTAACATAGTAAACAGACATAGTAACAGAATAGGCAGATGTCGTAATAGGGTACGCTTCAAGGTGCGCTCGTACTACATCTGCCTATTTTCATGTTCTTATCTATGTGCTTTGTTTTGTTGTGTAAACTGACATTTTTCAGCCAATTTCCAGGCGATTTTCAGAAATAACATGGGTGTTGGCCGAAAAGAAGCCAAAAATGAGGAGCTTTTCATAATTATTTGTATATTAGTAACTTATGTGATTTTGCTTCGATAATCCGCTTTTATACTTGTCAAAATTAGCTGTTTACTTCGCCAAAACGCCCGTTCTTGGAGGTCAAAAAGGTACTTTGACCGCATGAAAAAGGTACTTTGATGGAAAATTCTCTAGAGAATTTTTGGTCAAAGTACCTTTTTCTTAGCATCATCTCGGTACTTTAGCCGAGTAAAATCGATAAAATTGCACTTTCATCCTTCTTTCTCCGTTTTCCGCTTCTCTATATTGCAACTTCTTGCGGACGTACTTTTGTCGGATAAAATGGTGTTGCTCATCTCCAGTCCTTCCAGCACTTGCAGGTAGGTCGTGAAGGCATGGTCGACTTCGCTGATCTTGATGAATTCATCGGCACTGTGGGAGCGTGACGACTCACCGGGGCCGAGCTTCAGTGAAGGGAAGGGCATCAGCGCCTGATCACTGAGCGTCGGCGAACCGAAAGGCTGCAGGCCAAGCGACACACAACGCTTGACGAGCGGATGCTCTGGGTCGATGCGCGAGGAATGCAAGCGGAACGAATGCGCGTGGACATCACTCTTGACATGCGAGCACACGATGTCGTAGACCTCCTCGTTGGTGTAGTATTCGTTGGTGCGCACGTCGACGAGCATCCGGCATTCGTCCGGGATGACGTTGTGCTGCGTGCCCGCATGAACCACCGTCAGCGTCATCTTCGTAGGACCGAGGAAAGGACTCACCTTCTCGAACTGGAAATCGCGAATCCATCGCATGTCGTCGAGCGCCTCATAGATCGCATTGACACCCTCGTTGCGTGCCGCATGCCCACTCTTTCCGTGGCTCACGACGTCGAGCACCATCAGTCCTTTCTCCGCTATGGCCGGTTGCATGCCTGTCGGCTCCCCCACGATGGCCACGTCGATGTGGGGCAACAGCGGCAAGACACGGCTGATGCCGTCCTTTCCCGACACCTCCTCCTCGGCAGAAGCCAGGTATACGAGGTTGTAGGGCTGCGTGCGCAGCGTCATATAGCGAAACACCTGTAGCAGCGTGACCAAGCCGCCGCCACAGTCATTGCTGCCCAAGCCGAAGAGCTGATCGCCCTCACGTGTCGGCTTGAAAGGGTCACGAACCCACGAAACGGCCGGTTTCACCGTGTCGATATGTGCGTTGAGCAGGATCGTCGGCTTGGCGGGATCATAGTCCGGGCAAATCGCCCAAACGTTGTTGGCCTCGCGGTGTGTGGCGAGTCCATAGGTGTTCATCTGTTGTTGCATCACGTCTGCTGCCACTTTCTCGTTGCGGCTGACCGATGGCGTGGCGATGAGGCGGGAGAGCAGCTCCGCGGCGTCGTTGATATAGTCTTGGTGTCTCATGTTGCGGAAATAGAAATGGTTATGCAGGCAAAATTAATAAAAACTGCCTAAACATTTCACTTTTTAATAAGAATTCTTTATCTTTGCAACAATAAATAATACATAGTACTATGCAGAATAGAAGTCATCTGTCTGTGCTGATACATGAGCAGGCAAAGAAGTACGGCTCGCGGGGTGCTCTGACGTTCCGTACGTTTGGTAGCTTGAAATGGAAGACTGTTTCCTGGAAACAGTTCTCTTTGCGTGTCAAGCAAGTGAGCAACGCCATGCTGAATCTGAGCATCAAGCCCCAGGAAAATATTGCTGTGTTCTCGCAAAACTGCGTACAGTATCTCTACACCGACTTTGGCGCGTATGGTATCCGGGCATGCTCTGTTCCTATCTATGCCACCAGCTCGGAACAGCAGATACAGTTCATCATCAATGACGCGCAGGTGCGTTTCCTCTTCGTCGGTGAGCAGGATCAATACAACAAGGCACACCGCGTGTTTGCCTTGTGTCCCTCGCTGGAGCGTATCATCATCTACGACGACAGCGTGCGCATCAGTTCGCATGACCCCAACGCCCTCTACTTCGAAGACTTCCTGAAGCTCGGCGAAGATCTGCCGCGTCAGACCGAGGTGGAAGCGCTCTACAAGCAGGCCAACGACGATGATCTCTGCAATATCCTCTACACCAGTGGTACCACGGGGGACAGCAAAGGTGTGATGCTCAGCTACGGACAGTATGCGGCAGCCATGAAGGCCAACGGCGCTTGCGTGCCTGTCACGGAGAACGACCGTGTCATCAACTTTTTGCCCTTCACCCATATCTTTGAGCGCGGATGGGCCTATCTGGCCTTGGGCGAGGGAGCACAGCTCATCATCAACACCTATCCCAAGGAGATCCAGGAGAGCATGCGCGAGACACATCCTACCTCCATGTCGAGTGTGCCGCGCTTTTGGGAAAAGGTCTATCAGGCTGTCAAGGACAAGATGGACCGCTCAAGTGCATGGCAACAAAAACTTTTCTATCACGCGCTGAGCGTCGGCAAGAAATATAATGTAGACTATATCTGCAACGGCAATCGCCCGCCGTTGCCCTTGGCATTGGAATATAAAGTACTGGATAAGTCAGTCCTTAGTCTTGTGCGCAAGGTGATGGGGCTGGAACACCCCAATATCTTCCCTACGGCGGGTGCTTACGTGTCCCCGGAAGTGGAGACTTTCGTCCATTCCCTCGGCATCAACATGATTGTGGGCTACGGCTTGACAGAGAGTCTGGCCACTGTGTCTTGCGACCATATCGGTGAGAGGATCACCATCGGCTCGGTGGGCCGGCCTATTCAGGGCATAGAGGTGAAGATCGGAGAGAACAGCGAGATTCTGCTCAAGGGCCCGACGATCACCAAGGGATACTACCATCGCGATGAGCTCAACAAGCAGGCTTTCGATGAGGAGGGCTTCTTCCATACCGGCGACGCCGGCTATTTCAAGGACGGAGAACTCTTCCTCAAAGAGCGTATCAAGGATCTCTTCAAGACCAGTAACGGCAAATATATCGCCCCGCAGATGGTAGAGTCGCTGCTGCTCGTGGATAAGTTTATCGACCAAGTGGCAGTCATCGCCGACCAGCGTAAGTTCGTCTCCGCGCTGATCGTGCCGGAATTCCGCTTGTTGGAGGACTATGCACGGGCACACAACATCAAGTTTAAGCGCCGTGAAGATCTCTGCGAGAACAAGGAGATCCACGATATGATAATGGAGCGCATCGAGACGCTGCAGCAAAGTTTGGCCAACTACGAGAAGATCAAGCGCTTCACGCTGCTGCCTCACCATTTCTCGATGGAATCGGGCGAATTGACCAATACACTGAAAATGCGCCGACCGGTCATCTACAAGAACTACGCCTCTGTCATCGACAAGATGTACGAATGTTAGGCAGAAACGATTGGCAACGACAAACAACGAATCATATCATTTAGAAAATAACGTCTTCCCTTGCAGCATTTCACTCCCCTCTCCTGGGGAGAGGGGCTGGGGGTGAGGCTTTTGATTATTAATTAAGAACAATGATCACAGCAGATCAATTGAAAGATGTGATGGATCGCACTGAGAAACTCCATCATTATCTCAATATCGACCAAAAGAAAGTAGAGTTTGAAGAAGAGCAGCTTCGCACGCAGGCGCCCGACTTTTGGGATGACCCGAAGCGTGCTGAGGCTCAGATGAAGAAGGTCAAGGGCTTACAGAAATGGCTCGACGGCTATAAGACCGTCAAGCAGCAGGCCGATGAACTGCAGCTCGCCTTCGACTTCTACAAGGAGGACATGGTGACCGAGCAGGAAGTCGATGACGACTACGCCAAGGTCATCAAGTCCATCGAAGACCTGGAGCTCCGCAACATGCTGCGCCAGGAAGAGGACTCGATGGACGCTGTGATGAAGATCAACTCCGGTGCCGGTGGTACCGAGAGCCAGGACTGGGCTTCGATGCTCATGCGTATGTATATGCGCTGGTGCGATGCCCACGGCTATAAGGTGACGATCACCGACATGCAGGAAGGTGAGGAGGTCGGCATCAAAAGCATGACGATGACCATCGAGGGCGGTGAGTATGCCTATGGCTTCCTCAAGAGTGAGAATGGCGTGC
Source organism: uncultured Prevotella sp. (assembly GCA_900540375.1). GTDB lineage: Bacteria > Bacteroidota > Bacteroidia > Bacteroidales > Bacteroidaceae > Prevotella. Next base: position 34,881 of record UQFS01000034.1, read on the forward strand.
ACCGCTTGGTGCGTGTCTCGCCCTACAATGCTCAGGGCAAGCGCATGACGAGTTTTGCCAGTGTCTTCGTCACTCCGCTCGTCGACGACACCATCGAGGTGTATGTCGATCCGGCCCGCGTGAGCTGGGATACGTTCCGCTCCAGTGGTGCCGGCGGTCAGAATGTCAACAAGGTGGAGTCGGGCGTGCGCCTGCGTTACCAGTATGAAGACCCCGACACGGGCGAGAAAGAGGAGATTCTCATCGAGAACACCGAGACACGTGACCAGCCCAAGAACCGCGCCAAGGCCATGTTGCTGTTGAAGAGTCAGCTCTATGACCGTGCCATGAAGAAGCGCATGGAGGCACAGGCCAAGATCGAAGCAGGAAAGAAAAAAATAGAGTGGGGAAGCCAGATACGAAGCTATGTCTTTGACGACCGTCGTGTGAAAGACCACCGCACGGGCTATCAGACCTCTGATGTGGACGGCGTGATGGACGGAAAGATCGATGGATTCATCAAAGCCTATCTGATGGAGTTCCCCGAAGAGGAGCAGGCTCACCTGTAAGCAGGGTGGGGGTACAGGCTCATATCAACACTTACCTTACCTAAAAAATTAAAAATTATGAGTAGCAAGAAGAAAAACAACAGCCACATCCCGGCTGAAGCTGTGAACAATGTGGCACCGCAGGCGAAAAGAGCGAATCACGAGACCAAACAGAAAGACCAGGGCGACAAGATCGTGAAGATCATTTTTGCCGCACTGATCGTGCTGGCTGTCATCTATGTCATCTGGTCCTTCTTCTTCGTGCAGTAAGTAGTGGGGCGTAACCTGCGGTAGAAAGCAAATCCTATTTAAACATTCTGTGTGATGAGCGGACTGGAGATAGAACGGAAATTTCTCGTGAAGAAAGGCGATGCGTACAAGCGCGCCGCCTTTTCTTCTTCCCATATCCAGCAAGGATATATCCCTGCCGAGGGTGCCACGGTGCGTGTACGTGTGCGCGACGACAAGGCTTACCTGACCATCAAGGGCAAGAGCCGCGACGGGGGGATGACACGTTATGAATTTGAAAAAGAGATCACGCTCGACGAGGCTGCCCATCTCATGCAGCTCTGCCAGGGCGGAGTCATTGACAAGCATCGCTATCTGGTCAAGAGCGGAAACCATACCTTCGAGGTGGATGAGTTTCATGGTGACAACGACGGACTGGTGATGGCGGAGGTGGAGCTTGGCAGTGAGACCGAAGACTTTGTGAAACCCGACTTCATCGGACCCGAGGTCACGGGCGATCCTCATTTCTACAATTCCCACATGCTTGCCCACCCTTTCTCCACTTGGAAAGAGTTAGTGTCAGAGGAATACCGATAAGCTGCCCAAGCACCACGCCGATGTTGTCGGCAACCCAGTCCATAATGTCGCCGCTGCGGTTGCCGCCTGTGCATGTAGCTTGAACGATTTCTATCAAGCCTCCCATGATCACAGGCAGCAAAAGCGTGTAGATCCATGCCTGCTTGTTGAGCGGTCGTGTATGCTGACGCCCGTATTCTGCCCATACGATGGTGCACAGACCACCGTAAAGAACGAAGTGTGTCCATTTGTCGATCATACTGACGTCGCTCAAGGGCGTTTCCGGAATGGGGATCAGACAGAGCACCCATATCACCGCAACGCTGAGTACTGACAATGGGTAAGATGTTAGGATCTTGTGCATATCTGTTATCTTTTATTGCTTTTTCCTGCAAAATTACAATATTATTTTATAATTTTGCAATCAAATAGAAATGAGTTGTATGTTATGTCAGAAGAAAGAGCAAGTTTCGGAAGTAAGATAGGCATGATATTGGCCACGGCCGGTGGTGCCGTCGGCTTGGGAAACGTGTGGCGCTTCCCCTATATGACGGGAGAGAACGGTGGAGCCGCTTTCATCCTTATATATATAGGATGTGTGCTGCTGTTGGGCATTCCGTGTATGATCTCGGAGTTTATCATTGGTCGTCACGGCGCGTCGAACACCTTCCGCGCCTATTCCAAGATGTCCGGTGGAAAGGCTTGGAAGTATGTGGGACTGTTAGGCGTGCTCACTGGATTCCTGATCACGGGCTACTATGCTGTCGTCTCGGGATGGTGTCTGCAATATATCTATGCTTCAATCGTGGGTGATCTGCATGGAGATCCTACTGCAGTGAAGACTTATTTCGACACTTTTGCCGCCAGTCCGGTGCGTCCGATCTTCTGGACGATCATCATCTTGTGGATCACCTACTTCGTGATTATCCATGGCATCCGCGGTGGCATTGAGAAAGCCTCGAAGTTGATGATGCCTACACTCTTCGTTTTACTGCTGGTCATCGTGGTGGCCGCGTGTCTGCTGCCGGGTGCCGAGAAGGGTGTAGCCTTCCTTTTGAGGCCCGACTTCTCGAAGGTGACGCATCAGACTTTTCTGAATGCGTTGGGGCAGAGCTTCTATTCGCTGAGTATCGCGATGGGTTGCATCTGTACCTATGCTTCTTATTATACCCGACAAACCAATCTCGCCAACTCTGCCATTCAGGTGGCATTGGTCGACACCTTCGTGGCCATCCTTGCCGGATTGGTCATCTTTCCTGCTGCATTCTCGGTGGGTGTGAATCCTGGCAGCGGCCCGTCGCTGGTGTTTATCACCCTGCCCAATGTCTTCAATCAGGCGTTTGCTGGTATGCCGGTGGTGGGATGGATCGTCTCACTGATGTTTTATGCGTTGCTGAGTCTGGCAGCTTTGACCTCCCTGATCTCTTTGCACGAGGTGAGCACTTCGTTCTTCAGTGAAGAGCTGCACTTGTCGCGCAAGACTGGAGCAACGATTGTGACAATCACCACCACCATCATCGGTGCTTTCTGCTCTTTGTCACTGGGCGCTGTCAACTGGTTGCATGTGGGCGGCAAGACTCTGTTTGATGTGTTTGACTTCGTCACCGGACAGATTTTCCTGCCGGTTGGCGGCTTCCTGACCTGCATCTTCTTGGGTTGGTTCATTCCCAAGTCGATTGTCAAGGATGAGTTTACCAACTGGGGCACGCTGCGCGGCCGCTTCTTCGGTGTCTTCCTTTTCTTGGTGCGCTTCGTCTGTCCGTTAGCTATCCTGAGCATCTTCCTGCATCAGTTCAATGTGATTTAGAACGGCCTCACCCCCCCAATCCTCTCTCCCAAGGAGAGGGGCGTAGTATGCTTCAAGAATGAGGTGGGAGGGAAGGAGCAACCCTTTGTGGTTAGCTTGGTTCTGTACGACGGCGCTCGGCGCCGTCCCCTTAGCTGCAGTGCGCCGCCCCCCTCTTCAATTCATCATTCAACATTCAACACTCATCATTGCTTATGTCTGAACGTGGTAGCTTTGGAACTAAGATAGGCGTCATCCTCGCTACGGCAGGATCTGCCGTAGGACTTGGAAACATCTGGCGCTTTCCTTATTTGACCGGACAGGACGGTGGGGCCGCCTTCCTGCTTGTCTATTTGGTAAGTATACTCATACTGGGCATACCCGGTATGATTGCCGAGTTTATCGTGGGACGGCATGGCGCTTCCAACGCGGCACGCGCCTACTATCAGTTGGGTGGTCGTTGGTGGTCGTTGATCGGCTATATGGGAGCCGTTACGTCCATGATCATCCTGGGCTTTTATGCCGTGGTGGCCGGATGGTGCTTGCAATATCTCGTCGCCTCCGTACTGGGAGGCATTCATGGCGACCCCGCTTATGTGGCAGCTTATTTCAAGAGCTTCTCCTCTGATCCCGTGAAGCCATTGCTGTGGACCGTCGCTTTCATCGTGCTGACACATTTGGTTGTCATCCGCGGAGTGAGGAAAGGCATTGAAAAGTTCAGCAATATGCTCATGCCCACCTTATTTATATTGTTGCTCGTCATCGTGGTGGCCTCCTGTATTTTGCCCGGTGCCGGCAAGGGCATCGCTTTCTTGTTCAATCCCGACTTCAGTAAAATCAATAGCAATGTCCTCCTTGATGCCTTGGGACAGAGTTTTTTCTCGCTGTCACTCGGTACGGCTTGCCTGTGTACCTACGCCTCTTATTTCAGCCGTCAAACCAATCTGTCAAAGTCAGCTTTGCAGATTGCCGGTATCGATACGCTTATCGCTGTGCTGGCCGGACTGATGATTTTCCCCGCGGCATTCTCGGTGGGTGTGCGTCCCGACAGTGGTCCCTCACTCATCTTCATCACGTTGCCCAATGTCTTTCAGCAAGCCTTCAGCCCAGTACTCGGGTATATCATCAGCGTACTGTTCTATGCGCTCCTGGCCTTGGCGGCACTGACCTCGACCATTTCCATGCACGAGATCGGCACAGCAATGTTCTATGAGGAGTTGCGTATCTCGCGTAAGAAGGGAGCCATCATGGAGACGCTGGTGTGTGTGACCATCGGTGTGCTCAGCTCGCTGTCGTGTGGTGCGGCAGACATCAGCCTTTTCGGAAGAACCTTCTTGGAGTGCTGTGACTATCTGACCTCCAATGTTCTTTTGCCGCTCGGCTCTTTCTTCACCTGCATCCTCATTGGCTGGGTGGTGCCGAATCGCATTGTCAAGGACGAGTTTACCAATTGGGGCACTGTGCGGGGCTGTCTCTATTCCGTTTGGCTCTTCACCGTCCGCTTCGTCTCGCCCGTGTGCATCCTCGCTGTGTTCCTGCATCAGTTGGGAATCCTGTAGGGCTTGTTGGTGACAAATATACTATAAGATAAGAGGGAAAGCCGTGCTTCTCCCTCTTTTTTAATGTCATCGTGTTGGTAGATAGGCTGTATTCTCCTTTTGTACTGTTATTTAGATATTGTAGGATTTGAAACGTGAACTAAAGAATAGGGTACAATAGAAAAAGTATGTTTGAGCTTTTTCCTGACTTCATCATTGCGTCACCCTAAATGCCCAAATGGTCAAAAAGAGGCT
>UQFS01000035.1 GCA_900540375.1 uncultured Prevotella sp.
GAAGCAAAAAGAGGTCGAACTGGATAAGTAGTACAGAATGGGGTAAAACTCAGAATTTTTTGCTATCTTTGCAGTTCATCAACAACAGCTATTCAACAAAAACGAACCGCATTATGGGAAAAATCATTGATAGGGAAAAGCGTACGATTGCATTTATGATCCGGCTCTATTGCCGTCATCGGCTCCATCAGCAGGAGCCTTCCGAGGAATATCGTGCGCTGATCGATTACTGTCAGCACCGCTTGGATCATTGTCGCTGGCAGGACGAGAAGCCGGCGTGCAAGCACTGCCCCTGTCACTGCTATGCGCCTGCTCAGCGTGAGCGTGTGCGGCAGATCATGCGGTGGACGGGGCCACGCATGATTCTCTATGCACCGTTGGAGGTGCTGCGCCATCTGCTCAACAAGGGATAAGCGCAGTACAGAGGTTTACTTGGCGTTGTAGGTGCGGTAGACCATGTAGTCGCCGTCGGCCCAAAAGCTGACCTCGCTGCCAGTGCATTCGTTGAGTGTGCCCTGCCACCATTCTTTATAGGCGTAGCTCTGCCAGCGCAGTCCCGTGCTCTCCAGCTTTGTGCAAGAGAAATTGAAGATGCTCATCTGCTGTCGCTCAAAGGTGCTGAACGCCATGTCGCCCTGTGCGGGTGCGAACCAACCGTAGTCGGTATACATCTCCGGCAGGATGGCGAAGTCACGCAGGTAGCGCATCATCAGCGCGATGTTGCCGAGGGTGTGATCCTCGCGCTTGCCAGTGGCTCCTAAATAGGCCAGCCGTGGCGGTTGCTTCTCGCCGTTTTCCTTTGTTGATGCCTTCAGCAGACCGATAGCAAAGCGTGTTGCTTTGGTGAGGTCGTTATCCTCCTGCTCGCTGACCGCGTGGAAGATGTCGGCATACTGCGCCTTGAGCCCGGCAGGCAGGCTGTCGCCGTCGCCCACACCAAAGAGTCTTCCTTCCGCTCTCAGTCTTTCTATTTCTTGTGGCTGGTGCTTGAAGAGTGTGAGCAGTGCACCGTCGCAGCAGATGAGCCGTCGTGCCTGATGCAAGATGCTCAATGGTATTTGATGAGTAGGGAAATCGCCGTCGGCAAGGATGACGGCAGAGAATTCATTTTTCATCGTTATCTTTATAAGTAACTATTCAGCTAACAATCGCTTTCTTCCATTTGAAATATCCTGCCACGGCGATGGTGACATAGAGGGCGTAGAGTGCGGCGGTGAAGGGAAGACCTTTGTAGACATAGAGGGCGGAGAGCTCGGCATCGATGACGATCCACAGCAACCACTGCTCCACGTATTTGCGGGCCAGCCACCACAGTCCGATGAAGCTCAGTGCGTTGCCGAAGGAGTCGAGGACGGGCACGGTGGAGTTGGTGAAGCGGATGAGGATCCAGTAGACCAGCGCCCAGGCAGCGAGAAAGAGCAGAAGAGAGGGGAGAAGCAGACTGCGCTTCACGTGCGTGATGGGCATGTCGCCCTCATGCTCTTGTCCGCGTTTCTTGCCCAACTTCCATACGAGCAGACCGTAGACGGCTGCCAAAGCATAGTACACCTGCATGCCAAAGTCGGCATAGAGTCCGGCGTCGAGGTAAACAAACATATAGACCACCGGCATGATGATGCCGGTGATCCATAGCCATATCGATGCCTTGTACTCCTGATAGATATATACAAGGCCGATGATCGTTCCAATAATATCCAGCATTAGAAGTTGATGCTCAGATGTGCCATCCAGTTGAACGGAGCCGAGGGGGCGAAGCCGGCCTCGTAGAGGTCGTCGGTGCAGTAAGCCTCGACATTGCCCTTGCTGTCCTTGCGGAACGAGGGAGCTGCCCATCCGTTGTTGTCGTACTTCGCGTCGAAGATGTTGTAGAGCGTCACGCCGAGGGTGATGCCCTTCAGTCCGAAGTGGGGCAGGGTGAAATGATAGCTCAGATCCACGTTGGTGTTGAAATGCTTCTTGAGGAACATGTCCACGTTCTGATTGAAGTTGCCGTCCTTGTTGTAATTCTTGTAGCTGTCAAAGTCAGTGTTGGTCAGATACTGCTTGCCGATGTACTGGCTCTGCACGCCGGCGTTGAAACCGGCGTAGGTGAACGTCAGGATGTTGTTCAGGATGAAGTCAGGCGAGAAGGCCGTGTGCGTGTCTCCGAGGTTGCCGGCCGTGCCGTCGGCGAGTGTCACCGTCCAGTCCTTGCAGATGTTGTGCGAGAAGGAGGCGTTGGCATCCCAGCGGAAATACTGGCAAGGCTTCCACGCAGCCTCCAGCTCGATGCCTTCGCGATAAGACTTACCGCTGTTGTCGTTGCTGGCCTTCATCTCACCGATCTCATTGAGTTCGCCGGTGAGCACATACTGATGGTTGTAGTACATGTAATAGAGGTTCACGCCTGCGGAGAATACGGGACTCTCGTAGTGGTAGCCCAACTCCCAGTCCTGGAGTTTTTCGGCTTTCAGATGGCTGACATAGTTGTTCTGATAGTCGTTGCGTGTCGGCTCCTTGTGGCTGATGGCGTAGCTGACATAGAAGCGGTTGTGGTTGTCGAGCTGATAGTTGAGTCCGGCCTTCGGGTTGAAGAAGTCGAAATCATCGTGAGCCCACAGCTTGTTGCCGGGGTTGGCACCGTACCAGTCGCCCGGGTCTTGCAGACGGAAGCCCACATGACGGTACTGCAAGTCGACGTAGGCGTTGAGTCCCGGCAGGAAGGTCCAGGCAGCCTTGCCATAGACATTGAAGTCACTCTTCCATGCTTCGTTGCGGTAATACTCAAAGTCGGGATACACCGTGGTTGTGGGCTGATAAGGTCTTGTCACTGTGCCGTTGGCATCCTTCAGCTTGTTGCCGTTGGCATCCTTATATATATAATAAGGTGTAGTCGTTTCCCAGATGACCTTGCCGAAGTGCTTGCCGTCGTAGCGGTTCCATCCTGCGCCGAGCGTAGCCTTCAGATCCTTCTTGTTGTCGTAGTTGATGCTGGCGATGGCACCGTAGAAATCATTGTCCATCTTCTTTTGGCGCACGAGGTCACCCATGATGTGGGAGTAGTACGTTGTGCCGTTGCTGACGATGATGTTGCTCTTGTCGTCGGTAGCCAGTCCGTAGTCGGCCCAAGCCTTACCGTCTTTATATTCCTCGTAGTAGCCCTGGCCCTTGGTATAGTGCAGGGTAGCGTTGAGGCTCCACTTGTCGCCGAGCAGCTGGTTGACGATGAGCTGATAGTTCTGCTGATGATAGTTGTCGGTCTGGCCGTCGTAGTATTGCATGTTGCCGTTCTCATCCCAGTACACGCCGCACGAGTTGTAGCGTCGGCCGTAGAGGCTCTGCTCGTGTTTCGAAGCGTAGTTCCAGGCATGGTAGGTGCGCTCCGTACCGTTGAAGGTAAGGAATTTCACCATCGTGTTGTCAGTGAAGTATCCGGCCTGAAGGAAGTAGGAGTTGAGCTTCGTCGAGGCGCGGTCGAGGTATCCTTTCGACCCGATGTTAGACAGTCGGCCCTGCAATCCCCAGTGTCCGCCAAGCAGACCGGTGCCGAAACGCAGTGTCTCCTTGTGGCTGTAGTACGATCCTGCGCTGGCGTCGAGGCCGATATAGGGCTGTGTGCCGATATTCTCGGTCTGCATGTTCAGCGTAGCACCGAAGGCACCGGAACCGTTGGTCGACGTACCGGCGCCGCGCTGTATCTGCATACTCTGCACCGATGAGGCGAAGTCGGCCATGTTGACGAAGTAGACCTGCGAGCTCTCGGCGTCGTTGACAGGCACGCCGTTGGCCGTGATGTTGATGCGGCTGGGATCCACGCCACGCACGCGGATGGAGGTGTAGCCAATGCCGTTGCCGGCGTCGGAGGTGGTGGTGACGGAGGGCGTCAGTGAGAGGATATAAGGAATATCCTGTCCGAAGTTCACTTGTTTGATTTGTTTCTGAGTGAGCGTAGAGAAGGCCATAGGAGTCTTCTTGCCGGCGCGGGTGGAGGTCACCTGCACGCCTTGCAGCTCATACGTGCGGATGGAGTCTGCCGGCTCGTTGTCGGCAGCCCATGAGGTGGTGGCGGCACAAGAGAGTGCGGCCAGCATCAATAAGTGTTTATCCATGACTGTTTAAAATAATTAGATGTTTTCTTTTTACCATAAGCACATATATATTAAAGAGGTGAAAAGAAAATCTCGTCCCTGCGTCGGTATTGTCCGTATCAGGTTCAACGGGTATGATCTCAGCGAGGGCAAACGCCCAAGCACCCCAATAATGTGTGTTGTGCCAAACAGCTTTCGCTGCTAAACACAATGCAAAGTTACAAAGAAATCTGAGAACAAAGAAGTTTTTGCAAAAAAATATTGTGATGAGGACATGGATCCTACTTTCTGACGGTTGCAGCAATTGTTGAATTAACTGACATTTTAGAGCCCTTTTCCTGCCATTCTTTGCCAGCAAAAGGCCTCTTTCCCGAATTTTTGCGATTTTCGGGCGTTTTCTTAAGTCGTTGATTAACAGTGAGATAAGTTTTGTTCCGTTTTTTAGCTCTTGTCAAAGTACCTTTTTGATGAAAAATTCTCTAGAAAATTTTTGGTCATCTCGGTAGTTCCATCACATCAAAGTACATTTCTGACCCACTCAAAAAGGCTTTTTGACCTCATCATCTCACCTTTTTGATGATTTCATACCGCTATTTTCTTGTTTTCATCAGACTTCTTTCTCAAAAAGCCTTTGCCGTGCTCTCTAGATTGAAACTTTTCGCGGATATGTTTTTGTAAGTGATTTTCGGCTTTCTAAAGATGACTGTCCTTCCATCATTTCCTACCTGTTAGACGTTTTTATTCATAGGAGGATAACCTCATTTAACTTTGGGTATTATCTTTCGGTGTTTCAAAATGAATACTATTCCTATATTGCTATGGCTAATTACATTATTTTTATTAATTTTGTAGCAGTCATATAATAATTCTCATCCATCATTGACCAACAAGAGCAGAACATACGTTGCCATCGATCTGAAGAGTTTCTACAGTTCAGTGGAGTGTGTCGCCAGGGGACTTGACCCGCTGACGACCAACCTTGTCGTGGCCGACGTGAGCCGCACGGAGAAGACGATCTGTCTGGCCGTGTCGGCCTCGATGAAGGCTTACGGACTGGGAGGCCGTGCCCGGCTCTTCGAAGTGGTGGAGAAGATGCGGGAGGTGAACTACGAGCGGCATAAGGCTATCGGTTTCAGACCGTTCACGGGAAAGTCGTATCTTGCAAAGGAATTGGCGGAGCATCCCGACAGGGAGGCAGACTATATCGCCGCCACACCACGGATGGCGGAGTACATCAGGGTGAGCAGCCAAATCTACGGCATCTACCTCAAGTACATCGCGCCGGAGGACATCCACGTCTATTCCATCGACGAGATCTTTGCCGACGTCACTGACTATCTGCAATCCTACAAGATGACGGCGCACGAGCTGGCGATGGCGATGATCCGCGATGTGCTGAGCACGACGGGCATCACGGCCACGGCGGGCATCGGTACCAATCTCTACCTCTGCAAGGTGGCGATGGACATTGTGGCCAAGCACATTCCGGCTGACAAGGACGGCGTGCGCATAGCCGAACTCGATGAGATGAGCTACCGACAGAAGCTGTGGAACCATCAGCCTTTGACCGACTTCTGGCGCTTCGGCCGTGGCATCGTGGCAAGGCTCAGCACCATCGGGGTTGAAACGATGGGGCAGCTTGCAAGAATATCAATAGACAATGAGGAACTGCTCTACAGAATGTTTGGTGTCAACGCTGAGCTCATCATCGACCACGCATGGGGATGGGAGCCGGTGACAATGGACTATATCAAAGCCTACAAGCCCGAAACGAACTCCTTGGGCAGCGGGCAGGTGCTGCAAAGTCCCTATACGGCAGAGAAGGGCAGGGTAGTCGCCCGTGAGATGGCCGATGCGTTGTCGCTCGACTTGGTTGACAAGCATCTCGTGGGCGATCAGATAGTCCTCACGGTGGGCTACGACCGCGAGAGCCTCGCCAATCCCGCTATCCGTGCGCAGTACCATGGTGAGGTCAGTACCGACTGGTATGGCCGCAGCGTACCGAAACACGCACATGGCTCCATCAGCCTTGACCGCCCTACATCATCATCGAGTCAACTTATCGATGCTGTCACACAACTCTATGACCGTATCGTTAATTCCATCCTGTTAGTCCGGCGGCTCAACATCACCGTCAACCACGTCATCAGCGAGGACGAGGCCAAGCGACAACGGCAGAATACGCCCGTACAGCTCGACCTCTTCACCGACTATCAGGCGGAAGCTGAAAGGCAGAAGCAGGAGGAAAATGCTGCTGCCAAGGAGCGCCGCCTACAGGAGGCTGCGCTGAAAATCAAGAAGGAATTTGGCAAGAACGCCCTCCTCCGTGGACTGAACTACGCTGAGGGTGCGACGCAGAAAGAAAGGAACAATCAGATAGGAGGACACAAAGCGTAGGGAAAAGTAAAGAGGTAAAGAAGTAAAAAGGTAAAAGCAAATGGACAATTACGACGACATCATCAACCTCTCGCACCATGTCTCTTCGAAGCATCCGAGGATGAGCATGTATAACCGTGCTGCCCAGTTCTCGCCCTTCGCTGCCCTTACCGGCTATGAGAAAGCCATTGAGGAAGCGAGGAAGGAGCAAGAGGAGGAAGTGAAGCGAAGAAATACGCCGATGGACTGTGGCGGAGATAATCTAAGTAAAGAACAAGGTGAATAACTTTAAACATAAATGCTGATGAATATCGAAGAAGTACGTGAATATGCGCTGTCCTTGCCGGGGACTACCGAGGACCAGGCTTATGGCGAAGGCTGTGTGCTCTTCCGCATTGAGGGTAAGATATACCTTCACTTGCGGTTGGGTGCTCCGGAACCTTCCTGTGCGCTGAAGCTCCCACCTGAGCAAGGGCAGACATTGCGTGACTATTATGACGGCATCCGACCGGCTTACCATCTGAACAAGGTGCATTGGAACGATGTCTTTCTTGATGAAATTGACGGTGATGTGGTGAAAAGCCTTATCACCCAGTCTTATCAGCTTGTGCTCAGTAAGCTGCCCAAGCGGTTAAGAGACAAATATGGTCTTGAGAAATGAACACAGCAGACATTGGCACTACCAACATGGAATCAAAATTGTAACAGAAAAAAAAGCACAAAGACAAAAAAGATGTATCTTTGCCTAAGAAATCAGACAAATAGCAATCATGAAAAAAGATCCTCATCCTTATGGTGGCCGTTTTATCGGTTATTTCGATGCATACCCCAAAGAAATCTCTGTTGGATTATCAAGAAATCGGCTTGGGCGCATACGCAGACGGGAAACCAGTCCTTTGCCATTTTAACACTATCTTTGGACCCACACTTACATTGACAAGTCCAACAAGCAATTCTATTATCTGATGGGCGACAGCCTGATCCGCTTGAATATTGTCACCGGCGATACACTTCGTCATGCATTTACGGCTGGAGTTAAGGAACCACTAAAGTCTCGGTTCAGTTTTGCCAAAGAGAGGAGAACCCTGCCAAGTAGTGATTTCACAAGAGAGGCGATATTCTCTACGGGCATAGGCGCAGTGCTCACCGGTACGCATAGCAACATCATCTTCTCGGGTGATAGCTTGTTTGTGGCTGACGCTGAGCATTTCTATTGCCTCGACAAAAAACTTAATACAAGATGGATGGGTACCTCTTCGACCACCACACCGAGCTGTTCCACGGAAAGCGATTTTAAGTCCTTGGGACTGTTGATTTTCTCTATATACATTTCTTTTTACCGGTTGCAAAGTTACAACATTCCCCCTCATCCGTCGTATATCCCGATTGCGGCTTTTCTAACCAATATCATGGAATCAGAAGACTGTAATTTTGTGTATTTTGGAAAAAATTCATCCTATAAGCAATTAATTGGAATTTTCTTCGTAAGTTTGTACCAGAAATATCATATCAACATGAAGAAGTTATTATCTCTATTGCTCGGAGTTTTGGGCTTTGCATCCTGTTGCAATGCCCAACAGGATTCGATAAAAACGGTGTCAGCTACGAAGTTTGCTCAAATCATCCAAGCTGATACTGTCGTCGTGGTTGATGTCAGAACAACAGAAGAATACAATGCCGGTCACATCGAAGGTGCGAGAAACATTGATGTACTGGAGGACAGCTTTCAGGCTGAGGCGGTAGCCGCTCTCCCTAAGGACAAGACAGTAGCCGTGTATTGTCGCTCGGGAAAGCGAAGCCTAAAGGCAGCGGGCATTCTTGCAAAGGCCGGTTATCATGTTATCAATCTGCGAGGTGGATGGCTGGAATGGACAGAGGCCAAGCACTGAGAGTTAGCTAAGCAACATTATTGCGTCGATCTCGAAATCTATTTATTTCATCAGAGGATGATGTAGAGGTATAAAAAACGCCTCTACATCAAAGCCGGGTAAACCGCAATCTTATAGAAAGTGGATGACGCTGGCATCGAACGACAGGGTGTCAGCGATACCGGTATACATCATCATCTCGCTGAGCTGCTCATTCATCTTGCGCACTTTCTTCACCACGCCGTCCTTGCCTTCTTTCAGCAACGGGGCGAGGATGCCACGCCCCACTGCCACAGCGTTGGCACCGAGTGCCATTGCCTTGTAGGCGTCGTAGCCGGTGTCTATACCACAGTCGACAAAGTAGGTAAGATCACTGTTATCAAGGAGGAAATATGGAAAAAAAGTCTTGCCTTTGCATAAATTCCATGAGCGGCAGGGCGAAAGCACACACGTGTCGACATGATGATAATGACATAAGAAACGATGAAGAAAACGCAATCGATATCTATTTTCCAGCGTCCGCTGTGGGTAGCCGTCTTTGCTCTGACAGCAGCCATCGCGTGGGGCTTTGCCTATCCGCTCATCAAGTTAGGCTATGCCGAATTTCAGATTACGCCGGCGATGACGGGCAGCAAGATGCTCTTTGCCGGTGTGAGATTCTGCATAGCGGGACTGATCATTCTGGCTATGGCGAAACTCGGACATAAGGACTTCCATGTCAGAAGCGGCATCGACTGGTGGTATCTTCTGCTCTTTTGCCTTGTCAACACCACCCTTCATTATGCCTTCTTCTATATAGGCCTCTCGCATAGTGAAGGTTCGCGTGCCGCTATTCTCAATTCGCTCAGTGTGTTCTCCGTGGTGATCATGGCTTGTATGTTTTTCAAGAGCGACCGTATGACACCCAACAAGATTGTCGGTTGCGTGATGGGCTTTGCCGGCATCCTCTCGCTGAACTTAGGAGGCGCGGATAGTGGGCGCTTCACGTGGCTGGGTGACGGCATGATCATTCTCAATGCCCTCTGCGGTGCCACCGCCTCGCTGCTCACCCGTGGGCTCGGCAAGCGCGTCAACGTGTTTGTCGGGACGGGCTACAGTCTGGCTATCGGTGGCGTGATCCTCGTAGGCTTCGGCCTGCTCTTCGGCGGTACGTTGCCCCGCATCACAGCATTGGGAAGCCTTTGGTTGTTGCTGCTCATCGGTATCAGCACCGTAGGCTTCTCGCTCTATAACAAGTTGCTCACGTGCAATCCCGTCGGCAAGATAGCTATCTACAATTCACTGATCCCCGTAGTCGGTGCTGTCAGCTCATGTCTCTGCCTGCATGAGACGTTTTATTGGAAATATGTGCTGGCCGGAGCTTTGGCGACAGCCGGAATCTATATCATCAATAAGGGAAAGTAGAGAGACTTCATGGATTTTATCATTCGTATGAATGTTCATGAATGATGGTCTAATACACGACTAATCCCACGACCCCGCAAGCATGGCCAAGATGGGGTGGTCTTTGTAGCGCAGTGTAGCGAAGAAGACGGTCACGCACAGGGCGATGCTCATAATGAAATAAGGTATGCTTTGTGCCGGTGTGCCGAAGTTCTCCTTGTTCATCAGCAGCAGGGCAGCGGCAGCGATGAGTCCGATGATAGCCGGACGCAGTGCGGCAAAGACATTCTTCACCCAAGGCGCGTCTTTATGGGTGAGCAGATAATGGCTGATGCTGATCATCAGGATAAACGACGGCCACATGATGCTCAGCGAGGCAAGCACTGAGCCGAGCACAGTAGCCCAAACGTTGCATGATGACATGTTAAATGTTGCACATAGTGGACTTATAGGCACTGGATGAAACATCATTCCAAGGTTTTTCGTATCTTTGCAAGCGTTATCAACCTCTTACAAGACTAAAGCCCGATCGAAGATGAGACGTTTTATACTGATATGTTTATTGCTGTTCTTCGCAGGAAGTCTGCCGAAGTGTACGTCTTTATGTGCTTACGGCAATCCGGAGCAGACGGCAAAACTCGATTTGAAGTTAGGCGGAGTACTATATACCGGCAAGCAACTCTCCAGCAGTGCCGTCAAGGCAGTGTGCCAGGACCGTTATGGTTTTGTGTGGATAGGAACCGACTATGGACTCAACCGTTTCGACGGATATAGCTTCTCACTCTATCAGCATCATCGCAACGACAGCCACAGCATTGGCAGTAATGAGATCTGTGATATGCTGAGTGACCGCAAAGGCAGATTGTGGGTGGGCACCAACAAAAATCTGTCGCGCTATGACATCACGACCAACCGCTTCGACAATGTCCCCTTTCCAAAGAATATCCAACCGAGAGTCTCTGATTTGGTGGAAGCAAAGAATGGCGATATTTACATAGCCACTTCGGGTTATGGTGTCTTTGTGATTCGCAACGGCAGCGAAAAAATAGAAGAAGCCATACGAATCAACCGTCTTACCAATGACAAGATGCTGGGACAACTCTGTTTTGACCATCAAGGAAACCTATGGATGACAGGTAAAGACAATGTCTTCTATCGCATTGCCATGAGGCAGGGACGCATTGTGGGACTGAACCGATGGAAACTACCTCCTGGCGATGTTTTGCAATTCGTGGTCTGCCATGATGGGACGGTCTTACTGGTTTTCAAGAATGCATTGTTAGCTAATCGTGGGAATAGCTTTGTAGCTTCCGATTACAAAATCTCGCCGCAAATGTTACAGACAGGCTTGTCTTGTGCCAAAGAGTCGCCTTCGGGACAGCTGTTTGTTGGTACTGAGCGAGGACTCTATCGCGTGCATCGTGGTGCGGCACCTGAACCGGTGAATTATGTTCATGATCGCTTTGATCTCCGTTTAGCGCCCGTTCATGCCTTGGACTTCGACAAGTATGGCAATTTATGGGCACGCTGCTTCCGGATCGGCCTGTTGCTGCTCAACGACCATCCTCTGCCGTTTCAGATATGGTCGTTCACCGCTCAGAATCCTGTGTATGATGTCGCATTGTCCTCCGTAGCGGCTACCGATGATGGCGGGATGTGGTGCACGGCATGGGGTAATGGCCTGTTCCATTTCAATCATTACGGTATTGTTACGCAACACGTAGGCGGTATTTCTGACGCGAATGTTGTCTGTCACGGTCGAGACGGCCGCTACTGGGTAGGTCGCACCGATGGTCTTTATGAGTTGAATCCTGTGATGGGTAGCCTCTCCCTTGTCTTAAAGTGTGCAGGATTTAAAGGAGTGATGTGTGATAACGGCTTGGGCACCATCCTCTTCTCCATACAAGGGCAAGGGGTAATGAGCTATAATACGCGTACGAAAGCTTGCCGTCTCTACCGCTCCACCGACAAAGGCTCCTTGGGCCACTTGTGCAACGACTGGGTCACCGCTATGACAGTAGATCGCAACCAATGCTTATGGATAGCGACAACGAGCGGAGTGAGTTGTCTTGACTTGCGAACAGGCAGTTTCCATCCCTTTGGCTGGGACGCGCTGTTGTCGGGGCAAGTCACGGAGTGCTTGTGTGTGACGCCCGATGACGACATCGTAATTGGCACTGAGTCGGGACTCTATCTCTACGACCGTCGCTCCCGCCGTGTGAAGCTCTTCCCCGGTAGTGAGATGTTGGCGGATCAAAAGATCTGCAGTGTGCAGAGCGACATGTGGGGCGACCTGTGGGTGAGCACCCCGGCGGGACTGTGGCAATACGATCACCATACCCGCCGCTTCATCTCCTACGGCACCGGCTATGGCCAGATCACGGGCGAATATCTCGGTAATGTGTCGTTCCGCTCTGCTGACGGCATGATCGGTTTTGGTTTTGACGGTGGCGTGACCGTGTTCTATCCTCAGTCAGTGAAAAAGATACAGAACCGGCAGGGTCGTGTGTGGCTGACGGGAGCCGTGATCGACGACCTTTGGCAGTTGCCACAAAGCGGACAGATAGATATGTATCCCCGCAACCACACGCTGACACTGACGTTTTCGCTGCTCGACTATCGTGATGCTGCCAGTGTGATCTATGAATATCGCATCAAGGATGGACCTTGGCATGCCAACGCGACGGGCGACAACACCATCCGATTCAACAGCCTCGGTACAGGTACCTATCCCATCGAGGTGCGAGCTGTCTATGGCGGACGCTCCATCACCGGTGTTTGCAAAATTAAGGTGGTGGTGCATGCGCCTTGGTATGCCAGTACGTGGGCTTTCTTGGTTTATCTGTTGTTGCTCTGCTTACTGGGTTATTATCTCTGGCATCTCTATTGGCATCGCAAGCAGCACCAGTTCGATGAGGCCAAGATGCGGTTCCTCATCAACGCCATGCACGACGTGCGCTCACCGCTGACTCTGATTGTCAAT
Organism: uncultured Prevotella sp.; assembly: GCA_900540375.1. Lineage (GTDB taxonomy): Bacteria > Bacteroidota > Bacteroidia > Bacteroidales > Bacteroidaceae > Prevotella. Next base: position 12,678 of record UQFS01000035.1, read on the forward strand.
CCGCTGCATGACCTGTTGTCATCAGAGACAGATCCCTCAAAACTCAGTTTGCTACAAGTCATCGACCGCAACACGAAACGTATCTGCCAACTCGTGAATCAGATCCTCGACAAACGCAAACTCGACATGCACGCTTTGCAGATCCATTGTCAGCGGACGAGTCTCATCAAGTTGATCACCGGCACCTGCAAGCTCTATGATTATGAGGCGCAGCAACGTGGCATTCACTTTGCCTTCGAGCATGACTATGATGTGATGGCTTGGGTCGATCGGATGAACATCGATAAGGTGATTGGTAATCTGTTGAGCAACGCTTTTAAATATACTGAAGATGGTGGCGAAATCAAGATCGCGCTGTCGTCAACAGATTCCAAGGCAGTCATCCGGGTGATGGACAATGGTGTAGGCGTGGGCGATGAGGAGACGGCCAAGCATCTCTTTGATCGTTTCAACCAAGGGATGAACAAAGCCAATTTGAAAATACAAGGTACCGGCATCGGACTGGATCTCTGCCGCTCTGTCGTAGCCTTGCATCATGGCACGATAGAGGCATCCAACCGCAAGGACGTGGCGCATGGTGCTTGTTTCACGGTGAAGCTGCCACTCGGGAAAGACCATCTCAAGACGGAAGAGATCATAGATGAAAAGACTGAAAAAGAGAAAGCGGTTGTCGGTGCTCCACGTCCCAAGAGCAATGTACAGGTGCTGTTGGTCGACGACGACGAGGAACTGACACATTATGTCGCCATAGAAATGGGTGATGAATATCGTGTCTCGGTGGCAGGAAATGGACGTGAGGCGTTAAAGAAATTGCTGATGATGCCCGACCATTACGACATTGTAGTCAGCGACATCTCTATGCCCGAAATGGATGGTATCACGCTGTTGGAGCGTATCAAGGAGAATCCTCATCTGAGAGCATTGCCCGTCATCCTGCTCTCTTCCAAGAGCGCCGTTGACGACCGTGTCACGGGCTTGCGCCATGGTGCTGACGCTTATCTCTCCAAACCGTTTAACATGGAAGAATTGCGGCTGACGATCGACAATCTGATCAGCACATTGCGACGTGTCAAAGGCAAGGCGACGACAGAGCCACAGATCGACAAGATGATCGGGCAGGAAGAGGTAAAGGGCAACAACGAAGTATTGATGGAGCGTATCGTCAACTGCATCCATGAACATCTCTCTGATCCTGACTATAATGTCGAGACGTTGGCAGATGAGATTGGACTTAGCCGTGCCCAACTCCATCGCAAGATGAAGGAGATGACAGGTATAGCCACAGGCAAGTTCATCCGCGACATGCGTATGAAGGAGGCTGTCCACTTGCTCGAGTTGGGCACTATCAACATTTCGCAAATCGCGTATCGTGTTGGCTTCAATGACCAGAACCATTTCTCGCAGGTCTTCAAACGGTATTATGGGGTGTCGCCGAAAGAGTATAGGGAAGGGAAATAGGAATAAGGCCCTTTCCTAACTCAGGCCCTTCCCTAACCCTCCCCAAGGGGAGGAAATGAGAATACCAAGCATATGAGACTGCGAAAAAGGGATCTTTGCGATTCCACATGAGTACTTTTTAAGAAGATTATTCTAATTTCTATGAGTCATGTAAGCTGGTATATTGTTTTACAAAACACTGTTCGGATCCACTTGCAATCTAGAGAGAAGAAAAAGGCGTCATAGTTTTCCAAGCAAGAAATAGCAGCAACTTTTCACTGCCTTTACTGTTGTCACGAGCACAAAAAGGTACTTTGATGGTGTCATTTCGGTAGAATGACAAGGTCAGAAAGGTGAGATGACATGGTCAAAAAGGTTAGTTGATAGCATCAAAGTACCTTTTTGACCAAAAATTCTCTAGAGAATTTTGTGTGAAAAAGCTGCTCTGATCATAGCAGAAAACGTCTGTATTTATAACGTTTTGATTATCAGTAAGATATAAAAAGACTCGATTTTTCGCGAAATTCAGCGTAAAGTAGGTCTTCGTGGAAAAGAATCGATTCTCAAGACCCGTTTTCTATCAGTTTATATAACAAAACTCTTTCTCTTGTGTAACATCCGAATGTTACACCTCGTATAATAGTCTAATTTTAAGCTCGGTGCAACAAGCGTCAATGTCTGTTGCAACATATAATAGGTTTATTCTACAACGTATTGATTAATTTTGTGGCTGAAAAGCTAAAATTAACATAATCAATCTAATCGTAGACCAAATGAAGTATCTAAATCTATTTGCGTTGAAGGCGATGCTGTTAGGCACGATGATGGTCAGCCCAGGACTCACGGTCATGGCACAAAACGGCTCCACGGTCGTTGGCTCTGTGGTCGACGAGAATGGTGAGCCCGTCATTGGCGCCACTGTGATGCTGAAAGGCCACAAGGGTGTCGCCACGGCAACCGATCTCGACGGTCATTTCAAACTGGTGGTGCCATCCAATGGTGGTACGCTCGTCTTCTCTTACATCGGAATGCTCAACAGGGAAGCACGTGTTTCCGGTAAGCCCATGCAGGTGGTCATGCAGGAGAATGCGCGCCAGCTCAACGATGTCGTCGTCGTGGGTTACGGTCAGCAAAAGAAGGCCTCTGTGGTGGGTGCCATCACTCAGACCGACGCCAAGATACTCGACCGCTACAGTGGTGTGCCCTCACTGGGTCAGGCACTGACAGGAAACCTTCCCGGCGTGATCACCTCTTCCTCCACGGGTATGCCCGGTCAGGAAGACCCGAAGATCATCATCCGTTCGCAGACATCGTGGAACAACAGCGACCCGCTTGTCCTTGTCGATGGCGTGGAGCGCCCGATGAATACGGTAGACCTTAGCTCCGTGCAGACCATCTCCGTACTGAAAGATGCGTCGGCTACTGCCGTCTATGGTGTTAAAGGAGCAAACGGCGTCATCCTCATCACCACCAAACGTGGTCAGGAAGGTACGGCACGCGTACACGCCAAAGCCAACGCTACGGTGAAAGTGGTATCAAAACTGCCGGAGAAATACGACAGCTACGACACCTTCCTCCTATTGAACAATGTAGTGGAGCATGAGCTCGCCATCTCGCCCAATGCATGGGGCAGCTACACTCCGATGGCAATCATCAATAAATACCGCTATCCGGCAAACACCGATGAGTGGGACAGATACCCCAATGTAGACTGGCAGAAAGAGCTGTTCCGCGACTATGCCATGTCGTACAATGCCAGCGTGGATGTCAGTGGAGGTACGAAAAACGTGAAATATTTCACTGCTGTGGACTTCACACATGAGGGTGACCTCTTTAAGAAGTTCAACAACAACCGTGGTTACCACTCCGGCTTTGGCTACAACCGCATCAACATGCGTGCCAACCTCGACTTCTCGTTGACTCATACCACCAAGTTCTCGGTCAACCTTTTCGGCAGCAATGGCGTCCGCCACTTCCCATGGGGTCAGGGCAGCGACTCCAATAGCTACTGGTCGTCGGTCTATCACACCGCACCCGATGCCATGCGCCCCGTATACAGTGACGGCACCTATGGCTTCTATGCTCCCCGCAATGCCGACGCACTCAACTCTGTCAGATTGCTGGCCACCAGTGGCGACGAAAAGAATACCAACACACAGATTACCACTGACTTTATCCTCGACCAGAAGCTCGACTTCATCACACGCGGACTGAGCTTCAACGGGCGCCTGTCGTTCGATAACACCATGATTGAGGTGGGTCGCGGTATCAACGACCTCTACCACGACGCACAGGCAAAATGGATCAATCCCGACACCGGTGATGTTACCTGGCAGCAGGATCCTGACTACACCGAGACCGTCAGCTGGTCGGTCAATGGCGGTAATGTCAACACGGGTGCCACATATCGTAAGCTCTACTATCAGTTGCAGCTGAACTATGCCCGCGCCTTTGGCCTCCACAATGTCACGGCCATGGGACTGTTCTCACGTGAGGACCGCGCCACAGGCTCTGAGTTCCATCACTATCGTGAAGACTGGGTGTTCCGTACGACATACAACTACGCCATGCGCTATTTCTTTGAGTTCAATGGTGCATACAATGGTAGTGAGAAGTTCAACAATGACCACCGCTTCGCTTTCTTCCCCTCACTCTCCGGAGGCTGGATGCTCAGCGACGAGCCTTTTATGAAGCCTTTGCAGAAATATATCGACATGTTCAAGATTCGCGCTTCGTGGGGTGTCATCGGTGACGACAATGTCGGCGGACGCTGGCTCTATAAGGACACTTACTCTTATGGCGGCACCACCAAGATAGGCTCACCGCTGAGCGACTCGCCTTACACCATTTACCGCCAGAGTCAGCTCGGCAACCCCAATGTGCGTTGGGAGACGGTGGAAAAGCGCAACCTCGGATTCGACTTTGCCTTTCTCAAGGGCTTGGTGGCCGGTAGCTTTGATGTCTTTGCTGACCGTCGTAAGGATATTCTTATCAGTGGCGGTTCGCGCGCTATTCCCACCTACTTCGGTACGACAGCCCCGACGGCCAATCTCGGTCGTGTGCACAGTCATGGCTGGGAACTTGCCTTGCGCCTCAACAAGGTTTGGAACAGCGATTTTCGTACATGGGGTAACTTTAACATGACGCACGCTGTCAACAAGGTCAAGTTCAAGGACGATCCAATGCTCCGTGCTCCCTACTTGAAACAGGCTGGCTATTCCATCGGACAGGTAAGAAGCTATATCGACAAAGGATTCATCACCAACTGGGATGAGCTCTATGGCAGTGCCGAGCGCGAGACCAACAACGGCAACAAACTCGTGGGAGATTATCAGATTGTAGACTTCAACGGCGACGGAAAGATCACCTCCGACGATGTGGCACCGTACAAATACACGCAATTTCCCCAAAACACCTTCAGCACCACGGTTGGAGCGGAATGGAAAGGTCTGAGCATCAGCCTCCAGTTCTATGGCGTGACCAATGTCACCCGCAACATTCAGTTCCCCACCTTTCAACGTGAGACGCATGCCGCCTTCAAGGAGGGCTCTTACTGGGAAGCCGTCACGGGCAATGGCAAGCTGACCTTGCCACGATGGACCACGACGGTGGACGGCAGTGCGTCCGGTACCCGCTACTACTACGACGGTGCCTTCCTGAGACTGAAGAATGCAGAGATCGCCTACACCTTCCGAGGTGCGTGGGTAAAACGGCTCAACATCCGTGCCCTGCGCTTCTATCTTAATGGTGACAACCTGCTGCTGTGGACCAAGATGCCTGACGACCGTGAGAGCAACTTCAGCGGGTGGGATGGAGCCTATCCTACTGTGAGACGTTTCAATCTGGGTATGGACATCACCTTCTAAGCCCTATATATATAATTATAATAAGGTGTATGAAACCTGTTCTAAACACTGAATCATGAAAAAGATACTATATACTGCGATGTTTGCCATGGCGCTGCTGTCCATGACCACCTCGTGCAAGGACTACCTCGACAAATCGCCCCTGAGCGATATTTCAGAGGAAGATCCTTATCAGAATTATACTAACTTTCAGGGCTTCACCGAAGAGCTCTACAACTGCATCCCCATGCTCACGCAGTGCGACTATCACTGTTGTTGGAACTTTGGCGAGGATGAATACTGGCAACCATCAGAGACCCGCGTCTTTGCCTATGCCGTGGACCAAGGCAACTACTGGGGATGGAACGAGTGCTACTACTCCTTTTTCCACACTGGTGCTCCGGGCACGACCGGCACAAACCGATTTGACAAAGGTCATCTGTGGGGATTGGCATGGTACGGCATACGTAAAGCCAACGTGAGTCTGGCCAACCTCGGATTGCTGACCAACGCTACCCAGGAAGAGAAAAACCTGATTGCCGGTCAGCTCTACTTCTTCCGTGGCTTCTTCCACTTCATGCTCATGCAGTATTGGGGCGGTCTGCCCTATATCGACCAGGTCATCCCGGCGGATGCTGTGATGCGCTATCCGCGTCTGACCTACCAGCAGACGGCCGACAAAGCGGCCGAGGACTTCCAGAAGGCTGCTGATCTGCTGCCCGTAGACTGGGACAAGACAACAGTCGGAAAGGCTACTGCCGGAAAGAACAACCTCCGCATCAACAAGATCATGGCACTCTCTTACTTAGGCAAGGACCTGCTGTGGGCCGGCTCACCACTGATGAACAAAGTCAGTACGGGCGATGCCAACTATAACAAGGACTACTGCCAGCGCGCTGCCGAGGCCTTCGGCCAGGTGCTGAAAATCTGTGACGAGACTGGCCGCTACCAGCTGGCTGATTTCAAGGACTATTCCGAACTGTTCTACACCTACAACCAAAGCTATAAGCTGCCGGGACTGAAAGAGGCCATCTTCTTTGAAAATCCAAATGGTAACTGGCGCTGGAACTTGGTCAACGACTTCCGTCCGTCGACCATCAGCGGTTCGGGTATTAAGGTTTATCCAACTGCTAACTATGTCGACCTCTTCGGCATGGCCAATGGCAAGCCTATCAAAGACCCGACAAAGAAGGACCCGGACAGTGGCTACGACCCTGAGCACCCCTTCAAGAACCGTGACCCGCGCTTCTACAAGGACATCATCTTCGACGGCGAGAAGTGTGTGAAAGACGGCAGCAAGGTAGGTAAGAAGGCTGACAGACAGTACGCCTCTCTCTACACCGGCGGCACCTACCGCACAGCCACCCCTTCTAAAGACTGCTTCACAGGCTACCTGAACATGAAGTTCACCAGCCAGTACTGTAACGACTGGGATGGCTACCGCGAGAACAATAACATGGTGCTGAGCCTCATTCGCCTGGCCGATGTCTATCTGATGTATGCCGAAGCCGTTGCCGAAGGCTATGGTTCAGCTACCGCCACGGCCAAGGACTACACGATGAATGCCGTGACCGCCGTGAACAAAATCCGTGAACGTGCCGGCGTGGGCGACGTGGCAGATGAATATCTCACCACACTCGACGGTTTTATGAGCGAGTTACGACGTGAGCGTGCCGTGGAGCTTGCCTTCGAAGGCCACCGCTGGACCGACCTGCGCCGCTGGCTGCTCGTTGACAAAGAGCCTTACACACTGAAGAAAGCCGTGTACTTTGACCGCGCCAAAGACCAGACCGATGCCGAACGCTACAAGAATCCTGAGAACAACCATGTCGTCAACCTGCGTGAGGAAGTACTCACTACACGCCACTTCACCGAGAAGCACTATTGGCTGCCCTTCCTCAAGAGCGACGTGCAGATGTATCCCGAATTCAAGCAAAACCCAGGATGGGAATAAACTTGTGTCTGGCTAACATTAAGAACAACTATGATGAATAATTCCATGAACAACAAGATTCTATATATCGCATTCGTCCTTGCCATGGCTCCCGCCCTGAGTCGTGCTCAGGCCAAGACGGTCGCTGACAGCACCGCCGCCGGGCAAGTCCATGTGGCTTTTGGCAAGGTCAACAAGAGCGACCTTCTTGGCGGTGTCAACGAAGTCAATGTGGCTGAACTGCTCAAGAAAGACTACCATGCCTACAGTCTCGACGGCATCAGCGGCATGGTAGGTGGTTATAATGGCAGCATCTGGGGACAGTCGCCCTTAGTGCTCGTCGACGGTGTGCCGCGCGACGCTTCCGAGGTCGACGCCACGGAAGTGGAAACGGTCACCGTGCTGAAAGCGGCTTCCGCCGTAGCCCTCTATGGATCACGCGGCAGCAAGGGCGTTGTGCTCATCACCACGAAGCGCGGAAAGGCTCAGCGGCTCACCATCGAGGCTCGGGCCAACGCCGGGCTGTATGTGCCCAAGCGCTATCCCCACTATCTCGGCGCGGCTGAGTATATGAGCCTCTACAACGAGGCTTGTGACAACGATGGCATAGCTCATCTCTATTCCGATGCCGACATCTACAATACCGCAACAGGTAACAATCCTTACCGCTATCCCGACATGAATCTCTACAGTTCCGACTATCTGCGCAAGGCCACCTTCCGCACCGACGCCACTGCTGAGATCACGGGCGGCAACCAGCGCGCCACCTACTATGCCAACTTCGGCATGACCTACAACAATGGTCTCATTAAGTATGCAGGACATCACAAAGACGATAACCTCAACTTCCGGGTGCGTGCCAACATCGACATGAACATTACCAACAGGCTCAAGGCTTTCGCCAATGTCGGTGTACACGTCAACAATGCCTACACCTGTCGTGGTGACTTCTGGGATGCTGCCGCCAACCTGCGTCCAAACTGGTACTCAGGACTGCTGCCCATGGACATGATGGACATGAACAATGGGAACATCAGCAACCTCGTCTCTACGAGCAACCATCTCATTGACGGCAAGTATCTCTTAGGCGGTAACTCCGTCAACCAGACCACGCTCTTTGGCGACATGATCGCAGCCGGATATGTTAAAGACAAGAAGCGTAACTTCCTCTTTGATGTCGGACTAAATGCTGACTTGGGAATGATTACGCCCGGACTGAGCTTCAAGTCGACCTTCAGTGTCGATTACTATGACTATTACTCTGAAGGCTACAAAGAGGGATATGCTGTCTATGAGCCTGTATGGGCAAATATGAATGGCAAGGACATGATTGTCGACCTCAAGCAATATGGCAAGGACAGCCGTTCGGCCAGCGAGTTTGTCGGTTCCAGCACCTATTATCAAACTATGGCATTCCGTGGGCAGTTTGACTACAACCGTACGTTTGGAAAACTCCACAATGTGGGGGCAACACTTATGGGATGGGGCTATCAGCGGCAAAACAGCAGCGACAGCGACCATAAAGGCTCTTCCTATCATCGAACAACTAATGTCAACGCCGGATTGCGAGCCACTTACAACTACAACCATCTCTACTACGCCGAGTTCGACGGTGCGCTTGTCCATTCTGCCAAACTGGCTCCCGGACACCGCAACGCCTTCTCACCGAGTGCCACGCTCGGTTGGCGCTTCGGTCAGGAGAAGTGGTTCAAGCGTTCGTTGCCTTTTGTCGATGACGCAAAGATCGACGCTTCCTACAGCGTGCTCAACCAAGACCTCGACATCAGCGACTACTATATGTATAAAGGCTACTACGACAACAAGGGTGGCTGGTACACCTGGGAGGACGGCTCACAGGGTGGCTATTGCAACACCTCGAAGCGTGGTGCCAACACCGACCTCGGCTTTGTCAAACGCAAGGAGTGGTGTATCGGCCTCGACGCCTCGCTGTGGAACAGCCTGCTGACCGTTGATGTCAACTACTTCCATCAGCTCACCGACGGTCTGCTGACCCAGGGCGCCTCCACCATTTACCCTGCATGGTTCAATGGCAATGGCTCGTTCCTGCCTTACCTCAACTACAACCAGGATCAGCGCACCGGCTTTGACTTCACCGTGAAGGCCGACAAGCACTTTGGCAAGCTGGAAGCCATCCTCGGCGTGAGCGGCATGGTGTTCTCCACCAAGGCTAAGAAACGCGACGAGGTGTGGAGCGAGAAATATCTCTATCGTCAGGGCCATACGCTCGACGCACAGTGGGGCTATGTCTGTGAAGGATTCTTCAACGACGAGGCCGACATTAAGAACCACGCCAAGCAGACCTTTGGCGAGGTGAAGCCCGGAGATCTGAAATATAAGGATCTCAACAACGACGGTGTCATCGACGACAAGGACCAGACAGACTTGGGTAAAGCAGGATGGGGTGCCACACCTTTCATCTATGGACTGAACCTCACGCTGAAATACGATCGCTTCACCTTCTATGTCGACGGTACCGGAAACATGGGTGGCATCGGCTTTAAGAACAACGGCTACTACTGGATCAAAGGTACAAGCAAGTATTCTGTCGTGACCCGCGGACGCTGGACACCGGAGACAGCAGCCACCGCGACCTATCCCCGTCTGACCACGAAGGACAACAGCAACAACCTGCGCAACTCCACCTTCTGGCGCAAGAGCACCGACCGCTTCGACCTCGGACGTGTGCAGCTCACCTATGATCTGCCCGACAACTGGTTCACCGGTAAGGTCGTCAGCGGCATGAGCATCTATGCCCTGGCCGAAGGACTCTTCACCATCTCCACTGATAAGGAATGGCGTGATACAGCTGTGGGCAGCGCCCCATACAACAGGTTCTACAATCTCGGTGTGAAGCTTTCGTTTTAATCAACCCTCTTAAGAATAAGCATTATGAGACTTAAATATTTCATTCCCGTCCTTGCCTCGGCAGCGTTGCTGCTCACGGCGTGCGATGATGTTTTCACTCCCGCCATCGAGAACTTCAAGGACATCGACATGGTCAACAAGGAGCCGGAATTTGCCAAAGGCTTCCTGATCACAGCCTACCGCACGCTGTCTGGCTACTACGACAACAGCGACGTGGCTACCGACGACGCTGTCACCAACGGCAAGAGCGACTCTTACATGAAAGTGGCCACCGGCTCATGGACAGCCTCTTTCAATCCTTTCAATCGCTGGACGGCCGACTACAGTGCCATCCAGTACCTCAACACCTTCCTTGACAAGGTCGACGGCGTGCGCTTTGTCAAGATATCGGCTGCTGTGGACAGCCTGTTGAAGATACGCATGAAGGGTGAGGCTTATGGCCTGCGTGCCATCCACCACTATTTCCTGTTGCGTGCCCATGCAGGCTTCTCTGAAGACGGACAGTTGCTCGGTGTGCCTATCCACAATGCCTCTATCGGTGCCAGCAGCAACTTCAATGAGGAGCGACCGTCGTTCCAGACTTGTGTCGACTCCATCATGGCCGACTTGAGCCGTGCTGAGAAATTGCTGCCCGAAGAGTATGGCGACATCTCATCCGAGTCTCAGATTCCCGAGAAATATCGCACGGTGACCACCGACCCGGCTCTTTACAACCGTGCCATGGGCAACGTAGCCCGTCAGCTGGTCGACGGTCTCATCATCGCCTCGTTCCGTTCACGTCTGTTGTTGCTCGCTGCCAGCCCGGCCTATCAGAATGCAAGCAACAAAGTCACGTGGGAACAGGCCGCTGATGCCGCCGCCACAGTGGTCGACTACGCCATGGGACCGGAAGGACTGAGCCCTACGGGTGAGACCTACTACACCAACACCAATGAGATTGCGGCACTCAAGGAAGGCAGCAACCCCGACGAGATTATTTGGCGTGAGAATATAGCTAACAACAACTCCAGCGATGAGGAAAACAACTATCCTCCCTCGCTCTTCGGCAAAGGATATATCAATCCCACCCAGAACCTTGTCGATGCTTTCCCAATGGCCAACGGCTATCCCATCAATGATCCGCGCAGCGGCTACGACAGCAAGGACCCTTATGCCGGACGTGATCCACGACTGGCGAAATACATTATATATAATGGTGCCAAGGAAGGCCCGAAGAACACCATTATCTACACGGGCAGTAAACTCGGAACCGACGACGGTGTGAACGTCAAGGAGACTTCTACACGCACCGGCTACTACATGAAGAAGCGCTTGAACATGAATGTCAACTGCGACCCTACCTCCAAGTCGGGTGTGAGCCGCTATACGCCGCGCATACGCTATACCGAGATTTACCTCAACTATGCCGAGGCAGCCAACGAGGCGTGGGGACCACAGGGCAGGGGCAGTCACAGCTACTCTGCCTATGACATCATCAAGGCCATCCGCCATCGTGCCGGGCTCACCGACGACAGCTATCTCGACGAGTGCGCTCTGTCAAAGGACAAGATGCGTGAGCTGATCCACAACGAGCGTCGTCTGGAACTTTGCTTCGAGAGCTTCCGCTTCTGGGATCTGCGCCGCTGGAAAGCCAAACTCAACGTCACGGCACAAGGTATCGACTGGGGCACGGAGTCTTACACGCCGCTTACCGCTGTGGAGAACCGCGATTATGAGGACTATATGTACTATGGTCCGATCCCTCAGTCAGAGACGCTGAAGTATAGCAATCTGAAACAGAACAAGGGGTGGAAGTAAAGGAGAAACTTCTCTATCTCTACTCAATTGTGGGGAAAACGAGAAAGTATTTTCCGCTCTCAAAGGAAGTATCTTCCGCACTCAAAGGGAGTTAAAAAAATAGCAAAGAACATAAAATGAAGAAAACAATGAACAAGCATTTCATTCTCAAATACATTCCACTGCTCGCCCTTCCTATGTTGCTGGGCCTTACATCTTGCCATAGCGGTGACCAGGAATTCCCTGACTATGGCTCGACCAGCGTGTACTTTGCCAACCAAGGCTATGTGCGCACCATCGAGTTGGGCGAGGACTTGGAAGTGGATCTCACCAACGACAACAACCATGAGTTCAGCCTCAACGCCGCCATGGGGGGAGGCTACGGCAATAAACGCGACATCAAAGTGAGCTTTGCCGTGGATCCCACGCTGCTCGACAACAAAAGCTTTGACGACGGCACGCCGATGACGTTGTTGCCCAGTGACTATTATCAGTTGGAGGGCAATCAGATGGTGATCCCGTCGGGTAAGATTCAAGGCGGTGTGAAGGTGAAGCTCACCGATGCCTTCTTCGCTGATCCGCTGGCCACGACACGCCACTATGTCCTTCCTGTGCGCATCACTCATGTGGAAGGTGCTGACAGTGTGCTGGAGTCAAAGAACTATGTGCTCTGTGCCGTGAAGTTTGTCAATCCCTGGCAGGCCACTTACCTGCGTCGTGGCGTGGATGTCGTCACCAATGCCGACGGCACACAGACTGCTGAGGTGCGCCATGCCCAGTATGTTGAGAAAGACGAACTGATGAACCTTACAACGCTCGGCCTCAATGCGGCAGCGATGAATGTCTCGCTCAAAGACGCCAGCGGCAAGGCGACAACTTGCAAACTGCAACTGCTCTTTAACGGCAATGAATGCAAGATCAGTGCGCTCACCAAGGGCTTCTCTGCAGAGGGCACCGGCTCCTTTGTCGAGAAAGGCGAGAAAAACAGCATGGGCGGCAAAGACCGCAATGCGCTTTATCTCAAGTACACGGTCAGCTCTGCTACTTTGGGCAAGACGGTCACTACGACAGACACACTCGTAGTGCGTGACCGCGGCATTGCTCCGGAGTATTTTACACCGAAAAATAAATAGCGAGAAGACGAAGGAACAAAGACTCGTATCAACAATTCTCTAACTACAAGATTCTATGAATATGACGAAATACAAGATTCAGGCCGCTCTTGCCGCAGGACTCTTCCTGCTGGCAGGATGTGCGGATGAATATAAGTCGGACTATCAGACTGACATGCCTGCCGACGTGGCCTTGGCCAATTATGTGGGCAGTTTCGACGTGCTGAAAGCTTATGCTGGTACCATGCATGTCGGTGCCGAGGCGCCCATGTCTATGCTGGGCACTCACAACACAGCTTACAGCCAGTTGCTTACCAACTTCAACGAAGTGACGCCAACGGATGCCTTTACCCATGCTGCCACGGTCAGTGAAACCGGTATTTGTGACTCCGCACATGCGGTTGACGCGGTCAGTGAGGCTCAGGCAGCTAATCTCTCTCTGGTCGGAGGACCACTTTGCTCTCCGCTCACCATGCAGAAAGCCTACATGGAAAAGGTCACTGCCGACACATACATCCCGGGCGGACAAAAAGAAGATGACTTCAAACTCGTCGACTTTGAAAGCATGCCGATTGGCACTACCATAGCGGCTTCGGGCGGTACCAAGGGTGAGGTCGTTGACGACCCGCTGGGTGAGCATGGGCATGTGCTTCATTATACGTCTTCTTTCAACCATCCCTTTGTTGATATCACTCTGCCCAAAGGCGTGACGGTCGGAGACCTGATAGAAGGCCACTGCGACTATATGCTCAAGGGCACCGGCTGGGTGCCTGCCTCGGTAGTAAAGATTACGATTGGCGAGACTACCATAGAGGGGTCTACCAAGAAGGCCGTCGACCAGGGCATTGTCAAAGGTGAGTGGGGAACATACAGTTTTAGCTTTGCCGATGTTCTTGAGAAGCTCTCCGATGAGCAGAAGGCAGCCACGTCGTTCCGGCTGGGCATTGGCGATGTCTGCTCTGCGCCCAATTACTATATCGACAATGTCACGCTCCGGGCCCGCTATCTTGCGCAAGGCCACTACGAGCCGCGGCCGATGGCCGAGAAGCGTGCTGACGCTTTGAAAGCCTATGACCAATATATGAAAACGGTGGTTGGCAATTACGGCAAGGATGTGAAAACCTGGATCGTTGCCGCCGATGCCTTGGCAGGAGAGGGACAAGAAGGACGCTTGCTGACTTCAAAGGCTGACGGGGCCCGTTATTTTCTCAACGATTTCCTCGGCGACGACTATGTGGTCGACTTGGCCAAGATGGTAAGAGAATACCAAAAAGACGCTAAGCTCTTCTATAGCGACAGAGGGCTGGAGACCGACGCCACGAAGTTGGCCAACCTGCAGACGATGGTCAAGGAGTGGAACGATAAGGGAACCGGCCTTGAGGGTGTCAACGCCGAGGTACATCTCAAGTACAATGCCGCACAGTTGTCAGCGGCCAAACAAGGCATTGACAACATGCTCAAGGCACTTGTTGCCACGGGCTTGAAGGTCCGGCTCTCCGGTCTCGACATGGTGGCCGTCGACGACAACGGCAAGACCATGTCCGTGAAGCAACTCTCCGAGGACGACCTCAAGGCCATGGCTGACTACTATAACTACGTCGTCAAGCAATATGTCACGCTTGTGCCGGAGGCTCAGCGGCAAGGCATCTCCTTGTCTACTTACACTGCGGATGGCAAGCATATAGGCTTGTGGACTTCCGCCTTCAACCGTGAGGCCACCTACGCCGGTGTGGTCAATGGTTTGCAAAATCAGGATAATAACTGGAACAACTAATTGAATTTCATGTTTCCCCTCTACTCCCACAATAAGAGTAGAAGGGGAGACTTTATGAAACTTCGCTCAGCCCACGACTATAGAAGATGAGATACGTGGTAGATGATTGCTTCTCATCAAAGAATACATAACCAATTAACAAATAACTGATAACTGAAGACTATGAAGAAATTTTTATCTCTATGTGTCGCGCTTTTAGCTGCCACACAAGTTTTTGCCAGCTATGTGCCTCAGTTCGATGACAATGGCAAATGCACGATTGCGCTGTCCGACCTCAGTGCCACTGATGGCGTGACCATTGATGCCAAGGCTGGCACCATCACGAGTACGGGCAAAGGAGAGTTCTATCTCGACCTGCCTGCCGAGGGCGTCGACCTGTCGACCTGCTACTCCCTCATCGTAGACCATGAGGGCGACGACATTGTTGGATTCTTGGAAATAGGAGATGCCGCAAGCGGCAACAGCATACCCTTATATTCCAGCAAATTCAACGTGGACTGGCCCTCGAAGATTGGCAATAAGGTTAGTGCCGTCAACAAAATGATATGGCACTGCAACGCCGAAGGAACCATGACCGTGAAGAGCATCACACTCACTCGCAAGGTTACATTCGACTACAAGTCTGACGAGACACCCCTCACGTCCGACATGTTCCACGCATGGAGTGCGCCGACGGGAGGCACCGACGAGGGACAGTCTGACTGTGCTCTGGTCTTGAACCAAGAACTCAACGGTGGTGGACTTGTCTATGGCAATGGCAGCGTGAAGTACCTGTTCTATGCTGTACTCGATGGCTATAAGGAGATTCGCCTGTATGGCACACCCAACACGACCTACCGCGTCCTGCTCAACCGGGAGACCGATGGCGGTAAACTGGTAGAGCTAAAAGCCGTCGCCGATGCCAGCGGCTTGGCTGTTTGTGACGTTTCCTCGCTGCCTTACGTGCATCTCAATGCAATCAAAATGGCATGGAGCGCCCCAGCAACGGTCGTCAAAGGTCTTTGCGTGTCAAAAAGTACAACCACAGGCATTCGAATTGTAGAAAATGTAAACTCTCAGAATGTTGTAGCCACTTATACGCTTACTGGAAGAAAGGTGAGCGCCGGTACCAAAGGACTCGTCCTTCAGAAATCTGCTGACGGCAAAGTCATCAAGCATATCAACAGATAACAGATAGTTCCCTACCATAGGGGCCTTTCTCTTAATAACTGTCTCTAAGTAATCTGCCGCTACGGCAGATTACTGCTATTTCTAATTATATCTAACTCTTAATGGTCTCTTAACATGAAACATGCTCCCCATCGTGTATCGCAATTGCTGATAGCATTGCTCTTCGCCTGTTTGGTCTTGCCCATTGAGGCACAACAGCGGCGACCGATAGACTCACGTCATCCGATGTGGCTCGTACACATTGATGTTTGGAACAAAGCAAATCCACAAGCCATCATCGACATGATACCCAAGGATATACGTCCATTTGTGTGCTTGAACCTGTCCCTTTCTTGCCAATACGATACGGATAATAACGTCTACAAGATGCCTCAGGACGGTGTGGCCACCTTCAAATCGTGGGCTACCGTGTGTCAGCAAAATGGCATGTGGTTTACTTGTCAGCCAGCCAGTGGCGGGCACACACATATCCAGGACGGCGACCTCGCCACATTTGAGTATTTCTTCAAGACCTATCCCAACTTCCTTGGCTGGAACTATGCAGAGCAGTTCTGGGGCTTTGACGAACCAGGGGACAAGAGTTCGAGTCCGCAGACTACCCGCATCGCCCTCTTTGCAAAGCTCGTGGAGATGTCGCACAAATACGGTGGCTTCCTTACTATCAGCTTCTGTGGCAACATCTGGTCACACGCACTCACACCGATCGGTATGCTCAAACGCAATGCCGATCTGCTCGCTGCTTGCGAGAAGTATCCCGAAGCTATCCTCTGGCTGTATAAATATACGACCACCTCATGCTTCTATGACACCGAAAGCGTCACGTGGGGACCCTATATCGCAGGACTGGCCAACAACTATGGCGT
Source organism: uncultured Prevotella sp. (assembly GCA_900540375.1). Classification (GTDB taxonomy): domain Bacteria; phylum Bacteroidota; class Bacteroidia; order Bacteroidales; family Bacteroidaceae; genus Prevotella. The sequence goes on from UQFS01000035.1 coordinate 29,474, forward strand.
ACGCTACGACAACTGTGGATGGAACGGAGCCCTCGACGTGATGCTGGGCAAGGACAACGGCAAGAAGTATCCCGTGGCGGCAGGACTCTCCACAGTTATGGAGCAGAGCTGCGTCAATGGCGGGGCCGTATGGGATGGGCCGGAGCTCATTTGGACCGAGGACTTCAAAAACCTCAGCAATACGTCGGTCAAGGGCTACTCGCATCGTAACTGGGGTTGCTTCCCCGGCTTCCGAAATGTGTGGGTGGACATGTTCAGAAAGATCCTTGACGGCTCGCTCTATATTCCCACACGGCAAGAAGTGATTGACAAGACCAAGATTGTAGTTGTCAATGATGTCACCACCGGCAGCGACGAAGACAAATATGTCGGGTGGAAAGACCTCTACGACGGACTGTATAAGCAAGACGACCCGCTGAACAAAGACGACGGATGCTGGATGAACAACCTTACTTGGTTCAAGAAGACGGGTCGTTATGGTGCCATTCCTATCGTGCCTGAACTTCATGACAACGCGGCCAAGGCCATTCCTGTGCAAGTGAAGAAATCTGCCAAATGGTCCAGCCAACGCGCCAAGCTCAAGGACTTTAATGCGCAATATCCGGAAGTGAGCACGGGCGACCTCTATGTCAACCGCTACCGCAACCAGCTGATCACTTACATGCCCTACTCCTATTTCAACAGCAAGCGGACTGCATCGGCCTCCATACCTTTACAGTATAACACTTGCAAGGAACTGCAACTCACCTGGGGGACGTTTACTGCTGCTGCCGTCAGAGAGTATGCTGACCACATCAATCTTTATCTCAACAACTATCGCACCGACACCATCGCACCGGTAACCGACAAGATTGTCGTCAAGGGCGCGACAGCGAAACCGGACTATACCTATACCGTTGGTACAGAACAGCTTTCTGCTACTGTTGCTGCCAATGCACCGCAGGCCACGCTCTCTGACAGTTGGGATGCCGCAACAGGCACTTACACGCTGCTTGTCTCGCACTGTGGCTCGGTCAACATCAAGTTGAGTTGCCAAGGCAACGCTACAGAACGCAGTACGGATTATCTTCCTGACACACCGTTGGAGAGTCCCAGACAGCCTGAAGCTTACAGCGGTCCGGTCACTATCGAGGCTGAGGACATGGACTATCGCTCGATTCAGGAATGCTGTCTGAGTCCCTACGATGTCCATCCCGACGAGCGCGGCAATGTGGGCAATGGTTATATCGTCATGGGCACCAACAAAAACGGCAGTTTACGCCATGTGTTCAATGCCAACATCGACGGCACGTATCGCGTAAGTCTACTCTACATGAACACCAGCAAGAAAGGCAACCTGAAGGTAAGCGTCAACGGCACGGAAAAGAAGGTGGGCTGTGACGTCACCGCCAATAACGTGTGGTGCACGGTGAGCCTTGGCTTCCAACTCAACAAGGGTGCCAACACGCTGACGATCGACAACATCAGTGGCACGAATCTCTGCCTTGACCAGGTCGTTTATGAGCCTGTCTCTGAGCAGGTCAAAGACGATGGTGCCTTCGAAGAAGAGCCCGATGAGCCTGATACGCCGAATGATCCCGCTTATCCCTATGTCGTCCTTCGCGACGACTTTGCAAAGGAAGGCATCAACATAGTGCCGAAGGGATGGATAATGGCAGACGGAGAAAAGATAATTACTCCGGGTCCGGTTGGCTCTGGGCCACGTATCTTCCATTTCCCCGAGGGCAGCACCTTCACCTACGGCCTGTATGTGCGTACGCCTTCTTCCACTACGGGTTACGGTATCTATGGTACGATGCCGGACTACCAAGTCGCGCTGAAGGCATCGGCAAAATACTGTCTGAGCCTTGACGCAGCTGCTTGGAAAGGGACACCTTTTTTAAAGGTAGAGGTTCTGGACGAGAACAATCATGAAGTCAGAAGCACGATCGTGCCCTGCAAACCTAATTTGGAAGGCTCTACATCAACAGTGTTCACGGGTGCGACTCACGTCTCTCTTGGCTTCACGGTGCCTGCTGATGGCAACTATCTCTTCCGTTTCAGTCCTGTCATAAACGAGAATGGCGACGGCGGCTACTGGCTTGAAACGATGATTGGTAATATTGTACTGTCCTCCGACACGCCGACGACCGGCATCAGCAATTTTCATGTCAACAATGAAGCCGACAGCAGGAATTACGACCTGAGCGGACGACAAGTGAACGGGAAGAAGGCTGGAGTGGTTATCAAGAAAGGGAAGAAGTACATCAGCAAATAGTTGCTGAACGGCACGGCACACATCGTGAAGAAGGTATAGAATTTGCGAATAAAAGAACTTTTTCACCAATGTGAAATGTGTTTTATGCCAAAATGCAACGTTTTACACAAGACATTCGTAGCATTTTTGTTATCTTTGCACTCGAAAATGCTACGGATGCATATCCGTCAAAGAGCATTTACCGATGACCAATAATCAGACTCAAAAAAACTAAATTTACTACAATGAAGAAGTCAATCTTATTAGCAGGGCTGTTGTTTCTTAGTTCGCTTACGTTGCAGGCACAGCAGTTTGCTGTGCCTGTTTCGGAGGCGCAAGAGAAAATGATGACGGGCAAGTTTGCGCCTACATGGAGTTCGCTGGAAAGTCAGTATCAAGTTCCAGAGTGGTTCCGCCATGCAAAATTTGGCATATGGGCGCACTGGGGGCCTCAGTGTGTGGAAGGCTCGGGTGACTGGATGGCCCGGTCGATGTACCAGGAAGGGTCGGCGGCATGGAAATACCACCGCGAGCACTATGGCCATCAGTCGGAAGTGGGATTCAAAGACATATTGCCACTCTTCAAGGCAGAGCACTGGAATCCCGATTCTCTTGTGGTCTATTATAAAAGTCTCGGTGCACAATATTTCTTTGCACTTGGCAACCATCATGACAATTTCGACCTTTGGGACTCGAAATACCAGCCGTGGAACTCCAAGAACATTGGACCGCACAAGGACATTCTTGAAGGCTGGGCAAAAGCGGCAAGGAAGTACGGGCTAAAGTTTGGCGTTTCCCTTCATGCTGATCATGCGTGGACTTGGTATGAGCCATCGCGCCGCTACGACCGTTCAGGCAAAAAAATGGGAGTGCCCTATGACGGCTGGATGACAAAGGCCGACGGAAAAGGTAAGTGGTGGGAAGGACTGGACCCCCAAGACCTCTACCAACAAGACCACCCGTTGAGCAAAGGCACATGGGCCGACGGCATGATACACTGGCAATGGGCATGGGGCAACGGAGCGGCCATGCCTTCGCAGAAGTTTGTCACGAACTTCTACAACCGAACGCTTGACGTCATCAACCGATACAATCCTGACCTGCTCTACTTCGATGTCACGGTGCTGCCTTTCTGGCCTATCAGTGATTGTGGTCTGAAAATCGCTGCTGACTTCTACAACCACAATATGGCTACCCATCATGGCAAGCTGACGGCTGTGATGTTCGGCAAGATTCTCAGTGATCAACAACGCAAGGGCATCACATGGGACGTGGAACGTGGCGCTCCCAACCACATCATCGACTTGCCTTGGCAGACCTGCTCATGTATTGGCGGCTGGCACTACAATACGGAAATATATGAAAAGAACCAATACAAGTCTGCTGCCCAGGTCGTGAGGTTGCTCGTCGACGTAGTCAGTAAGAACGGCAATCTGCTTCTCTCCGTGCCACTTCGCAGCGACGGCACATTCGACGAGAAAGAGAAAGCTATCCTCGATGAGTTTGGAGCATGGATGCGAGTGAACAAAGAGAGCATCATCGGCACGCATCCTTGGAAGCTCTTTGGTGAGGGCCCCATCGCTGATTCTGATATTAAGCTCAATGCACAAGGATTTAACGAGGGTGCTTATACACGTGCCGGTTCAGCAGAGATCCGCTTCACCCAGAAAGGCAATACGCTCTTTGCTACTGCTCTGGCCTGGCCTGCTGACCACAAAGTGACCATCAAGAGCCTGGCTTTACATTCTCCACATTATGACGGCAAGGTGAAATCTGTCCATCTTTTAGGCTATGGCAAGGTAGCTTTTCATCAGACGGAAACAGGACTGGAGGTCGATTTGCCCGAAAAGCCTTGCAATACGATCGCTCCCGTACTGAGCATCAAGTAAGACCAACAAAATGAGTTGAACAGAACTTCATGATGTCTTTTGTGATGTTCATAGTGTTGTGATCAAGTCAAGTTACAAATACCCCCCAATCCTACCATAATAGCAGGGTCAGGGGGCGAGAGTTCTATGGAATCGGTTAAAGGATTTACCTCAACTTAATTTCTAAACGGCCATTGCTTAATGCGGTTGGTGACCTTGATAACATTCTCCGGCTCATTTTCATCGGTCAAGATGATATAGGAAGGATGTTTGAGATCATCAGTTGTCAACTTAAAGCGTCGCGGCGTTGTCCATGCAAACGGATAGACAATGTTAGTGTAACCATAGTATTGGACATAGTAGTTGCCGTTGAGCACGTTCTTGGCAGCCACATAGGTTAGTTCAACTTCATCTTTGCCAATTAGTTTATAGTCCATGGCCAGTGTACCCCACCACGTGTTGCTGCCATCATAGCTACCGAAAGACAAACCGAAGTTCTTACCGTAGGTAGAGCTGAACTCATAATTGCCGAGGATTGCGTAGCGTGTTTCCTCGCCGTATGTTTTCTGATAGTTATTGAGAGAATAATTCCAATATGCCTGTCCATAACTGCTCATACCGCTCAACGCTATGTTCCAAGCACCGAGCACAAACTGCTCATTGATAGGTGGAATGACCGGAATGAGCTTGACGCTCTTGTCGGCCGGGTTGACCCAATTGCCACCATCGGCATAGCTGAAGCCAGTGATAGTCTTGCCATGGAAGGTGATTGGCTTATAGAGTACATAGCCGGAAGGCGTGATAGTGAATGGCATGTAGGTGTCTTCACCCGTTGCCTTATCAGTGACGGTGAGATAGTTGTAGTTCAATGAAGCATTCATCGTGTCGTTGTCAACGATCAGCGCATAGTTGTTGTAGGTTGCCATGGAGTCAGAAACCACAGACACCTTGTTGTAATAGTCTGCCCAGGAGCCTTGCTGTAAGGGCGTCATCACGATGCGGTCCTCATGTTTCTTGCCCAATAGCACAACGGAGTCGGCAGAAGCAGAAAGCACTCTGAACTCCAGGTCACCATTGAAGCCCTTGCCCAATGTTCCGAAATCCTCATTACTCGGATCAGAGAAGTAATGGAAGATAGGGTTGTACTCATCGAAGGAAAGCAACGTACCAGAGCTCTGCTCCAACTTATAGTGCGACGTATAGGTGCTGTCAGGACCGAAAAATTCACTGGCCACGGTCACCTTGTTGTTTGCGAACTTACAGTAGACGTTGTAGCCACCGTAGGTGATGGTGCCATAATAGTGCATGATCCATCCGTTGCTTTGTGCTTCGAGGATCTGTCGCGTGGTCGACATCGACTCTGCAATTCGTTCTGCCGATGGCTTGTCGAAAACATCATCGACTTCCGGCGTGCACGCGCCCATGAGCAGGGCGACGGCCGCCAACAGCCATAGATTGAATATCTTTCTCATAGAATGTGTTCTTTAAGTTGTTACTTTAAATGACGTAAATCGAGCGTATTGACTTCCTTGGAGCGGCGCAGCACAATCTCACGCAACTTGTCAAGGTCGATACCCCAGTCATTCTTGAAATACTCCTTGACCAGCGCAAGTTTAGCGATGATGGCATCACACCCGCTGGTGTCGTACTGAGCTTGCTTATTACCTTTCTTATCGAAGGTAAAGATCGTATCGTTGTTTTCGTCAAGCTTGACAGCGACACCCGTGTTGACGATCTTGTCCCATGCAGCTTGCGTATGCGTGACGTAGGTGGAATAGATCTCAGCAAAGTCCTCATTGTACTCTTTTGAGGCATATCCACTGACAAAGCCCATGGCAGGAGCTTTAGCGTCATCGACGTTGATCCAGTTGGAAGTCTGGTAATTGGCTGACGAGATGGTCTGAAACTCTGTGCTATAGTTCTTTTTCTGCGTCATGATGTGACAGAACTCATGGTGCATGGTGTGGAAGAACCAGTAGTTCAGATCCATCGGCAGTGCTCCAGTGTTGGGGAACGGACTGTCTACGTCGATGACAGGATGGTCAATATCGATGTTGTTGACACGGAAAAGCGTCACCTTCACACCGCCTTCAGCTACACCGAGCACAATGCCGCCACCATTGTCATATTCCGGCGAACCAATCAACTGATACACACGAGGGCTATAGGACTTAAGAAAATCCTGCCCCATCAAGTCTGTATAGGAGTCCATCCAAACATGTTTGACCATGATGGCCAGTGCTTTCGACTTGTCGTAGTCTGCCGGAATCACATTATAATAGTTGTCGGTCTCCCGATCATTGTAGCGATAGAGAAACTTAATGTTGTAGGGATCTGTGAAGTTGGCCTTTGTCCAACGGTCCAGTTCCGTGCTGTCAGTGACCTCAGTCTCGTCGAAGATGCTCTTGCTGCTCAGGTCATCGTCAGAGCATCCGGCGAGGAGTGTTGCCATCAGACCTAATATGATGATTCTTGTATATTTCATAATTCAGAATAGTTGATGTAACTAAGAATAATAAAAATGCTTTATCGGGGGTTGGCTTCCAGCCCTGCGTTGATGACATCTTCAGGCAACTGAATGGCACCACGCTTGTCAGCAGCACGGAAGATAATAGGATCTTCACCATCGAGGAGATGAGCATACTCAATACCATAGCGTTTGACATCCACGAAACGCAGTCCCTCTCCCCAAGTCTCCAGTCGGCGCATGTGCAGAATCATCTGGATGAAATTCTCCTGCGTACCGGTTTCTACTGTAAAGCCTTGTGGGTGGAGAGTCTTTTTGATGGTACGCTGACTGTTGGCAGTGGGAACCACTTCACTATAGCGTACACCATCCACGAACTTGTTGAGATTCTCTTCCGTGAGTATCGGCCGCCTTGCCGTGCCATTGCTGGGGACGCAGTGGGAACGAATCCAAGCGTTCATGTCGTCAAGTGCATGGGCATAGTCTTTCTTCATAGCATAGGCCTCCGCTCTTACCAACAGTGTCTCTTCCGTGGAGAAGGCGGGGAATACAATGTGAGCGTAACCAGTGTTGTTCACCTTGTCAGTGGTTTCAAAGAACTCCTCTACCTTGGGAAAATACTGCTGTGCAGCATTATATTGGTAGATCTTATGAGCATAGACCAACGTGTTATTGCCTGATCCACTTCCCCATGGCGCTTTGGCGTAGAAGGTCTCGTTGACGTCTATATTACGGTTGTGACCATAGCGACGGAATGATGAGCTCCATGTCAGTGCACGCGAGGCGGAAGAGTATGCCGTCATGATGAGCAGGTTGGCGTTTTCTGCTGAGCGCACATAAGCATTCTTAATGTCCTTGGGGGGCCATGTCCATAAATTGTGAGTAGTCACGCAGACGGTTGCCGGGATTAGTACCGAGCACCATGTTGGCGTATTCTATGGCCTTATCATAGTTGTGTACCATCAGGTTGAAGCGTGCAGCAAAGGCGTATGCCGCACTCTTGTTGAAATGATACTTCGGCGTGGTCATGTAGCTGTCACTGATTCTCGGCAGAGCAGCCTCTATATCACGATTGATATTGGCATACAATTCCTTCAACGTGCCACGCTTGTACTGAGTGTTGACACTTTTCTCGGGTTCTGTCGGATAGGGCAGACCGAGATAGACATCAGTAGAATCGGGATTGTAAGCCATACAGAAAATGCTCGCCAGCTCATACATATTATATGCGCGGGCCATCAGTGCTTCGGCATATTCAGCGGGATAGGTTGCCGTGTCTCCGATTGCTTTCAGATCAGCTAGGGCCTCGTTGCAAGTTCCTACACGATAGTAGAAGCCGTTCCACAGCGTGTAAGGATCGTCGTTATCGGTATTAGGATCATCCTTGAAACGATACATCTCGTCCTGTGCAGGCGTAGCGGCATATTGCGTTCCGTTGTCGGTGACGTTGTCGGAACTCATCTCAAAGAGCAGGTTGGGCATGTTTGTAGGATAGGCAGAGGCAAGGAGCTTCTGCACTTTCTCCTGCGTGTTTACTTGCGCACGGTCGTCGGGAAGCTTGTCGAGATAGTCGTTGCAAGCTGATAAGCCCAACAGTGCACAGGCAGCCAATAGTATATGGATTCTATTGATGAGTCCACTTTAAAAAGTGGGATTATTGATTTTTCTGATTGTACCACGACCAAT
>UQFS01000036.1 GCA_900540375.1 uncultured Prevotella sp.
CGTCCGAAGACATGCCATACAAGTTCAACGGCAAGGAGTTTGATGAGGAGACGGGATTGTACTACTATGGTGCAAGATACTTTGATCCGCGATTGAGTTTGTGGATGAGTACGGATAGATTTGCAGAAAAATATCCCAATTCATCACCTTATTCGTATTGTCTTGGAAATCCTTTGGGATATATAGATATAAATGGAGATACATTAGATGTATTGAACTCAAAAGGTGCTTATTTATTTACATTAGATAATCATCAATACAACCGTACTAAAATTACAGCTAAAAAATTGTATTCCCAAGGTGTTCAATGGTTTGAATCTACTGCAGATAATTATATGCCATTACTATCAGTGAATGCAGATATAAGAAATTCAGAAAGTTTTAAACATTTTTCTTGGCAAGATATAATAAATTTTGCAGAAATAGATAGAAATATGCTATCTTATAGGTCTCACGGCTCTGGGGATTGGAAAGCCAAAGGAAAGCCTGGCGATGGGTATCTTCTTGTAGAAATTGAAGGTATACCTTATTGGGCTGACGCTATTGGACAGATTCCATTTGCACTTAATGATTATAGAAATTATTATAAAAACAGTTTTGATCCTGATTTTGCAGCTATAAGTACTATTGCGGATGGTGCTCAATTCGCTAATGGCAGTCTGTTGAATATAATATTTCCTTCTTATGACTACAGTAATACGTATGATAATGCTATGATTAGAAGAGCTGTTAACTGGGCTAGGCAAAGATATTATAAGAGCGTTGAACATACATATTTCTTAGGTTTTGATTTTCCAAATTGGGTAATGAAAAAAAATGATTATCCAGCAAGCAATATGTCAGTTTATACTTTAAAATCAAAATGAAGATTGAAGTAAAAAAAATATTATCCATTATTTTGTCGTCTTTAGCTTATATTACCGCGACATCCTTTGTTCAGTATAGATACAAAAATAGTTTTGATGTTGGAGAAGGTATTCTCTACTTCTACAGTAATACATTATATTTAACAGGATTCATTGTTACTTTCCTTATGTATGGAATTTCAATGATGCGAAAATGGATATCTTCCATTATAGGTGCTATCTACATGGTTTGGTATATATGTACTTGGGTTGATTGTATGGATTACATGCCGTATGAGGCTCCATTTTACATAGTATTCGGATTATTTTTGTTCATAATCGAAGAGTTAGTATTAAAATTTCTATACAAAAGTGAACAATAATATAACTCAAGAGGTCTTCATATTGGCCTTCCGTTTCTCCAGGCCAACTCGAGAACCTCTTTAGTTCATAAAAGAACTTTTACTAATGTTTTCTCATAGTGCCATCGTCACCTCTTTGAAAAGTCGTTCCGACAACTCATCAAAGGATGTTCCTTCTGGTATCTTTCCTCCAGCCAGCTCATTGGCTACTTTTGACATGCACACTGCACCGACGGCTGCCATGACTGACAGGTGCAGCTTATTGGCAATGTACGTTGTGAGTCTCGTAAGCAATTTCTCTATTACGAGTTTATCTGTTATTGTCTGCATCTGAAGTAGATAAATCCATCAAATCAAAATACATCAGTCTCGTATCTAACTCGACGGGCTCGCCCTTCTTACCGCCAGTATAGATAAACTCTTGCTCCTCCGAAGTGAACAAGAATACAAAGCCATTCTTTTGATAGAATTGAAGGACATTTGGATCATTTACGGCATCGACAACTACAAAACGACAACCAGTCTTGTTGTCAGGAGACAAGAACCATTGCTTGATAAACAGAAATGCCTCGCTTCCTATACCTTTATGTGAGTATTCTTGGTTAACCGCCAACCGTCCGACAAGTACTCCTGGGTATCTGCGCATATGCTTGTGCGTCATATGCTTCATGTAGTCGCGCCTACTACGCGGAAGGTCATAAACACGTATGCTATCGTTTGATACCGTGAAAGCACAGACGATGATAGATGGGTCTTTCTCTAAGACAAAGCAATAACTCTTGCCCATGAGATTGTAACTGAACTTTGTTACATCCTCATGGAAAAACTCATCCAAATCGTTATTCCCACAATAAAAAGGCTTACTGATAGCAATTTTCTCGTCAGTAAGCTCTTGAAACAAACAGCGCTCGTCAAGAAATCCCATTATTTTGCCATTCCTGATTTACGCAGAATGCTCTGCATCGCCTTAAATGCGGGTGTATTCTCTATGCCGTCAAAGCCCTTGAACTTGCGTTCTGCTTCATCAGCACGCTCTATGAATCTTTCTGCATCCTTACCTTCCAAGGTAGGTATTGCCTTAATTTCTATTGCCATAATCTTCCTTTCTTTTTTGCAAAGGTAACCATTTGTTTTGAAATGACAAGGATAAAGGGTAATTTTCTTAATCCTGGAGAGTAGCCAACACGTAAAATAATATTTAAAATTCAAGTATAAACTTTTAAAGTTTGCTAATGCAACAACGTGTCAATAGCATAGAATGTCAATAAATTACTGGATTTCTATGCGAACATTTTTGTACCATTTACCTTGTAACTATTTGATTATCAAGTAACATTTTATTTCCTCATGAGTCTTGTGGGAATGGTAGAAACCGCCCTCCTGGCCGGGAGCATAAATCTGAAATGAGAATTCCGAGCCGTTTGTGCCGAGAGCCTGGCCACCAAATACCTTACCGGGAATCTTTACATCACCCATCGCGAGGACATACTCATCTAAGTCATTTATCTTGCCGAAATCAACGGCTGCAAAATTCTTGCCTTCTGCAATTTTCTTAATTTCTTTCATAATAGTGTCTTTTTACGTTTACTTGCTTTTTGTTTGCTGGTGCAAAGATACCAACAGTTTCAGTTTCCTGCAAGAAGGCACATAAAAGTAAGATTCTTACTTAGAGGTAACTATTGCTGATAATCAATCTGTTACGGAAAACAATTTTATACTTGTTTAGCACTATTCAATCCATATTTTTTGATTAATGGACAACGAAGCTATGTTCATAGAATATTCTCTATCTCCATCAGCTTGTCTACGATGTAGTTCGGTTGTCTGTCCAAGGTATGTGGATCAACATTCCAACGGTTGAAGAAGATGGCGTCTAATCCAGCATTGATGGCTCCGGCAATATCTGTATCGTAGTGATCACCTATCATAATAGTCGTTTCGCGCTGAGCACCAGTCTTGGTGAAGGCGTAGTCAAAGAACTCCTTGCGGGGTTTGTTGGCACCGGCATCCTCACTGAGAATGACGGTCGAGAAATAGCCCTCCAATCCTGCGGACTTCAATTTGCGGAATTGAACCTCGTGGAAGCCGTTGCTGCAGATATGCAGCCGATAACCTTTACCTCTGAGATAGTCCAAGAGCTCCTTCGCTCCCGGTACGGGACCAGGCTCTTGCGATATGATATCGCCATAGCGACCGCTGGCGGCAACGCACCACTTTGGGGTAACCCACGACGCGTCGCCGCCACATGCCTTCACCATCTCCGTAACCGGCCTGCGATACCGCTCCACGATCAGCGTGTCACGGTCTATCTCGCCATGGGCATACTTCGCCCACACATCGACGTTAGTTGCAAAGTACGCTTCTCTGAACGCCTCGTAGGACGGCATAATCTTCTTCCAATGCCGTTCGTCGAAGAGCTTCTTCAGCGCAATCATACTGTTGCCGTGAGTGTCGTACAGCGTGTCGTCAAAGTCTATGAACAAGTCTTTATATCTCATTGCTTGAAATGTTTTGATGCACTCGCACTTTATTCTCATCGGTCAGATGCGTTTGTGTAAGTTCTTGATGGTAATGTTTACAATAATACGAAATAGGAATAGTAGACAACAACGATCCGACAACAGACGCCACTGGTATAATAAGAACCAATGGCGACAGACACTTAGGTCCGTTGCCGCTTGGAATCATAGTCATATGGCTAAAAAGTAATATGACTGATAATATGACAATATTCACCGAAAACCATATCAAAAGAGTCTGCATCGGCCATGGTTTCTTCCTTAGCCAATACCATATTGCACTCCCAATGACAAGATATGGAACTAAGTATAGCATGGCAAAGCATAAACACAACCCAACAAGTTGCGGGCTTATCACTATTGTCATTGGAGAGGACAAGAATAGCCATGAGGTTGGATTCAGTAGCATGGCAATCATAGAACAGTAAAACATTCTCTGTATGATTGTGCATAATACTGGGTGCCTGGATTTTATGAGAGTATAATATGCAAACTTCATTTCTATTTTTGTCAAGTTTTTATTCATTCAACTATCGTTGCCACTACCTTCCGTGCTCCACCGTCATTGCGGAACTCGCAGAGGTAGATCCCCTGCCATGTGCCAAAATTTAGCCTCCGTGTTACAAGACACTTCCTTATCTTCTTGTATTGCCCGCACTGCCCGTCGTGCAAGGCAGTTGGGTAGAAGGCTGGTCCCCATGTTCGTCCGCCGGGAATGTGAAGGCCGACAAGATGGTTGAGGCAAGTCTCTGCCATGGGGCAGCCGGGCACAAAACACACCGGCCATGAGGCCGGCACAATGCCGAAACTAAAGTCGACATCAGCTTTGACTTTATTCATTTGAGCTTTTTTCCTGCAAATATACTATTTTTCCCTTTTATTAATGCCACTGTGGTGAATTATTTTCGAAATCATTGCTCGAAAAACGTCCAGGCACGACGGTAGTCAGCAATGCGTTCTCCAAAACCACTATATATTAAGGTGGAGGAGAGTGGGGCTTCGTCTTTGTAAAATATATAATCTTGGCTTGTAAAATTACGAGATTGAAGGGATGAAAGAGGGAATAAGATGCACAAACGCCTACCAATTGTGCAAATTGTTGGCTGTTTTTATGCATTTCGTTTGGTCAAGAAGTAAAATATTAGTAATTTTGCCCCGTCGTTTCTGAAACATTACAAACTTAGTTATATATATGAAATTGAACATTGTAGTACTTGCCAAGCAGGTACCAGACACAAGAAACGTGGGTAAGGATGCCATGACCGCCGAAGGAACGGTCAATCGTGCCGCCCTGCCCGCCATCTTCAATCCTGAAGACTTGAACGCCCTGGAGCAGGCTCTCCGCATCAAGGATCTCGATCCGGAGAACGTCAAAGTGGGCATCGTCACCATGGGTCCTCCACGTGCCGGAGAAATCATCCGTCAAGGACTCTACCGTGGTGCCGACTGTGGTTGGCTGCTCACCGACCGCAAGAGTGCGGGCGCTGACACCCTCGCCACCTCTTATTTCCTGTCGAAGGCCATTGAGAAGATCGACAAGGAAGTCGGTCACGTCGACATCGTGCTTGGTGGCCGCCAGGCTATCGACGGCGACACGGCTCAAGTGGGTCCTCAGGTGGCACAGAAGCTCGGCCTCAATCAGGTGACCTATGCCGAGGAAGTGCTCAAGATCGAGGACGGCAAGGCTACAATCCGCCGCCATATCGATGGTGGCGTAGAGACTGTGGTGGCTCCCCTGCCTGTGGTGATCACCGTCAACGGTTCCGCCGCTCCCGCACGCCCCTGTAACGCCAAGCGCATGATGAAATACAAATACGCTACCTGCCCCATGGAGCGCAAAGGCGACGAGCCTTGGAGCGACCTCTATGAGACACGCCCCTACCTCACGCTCGGTCAGTGGAGCATCGCCGACTGCGGCGCCGACTACGAGCAGTGCGGACTCGCCGGTTCTCCTACCAAGGTGAGCGCCGTGAAGAGCATCGTCTTCCAGGCTAAGGAGAGCCAGACCCTCACCAGCACCGATGCTGATATCGAGGGACTCGTGAAAGAATTGTTGGACAAAAACATTATTGGCTAATCAGGATATGAACAACGTATTTGTATATTGCGAAGTAGAGGGCACTTCCGTGCAGGAGGTCTCTCAGGAACTTCTTACCAAAGGTCGTAAATTGGCCAATCAGTTAGGCGTCGACCTCGAGGCCGTAGTGGTCGGCACCGGCATCAAGGGCAAGGTTGAGGATCAGCTGCTGCCCTATGGCGTGGACAAGCTCTATGTGTTCGACGGTGAGGGTCTCTTTCCCTACACCTCGGCTCCCCATACCGATATCGTGGTGAAGCTCTTCCAGAAGCAGAAGCCGCAAATCGCCCTCATGGGCGCTACCGTCATCGGACGTGACCTCGGTCCCCGTGTGTCAGCAGCACTGACCTCCGGACTGACCGCTGACTGCACCCAGTTGGAGATCGGCGACTACGATGACAAGAAGACCGGCAAGCACTATACCGGCATGCTCCACGCCATCCGCCCCGCTTTCGGCGGAAACATCGTGGCCACCATCGTCAACCCCGACCATCGTCCGCAGATGGCTACCGTACGCTCCGGCGTGATGCAGAAGGCTCTCTACGAGGGCAAAGCCAAGGGTGAGGTGGTCTATCCCGATCCCAAGGACTATGTCTCTCCTACCTCCTACGCCGTGCAGGTCATCGACCGCCACGTGGAGGCTGCCAAGAACAATCTCAAGAGTGCCCCAATTGTCGTGGCCGGCGGCTACGGCATGGGCTCGAAGGAAGGCTTCGACATGCTCTTTGAACTCGCTAAGGAACTCCACGGCGAGGTAGGCGCCAGCCGCGCCGCCGTCGATGCCGGGTGGGTTGACCACGACCGGCAGATCGGTCAGACCGGTGTCACCGTGCATCCAAAGGTATACATCGCCTGCGGCATCTCCGGGCAGATCCAGCACATCGCCGGCATGCAGGACGCCGGTATTATCATCTCGGTCAACAGCGATCCCGACGCGCCCATCAACGCCATCGCTGACTATGTCATCACCGGCACGGTGGAAGAGGTGGTTCCTAAACTCATTAAGTATTACAAGCAGAACACCAAGTAATCATGGTAGACGTAAAGAAATTAGAATATTACCTCAACAGTCCTCTCATGAAGAGAATCGTTGAGCTGAAAGAAAGAAACTTCGCCGACAAAGACCAGTTCGAGGACGCCCCCGTCAACTACGACGACGCCATTGAGAACTATAAGCGCATCCTGGCCATCACCGACGACGTGGCCAAGACCATCATCGAGCCCAACTCGGAAAGCGTGGACCAGGAAGGACCACACCTCGAAAACAACCGCATGGTCTATGCCAGCAAGACCTACGAGAACCTCGACGCTACCCGCAAGGCCGGCCTGTGGGGTATCTCCATGCCACGCTGCTTCGGTGGTCTGAACCTGCCCATCACAGTTTTCTCCATGCTCTCTGAGATGGTGTCTGCCGCTGACTCCGGCTTCCAGAACGTGTGGAGCCTGCAGAGCTGTATCGATACACTCTATGAGTTTGGTACACCCGAGCAGCAGGCTAAGTATATCCCCCGCATCTGTCAGGGCGAGACCATGTCCATGGACCTTACCGAGCCCGACGCCGGCTCTGACCTGCAGCGTGTCATGCTTAAGGCTACACAGGACGCTGACGGCACATGGCGACTCAACGGTGTGAAGCGCTTCATCACCAACGGCGACTCCGACATCCACTTGGTGCTGGCTCGCTCCGAGGAAGGCACACGTGACGGACGCGGTTTGTCGATGTTTATCTACGACAAGCGTGACGGCGGCGTGGACGTGCGCCACATCGAGAATAAGCTCGGTATCCATGGTTCTCCTACCTGCGAGCTCGTCTACAAGAATGCCAAGGCAGAGCTCTGCGGCGACCGCAAGCTGGGCCTTATTAAATATGTGATGAGCCTGATGAACGGCGCCCGTCTGGGTATTGCCGCACAGAGCGTCGGCCTCGAGCAGGAAGCCTACGACCAGGCACTGGCCTACGCCAAGGAGCGCGCACAGTTCGGCAAGAAGATCATCACTTTCCCCGCCGTCTACGACATGCTCTCTCGCATGAAGGCCAAGATCGACGCTTCACGCGCCGTGCTCTATCAGACAGCACGCTACGTCGACATCTACAAGACTCTTGAGGACATCTCGCGCGAGCGTAAGCTCACTCCCGACGAGCGCAAGGAGATGAAGAAATACAGCCGTCTGGCCGATGCCTTCACGCCGCTGGGCAAGGGTATGACCTCGGAGTATGCCAACCAAAACGCCTACGACTGCGTCAGCGTCCACGGTGGTTCCGGATTCATCATGGAGTACAAGGCTCAGCGTCTGCTGCGCGACGCCCGTATCTTCTCTATCTATGAGGGTACTACCCAGCTGCAGGTGGTCGCTGCCGTTCGCTACATCACCAACGGCACCTATCTCGGCATCATGCGCGAGATGCTCGCCGAGGATGTCTGCGACTGCATGAAACCGCTCCGTGACCGTATGGCCAAGCTCGTGGACCTCTACGAGGAGGCTGTCGAGAAGGTCAAGGCCGACGAGAACCAGGACGAGCACGACTTACTCGCACGCCGCATGTACAACATGACCGGTGACATTATCCTCTCGCTGCTGCTCCTGCGCGACGCCACCAACGTGCCCGAGGAGTTTGCCAAGAGCGCCAACGTCTACGTGCGTATGGCCGAAGAGGAGTGCGCGGGCAGCCATGCCTACATCATGAACTTCAAGGCCGATGACCTGAGCAGCTTCGTGGCTGAGTAATCCGCCCTACCACGAATCAAATAAATATATCCGTCGCATGGCCGATGCATCCGATGCACAGCCGTGCGGCGGATTTATTTTATTGTATATTCATGGGTGACATTACCAGCCTCCTACTTTGGCATGATACTTTTCTCTTATTAAACACTGAAAAGTCGCCCTCTTTCAAATATTATGTGTAACTTTGCGACATATTTATGAGCTTATGAAATCATTACGAGAGATATACCGCATTGGCAAAGGACCTTCATCGAGCCATACCATGGGTCCGCAGAAAGCAGCACAACTCTATCTGATCCAGCACCCCGAGGCCGAAGCCTTCCGGGTGACACTCTACGGCTCGCTCGCCGCCACGGGCAAAGGCCACATGACCGATGTTGCCATCAAAGAGGTACTCGAACCGCAGGGAGTGGTGGAGATTATTTGGAAGCCCGACGTTTTCCTTCCCTTCCACCCCAATGCCATGAAATTTGAGGCGCTCGACACCCCGGAGCCGCAAAAATCATCCGATGACGGTCGTGCCTCTTCACCTTGGGTCGTCTACTCTATCGGCGGTGGAGCATTGTCAGAGGGCAACCACCCCACCGGCATCCTTCCCGACTCACCGAATATCTATCCCCTCACCCACTTGGTCGATATCCAGCACTGGTGCGACAACACGGGTCGCGCTTACTGGGAATATGTCAAGGAGTGGGAAGATGACAGCATCTGGGACTATCTCCATGACGTATGGGAGGCCATGAAAGCAGCTGTGGAGCGCGGCATCAAGCACGATGGACGCCTGCCCGGACCACTGAACCTGCAGCGCAAGGCACCCACCTATTACGTCAAGGCGCAAGGCTATAAGCAAAGCCTGCAGACGCGTGCTTTGGTCTATGCTTATGCCCTTGCTGTCAGTGAAGAGAATGCCAGTGGCGGTACCATCGTCACCGCACCCACCTGTGGTGCCTGTGGTGTCATTCCCGCTATACTATACCATCTATGGGAAGGGCACGACTTTTCCGAGAACCGCATCCTCCACGCCCTCGCCACAGCCGGACTGGTAGGAAACATCGTCAAGGAAAACGCCAGCATCTCTGGAGCCGACGTGGGATGTCAGGGTGAGGTCGGCGTGGCCTGCGCTATGGCCTCGGCAGCTGCCTGTCAACTCTTCGGTGGCAGCCCCGCACAGATAGAGTATGCCGCCGAAATGGGACTGGAACATCACCTGGGCATGACTTGTGACCCTGTATGTGGACTAGTGCAGATTCCCTGCATTGAACGCAACGCCTTCGCCGCCACACGCGCCCTCGACGCCAACCTCTATGCCTCGTTCAGCGACGGTAAGCACCGCGTCAGCTTCGACAAAGTCGTAGAAGCCATGCGGCAAACCGGACACGACCTGCCCTCGCTCTACAAAGAGACTTCGGAAGGCGGCTTGGCAAAACTCAGTATCAACAACAACCCTGACAAAGTCCTATGAGAAAGATCGTTTATCTCTTCATACCTTTCATCGTCCTCTCACTGATGACCACCTCCTGCCGAATGGCTCCTAAAGAAGAGCTCGGCGACACAGTGGCAGCCAAGGTCTTCGAGCCCATCGACACCGCAGCCTTGCACCGTAAGCGGGCCGCCGAGATGAAAAATATCAAAGACAGTGCCGACATCTTCTATGTGGGACCGGCCACAGATCAGAAAAGCCTGCAACTCATCAGCTATCCCAGCCGACACGACACCCTCACGATGGGTTGCACACGGCACATCAAGAGATTAGGTTCGACTGACGTAGGACATATCGTGCGCATTGAACTGTGGACAAAGGGCAAGGACAAACTCGTGTCGAAAATCGAAGAGTATCAGCCCACCGTGAAAACTGCAAAGAAGAAATAACAGCAAAGAAGATGGAATCTGAGGGCGGAGACTATCCCCGACCTCACAGACCATCGAAATTACCAAATCATAAAGAAATCAGCATGCGGACATAAAAAAGATGACCGTTTTCTTTGGGGTTTCACAAATAATGCTTATATTTGTAAACCTAAAAAGTAAATGAATGACGTGGCTTGTATTTCTTTTAGAGCTTCTTGCTGTATGTATAATCACTGCGGGATTCACCCTGCTCATACACTTCTTGGAACAAAGAGGTGAAAAGACCAGGTTGAAGCTCGACCATGCGCAAGAGCTCAACAAGAAGCGCCTTGACAAAGCACTTAAAGCGCTCAACACACAAGCTCTTTGGGAGAAAGACCACGACGATCTGGTAGCCCGCTTTGATTATCAGAGCGGGCACTTCCGTGTGAGACTGGAAAAAAATTCTGTTTACACCCGACTCTTCTTTTTCTACTTCTTTGATACCCCTATCAGCTATCTCGAACCCGTGCGCAGCCTTTGCAACCGATGCAACCTCAACGCCGAAAGTTGTCGCATCGTCTACACCGTCAACGAGAAGACGGGGAAAGTGGATCTGCATATTATCGACACGCTCACCCTACACGACGACGATGCCGCCGACAACCTGCGCAAAGAGCTCAGCAGCATCTTCTATTGGCAGGCGATGTTTGTCCAACAATACAGCGAGCTGAGGCCTTCCTCCAACCATATCGACAACCACGACGTGGAGAAGCAAGGCGCTGAATGGCAGCACGAACTTTTCCTCTTACGTGAGCAGGAGATGATGCACCAAAGCGAAGGACCCAACTGGCACGAACAGAAAGGCTCAGAATTCAGCCTCGCTCACCTTCTCACAGCCACGTTGGGACTCTCATCTCTGCAACCTGTAAGCCTGGACATTTGTCGGGGTGACAAGGCCGAGCATCACGACAACGCCAATGATATTCTCTCCTACCCCATCCATCAGGCAATCATCAAAGACGAAAAAGTAACAAGCTCCTCCGCCATGCTGCGGCTTAGTTTCAGCGATCCTGGGGGTCCTTCTGTCCGTCAGCAGCTTATCATTGATGTGGAGGATGAAGGACAGTCGACTGACACCATCTACTATCGGGTCACATTATGTCTCATCCCTACCCCATTAACCCCGGATCTCCCCATGGAAAGCAATGACCATATAAAGACCGCTACAAGTCTCCTCCTCGGTTATGACCTCAAGGGTAAGAAAAATGT
This sequence comes from uncultured Prevotella sp., assembly GCA_900540375.1. Classification (GTDB taxonomy): domain Bacteria; phylum Bacteroidota; class Bacteroidia; order Bacteroidales; family Bacteroidaceae; genus Prevotella. The sequence continues at coordinate 11,630 of UQFS01000036.1, forward strand.
TCAGGAGAAATTCAACTATATCTGGAAAGAGGCAATGGCCAAACAGCAGAAAGGGAGCACTGACCAACTCAGCAACGACGAGAAACTGCTCCTGTACTTGCAAACACCACAACTTAGACAGCTCTTTCTCGAAAGCAAGGATCTCATCCATGAGAAACGATACTACGAGGCAGTCCGGAGGTTAGAGCCCGTATATCAGGAATTGGCGAAAGACTGTGGAGAGATGGTACCAGAGGAACTCAATAACTATTTCGAGGTAAGCTATCTCCTTGGCACATGCTATACATGCTTAGGTCGGTACAAAGAGGGGGCATACTACCTGCAACCCTTGGTCAGTACTCGGCGCATCACCTACACAGAGATGTATATCAACTGCCTGGTCAACTCGCACGACAGCCGTGCGCTGAACTTCATCAACGGATTGCTCAGGGAAATCGTGCCCACCATGGAAAGTAGTAATACCGATGATGAAGAAGGCTATTCGGATGAACAGCAATCCGAAAAAGCCTTCATCAACTTCCTCAGACGCCGAAAAGCTTACATCCTCGTGGAGCTAAAAGACTATGACAACGCCGAAAAGCTCCTTAAGCAAATGCTCGACGAGCCCGACAGCAGCGATTTCGCACTGCAAGAATTGGCATACATTCAGAAAAATAAAGGGAAATAAAAAACATACAACAACACACAGCAAGGACTATCCTGCTGACTCACAATATTATCAAGCAAAATGTACTATATACAAAAGAGCCTCGAAATTTCAGCCAGCCATCATCTCAAACTGACTTACAGCAGTAAATGCACACAGGTGCATGGACACAACTGGCATATCACCGTCTATTGCAAAGCACGGGAGCTCAACGAGAATGGCATGGTCGCTGATTTTGGACAAATCAAACAACTCATCCACAGCCGCCTCGACCATCAGGACATCAACAAGGTACTGCCCTTCAACCCTACTGCAGAGAATATTGCACGATGGATAGTCGACAAAGTACCTAACTGCTACAAAGCTATGGTTCAGGAAAGCGACAACAACATCGCGTGGTATGAGAAAGACAAAGACTAAATAATGTAAGAAAATAAATAAGAGCAAAATAACGATTATCGTCATATGAAGGAGTATCGGATCAACGAGATCTTCTACAGCCTGCAAGGCGAAGGACGCAACACGGGACAGGCGGCGGTTTTCATCCGTTTCAGCGGCTGCGACCTCCACTGCTCGTTTTGTGACACCGATTTCACAGAGTATACACTAATGTCGCTCGACGACATCGTGCGGCGCTTAGCTGGCTTCCCTTCACCCAAATCCACAGATGTGGCAATTTGGTGCATTCTCACGGGTGGTGAGCCTTCGCTGCAAGCCGACGAGGAGCTTGTCTGCTGCCTCCACCAACTCGGTTATCGAGTGGCCATGGAAAGCAATGGCACGCACCAGCCTCCCGCCGGTTTGGACTGGCTGACAGTCTCACCCAAGATCCAGCCAATCGTGGAGCAATGCAGTGAGCTGAAGGTGATCTTTGACGGTAAAGAGCAACCCTGCGACTTCGGCATCAAGGCAAAGTACTATTATCTCCAGCCCTGCGATACCGGAGACCGTGAACAGAATCAGCGCATCGTGCATCAATGCATAGAGTATATCAAGCAGCATCCCCGCTGGCAACTCTCATTGCAAACGCATAAGATGGTAGGGATTGCGTAATACCAAGCCTCACCCCCTACCAAGCCTCACCCTCCAGCCCCCTCTCCAAGGGAGATGGGAGTAATATGTTTCAAGAAGTGTTTAGGCGCGGAAGAGAGAATGGGGAATTCAACATTAGATCATTCACATTAGACAATTCATCACTCAACATTCAACATTCATCATTCCACATTAGACAATTCATCATTCAGAAATGCTAATTCTTCACTGGTTAGGAGTAGGTATTTACACCTTGATCGTGTTGATCGTCATGCTCAAGGTGTTGATGGACAACCGGCAGCCGTCCAAGACCATGGCGTGGCTGTTGGTACTATGGTTCATCCCTCTGCTGGGCATCATCCTCTATTTCTTCTTTGGGCAAAATACGCGCAAGGAAAGGATGATCAGCCAGCGGTCGCTTGACCAATTGACCAAGCGAGCTATGCTGGAGTTTGCCGAACAACGCGACCTGCGCATTCCTGAAACCTATCGTCCGCTGATGTCGCTATTTAAAAACCAAAGCATGGCCCTCCCATTCAAAGACAACAAGGTAGAAATCTATACCAGCGGCTATGAGTTTTTCCCATCCTTGCTCCACGAGATCAGCAAGGCACGCGACCATATCCACATCGACATCTTTATCTTTGCCGACGATGCTTTGGGCAACCTCATCGCTGACGCTCTCATCGACAAAGCTAAGGAAGGAGTGGAAGTGCGCGTCATCTACGACGACGTGGCCTGCTGGAAGGTGCACGGCAGCTTCTATGAGCGCATGCGCGACGCTGGCATCGATGTCCACGCTTTCATGCCCGTGAAGTTCCCGGCTTTCACCTCCAAAGTCAACTATCGCAACCACCGAAAACTGGTGATCATCGACGGTAAGGTCGGATTCATCGGCGGCATGAACTTCGCCACGCGCTATGTCAAAGGTACCGGTAAGCTTGCTTGGCGCGATACCCATCTCAAGGTGACCGGAGGAGCCGTCTATGCCATTCAGCGCGCCTTTCTCGTAGACTGGTATTTCGTCGACCGCACGCTGGTCACTGACCGGAAATACTATCCACAACTCGACATGCGCATCTCCAACGACTGCCTTGCGCAAGTAGTAACAAGTAGCCCTATCTCTCCTTGGCCCGACATCATGCAAGGCTACGTGCGCGTACTGCTCGAGGCCAAGCACTACGTTTATATGGAAAGCCCCTACTTTCTCCCTACCGAGCCCATCCTATTTGCCATGCGTACGGCAGCGCTGGCCGGTGTCGACGTCAGACTGATGATCCCCTTGAAAAGCGACTCACGCATCGTCGACCGTTCCTCCATTTCCTACGTCATGGAGACGTTGGAGGCCGGCGTAAAAGTCTATCTCTACAAAGCCGGATTCAACCACTCCAAACTCATGGTCTGCGACGATAATCTTTGCACATGCGGCAGCACCAACGTGGATTTCCGAAGCTTTGAACACGACTTCGAGTCAAACATCTTCTTCTATGACCGTGGGATGGCACTGCGCATGAAAGAGGTTTTCCTCAACGACCAGGCCAACAGCCTACTGATCGATGAGGTGCGTGAAGTGAAACATCAAAGCTTTTTCAGCCGACTGTGGGAGAGCATTCTACGAGTTGTCAGTCCTCTGATGTAGCCTGCCCGCTTGTCGTCAGTCTGCTGACGTGGCTATCCGATTGTGATTACATATTCGCTCATGAAGCTCGATCCCGGCAACAACTGGTTGACGAGATATTTGTCGCGCAACTCTCCATCGAAGCCTTCGACATCAGTCACGCCATACCACGGCTCAATACAGATGAAGGGCGCATCTTTTCCGCCCGGACTCCAAATGCCGAGTGCCGGAGCCTTTGTCTGAACAGTCACCGCAGCCTTACCCTCAGCATCCAACAGTTCTATCTTTCTGATCTGACTATGATCAAATATCAGAGCGTCGCTGTCGAAGCTGTGTGTGTCAAAAGCCCACACGCCCTTATCAGTCTTCACCTCCTCATGACGTGCGCGATCCAGACAGCCTTGCTCAGCCAAGAAGCGGCGGATCGGCTCTGCATTGTCGAAGCGCAGACGACCGTGAAGAAACTCACCCTGCTTCATATCAGGCACATTGAAGGCCGGGTGCCCTCCCACTTGAAACCAAATGATTTTGTCGTCGGTATTCTCCACATGCCACACCACGTGCAACTGATTGTCCTTCAACCGGTAGCTCACGGCAAGATTGAAATGGAAAGGATACTTCTTCAGCGTCTCTGCAGAGTCGTGCAGGGCAAAGACCACCTGCTCATCACCTTTGGCAATCAGATGGAAATCCATGTCGCGTGCAAAGCCATGGCGAGACAAAGGATAGTCCTTGCCGCCCACATGATAGACACCATTCCACAAGCTACCCACAATAGGAAAGAGTATCGGCGAATGACGCCCCCAGTATTTGGGATCGGCCTGCCACAGATATTCTTTACCATGTGCATCCTTCATGCTGACAAGCTCTGCGCCGTGATCAGCGATTTCCACAGTGATTTGTGAATTCTTTATCTGCTCCATTATTCTCAATGATTAGTTAATTTCATAGCAAAGTTATGAAAAAGTACGTTGATGAACAAGAGAAAATGATAATATCTCATAAAAATTGAGTAACTTTGCACTCGATATTACATTTTTGTTTAGTCAATAGGTTACCAATCATTTATTAAGACAGTATTCATGGAAGGGAACACTACAGAAAGCAGTACGTCGACAAAGGAGTTAACCCGCAAGCTCGACTTGCTGTTGCGTACCGGTGAGATTTTGATGAACAGCAGTGCCGACACCAGCCGCGTCAAACGCAACATGGAGCGCACAGCGGCTTTTCTCGGATTGCCAAAAGAGAATCTGCACATACAGATGGACTATTATATGTTGCAGGTGAACCTCAGCGATGAGACACACTCCTACTCCAAGATGCGCCGATGCGACAAGCACGCCATCAACTTCTTCGCCATTCAGGAGATCAGCAAGCTTTCGTGGCGTGCTATCAAAGAGGACTACTCACTCGATAAGTACAGTGAAGAACTGGAGAAGATAGCGCGCGGCCCGCACTACTACAGCGAGTGGATGATCGCTATTTGTGCCGGTTTTGCCTGCGGTGGCTTCTGCGTGCAGTTCGGCTGCGACTGGACAGCCTTCTTCTACGCTTCCATTGCTGCCATCCTCGGCAACCGCCTGCGTATGTGGCTCAACAAGAAAGGCTCCAACAGCTATTTCAATATTGGTGTGGCCGCCTTTGTCTCCACGCTCATCGCCTGGCTCACCACATTTCTCTCTACCCCAATTGCTGCCACACATCTGCCAGAGTGGTTCGCCACGGTGCTCCATTCCGACACACCCTACCATCCCTTTATGGCCTGTGCACTGTATATCGTTCCGGGAGTGCCGTTGATCAACTTTGTCAACGACATGCTCGACAACCATATAGAGAATGGACTCATCCGAGCCACCAACACCATGCTCATGGTCATGGCTATGAGCTTCGGTATCGCTCTTGCCATCAAGGTCTGCGGTCAGGACAACTTTGTCAAGGACCTGAGCATGATCCCGCACAACAGTTTCATCTCCTACGCCATTGCCGCCGCCATTTCGGGTATGGGCTTCGCCACCATCTATAACACCCCCAAGCGTCTCATGCCGTGGATAGCCTGCGGAGCCGTCATTGCTGTATGCTCGCGCAACTTTGTCAACCTCGGCCCCGCCAACCACAACATCGGTTTGGGTCAGGGCCTGATGATTGGCTCGCTCGTGGGCTCGGCGCTCATCTCTGTCATCAACATCAAGATGGTGCACAAACTCCATACGCCTCATCAGGTCATCACCATCCCCGCTGTCATCCCGATGATTCCCGGTGTGCTGATGTATCGTGGCCTCTACGGCCTCATCGACATGCAGGGTATCGTGGGTGAGGTGACTTTTGCCGCTCACAATGCCATCAACGGCTCTCTCGTCATCATCGTCATCGCCATGGGCGTAGCCATTCCTAACATCTTCGCCCGTAAGTGGATCGCTCCCGATCGCAAGCACAAACTCAATCAGCTCATTGAGGAGCGCAAGGCCAAGGGTAAGTTCATCGATCTCTGCGAGTGCGAGACGAAATAACTGTCAACAACCATCATGCTGAAGATAGAAGATATTCGTGATAAGCGCATCGCCGTGCTGCTCTCCGGGGGCATAGACAGCTCTGTTGTGGTCTACGAGCTCGCCCGGATGGGTCTGCACCCAGACTGTTTCTACATCAAGATTGGTTCCGAGGAAAAGGAGGAGTGGGACTGCAACTCCGAGGAGGACTTGGAGATGGCTACCGCTGTAGCCGCCCGCTTTCACTGCCGTCTACAGGTCGTGGACTGCCATAAGGAATACTGGAGTCAGGTGACGCGCTACACCATGGAAAAGGTCAAGGCGGGTTTCACCCCGAACCCCGACGTGATGTGCAACAGACTCATCAAATTCGGTGCCTTCAACGAGAAGATGGGGCACGACTATGACCTCATCGCCACGGGACACTATGCACAAACCGAGTGGATCAACGGCCGCAAATGGCTCACCACCAGTCCTGACCCAGTGAAGGACCAAACCGATTTCCTGGCACAGATCTACAATTGGCAACTGCAAAAGGCTATCTTTCCCATCGGCCACTTCGTCAAGGATGAGGTGCGCGAAATCGCCGAACGTGAGCATCTCATCAATGCCAAGCGCAAGGACTCGCAAGGCATCTGCTTCTTAGGCAATATAGACTATAACGAGTATGTCCGCCGCTATCTCGGTGAGCAACCCGGCGATATCATCGAATGGGAGACGGGAAAGCGCATCGGTGAGCACCGCGGACTGTGGTTCCACACCATCGGACAGCGTAAAGGACTGGGACTCGGTGGCGGACCGTGGTTCGTCGTCAAGAAAGACGTGACCAACAACATTCTTTATGTCAGCCACGGCTATGACCCGCAGACAGCCTACAAGCAGGACTTCACAATCCGCGACTTCCATTTCCTCACTACCGAGGTGGACCAGCCTCGCGTGACGTTCAAGATCCGCCACACACCAGAGTATCTCACAGGCTCGGTGGAGCACGCCGGAGAAGGACGCTACATCATCCATGCTGGCAAGAAGATCCATGGTGTGGCTCCCGGACAGTTCTGCGTGGTCTATGACGAACAGCACCACCGCTGCTTCGGCTCGGGTGAGATTGAAATGGAATAAAGACGGAATAGAGAAAAGACGAGATAGAAAGGTGATGGTTTTAGTAAAGGAATAACCATCAGTAAAGCTAAGACTCCCTTTATTTATGAAAAGACTACATTTATTACTGATTATTTTTTGTTTGTTTCTTAGTTTTTCCATTATGCACGCTGAGACGATCGCCGGACGATGGTCAGCCAAAAAAGCCATCAAGTGGTATGCGCATTACCCTTGGATGGCTGGCTGCGATTATATTCCTGCCAACGCCGAGAATCAGATAGAGATGTGGAGCAAGGCCACCTACGACCATGCCACCATCTGCAAGGAACTGGGATGGGCCGAGCAGTTGGGCTTCAAGACTCTGCGCGTGTTTCTCAGCAGCATGGTCTATGCACATGATCCTCAAGGACTGAAGACTCGGATGGATGACTTCCTCTCCATCTGCTCCTCTCATGGCATCAAGCCGATGTTTGTTTTCTTTGACGACTGTTGGAATGCGGCCTCTGCCTATAGCCCACAGCCTCAACCTCTCACGGGTGTCCACAACAGCCAGTGGGTACAGGATCCCTCATGCGATATGCGGTTAGACACCGCTAATCTCTATCCACAACTGAAACTCTATGTCCAGGATATTCTCACGACCTTTGGCCACGACGGCCGTGTGCTTATGTGGGACCTCTATAATGAGCCAGGCAACAGCAATCATGGCACCACATCGCTGCCCCTGCTGCGCAAGGTATTCATTTGGGCTCGCCAATGCCGGCCCACGCAGCCGATGACAGCCGGCATCTGGCATGAGACCAATGACTTCAAGCCCCTTAACGACTTTCAATTGAGCAACTCAGATATCATCACTTATCATGACTACCACGACTCCGTCAGCCACGAGCAGAAGATCAAGAAGCTTCAAGCTCTTGGTCGCCCATTGGCCTGCACCGAATATATGGCGCGCACACAAGGCAGTTTCTTCCGCACCATCATGCCCCTGCTTAAACACAACCACGTGATAGCCATTAACTGGGGACTGGTCACCGGCAAGACCAACACACGCTATGCCTGGAATGAACCGCACCCTGACGGCAGCGAACCCGAAGTATGGTTCCACGATATCCTGTGGCCCGACGGATCGCCTTACATCCCCCAGGAGGTGGAGTTCATCAAGAGTTTAACCCACTGAGAATAAAAGGAAAATCAGCTTCTCTCCCCCTGCCCTTTTGTCAACATTCCAAGGAGACTCTCACGAAGATGTCATTTTCCCGCTCTTAGTATCAGTCGCAGGCTCTGCTTATAGTTGACATAGTTCCACATCCAGTTGAGCAGCACGAAGAACTTGTTTTTCACGCCAAGGATCGAGCGCAGGTGCACGACAAGCCACAACAGCCAGGCCGTGAGTCCGCCAAACTTCCATCTGCCTATCTCCGCCACGGCAGCCTTGCGGCCTATGGTAGCCATTGTGCCGAGATTTTTGTAGACAAAGGGCTTCATGTCCTGACCTTGCTCTTTCCGAAGGATATTCCGTGCCACGTTCTCGGCTTGCTGCAACGCCACTTGAGCCAATTGTGGATGACCCAGTGGCCATGCGGCGTCGCCCTCGATGAGACTTTGGTCACCAATAGCAAACACGTTGGTCATGCCTTTCACACGGTTCATACGGTCACAGAGCAATCGTCCCGCATGCCCCACGGCCTCATCCGGCACACCAGCTATGGTGTTGGCTTTCACGCCACTCACCCAGATGACATTAGCCGACTCAATGATCTCCCCATCTTTCATTCTCACGACACGACCATCATAGTCAGTCACTCGCCAGCCTTTGCACACATGAACGCCCATGCGGGTCAGCTCCTTCTCTGCTGAAGCCGACGACTTCTTGTCCATTGCCTTGAGCAGACGGTCACCAGAGTTGACGAGATAGATATGCATCCGGTCTGCCAAATCAGGATAGTCACGAGGTACTACGTATTTCTTCATCTCGGCCAACGCCCCCGCAATCTCCACACCGGAAGGACCGCCGCCTACGATGACCACATTCATAAATTTCTGCCGTTTGTCCGCATCTGTCTCCGTTTCCGCCAGCTCCAGATTATGTAGGATATGGTTGCGAAGAGCCATCGCGTCGCCAACAGTCTTCATTGGGAACGCATTGCGCGCAATCTGCTCGTTGCCAAAGAAATTGGTTGTTGCCCCCATGCCCAACACCAAGTAATCGTAGTGAATGGTTCCGATGGAGGTTTGAATAGCTTTTTCTTTTTCGTCGATCGCCTTCACCTCAGCCATACGGAAATAGTAGTGAGGATAGCCTTGAAACAGTCGCCGGATAGGAAACGCTATGTTGCTGGGCTCCAGACCAGCCGAGGCCACCTGGTAGATGAGTGGCGGGAACTGGTTGTAATTGTTTTTGTCAACTACAACTATTTGAAAGCCTGAGTGGCGTAGGCCCATGGCCAGTTTCAGGCCACCCAATCCACATCCCACGATGACCACTCTTGTGCGTTCCCCTCTTCGGATATTGGCTCTCATCGTCCCGCTCCTCAAGTCATTCATGTCATTTTTTCCCATCATTGTCAGCATATTTATAGTTTCACTCCTAATACACTTGCCACAAAAGTTGTGCCGGCCATCTATTATTAGTAATGTGGTCACAATTGTTACCGACCGGTCATCTATGTGAGCCGTTTGGCAGAGCAGGAATCACATTTGTTACCGATGACACCCACTTTTTCAGCACCGTGCCACCATGGCATTACTTTTGCAACTACGTCAGTGAAGTCGAAAAGACAAGTAAACAAGTAACAATTAAAATATATACGATTATGAACAGTAAACTGACAAAGGACATGACGGTCGGCTCCATTGTAGCCGAGGATTTCAATCGCGCACAGACACTTGAACAGATGGGTATAGACTACTGCTGCCACGGCTCCGACACACTGCAGACAGCCTGCGAGAAGCGAGGACTCAACGCCGACGACGTGTTGGCAAAGCTCAACGTAAAAGAAGTTGCTGCTGGGGGCGCTCCCGACTTCGCCAACTGGCCACTGGATCTGCTCCTCGACTATGTGCTGAAGAAGCATCACCGCAACTTCCACCTCCACCACGAAGAGCTCATGCAACTCGTCAGTAAGGTAGCCAGCGTTCATGGTGTCCGCCACCCCGAACTCTTAGACGTGAGAGATGCCGTAGCTGCCTCATTTGAGGAACTCGACGGCCACTTCGCCAAGGAGGAAAACATACTCTTTCCACAACTCTACGAGATCTACCACGCTCAAGAAGAAGGTCGCCCCGCCGCTCCCTGCCATTGCGGAACCATCGCCAATCCCATCCGACAGATGATGCTCGAGCACGATGCCACGGGCGAGATGTGGGAACACATCACCGAACTGACACACAACTTCGAGACACCGGCCGACGGCTGCACCTCTTATCATCTCATGAACCAGCAGCTCCGTCAGTTCTTCCTCGATCTCAAGGAGCACATCTCACTGGAGAACAACCTCATCTTCCCAGGATTCCTACGCATGGAGCAACAGGGAGAGTAACCAACAACAAACGAAAAGATATGAAAAAGACACTTATTGTTTACGGATCCACCACCGGCAACTGCGAAGAGTATGCTGAAAAGATAGCCCAGCAGTTGGGCGTTAATGATGTGAAGAATGTAGGCGATGTCGATGCCGACGCACTGTCTGGTTACGACAATCTGCTACTTGGAACCTCGACATGGGGTGCCGGTGAATTGCAGGATGACTGGTACGACGGTGTGGAGATGCTGAAGTGTGCAGACCTCAAGGGCAAGACTATCGCCCTCTTCGGTTGCGGTGATGCCAGCGGATACAGCGACACATTCTGCGGTGGCATGTCTGCCCTCTACGATGCCGTGAAAGACAGCGGCGCAGAGCTCATCGGACAGGTGGCAGCCGACAGCTACACCTATGACGACTCAGAGTCGGTTGTCGATGGTAAGTTTGTAGGCTTGGCCATCGATAGCTCCGAGGACGAGGACGCCATTGACAACCGCATTGAGAGCTGGACAGAAAGCATCAAGAACGAACTGTAGAAGTATATGGAAAAGAAGATAGACCTTACACAGACCGTTTATCAACTTACCCAGGCGCATCCGGAACTCATCGACATAATGGCTTCGCTCGGGTTCAGCGAGATCACGAAGAAAGCCATCCGGCTGTCAGTGGGTAAGCTGATAACGATCAGTCAGGGAGCAGCCATGAGAGGCATCAGCATGGAGGTCGTGGTGAAAGCATTGGAAGACAATGGCTTTACCGTTGTCGGCTTTCATCCTAAGTCTGATGAACCGTCTTCAGAAAAGCAGGAAGCCCCAGTGACTGACACTACCCAACAAATTAAATCATTGCTCAGACGTATCAACCAAGGAGAATCTATGGAGAGCGTACGTGCCGACTTTGTAAGCCAGTTCAAAGATGTTCCTGCCAACGACATCATGCGAGCTGAACAGGAACTCATCAGTGAGGGCCAGTCGGTCAACGAGGTAAAGAAGCTGTGCGACGTGCATTCTGCTCTTTTTCACAGCAAGGACAACGACGAAGAGGTGCAACATCATTTTCATCATGGTCTTCACCACGACCAAGAGACAATGATGGTGGGGCAAGCTGCTGAGAACAGAGATAAAACCGCAGAGTTACGGGCCATCAATGGTCATCCCCTTCAGACCTTCTATCTTGAGAACGAGGCCATCGTCGTGGCACTCAACAATGTGCTACGAACTTTGGACGGGGAAGGCGATGTGGCAGTCGCATTGCGTAAAGCCAGCGGTTTAGCCATTCATTATGCGAAGAAGGGTGACCTCATCTATCCACTGCTCAATACGAGACATGGCATCTATGGTCCGTCGCAAGTGATGTGGACCATTGACGACGAGATACGATCGGAATTCAACACGCTATTGAAACAGGTTACTAAAGAAAACGGACTAAACGACGATTGGAAGAACCGTGTGAAGGACCTCATCGGACGGGCACGCGAGATGACGTTCAAAGAGAACCGCATTCTCTTTCCTGTCTGCACCGCCAACTTCACGGATGATGAGTGGCGACAAATCTATGTCGACAGCAAGGCTTACTCAGAATGCATAGGTGTTATCATGAAAACTTGGGAAGATGGCGAGATGCTGCTCCGTGAGGAAAAGCACAAAGGCAGTCAACCGGTGACCGACGCAGCGGATGAGTTACGAGTAGACATGCCGGGCGGTTCGCTCACCCTCAGCCAGCTTACAGCCCTACTCGACACTCTTCCCATGGAGGTGACTTTCGTGGACGCCACAAACATCAACCGCTATTTCAATCAGCCTTTCTCCGAAAAGTCGTTCAAGCGTCCGTTGGCAGCTCTTGGCCGTGAAGTGTTTTCATGCCATCCTCCAAAGATAGAGCCTATGGTTCGCGCTATCATCGCCGACCTACAGGCGGGCAAGCGCGACCGTGTCTCCGTATGGATGGAGAAAAACCAACACGTCACACTTGTCACCTACTATGCTGTCCGTGACTCACAGGACAAATACGTAGGGACCATGGAAACCGTACAAGATATGGAAGAAGCAAGGAAACACTTCTCTCAAAGTTAGGAGAATCAAGATAGGAATATCTTCGCGGTCATAACAATGACACATTCAAATTTGCATTGCAACCGTTACACTTCTGCAAAACGCTAATTTCTTGTTGATCAAACGAATGTTGTTTTCAAGGGGAAACGCACAATAATATTCTGTGCCCTTTAATGTTGTTAGTCTTCCATATAGATATAGAGACAGAATATCATAAGGCCAAGACACAGCAGGGTCAGCAAAACAAGAACAATGCTCTTCATCCGCCCCCTTGTTCTCTTGCGTCTCATCTCATGATGGAAATACACCCTTGCGTCTTGCATCTTCTATGTCGTGTGTTTCCGGGAGAAGGGGCACCTCCGCCCGAGTTCATATACAATCTGATCCTTGATAAAGAGGATGCCGTGCCTCGCCAAAGGCTTGGCAAGGCACGACATAACAGTGTCAGTCGTCCCACACGTTTTTGTGGGTATCCGGCCATGCGTCCTCGTCGTCGAAGAAGTAGCCCTTCTTTGCGCCTATGTCTCCCTCATCACCGGAGCCAATACCGTGATTCGGGTCATTGTCCACGCCGATGCTCCATGTCTCCATCAAGGCGTTCCCGTTTACTCTGATCACCTCAATGAGAGGCTTCGTATATGCAGTCTTGTTCATTCTTTGTTCCTCCATTTTATTTGATGATTACCTTTTTGCCGTTGTGGACATAGATGCCACTTGTCGGCTTGCTGACTCTCATACCGTTCAGACTGTAATAGGGAGCATCATTGTCAGCCTTTCCAGCCTCGGTAACGGAGTTGATGCCCGTAACCGTATTGCCGTCGCTAAACATGATACTGAAGCCTTTGGCAGGACTTGCCGCATTGTCTTTCATACGGAAGTATGCCTTGAAATAAGGGAATGTGGCTCCCTTTTTGAGTACCACAAACTTGCCTTGGCTCTTGCTAAAGGCATAATACTGATAACCGCTCTCATTGGCGACTGTCACGTCCTCTACGGCTCCTACCATACGATTGTCAGCCGTCTTGCTGTAACCAACGGCCGTGAGTGCAGACTCATCATGTGCCTGATCCTCGTCCATCTGGCAGTAGGAGTTCACAGAAAGGGTGTTCTTACTACGAATCAAAGCCCCTACAAATGCGGGTACATAATAGTTGTCGATACTGTAAGCACGCACGAAGGGATTTGTCGTGTCGTAAGCATGGCTGTAGTCCATCGGCACGTAAGGCTTGATATCATTGTTGCCCTGGCCTTCAGGATACTTCACATCGAACGGGAAGCATACAGAACCACCATTCTTATTGGTCTGCTGTGGTATCTTATAAGTGACGTTCAGCGTGTGCCCCTGTGTCCATGTGTCTTGATAAGCCTGAATCTTGCTCTGCTTCACATAGATAGTCTGGCCAGCGTTGAAAGGGTAGTCACTGTCCATCTCATAGCCGACGGAACTGAGTGTTCCCGGTGTGTTGCCTACGAAATACAGCCCTTTGAGCTGTGAGCCTGCCTTGAAAGCATCCAGACCGACGGAACCAATATCAGAAAGGAAAACGATGTCCTTTACCGTTGCCTCGTTCTGATAAGCAAAGTCGAGAACAGAGCTGACCGTGTAGGTCTTCTCCGGCCAAGCATTGCCATAAACGTCTGTGTAAGCGGTCTCCTTAGCAGTCTTGTCAATGATGACGGAGGTACGCGGCGTGTAGAAACTGATGACACCCACGTTGTCGGTGGATGTGGGGAAGAACTCCGTGCCACGGTCGTAGTCGGCTGTGGAGACAAAAGAGGGATGCACCTCCTTGAAGGTACTGTTGTAAGTATTCACCGTTGCTTCGTTGGCAGTTTTGTTCTCATACCATGCCTTACGCACGTAGATAGTGATGTCCTTCGGTTTTGACGACTCAAAGACAATATCGGCTGTAAGGGCAGGCACATTGTCAGTACCCATAAAGCTAAGTGACTTCAAGTTCTTACAAAGGGCAAGCGCACGATTCTCTATCGTGGTTACACTCTTCGGGAAGGTGATGTTCGTCACCTTGTCACTTGCGTAGAAGGCATACTGGCCAACGGTCGTAAAGTAAGGAATCAAAGTATATTTGATGTCTGCCTTTCCTGCAGGGAAGGCGACGAGTGTTTTCTTGTCCTTGGTGCAGAGCATGCCGTCAAGAGAAGAATACTTGGCATTGTCCTTGTCCACATTGATGTCGGTAAGCGACTCGCAGAAGTTGAACGCTCCCGTATTGATGTTCGTTACATTCTTCGGGATGGAGAAGGTCTGCAGGTTCTTGCAGTTGTCGAAGGCCTGTTTGTCGATGGTGGTTACACTCTCCGGCAAATTGATGCTCTTGATGCCACTGTTACCGAAAGCACCACTACCAATGGTTGTAATGGCGGCCGGTTCCTTAAATTCTACGGTCTCCAGTGCTGGCGTGTTCAGGAATGCGCCGTTGCCAATAGTTGTTACGGTGGCGGGAATCACAAAGTGCTTCAGCTTTACGTCGTTGGCAAAGGCATTCCCGCTAATAGATGTAATTTTACTTGTACCATCGAATACAAACGACTCCAGATCGCTCAGTTCGTCGAAGGCCTGGTCTTTGATTTCAGTCAGTTGGGATCCATCGGCAATATGGATGCTTGTAATCTTGGTATTATAGAATGTGCGTGCATCAATTTGCTTCACGCTGGCAGGGATGTTGATGGTTCCGGCAAGGCCCGTAGAGGAGAAGGCGGTGCCGTATATGGTTTCCAGATGAGAGTCACTGCCGAAGTCGAGTGTGCGGAGTCCTCTGCAGAAACGGAAAGCCTGACCACCCACGGCCTTCAGTGTGGAAGGGAACTTAATCCCCATAATGGCACTGCCATAGAATGCTTTGACAGCAATACCCGTTGTGCCCTCAGGAATAGAGTATTCGCCCGTCTTGGCCGTAGGACAGAGTATCAGATCCTTTTCATCCTTTGAATAGATCATGTCGTCCTTCCCCATATACTTGGCATTATTGCCGTCTACCGTGAATGCTGTCAGTTTCGGACAGTTGATGAACGCGCCATCCTCTATCAAGCTGACATCCTTACCGATATTCACAGTCTGCAGACCCGCGGGCCAGATGAAGGCCTCTTGCTTAAGTGTCTCAGCGTTTTTCAGGTCAACAGTCTTCAGTCCGCTTTCTGTCTGGCAGAAGGCCTCACTGGCTACTGTCTCTACAGATTCCGGAAGGGTATACTTGCTGCTATTCTCCAGCTTTGTCTTATCGTAGAGGGGAGGAAAGGTAACCAATGTCTTGCCATCCTTTGTTAACAGAACCCCTTCAACATCCTTGAAAGCAGGGTTGTCGTCGGCCACATCAAAGTAACTTCCTACAGCATAGAATGATGCGTCCAAACTCTGGTCAATATTGACAAGCGATTTCGGAATGGAAATCTTCCCGATACCACGGCACACCTTGAAGGCTGTCTTGGCAAGCGTGGTGATGCCTTCAGGAATCACGATATCACCCTGCGTGCCTGAAGGGCAGGACACAAGAGTGGTGCCATCCTTACTGAGCAGCCATCCTTTGTCGTTATTTTTAAAGGTACTGCTTGATCCCGCAACCTCATATTCCGTGAACTTCGGGCAGTTCTCAAAGCAGCTGGGACTCATAGTTGTGAAACTGGCAGGCAAGGTGACTTTCTTCAGATTAGCTGCAGAGCGATAGCATCCGCTGCCCATTGTGGTGTAGCCCTCGGAGAAAGTCAGGCTCTCAATGTCCTTGCTGCAATCCGTCCATTCCGTTGAAGAGGTTACCTTGTAAGTTTCCTTGTCCTGATCATTCTGGACCGTTGGAGGAACGGTGACAGCGCCTGAGCCGCCAATGTAATACACGGCAACCTCATTGTTTTGCGGGTTATTCAGATCTTTTTTGGTAATGGTGTACCCGATGTCACCTACCTTAAAATTGGTGCCTACAGTTTGCGCATAAGCCTCTGTTGACGACATGACCCATGCCAACAACAGAAATAAAAGTATTTTTTGTCTCATATTCATAATGATTAAAATAAATTATCGACTATAATTAATCCCGATAATAATGGCTTAATTCTAAATGATAAGCTTTCGTAAAGGGACGCAGAACCCCTGGCGAAGGAACCACATGAACGTCCTTTGCCTAAAGGGGATGCGCCACGTCTCACGCGCGCGCAAGCGAAGTAGTTTAAAAGAATAATTACGCCGGTAGCGCCTGTGTGTGTGTGTGTGTGTGTGTGTGTGTGTGTGTGTGTGTGTGTTAGCAAATTATTTGGATTAACCAAATAAAATGAGTTAAAAGTTGCACGGGAATTCTCGTTTCCTTGCAACTCATCTATACCATTATATAAAGATAAATGATATATTCTTGATTTATTTAACACTCTGTGACTCACACTATTATTTCCTAAATCGATGCAAAGATAAACAATGTATTTTAAATATGCAAGAAGAAACAAGGAAATATGAAGGAGCAACGCGTGTAAACGAATACAAAAACAGGCTTTCGATCTACCTCACACTGAGCACTCCATAGGCACCAGTGGTGACGGAGGGATAGCGTGTCATCTTCTTGCCGCCATTGCCGGAAGCGATGATACCGCCATTGTTGAGATCATAGGTTCTGTGGCAATTGGAGCAGGATGCAATGCCGGCGCTGTTTACCTTGAGCGGATAGCTACGCAGCGGCAGCGCGTTAGAGTCGAAGCAGTTGGGGCACTCACGGTCATAGGCGTAGAACGTCTGTGAGGTGGAGAAGCCATATCCCACAATGATGGCGCCGTTCATGCCAAGGATGAGTTGTCCGGCCTGCTGCCGTTGCTTGTCCTTGGCATCAAAGACAACCTGACTGCTGCTGCCCTGATTATTGGTAAACACGAAATACTGCGCGCCACTCCTTGAAATGGTGGTGATGGTGACGAAGATACCAGAGAGTGGTGTCATCGCCGCGGCGAGCGTAGCATCTTTATGCGTTTGATTGTCGAAATACAGCGAGCATGGTGCCGCGCTGAATTCACTCTGCGTATCACCGCAAGCTGCCAAGAGAGTCATAGACAATAAACCCGTCACAGCCAGCATCCAAATTTCTAAACCTCTGTGTATCATTTTTCACCCAGTAATTGCCGCTCTGCCTCCTCCACTCTCTCGAAGTGGAAGCCGTCGAGCGTCTTGTCCATGAGTTCCTGGATGCTGTCGTTGCAGAGATTGCCAATAGACCCCTCATGCGTGTGATGGATGTGATGATCGGCCTTGAACGTACCAGCCTCGATCTCCATGCCCACCTTCTTATAAGCGTCGCGGAACGGCATGCCATTAGTGGCCAGCCGGTTCACCTCCTCCACGGAGAAGATCGGGTCATACATCGGGTTGTCGAGGATATGACGGTTCACCTCTATCTTGTTGATGATATAAGCCGCCATGCTCAAGCAGTCTTTCAGCTCGTCGAAGGCAGGCAGGAACACCTCCTTGATGATCTGCAAATCGCGGAAATAGCCCACGGGAAGGTTGTTCATGATGAGCATGATCTGCTGCGGCAGACTCTGTATTTTGTTGCTCTTGGCACGGATGAGCTCAAAGACATCGGGGTTTTTCTTGTGCGGCATGATGCTCGACCCCGTGGTGCACTCCTTGGGCAGATGCACGAAACCAAAGTTCTGACAGTTGAACAGACAAGCGTCGAACGCCATCTTAGCCAGCGTGCCGGCCACCGAAGCGAGGGCAAAGGCCACATTGCGCTCCATCTTTCCACGTCCCATCTGCGCATAGACCACATTATAGTCCATCGAGTCGAAGCCCAGCAACTCCGTCGTCATCGTGCGGTTCAGCGGGAAGGAAGAGCCATAGCCCGCCGCCGAGCCGAGGGGATTTCGGTTCGTCATCTTATAGGCTGCCTGCAGGAAGAGCATGTCGTCGACAAGACTCTCGGCATAGGCGCCAAACCACAGGCCGAAGCTCGAAGGCATAGCGATCTGCAGATGGGTGTAGCCAGGCATAAGCACATCCTTATACTCGTTGCTCTTCCGGATGAGTTCGTCAAAGAGACTCTTCACCTCGTCGACAACCTCCATCAGTTCATGACGCGTGAAAAGCTTCAAGTCCACGAGCACCTGGTCGTTGCGTGAGCGGCCCGAATGGATCTTCTTACCCAGATCGCCGAGCTTACGCGTGAGCATCAGCTCCACCTGAGAGTGCACATCCTCCACGCCATCCTCGATAACAAACTCACCTTTCTCGCACGTGCGATAGATGTTTTTCAGTTCAGCGAGCAGTTTCTTGAGCTCGTCTTTCTCCAAGAGTCCTATGCTTTCAAGCATGGTGATATGTGCCATCGAGCCGAGCACGTCGTACTTGGCAAGGTACATATCCATCTCGCGGTCGCGTCCCACTGTGAACCGTTCTATTTCCTTGTTGACTTCAAATCCTTTCTCCCACAGTTTATTAGCCATAATACGAATGTTGAATATTGAATTATAACTCACTCATACTGTATCATTTGCAGCGCATCGGCGATCTTCTCAATACCTTCCTGCAATGGTTTCTTCACCATGCCGCTGATAAAGGGGTTGAGATCTGCCTTGATGGTGAGCTTCATCTTGCAGGTGGTGTCCGTGACCGGCAACAGCTGAATCCAAAAGTTGAAGGGTAACGGGCTCTCCTGTGTCTCGAACTTAATCGTCTTCGGTGCCTCGCGCTCCACGATGACAAGCTTCACTGCACCCATCTGTGTACTGATGCTGATGCTGTCGCTATCGAACGACAAGTCCTTGATCTTATCCTCGGGCAGGCGATCACGCACGCGGTCGATATTGCCCAGATCGCTGAGCATCGCATAGACTGATGCCTGGGGATAGCTGATCTGTCGGATCGTGCTTTCTATCTTTGTACTCATATTTATATATACGAATAGATAAGGTATGCGTTGACTTACTTCTTCCAGTTGGCGGGATCCTTGCGCCACTCATGCAGTGCAGCGATGTCCTCAGCCTTGATGTAACCCGTCTCCTCTGCCTTCTCCACGACATGCTCGTAGTCGGTCAGCGTGACGAGCTTCACCTTTGCATCCTCAAATGCCTTCTGGGCAATGGGAAATCCGTAAGTGTAGCTGGCTACCATACCCACTACCTCGAAACCGGCCTCGCGCAGTGCCGCGACAGCCTTCAAAGAACTGCCGCCCGTAGAGATAAGATCCTCCACAACGACCACCTTGGAACCCTCGGGCAGCGTGCCCTCGATGAGGTTGCCCATGCCGTGATCCTTTGGCTTCGAGCGAACGTAACAGAAAGGAAAGTTCAGCTCATCGGCCACCAGCGCGCCCTGGGCAATGGCTCCCGTAGCCACACCGGCCACAGCAGTAGCCTCGGAGAAGTGCTCCAGCACAGCGTGAGCCAGCTCCAGTTTCACGAAGCTGCGCAGGTCAGGATAGGACAGCGTCTTGCGGTTGTCGCAATAGAAAGGCGACTTCCAACCGGATGCCCATGTAAACGGATCGTTGGGCTGAAGTTTAATGGCTTTGATCTTCAGCAGTTTCTCTGCAAATACTTTCTGTAAGTTATCCATAGTTGATATTGTTTATGCATGTAACAGTTGACGCTACAAAGTTAATGAAAAAAAGGCAAAAGCAACACTTTGCAAAGCCTTTTTTCTTTGCCATTCGAAAAAATATGCGTAACTTTGCACGCGAGTTTTATAATATGTTTCATCAATGTGGAAGAATTTGGCTGCTTGCAACCACACTAAAAAATGCTAAAACTGCAAAATCACCCTCAGATTTTACGGTTACTTGGCGTTATTCCACGCTTAAAAAGTAATGGAAAAATGAGTTATCTATTTTCTTCAGAATCCGTTTCGGAAGGACATCCCGACAAGGTGGCCGACCAGATTTCCGATGCCATCCTCGACCAGTTCCTGGCCTATGATCCCAAGGCCCACTGCGCCGTGGAGTCGTTTGTCACCACCGGACAGGTAGTCATCATGGGCGAGGTGCACTCCAATGCCTACATCGACCTGCAGGCCATGGCGCGCAAGGCCATCAAGCGCATCGGCTACAGCAAAGCCGAGTATCAGTTCGACTACAACTCCTGCGGCATCCTCACGGCCATCCATGAGCAGAGCGGCGACATCAACCAGGGCGTCAGCCGCGAGAAAGAGGAAGAGCAGGGTGCCGGCGACCAGGGCATGATGTTTGGCTACGCCTCCAACGAGACCGACAACTACATGCCCGCTACCCTCGACCTGTCGCATCTGATCATGTACACCTTGGCACAGATCCGCAAGGAAGGCAAGGTGATGACCTATCTGCGTCCCGATGCCAAGAGTCAGGTGACCATGGAATACAACGAGCAGAACGAGCCCGTGCGCATTGACACCATCGTGGTCTCGACCCAGCACGACCCGTTTGTCGAGCCTAAGGACGACAGCCGTAAGGCTCAGAAAGAGGCCGACGAGCAGATGCTCGCCAAGATCCGCGAGGATGTCATCAACATTCTCATCCCGCGCGTCAAAGAAGCCGCCGGCGACAAGCTGCGCCGGCTCTTCGACAACAGTCTGGCACAAGCTGCCGAGACGGAGGCCAACGCCAGCGAGCGCGAGCGCAAGCTGATGCACAACGGCATCAAATACTACGTCAACCCGACGGGCAAGTTCGTCATCGGCGGTCCTCACGGCGACACCGGACTGACCGGCCGCAAGATCATCGTCGACACCTACGGAGGCCGTGGTGCCCACGGCGGCGGTGCCTTCTCGGGCAAGGATCCCAGCAAGGTAGACCGCAGCGCCGCCTATGCCGCCCGCTATATCGCCAAGAACATGGTGGCTGCCGGTGTGGCCGACGAGATGCTCGTACAGCTGGCTTACGCCATCGGCGTGGCAGAGCCTGTCAGCGTCTATGTCAACACCTACGGCCGCAGTCACGTCAGCCTGAGCGACAGCGAGATCGCCCGCAAAGTGGAAGAACTCTTCGACCTGCGCCCCAAGGCCATCGAGGACGCGCTCAACCTGCGCCAGCCGATCTATTTCGAGACGGCAGCCTACGGCCACATGGGCCGTCAATGCCAGAAAGTCAAGAAGACCTTTGAAAGCCTCTATCACGAGAAAAAAACGGTGGAGGTGGAGCTCTTCACCTGGGAGAGGCTCGACCAGGCAGACCGCATCCGCAAGGCCTTCGGCTTATAACCATCATCGCGGAGGGCGGAGACATCATCAAGGCTCCGCCCCTGCCACTCACACAAGAACGGCTTACGGGCCGTCTTCTTGTATTTTCGATATAGCAAATGACACAGCAAAGCGATTCTACGGCAGCTGCCACACCCGTACAGGGCAAGCAGCACACTGCCACACACCACCAGAGTGGCTACCGCTCTCCATGGGATATCATCAAGACGTTGCCAGAGACCGCGACACCCTGGCAACAGGACTCGGCCATCAGGGCTAACTACAAGTTCCCGCAAGTCGACTGGGCGCACTATCGCAATCCACTGCGCACGCCGACTACCAAGCCCACGGGCTTCGGAAAGATGAACATGAGCAGGCCCATGTACTACAGCCACTCGCTCGTGCAGCCCGACTCCATCTATCGTCCTGAGTACGCCACCTACCGGCAGGGCGTGGCGGGCGATCCCGTGCCGTACTCCATCGCCAGCGACAATCTCATCTCTTCAGTGCTCATTGCCTGCTTTGTCTTTGCCCTCATCGCCATTGCCAAGTCGGGAGCCTTCATCCACCGGCAGTTCAAGAACTTCTTCTATACGCAGCGCGAAGGCACCACCGAGATCACCGAGACCAGCGGCGAGCTGCGCTTCCAACTCTTCTTGCTGTTGCAGACCTGCCTGCTCTTCTCGTTGGTGTTATTCTTCTATACCGGCAACTATGCAGGCACATCCTTCACCGTGCCGCAATATCTCACGGTTGGCATCTACACCGGCATCTTCCTTCTCTACTTCGGCGTCAAAGCATTGTTGTATGCTGTGGTAAACTGGATCTTCTTTGATAGGAAAAAAAATGAACAGTGGAACAAGAGCATGCTCTTCCTTTCATCCATTGAGGGCATCGCGCTCTTCCCGATGGTTATGCTGTCGGTCTATTTCAACTTATCGCTCCAAACGACCGTTGTTTACACTGCTATTGTCGTCATTTTAGTTAAATTGTTGGCTTTCTATAAGTCCTACTTGATATTTTTCCGGAAAACGAGTGTCTTTGTGCAAAGTTTTTTGTACTTTTGTGCACTTGAACTCATGCCATTGGGCTCCCTGTGGGGTGTACTGGTGTTGACGGATTATTATTTAAAAATAAACTTTTAGGACACAATGATTAAGAAGATCATGATTTCCCTGCCTAAACCGGCAGGCGAGAAATCCCCGTATTACGATATCGAGAAAGAATTCGGGGTAGAGATCGTCTTTCGCCCTTTTATCAAAGTAGAGGGGCTCACTGCTAAGGAATTTCGCCAGCAGAAAGTAAGCATTCTTTCACATACGGCCATCGTCTTCACCTCACGGCATGCCATTGACTTCTTCTTTCAACTAGCCAACGAGCTTCGTCTTACCATTCCGGAAGACATGAAATATTTCTGCGTCACCGAGACCATTTCACTCTACATCCAAAAGTACGTGCAGTATCGCAAGAGAAAAGTATTCTTTGGAAACACCGGCAAGATCGATGATCTCATCCCCGTGATGATGAAGCACAAGCAGGAGAAATATCTCGTGCCGCTGAGCAGTGTGCACAACGACGACATCAAGAACATGCTCGACGCCAGGGGACTCAACCATACCGAGTGTGTCATGTACCGCACGCTGAGCAACAACTTCACTTCCGAAGAGGTGAAGAACTTCGATTGTGACATGCTGATCTTCTCCACACCCACCGGCGTGAACTATCTCACACAGTCTTTCCCCAACGTCAAGGAAGGCACACTCAAGCTCGGCGCTTTCGGTCCCGCCACGGGCAAAGCCATTGAGAAGGCCGGACTGCCCGTCTCGCTCATGGCCGGCACCAAGGAATATCCTTCAATGATCGCCGCTCTCAAGGCTTTCCTGAAAAAGGAGAACGGAGAGGACTAATCCCCGCGCATGACACAGTTTCGTCCGACACTCGGCAAGAGCGAGCGCATCTATCACCGGAAAGCCATAGACGCACTCTTCAAGGAGGGCAACAGCCACTCGATGTCTGCCTTCCCCCTCCGAACCGTGTACATGCTGGTTCCCACTACCGACAGCGACGAAAAGCAGGACAAAAAGACGGAGCGCCCACAGGCCAAGTTCCTCATCAGCGTGCCCAAGCACTGTTTCCGGAGGGCCGTGAAGCGCAACCGCATCAAGCGCCTCGTCAGGGAGGCTTACCGCCACAACAAAGGCCTTGTCGCGCAGTGGCCGCTCGCCATCGCCTTCATCTGGATGGACCGGCGGATGCCTACCGCCGCAACGGTCAACAAAAGCGTCGTCAATCTGCTTTCCCGCATCCACGAGAAGATGGCCGCAACTGATGAGGAGGCCATGACCACGGATCCTTTGTGTAGTGACAAATGAGGAAACTGTTGCATACCGTCTCCCACTGTTTGGCATGGCTGCTGGTGCAGCCGATCGTGTTCTACCAAAAGTTCATCACGCCCTACACGCCGCCTTCGTGCCGCTTCACGCCGACCTGTTCGGAATATGCGCGCCAGGCGATTCTCAAACACGGCCCTGTCAAGGGTCTACTCTTGGCCATCCGGCGCATCCTGCGCTGCAATCCCTGGGGAGGCAGCGGCTACGACCCGGTGCCATAATCACCCCGATCATCTGTTGTTGATGACATCATCGGCTCTTTGAGCCCTTAAACATATAAAAATGAAAAACTTCGTAGAAGAATTGAAATGGCGCGGCATGCTCGCCCAAATCATGCCTGGCACTGAAGAGTATCTCAATACTCATCTTGTTTCGGCATATCTGGGTACCGACCCTACTGCCGACTCTCTGCATATCGGACACCTTTGCGGCATCATGATGCTGCGTCACCTGCAGCGCTGCGGACATAAGCCTTATCTGCTCGTCGGCGGTGCCACGGGTATGATCGGCGATCCTTCGGGCAAGAGCCAGGAGCGCAACCTCCTCGACCAGGAAACGCTCTATCACAATCAGGAGGCCATCAAGAAGCAGGTCAGCAAGTTCCTCGACTTCGACGGCACGGAGCCCAACAAGGCCGAGCTGGTCAACAACTACGACTGGATGAAGGACTATAAGTTCCTCGACTTCGTGCGCGACATCGGCAAGCACATCACCGTCAACTATATGATGGCCAAGGACAGCGTGCAGAAACGTCTCAACGGCGAGGCCCGCGACGGCCTGTCCTTCACTGAGTTCACCTATCAGTTGCTCCAGGGCTACGACTTCCTCTATCAGTACGAGCACTATGGTGTGCGTCTGCAGCTTGGCGGCAACGACCAGTGGGGCAACATGACCACCGGTACAGAGCTCATCCGCCGCACGCTCGGCAACGATGCCGAGGCCTTCTGCCTCACCTGCCCGCTCATCACCAAAGCCGACGGCAAGAAGTTCGGCAAGACCGAGAGCGGCAACGTCTGGCTCGACCGCAACCGCACCACTCCGTACGCCTTCTATCAGTTCTGGCTCAACGTCAGTGACGAGGACGCCGAGCGCTATATCAAGATCTTCACCGATCTCGACAAGGAGACCGTCGACGCACTCATCGCCGAGCACCGTCAGGATCCCGGCCGCCGCGTGCTGCAGAAGCGTCTCGCCGCCGAGGTCACCACGATGGTACACTCCAAAGAGGATCTCGACATGGCCATCGCCGCCAGCAACATCCTCTTCGGTAAGGCCACCAAAGACCAGCTTGCCCAGCTTGACGAGGCTACACTCGTGGACGTCTTCAAGGATGTGCCTCACTACGAGCTCGGTAAGGACCAGCTCGGTCAGAAGGCCATCGACCTGTTCTGTCAGGACGGTTGGGACATCTTCCCCAGCAAGGGCGAGATGCGAAAGATGGTCAAGGGCAATGGCGTGAGCCTGAACAAAGAGAAGCTTACCGCCTTCGACCAGCCCGTCACTGCCGAGGATCTCATCGACGGCAAGTATCTGCTCGTGCAGCGCGGCAAGAAGAATTATTACCTCATCACGGTGAAGTAAAGCGCCACGACGTTATCAGCATTTTCGGCTGCCGACCCGCATCGCCGCAGCCATTCTATATGCCTGCAACCGATCTCTCAACGATCGGTTGCAGGCTTTTTGCGCATGAGCTCCTATAAAAAATAACATTATTTATATGTTATATATAAGTATGTTATAACAGAATATATTAAATGAATATCCGCAATCATCCAAATCAGTAGATTCTATGCTTGAAACTCGTCC
>UQFS01000037.1 GCA_900540375.1 uncultured Prevotella sp.
TTCCGACTTGAAGTTCCTCTTCCAACTGCTTGCAGAACAATGTTACCAACAAGCAATGGAAAGGGGTCTCGATGGACTTGTCAACAATGGTGAGCTTGCAGTCCTTATGCTCTGAAAAGACGTTGCGGAAAAGCGCCCAGTGCTCTGGTGACTTAGAAATGATGCTGGGCAGAAACGACCGCGTGGTGGTGTCCTCTCTGAAGAAGACATTGAAAGTCAGGATTGCTTTTTGAAGATTTGGAGCAGTATATGTAGTCATAAAAATTGTGTTTGTGTTGTTGTGACAGATTGAATATTATTGCATATTTATTGAAAGTAAATGGTCTAATACTTGCTTAATTCAAATATTATTCGTATATTTGTATAAAAATAAGGAGATTACAAACATCATCATTCACCCTCAAACAGAATTCATTATGTTCGCACTCATCTTCCTCTACGGCCTTATCATCTCTGTGATACTTGGTGCTGTCATTCTCGTGCTGAAGATTGTCGGTTTCCTCCTGATGTCTATTGTCACGGCATTGGGCTTCTTCCTCCATTGGTTGGGTGGGAAGATATACCGGAGTATATTTCCTCGCAGGGAAAGGGTATGTCGGAATTAATCTGTTCATGTTTTTGTCTTGAGATTGTAGGAGGGACATTCCATCACGGAGTGTCCCTCCTGTTGTTGTTTAATCTATTGTCATCGTATGAAATCTACTGTTTCTTGGCTTCTGCTTTGAGGTAGAGCAGATAGTCGTTCAGGTCGTTGTGGTCCTCAAACATGAAGGAGAGATCAACAGTGCGAGGTGCATAGAGACCGAGGATAGTCTCTGTCGCTTTCCGTCCAGCCTGATCGTTGTCGAGGTAGGTGAAGATGCGCTCTATATGTGTCATTTCCCTCAGTGCCTTTCCGAGGTTGTTGACGGAATTGAGGATGATGTAGTGCGTCGAGCCATAGGCTGGCAGCCGCAGCTTGCCCATAACCTGCAGTACACGGAAGGAGAGGAAGTCGAAGAAGCCCTCGAAGACGTGACAGCAGGAAGTGTCAAGTTCTTTAACTTCCTCACCTTTGAGGATGGTGATGTCCTTGCGCCCCATGCACCCCTTAAAGTAAGGGTTGCGAAGCTCATAGCCGCCGGACCTGTTGGGGAAAGCAATCGTGAAATAACGCCGTCCGTATATCTCGTAGCTGATCTCCTTGCAATAGCATTTGGCCACTTCGGATGAAATGCCGCGACGACGGGCATAGTCGAGGAGCACCTGGCTCTCCAATGGCTTCCTGACGACGTTTTTCATTGTACACTTAGGCTCACGCGGCTGGGCTGGGCGAGAAAAGTACACGATGGTGGAAGGAGCCTTGTCCTGAAGGCGACGCAGCACCATGGACACGTCGTTGGTGTTATATAGTCTCTTGGCGAGCGAGATGATGCCGCCACCTGCACCCTCGCCAAAGTCGTACCACATGTTGATTTCCATGTTCACCTTGAACGAAGGCTTTGTTTCATTACGGAAAGGAGATACATACCAGAATTTACTGCCCTTCTGGGTGACAGGGCGATGCCCCAACCATGAGAGGAACTCCACGATGCTGAGACGGGTTGCTTGGTCGATATTCATAAACGTATTGTTATTGGTTTACATTGATTTATTCTTATATACCCGCGGACTAAACCAAACCACCTTCTTCCTTGATGTGGAAGTCTGGGTTGTAGCTGTAGTCACGGTCGGTCTTAACAATTGCCCCGCAGTATTGCAGGAACTTGATGATGTTGATAATTGTGTTCCGTCCACGCTGGTAGCCGATACTTTCATAACCCTTTCTAACTGCCTCTACGAGTTGCGCGTATGACATCTGACGAGCCTCCTTGAACGCGGTCTCCAATGCCTCGCGGTGCTGCTCCTCGGAGAGTTGCTTGTAGGACAAGTATTTGGAAGCCGACTTCTGCGCCTGGTAGTTTTCAACGAGGTGGGGCAGCGAGTCGTCGCCTATCTCGAAGGCAAACGGCGTAAACTCCTGGTCCCGGATGTGCATGGCCTTCACCTCACTCATCTTCTCATTGTCTATCTTCTTAGTGATTTGCAGAATGGTCTCGGCCTTGTTGTTCAGCTCCGTGCCGATATGCCCTCTTGTGTTGTCGTCGGCCTTGTTCAGGTGGAGGACAGTATGGATGTGCAGGTTGTAAAAGCTTGACCACCTCATCAGGTCGTTGATGACATCCAGCGACTCACTAGGACTGTTGATATCGCGTAGCAGGTCACGGATGCCGTCTATCACGACCAGTCCGTAGTCACTCCGCTTGGCAAGGGTACAGTCTATGATAGTCCTGCGCTGTACGGGGGAAAACTCCCTCAGTACAAGGAAGTCGATGTCCTCACACTCGCTGTCTACAGGCAGGCCGGCCAACCGCAGGATGCGTTGCAGCACTTTGTGGCAATGCGGACGGCTCTGCTCCGTGTCAACATACAGTATGCGCTTCTTTTCGGCAGGAAGGCAGGTGGTGTAGCAGAGCACTTCCTTACCCGACAGGGCAGAGGCGACAATGGCGGATACATTGAAGGTCTTCTTGCTCTTGGGCTTTCCCGTAGAGGCACTGAAGTTTCCGACAGTGGCAATGGTCGTGCCTTTCACTTTTACGATCTGGGGCGGGAATGGATATTTCTCGGTCACGTTCAGTCTGACGTATTGAAGAATCTCTTGGATGTTGTCTGAGGTGATATTCTCAACCACATTGAAGAATTCCGGCTTCATATCCATCCTCAACTCGACTTGCGGTTCAACATATAGGCGTTAGCCGCTATTTCTGCCTGTCTCTCGATTTCCTCGGTGGATGAGACGCGAGCCGAGCGGACCCAGTCGTTCAGTTCCTCACGTGCGAAAAAGACATTCTTCCCGTTTGGCTTGTATGAGGGAACCTCGCGCTTCTCCGCCATCTTGTACATTCGGCTCTTCGAAAAACCAAGATAGCTGGCAGCCTCTTCCACGCAAAGGAATTCCTTTGACGTGTAGAGCAGTTTCTCAAGGTGCTGGTAGCTTTCGATGAGTTTCTCAAGACCGTCGAACTTCACTAAGAACTGCTCGAACCGGTCTATCTTCTTCAGCATCGTGCCGACTTTCTCACTTTCGAACATTGCCTGGGCTTCCGCCAGAACTTGCATAGTAGAGAGGACTTGTTTGTTCATCTTCTTTCTTTGCTTAATTTTTGGTGTGATTAATATTTTATCGATTGCAAAGATAGAAGCAGAGAATGATAAATTAAAGAAAAAGGGTTAGTATCAACTTCATTATGAATGTTAATACTAACCTTTTATTGTCAGATGTTAACTTTTTTAGTTAAACAGATAGTATTTCTTGATTCGTTTCACGATGCCCTCCATGACATTTTGAAAAGGTGCTTTTTCTTTGTCGCATGTTACGGAATACAGTGCCGGGGAGATGTCCTTGGCCGTCAACAAAGTGATGCCATCGCGTTTGTAGAACATCCTGGTGTCCTCGATGACCTTCTGCCAATTACGGCAGATGTAGTTCTCCCGCCTCAGTAGATGGAAGAAATAGGAGAGCCGCCTTGTGTTCTGGACGACCAACGGCTGCTGAAGAGTACCATCAAACAGCTGAGCCAAAGTACAAGGATTGACAGGCCTCATGAATACCTTTGCGGCGTTGAACCCCTCGGCAATGATGACAAAGGCATCATTCGACAGATGGTATTCAAAAGGGTTGCTTACGGTTAGTGCGGTTACATCATTTCTGTCATCCATGGAAGGCTGGCCAAAGAATGGCCGTTTGTAGGCTTCGGTTTCATGAGCTTCGGTTTTCAGCTCAGTCCAGAGGTTGTCGTAGTCGTCGAGAGAATTACTGGTGGACAAATACTTGCCGACAAGGTCCCTTCGCCTTTTCAGAAGGAAGCTGATGGAGTTCAAGTTCCTCGCATGCTCGTTCTTGCAGGTAGCGTCAGTTGCATCAAGATGCTTGTGACTGGAGAGGAATTGTTCGACGAAGAGGTCATAACTATGGTTCTTGACAATGACCTCATAATAATAATGATGGTGTAAGTGTTCCAGGAATCGCATCAACCCGTCCTTACCGCAATAAGGACGGGCATTGCATTCTGGAGGTGTTCCGAAGAAGACTTCTCTTTTCATCTTCATTATCCTTTTATAAAAAATTAAACATACCCCACAGCTGTGTGCCATGGGGGAGGAATATCGTCAATCTGATTCAGATAATTCCTTGAATGTTTTAGCAATGTCCAACAGTTTTTTGTCAAGTATGGTTCCGTCTCTGATGATTTTGCTGGTCTGTGACCTCAGAGTCCAAACATTAGGTTTCTTTCCATTCACGGAAAAGCACTCACTGGTTGTCAACCACAGTTTGTCGTTGGGCTTTTTGAATGCATGGTAAACCAAGTAGCCCAAAAGACATTGCATGGCAATCCACTGTATAGGCTTGCGTCTTGTGTTACATGCAAAGATACGACAAAATTGCTGAAAAGAAGTAGTTTTGCTTATATATTCTCCGTTTTTCAGTGCAAAATATAAGTATTCCTTGCTTTTTTGAGTAGTTTTGCAAGAATAATACAAATATCGGTTCTCAGGTTCCAACAGGGGGTTGAAGTCAACGTCCGGGTAAAGGCGGATGACGTTGTTGATTTTTTCCATCCTCTCACGTGGAATATAGGCATGACGGATATCTTTGCCCGAACTCGACCATTGCTGCTCAAAGAGCACCCATTTCTTACGAGGAGACAAGTGCATGAGCGTGCCGACGGCGTAGGCGATTGCCTTCAGCTCGGTAAGGCTGGTCTTGTGCGTGGGCTGATACCTATTGGTTAGCAGCTTTGCGTCAACCGCCCTTTGGAGAAAGGCAGCGGCTTTCTCATTGGCCAACCCGTCTGCAAGGAACAAGTACAGCCCTTTCTCCTTGCGCTTCCGGTTGCTGATGAAGCGGCGGAGCGTAGGGAGCAGGACAACTGCCTTGGAGATGGAAGAGGAAACATTGGTGGACATCACACTACGGTGACGCTCCTGGTATTGTTGCAACTCAGGATAATCATACATCAGCTCTACCAGTTGGCCTACTATA
Source organism: uncultured Prevotella sp. (assembly GCA_900540375.1). Lineage (GTDB taxonomy): Bacteria > Bacteroidota > Bacteroidia > Bacteroidales > Bacteroidaceae > Prevotella. The sequence continues at coordinate 5,066 of UQFS01000037.1, forward strand.
GCGGAATCATCCACCTTTATATAGGCATAGACCTCGGCAGTCCACTCGCCGAGGTTGGCAAGCTCATCATCCAGCATGGGATAGTAAGAGCCTGGCCTGAGCGCAGAGCAGCAGGCCAGCTCTTTCATCACCTTGTTGATGCACGCAATGTCATAGACTACTTTCTGCCGTGGCTTCATCGTCTTTCAGTTTTGGGATAAGGTCAATGGCATTCTGTTTCTTCTTGTCTATCACCTTGGCATAAATCTCCGTAGTGGAGAGATATCGGTGACCAAGAAGCTTTGAGACGGTGTAGATGTCTGCACCCAGCGTGAGCATCATCACGGCAAACGTATGACGTCCGGAATGGAAGGTCACATCCTTGTGGATGCCAGCAGCAATGCACCAGCGTTTCAGCTCCAGCAGTGTCTGCGAAGAGTAGGAAAAGCCTGAGAAGACCTTTTCATCCTCGTCACCGGGATTTCCGAGAAGGTCATACGCCTGGGCATTGATGTCAAGGTATTCCTGGCAACCTGTCTTCTTCTGCTTGAAGATAATGCGATGGTAGTTCTCGAATTTGTGGATTTCTCCCCATGTCAACTTCTCAATATCGCTCTTACGTAGACCAGTAAGGCACGAAAAGAGAAAGGCTGCACGCATCCATTCATACTTGCAAGGAGTACGTGTCAGAGCCTTCAGTTCGTCCATTGTGAGGTACACACGCTCCACATCCTCTGCCTTGAAGCCTTGAACGCCTCTCAGTGGATTGATGGGTATGATTCGCTCCTCGTAAGCCTGGTTGATGCAAGCTCGCAGTTTATTGAAGTAGGATACCTTCGAGTTCTGTGACAAGCCACGGAAGAGGCCGTTGTCCTTGTTGCGCGTTCGCTTGTAGGTCTCTCGTTCCACAACGTCAAGGTAATCCTTAAAACCCTCAATCCATTCCTTGTCGATTTCCTTGAACGTCGTCGCCTCGTCACAATAGTGCTCCAGGTATTTGAGGCAGCTGTGCCAGTTGCCCCAGTTACCTTTCGACTCCGTGGCATTGAACCTATCCTGGCACATCTGACGGAAGTAACCGAGGAAGGGTGTGCTCTCGGCGAACTGTCTCGTGAAGGAATACTCGCCGTTTTGGAGCTCTATCTGTCTCTTTCCCTTGATGGCTTGAGCCGTGGCCAGCGTCTGCATGTTGAGTTCCTTGTCCTTCTTCGTCTTCTCGGGCACAAGGTACAACTTCAGGTACTCTTTCTTTCGCCTGCCATTGCGATAGACATCCAAGTACAGGCTGATGTTGCCATTGGCAAGCACTTTCTCGCGTAAGCGGACAGGTTCCTTGTTGATGCCACTGGCAGTCTTGGTCTTAGTGGTTCTTTTTGTTGCCATAATCAGTCTTCTTTATTTGATGAGTTACACAAATGTTATCAAAGCTTAAATCGGGTTGATTTTTTGTCCCTCGCCCCAATTTTGTCCCACGGGGGACAAACTGGGGACAAAAATAGGGATTTCTTTTTGATAACAAGAGATAAAACGAAAAAATAAAGCTAACCGTTATAGATTTTTAAGAACCTATTAATCAATGATTTATGGCATTATTTTATCTTTTCCTTGTATTTTCTTAGCATTCAATCACTTTCCTATGCAGAAGTGCTGGAAAATGTTGTTGAGGGTCTCTTGGCTGGAGATGGAACCACCGGCGATATCTCCAAGAATTTGGAGAACCTGACGGAGGTCTTCGGCTACGAGATCGGAGGGGAGGGAAGAGGTGAGATCGGAGAGAACACGTTCAAGGGCCTCATGAGCATGAATGAGCGCGTCATAGTGACGGCTGTTGGTGATGATGACAGTGTCCTCTGTCAGCTCCGGGATGTCAGCGAGTCGGAAGATGGCGTCTTCCAATTGCTCGATGCCTTGACCAAATTTGGCGCTGATGCTCAACTCGGTAGCTGGTTGCAAAGAAGTGGAGACAATGGATCCGGTAGAAGTATCGTCCTGAGAATCAGCAGCAAAGTCGACCTTATTGTGGACAAGGATAAGGGGCTTGTCGCCAATACGATTGGCAATGTCAGAAGTTTCCTTGTCGGAGGGTTGATGGTCAACGAGCCACACGATGATGGAGGCCTCGTCCATCTTCTGATAGGAGCGTTCAATGCCGAGTTGTTCGATGCGGTCGTTGGTGTGGCGAATGCCGGCCGTGTCGATGAAGCGGAAGGTGATGCCATGGATGAGCATCGTGTCCTCCACAGTATCGCGCGTGGTGCCATCGATGTCGCTGACGATAGCCTTGTCTTCATGGAGCAGTTGGTTGAGTAGTGTACTTTTGCCCACATTGGTCTTTCCGACAATGGCCACAGGGATGCCTTTTTTCAGCGCGTTGCCCGTCAGGAAGGAGTGGGCGAGTGTAGAGACGCGGTCATCGATATGTTGAGCGAGTTTGATGAGCTCTGTACGGTCGGCAAACTCCAGCTCTTCATGGTCGCTGAAGTCCAGCTCCAATTCAAGCAGAGAAGTCATCTTCAACAGTTGTTCACGCAGTTTGGAGAGCTCGGAGCTGAAATGTCCTTTGAGTTGGCTCATGGCAAGGTGATGCGTGGCTTTGTTGTTGGCTGAGATAAGGTCGGCGACAGCCTCAGCCTGGCTCAGATCCATCTTACCGTTGAGATAAGCCCGGCGTGTGTATTCACCTGGCTGGGCCATGCGGCATCCGTTGTCGATGAGCAGCTGCAGTATGACGTTGACGATATACTGACTGCCATGACAACTGATTTCTGCGCTTTCCTCACCGGTATAGCTGTTGGGGGCGTGAAAGACACTGACAATGACATCGTCGAGGGTGTTGTTCTGTTTGTCTTTTATCTCGCCATAGTGCAGGGAGTAGGAATTTGCCGCAGTCAGGGGCTTAAGGCTTTTAGCAGTGAAGATTTTGTCGATAAGCGCCAAACATCCTTCACCGCTGACGCGAACGACAGCAATAGCACCTCCTGTACGGGTTGCAGGAGCACAAATAATTGACATTTTATGAATGTTGAATGATATGAATGTTGAATGTTGAGTGATAAATTAAACAAATGTTGAATGATTTCAAATATCAATATTATGAGACATAGGATGAAGATACCGAGAATAAATATTTATATTCTCTCCAGGACTTTTTGAATGAGTGAATCGATGTCAGCTTTATAATTGCTTTCAGCCTTATGTGCGACGCGGTTGGCGATGACCATGCAGCAGGTGACGGCACGATGTCCCATGAGTTGAGAGAGTCCGGCGATGGCACTCGACTCCATCTCGAAGTTGGTTACGCGCAAGCCATCGTACTCGAAGCTCTCGATGCGCTCGTTGAGTTTGGGCTCTGCCAATGGCAGACGGAGGCGGCGGCCTTGCGGACCGAAGAAGCCATTGCATGAGATAGTGTATCCGCGCACCATATCCTCACCGGCGATGCGGTTCAGGAGCTCAGTGTCGGAAGTAGCCACATAAGGATTTCCCATGGAGGCTTTCCATCCTACATGCTCTTTGAAGTCCTGCTCGAGTTTGAGATCGCTCGCCTCGTCGCGTCCGGCATAGAAGTTGAGCAGTCCATCGAAGCCGATGCTCTTCACACTGGCGATGAAAGTACCCGTAGGAGTATAGGGCTGCAGACCTCCGCAAGTGCCGATGCGCACGAAAGTGAGCTGTCGGTGTTGGTCTTTCTCGGTACGCGTTTGGAAGTCGATATTAGCCAATGCGTCCAATTCGTTGAGCACAATGTCGATGTTATCGCATCCGATACCCGTACTCTGTACAGTGATGCGCTTGCCGTGGTAGGAGCCGGTGATGGTGTGGAACTCACGGTTACTCACCTCACACTCTTTCGAGTCGAAGTGCGAGGCCACGAGTGTGACACGAGCCGGATCACCTACGAGAATCACCTTATCAGCGAGTTGCGTAGGGTGGAGGTGAAGATGAAAGATAGAGCCGTCACCATTGATAATCAGCTCGGACTCAGGAAATACAGTCTTTTCCATGATTGCTAAGATTTAAAGATACAAGTACTATTTTTCTATATTATGATTAACTACTTTTGCATTTCGGCCACCCGCAGTTTCTTTGCCACGTTGTGGAGGTCGGTCAGCTGCTGTTTCAAGTCCTTCTCCTTGCTAAGAATATCTTGTGCGAGCGTCCGTTGTCCACGCGCGTAGAGCTCACGGTTATGGTTGAGGCTGCGACGTGTGTCGTCGATCATATTGTTGAGTTCCACCCATTGCCGGAAGAGGTTTCTGGACACAGGTGATTTTAATTGCTTCTCGTCGGTGATCAGCGTGTTATCGTTGAGGATAAACGACGTAGTGACGTGCGTCTTGTCCACTTTCGCGCGCGCCATCATCGCGTCGCGTCGTCCGAGAGCCGCTTTCCGGTCTCCGAAGGCCCAAGTGTCGGCGATGCTGTGGATTTGCGCATAGCGCTCCAGCTGCGCCGAGGAGAGGTTGTCAGCGGTGAAGTCCTTTCTCACCTGCGTGGGCACGAAGGTATAGATACATACACTGTCGGCGTGCTGATGGCGGTCGCTGACGAGCCATCCGAGCGTGTCGAGGTCATCGATAGCCAGGAGATAGTCGTTGGCCGTAGAGTTGAAGGGCAATCCATAGTTTTGTGGTTGCAGCCACTCATCCTTATCGTTGTCATAAGAAGTCATGAAGATGTCTCGTCCGCCGACAGAGTAGGGTCCTGTTGCTGAGAAGAAGAGCGTGATCCCGTCGGCGCAGAGGAAGGGATAGTTTTGCCAATGATAGTCTTCGTCGCTAATGTCAGCAAGGCACGACTGCTGGCTCCAGGCGTTGCCCACTTTGGTCTGCACGTAGAGCGTCGTGGAGGTGCTGTCGCCCAAGGCATAGAAGCGCCGGTCGCCCAGTTCTGTCTCATACTGTGCTAAGACGTTGTTGCCCTTTCTGCTTTTCATAGAGAGCTTTCCCGCCTCGGCGTTGAGTGGAATATGGCTGAGGAAGTCGTTTTTAGCCACGACCACGCTGTCGATGAACATCAACTTGGCCGTGGCAGGCAGTGCTGAAGAGTTGCCGCCCGCCGTTGCTGTTGGTCTTTATTTTCATCGTAGCCACAGCCTTTCCTTTCACTGTGGTGTTTCGCTTCTGAGCCCCCGCGGGCACCACTGCGAAGAGCAGTGCCGTGAGGATCCATGCCTGTATTTTCTTCATGTTAAAACAAATATGTCTATTTAGCCTCTTTCAGATGCTTGTCCATGTTGGCAGCGGCACGTCGTCCGTCGCCCATGGCCAAGATGACCGTAGCACCGCCGCGCACAATGTCTCCACCCGCATAGATGTCGGGTTGGCTCGACTGCATCTCGTCGTTGACCACGATCGTATTCTTGCGTCCGAGTTCCAATCCCTGGATGCTCTTGGGTACCAATGGGTTGGGCGAAACGCCGATGGCCACGATGACCTGGTCGCATTCGAGCGTTTCAGTCCTACCCGTAGCCACCGGGCGGCGGCGGCCACTGGCATCTGGCTCACCGAGCTCCATGATGTCGAGCACAGCGGCGCGCACACGTCCGTTGTCGTCGGCGAGATATTCCTTTGGATTGTGGAGCGTAAGGAAATGGATACCCTCTTCTTTCGCATGCTTTACCTCTTCAAGACGGGCTGGCATCTCTGCCTCGGAACGGCGGTAGACAAGAGTCACGTCAGCACCCAAGCGCTTAGCCGTGCGGCAGGAGTCCATAGCCGTGTTACCACCACCGACGACCACCACCTTCTTACCAATATTAATAGGAGTATCGGTATCGGGGTTAGCCGCATCCATGAGGTTGACGCGGGTGAGGTATTCGTTGCTCGACATCACGTTGATGTAGTTCTCACCAGGGATGTCCATGAAGTTGGGCAGTCCGGCTCCCGAACCTACAAATATACCGCGGAAGCCCTTATCCTCCAAGTCCTTCACGGTGATCGTCTTGCCCACGATGCAGTCGGTTTGGAAATGAACACCCATCTTGCGCAGGTTGTCGATCTCCACGTCTACGATGCGGTTGGGCAGTCGGAATTCGGGAATACCATATTTCAGCACGCCGCCAATTTCGTGGAGCGCCTCGAAGACATAGACCTCGTAGCCTTTCTTCACCATGTCGCCGGCAAAACTCAGTCCCGACGGTCCCGAGCCCACGACGGCCACCTTGATGCCATTCGACGGTGCCACCTCGGGCAATATGCCACGTCCGCTCTCGCGCTCATAGTCCGCAGCAAAGCGCTCGAGATAGCCGATGGCCACGGCAGGCTCTTTCATCTTCAAGTGTATGCACTGGCTCTCGCACTGCTTCTCCTGCGGGCATACGCGGCCGCAGACAGCGGGCAGGGCAGAGGTCATCTTCAGCACGCGGGCAGCGTCGAGGACATGTCCACGCTCGATATTCTTGATAAACGACGGAATGTTGATATTCACCGGGCATCCCTCGACGCAGCTTGGCTTACCGCAGTCGAGGCAGCGGCGAGCCTCACTCATAGCCATGTCAAGTGTCAGTCCTTTGTTCACCTCCTCAGTGCGAGTGGTGGCGCGGTAGACGGGGGCGAGCTCCGGCATCTTCACGCGTTCAATCTGCTTGCGCTCCTTGGCCGTCATCTTCTTGCGAAGTTCCTCACGCCAGGGTGCATTGCGGTCGATAAGACTCTCCATGGGCTCCTTGCCGTCGTCGGGCGAGGGTACTGCCGTCTCAGCCGTGTTGCAAGCCACACAGGGATTCGCTTCATCGTCGTGGTGGAGGTGGCGCTCATAGTTGTCCATTTCCTCTTTTTCCACTCCTTTGAAGGTGCCCATGCGCTTCATCATCTCATCCCAGTCGACGAGATCACCGTCGAACTCCGGGCCGTCGATGCATACAAACTTTGTCTTTCCGCCGATTGTCAGTCGGCAGGCACCGCACATACCCGTACCGTCGACCATGATGGTGTTGAGCGAGACATCGTTGGGGATACTATATTTATGAGCCAGCAGCGAGGTGAATTTCATCATTACCGGAGGACCAATGGCGAGCACCTTGTCGACATGCTCGCGCTTGATAACCTCTTCCACGCCGACGGTGACCACTCCTTTCTCGCCGTAGGAGCCGTCGTCGGTCATGATGATGACCTCATCACTGTATTTCTTGACGTCATCGACCATGATGACAAGATTCTTTGTACGTCCGGCGAGCACCGAGATGACGCGGTTGCCGGCCTGTTTGAGCGCGGTGAGTATTGGGAGGATGGCTGCAATGCCAATGCCACCTCCGGCACACACTACGGTACCGTATTTCTCAATCTTCGACGCATTGCCCAAGGGTCCTACGATATCCTGCACCTCGTCACCAACATTGAGCTGACAGAGCTTGGTAGAGGACAGTCCCACCTCTTGCACCACGAGGGTAAGGGTGCCCTTTTCGGGGTCTGACTTCGCGATGGTGTAGGGCACGCGCTCGCTGTCTTTGTCCACACGCACGATGATGAAATGCCCAGGGCGGCAGCTGTGCGCGATGAGCGGCGCCTCCACCTCCAGACAGAACACCTTTTCCGAGAATTGTGTTTTCTTTAGAATCTTGTTCATTTCAGTCTTTGTCTTTGGTCTTTACGTTAGCACAAAGATAGCAATAAAAATCGAGTTTCTCAATGAATGTCCGTTAAAATAACTCTTACAAGAGAAAAAAAGACAGTTATTTCATCTTTTCAGCCTCTTTGTGCGCGGGGCTCAGTCCTTTCTTGTCGCTGATGAAATTGAGCACTACCATTTCTATCATACATGTGAGTTCCTGAAACATGATATGGCATCGGGGCCATACCAGGCAGACGACAAAGCAGGGAAGCCAAAGATAGAGTATCTTGGGGCAGCGGTGGAAGACATAGATCACCGAGGCCACGCAGCAGAGAATGCCGCCGAAATAGTGGAGAAATGTGTTTGAGGTGTGGTAATGGGGCGAGAGGGCCACATCGACCAGTCCTATGATCATCAACCACACCATGGCTCGGCCTTTCTTGTCGGTGTGGCGAAAGAGAGTAGTGGCTACGAATGCGATGACCGTCAATATATATAATGAGAAGTCCAGTTCATGGGGAATCAGATACGAGGTGCATGACATACTGTGGGGCAGTCTCCCGCTGACCGAGGTGCAGAGCGCTACATAGATGGCTGTGATGGCGAGCTCCGCAATACTGATGATTTTTGTTGACTTCATAATGCTTAGCTGCTTGTTTACTTGCAAAGATGCAAATAGTGTACCGAATCCGATGCGAAATATTTGCAAACAAAATACTATTATTTGCAAAGAAAGTGCAAGGAAGTCTCAATGATTTACAGTATCTTTGCAATAGATAATACCCACAACCTGATAATGACATTATGAAATCGACATTACGACATCTCTTCGGAGCTCTCTTCATGCTCCTGTTGTTTCCATTTACGGCTCAAGCCCAATATGTTCGTTGCCACGACGGCAAGTTTTGGCTTGGCAGCAAACCCTATTATTATGTAGGCACCAACTTTTGGTATGGGGCTATCCTTGGTTCCACGGGTCAGGGCGGTGACCGTGCGCGTCTCTGCCGCGAGCTCGACCGGTTGAAGGCTGCTGGTATCGACAATCTGCGCATCCTCGTGGGGTCTGACGGACAGCGGGGCGTGAAGACCAAGGTGGAGCCGACGCTGCAGGAAGCGCCGGGCGTATACAACGACACCATCCTCGCCGGACTCGACTATCTGCTCCAGCAGATGGGCAAGCGCAAAATGATGGCTGTGCTCTATCTCAACAACTCGTGGGAATGGAGTGGGGGCTACGGCTACTACCTCGAGCAGACCGGACTCGGTAAGGCGCCGCGGCCCAACGAGGCTGGATATCCTGCGTTCATGAAGTTTGTGGAGCAGTTCGTCTCCAACGAGAAAGCTCATCAGCTCTTCTACGACTATGTGCGCTTCATCCTCGGGCGCACCAACCGCTACACCCATAAGCGCTATGTCGACGACCCCGCCATCATGTCGTGGCAGATTGGGAATGAGCCGCGCGCCTTCTCCAAGGAGGCTATCCCAGCCTTTGAACGGTGGCTCAGCGAGACCTCCGCCCTCATCCGCAGCATCGACAAGCATCATCTCATCTCCATCGGCAGTGAGGGCGCATGGGGTTGCGAGGGCGACTACAAGTGCTACGAGACCATCTGTGCCGACAAGAATGTCGACTACTGCAATGTCCATCTGTGGCCCTACAACTGGAGCTGGTCCAAGGCTGACTCGCTCGTGGAGAATCTGCCGCGTGCCTGCGCTAATACCAAGGACTATATCATGCGTCATCTCGCCATCTGTCAGCGCTTGGGCAAGCCCCTCGTCATGGAGGAGTTTGGCTATCCCCGCGATGGCATGAGCTTCCGTCCGGGGGCCCCGACGAAGGGTCGCGATGCCTATTATAAATATGTCTTCCAACTTGTAGCCGACAATGCCCGTCAGGGCGGGCGCTTCGCCGGCTGCAACTTCTGGGGATGGGGTGGGGAGGCCCGTCCACGCCATGAGCAGTGGCAGGTGGGTGATCCCTATACCAACGATCCTGCCCAGGAGCAGCAGGGACTCAACTCAGTCTTCGACTGCGACACCACCACGCTCAACGTCATCAGTAGCGTGATCCGTCAGTTCAAGAAAATGCATTGATCAACACACATTATATTATTATACATCATGAATAAAAAACTATCTACATTGATGCTGTCGCTCTGCATGGTGGGCACGGCTACGGCTCAGGCTCCGCAACTCAATGCCCACAACATCGACCAAGTGCTCCAGGCGATGACCTTGGAGGAGAAGGCTCAGATGCTTGTCGGCGGAGGCAACGACGGCTTTGTCGGTTCGGGCTCCATGCTCGGCCATCAGAAGAAATTAGTAGCCGGAGCAGCCGGCATCACCGTGGCCATCCCACGGCTGGGCATTCCCGCAACGGTGGTCTGCGACGGTCCTGCCGGTGTGCATATCGACGCTCATCGTGAGGGCACCACACAGACTTTCTTTGCCACCGGTTTCCCCGTGGGCACCTGTTTGGCTTGTACGTGGAATATCGACCTCGTGGAGCAGGTAGGGCGCTGCGAGGGCAACGAGACCTTGGAGTATGGCTGCGACGTCATCCTCGGTCCTGGCATGAACCTCCATCGCAACCCTCTCTGCGGCCGAAACTTCGAGTACTATAGCGAGGATCCCGTGGTCACCGGTATGATCGGTACCGCCATGATCCGTGGCATTCAGAGTCAGGGCGTCGGTGTGTCGATGAAGCACTTTGCCGTCAACTCTCAGGAGAGCGACCGCACACGTGTCGACGAACGTGTCTCGCAGCGAGCCTTGCGCGAGCTCTATCTCCGTGGCTTCGAGATGGCCGTGCGTGAGGCACAGCCGTGGACGATCATGTCGTCCTACAACAAGATCAACGGTGTCTATGCCCAGGGCAGCTACGACCTGCTCACCAAGGTACTCCGCGATGACTGGGGCTTCAACGGCATCGTCATGACCGACTGGATTGGCAAGCGCTCTGATCTGCCCGTCGCCGAGGAGGTGCAGGCGGGCAACGACCTGCTCATGCCGGGTTATCCAGCTCAGGTTGAGGACATCGTGAAGGCTGTCAAGGAGGGCAAGCTCGACATCAAGGATGTGGATCGCAACGTGCGCCGCATGCTGGAGTATATCGTCAAGACGCCCCGCTTCCACAAATACGCTTTCAGCAACAAACCCGACCTCAAAGCGCATGCTCAGGTGACCCGACAGACGAGTACCGAGGGCATGGTGCTGCTCAAGAACGGTGACTTCAATGGTAAGGCTGTGTTGCCTATGGAAGGCATCAAGCGGGTGGCGCTCTTCGGTGTCAACAGCTACGACTTCATGAGCGGTGGCCTGGGCTCGGGCTGCGTCAATGTGCCTTATGTCGTGGATATAGTCGACGGACTGAAAAACGCCGGCGTCTCCACCACACCACAGCTCACCGACATCTATACTAAATATGTGGCTTATGCTAAATCCAAGCTCAAGGCCGACAAGAACCCGTGGATGTGGTTCCTTGATCAAGGTCAGCCCAAGCTCGACGAGATCGATATCACCGAGCGCTGCGTAGAGCATGAGGCTCCCGAAGCTGACGCTGCCATCATCACCATTGGCCGTCAGGCTGGTGAGGGTATGGACCGTAGCATCGAGGGCGAGTTCAACCTCACCGGGCAGGAGAAGCAGATGATCAACCGCGTGAGCAGCGTCTTCCATCAGCAGGGCAAGCCCGTCATCGTCATCATCAACTCCGGCTCCGTGATGGAGACAGTCTCCTGGCGCAGTCTTGTCGACGGCATTCTCGTGGCTTGGCAGCCGGGAGAGGAAGGTGGCAACGCTGTCGCCGATGTGCTCACGGGTAAGGCTAATCCTTCCGGCCGTCTGACGATGACCTGGCCGATAGCAGCCACCGATGTACCCTCAACGGCCAACTTCCCCAGCCAGCCCGATTACTACGGTCTGACCGACGCACTCTATGACCATCGTGTCAAGGGTGTCAACTACATCGACCACGAAGAGGATATCTATGTCGGCTACCGCTATTTCGACTCCTTCGACAAGTCCGTGGCCTACCCCTTCGGCTATGGACTGAGCTATACCACCTTCTCCATGTCGGGATTCTCAGCCAAAGACGACAAGCAGGGCGTCACGGTGAAGGTGACTGTGAAGAATACCGGATCGCGTGCCGGCAAGCAGGTGGCTCAGATCTATGTCGCCGCTCCCAAGGGCGGTGAGGAGAAGCCGGTCAAGGAGCTCAAGGCCTTTGCCAAGACCCGCATGCTCAAGCCCGGTGAGAGTCAGACGCTGACCATGATCGTGCCGCGCCGTCTGCTGACGAGCTTCGACGAGGCCGGCAGCCAGTGGAAGGGCGAGGCCGGCGACTACACATTCATGGTGGGCGACAACGTGGAGCATATCCTCGGCAAGGCCACCGTCAGACTGGGTGCTTACACCGAAAAGGTCTCCGAGGCGCTCAAGCCACAGGCCAGGATCAATCTGCTCAGAAGAAAGTAAAGAGGCTGTGATTGTCATTTCGTCAGACGATGACTGACATGTTGGCTGATATTGTCAGGTTAATTGTTTAGGTATATACTTTGCAATAAGCATAGTGAAGTTCGGAAGTCCGAAAGGATGGAAGAGTTCCAAAGAACTGAATAATCAACTTTTAATACAAAAATAGGAGGTATGTCTTATGTTACTTGCTAAAAGAAATGATAACAATTGGATGTCAAACTTCTTTAATGACTTCTTCGACACGGATATGATGCCGCGTATGAACGCTACCGCTCCGGCAGTGAATGTCAAGGAGACAGACAAAGGCTATGTGATGGAGATTGCCGCTCCGGGCTTGAAGAAAGAGTATTGCCGCGTCAGCCTTGACAACGAAGGTAACCTCAACCTCAAGATTGAGGATAAGTTTGAACACAAGGAGGAGAACAAGAAGGAGCATTATCTGCGCCGTGAGTTCAACTACAGCAACTACGAGCAGACCTATGTCTTGCCTGAGGATGTCGACAAGGAGAAGATCAGTGCCAAGGTCGAGAATGGCATCCTTACGGTCGAATTGCCCAAGGTGAGCAAGGAGATCAAGAAAGAAGAGAATAAGAGTATTGAAGTGAAATAAACTAAAGCGCTCATCTCTCTTACATTTTATACGATAATTATTATCCCTCCCTTCTCCAAGCGTTACAGCGCTGAGAGACGGGAGGGATTTTTTTGTCTTTCGTCCACTTGGTTAATGACTGGCGAATTTGTTACCTCAATAACCGCCTCACGATGGTGTTTGAAGGAAATATTAGGATGAACGGATCTTTACAAAATGACATCACGGCGTAGTTATGATCCAGAGAGCGAGGAAACTTGAAAATGGAAAAAACAAAGATGAGTCACCGCTTTTTGTCGGCTCATGTTATCAAAGTACCTTCCTGATACTATCAGAAAGGCTTTCTGACTTGGTCAAAGTGCCTTTCTGACCATGTCATCTTACCGAGATGATAGCATCAGAAAGGCTTTCTGATAGGCAACATCGGCGAAATTTCATTGTAAAAATTACTGTTTTCTTGGAGAGAAAAGTGTTGTGTATCCGTATTACTCTGTATATCAACTGCTTATAATACATCTCTCAAAAATCGCGAAATTGGGATTGGCATAGTGTTTGGTTCAGAAAATCGCAAGGAAAAGGGCGGAAAAATGTCAGTTTACTCAACAAAAGAAGATGGAAAACGATATACGGAAAGAGATCGTCTTGTTAGCTCATGCCTAATTCTCAAATTCTTAATAACTTTCTTCACCCTGTTTACACTAAGGCGCAATATGGTCTAACTGTTTTTTCTCACTCTCTTGTCCGTAAGCTTGTTTGCAACTTGTTCATATAACTCTGTGTAATTCCATAAGACGAAACCATCTTCATGCCCTCTGCATGAGAGATATTCGCTGAACAGTTATTATTGGACTCTCTTTTGTGAGATCCTGCTAAATAGTTATGATTTGATGGCAATTAGCATTTATTAAGTGGCTGATATTGCGTCAGTACTGATTCTTTTTTGTAACTTTGCGAGCATGAAGAGACTATTGCACATATTTCCATCGTTGGTGCTCTCATTGCTGATAGTGGCGATGAGTGCGGGACTGAGCGTGGAAGTGTGCATGCACTCGGGTCGCGCCGAGGTGGCTCAGATTGCCGAGGTGCAAGGCAACCACGATTGTCACGGCATGAAGGGAATGGGGTGCATGGTGGTGAAGACCATCAAGTTGGCACCGAGCACACTGGCCGAGAACCACCTCTTCGATTTCTCGCAGTGCTGGGTGGCCATAATGCCCACCACAGGGCTGCTCTCACTCGCGCATACATTCATTTCCATACATGCGCCCAGCGCATACGTCCCCATCCGGTGCTCGCCTCCACGGGAGTACCTGTACCATTTATGTGTGCTTAGACTTTGAATCTTCATTGATGCTGTAGCTATATAAAAAAGATGTATATGGCTATAAAAGAAAGGAGTGTCGTTTTTTATGCAGTCAATGAATTATTCAAAGGAAATCATCAATGAATAGAAATATTTTGCTTGTCGGCATGATGGGAATGCTGGCACAGCCCTCTCTTGCCCAAAAAGCACCCGTTCAAAACTCCGACTCCACCACTACCAGCGCGCTCGACAGCGTGGGCACGATGCCCGATCAGACGCTCCATGAGGTGCAGGTGGTCAGCCGCAAGCCCGGCATGATGCGCATGAAGGGTGCCATGAACGGACAAATCATTTCGCAGGACGAGCTCTTCAAGGCTGCCTGCTGCAACCTCGGCGAGAGCTTCACCACCAACCCTTCCGTCGACGTGAGCTACAACGACGCTGCCACAGGTGCCAAGCAGATCAAGTTGCTTGGACTCAGTGGCAAATACGTGCAGATGCTCACTGAGAACCTGCCTAACTTCCGTGGCGCCGCGATTCCCTATTCTCTGGGCTATGTGCCCGGCACGTGGATGAAAAGCATACAGGTGAGCAAGGGCAACGCCAGTGTGAAGAACGGCTATGAGGCCATGACCGGACAGATCAATGTGGAGTATCTCAAACCCGAGGACGGCGAGAATGTGCATGTCAACCTCTATGGCAACACCATGAGCCGCATCGAGGCCAACGCTGATGGAAATGTGCACATCGCCAAGGGACTGAGCACCGAGATCCTCGGACACTATGAGGACAATCTCAAGGAGCACGACAGTAACAAGGATGGATTTATGGACGACCCGCAGACACGGCAGTTCAACTTGCAGAACCGCTGGTATGGCAAGACGGGCAACTATATCTTCCACGGCGGTCTCTCGCTCCTGGACGAGAAGCGAGAGAGCGGGCAGACCAACCGCGAGGGAGTGCTTGACCATCAGACCGAGCCGCTCTACCGCATCAACCTCAACACCCACCGCTATGAGGGCTATATGAAGCACGCCTTCATTCTCGACCCCGGTCATGGCACAAACATCGCTTGGATGTCGTCGGCCTCAATGCACGAGATGGATGCCACCTACGGCCGCAAGGACTACGACATCAATGAGAAAAACGTCTACTCGCAGCTGATGTTCGAGACCAACTTCACTTCTGAGCATAACCTTGCGCTCGGTGCCTCGTTCAATCACGACTATGTGGGGCAGACCTACCTCGGACAGCGGCTCAACGAGAGGGAGAATGTCGTCGGAGGCTATGCTCAGTATACCTACAATCTCCACGACCGTCTCGTGGCTATGGCGGGAATCCGCATTGACCACAGTTCAGGGTATGGCACCTTCGTCACGCCTCGCTTCCATGTGAAGTGGCAGGTCAACGATCTTTGGAGCCTGCGCGCCTCAGCCGGTAAGGGTTATCGAACGGTACACGCTTTGGCAGAGAACAACTATCTTATGGCCAGCGGACGACAACTCGTCATCGACAAACTGAGTCAGGAAAACGCGTGGAACTATGGACTCAGCACGGCGCTGAACATCCCACTCGGACGGCAGACGCTGAAACTCAATGCAGAGTACTACTATACCCGGTTCGGCAATCAGGCTGTCATCGATTATGACACGGATCCAGTACAGATACATATCAGTAATCTGCACGGTAAGTCCTACTCCCACACGTTCCAGATCGACGCTACATACGACCTCTTCCGGGGTATGACCATGACGGCTGCCTACCGCTACAACGACGTGAAGACGACCTATGGTGGTGAGCTCATGCGCCAGCCGCTGACCAACCGTTACAAGAGCCTGCTCACGGCCTCGTACAAGACACCGCTCGGCCTCTGGCAGTTCGATGCTACCTTCGCCCTCAACGGCGGTGGCCGCTTGCCCAAGGCTTACACCACGGCCGATGGTACACCATCGTGGAAAGAGAGCTATCCAGCCTATGGCCAGCTCAATGCGCAGATCACCCGCACCTTCCGCCACTTCTCAGTTTATGCGGGTGGCGAGAACCTCACGGGTTATAAGCAGAAAAATCCGATCATTGATGCCGCCCGTCCTTGGAGCAGCACCTTCGATCCTACACTCGTGTGGGGATCCATGCAGGGCATAAGAGGATATATCGGTGTCCGCTATAACTTGAAGTAAGAGATCAATCATTTTTAAGCCAAGGCTCCTTCAAGGGACTTTGACTATTATCAATAATTGTAATAATAAATCAAATTAATCATTTAATAAGAAACCAATATGAAGAAGTTATTCTTCGTGATGATGCTGGCAGCCATGAGTACTGCCGCCAACGCCAAGAGTGTCAACGATACGCTCGTCGTTACCACCACACCGCAGATGCACTGTGCCAACTGCGAGAACAAGATCAAGAATGGTCTGCGCTTTGAGAAGGGTGTGAAGGACATCTTCACCAGCGTGGAGAACCAAACCGTGACCATCGTCTACAACCCCGACAAGACCGACAAGCAAAAGCTCGAGGGCGCTTTCCCGAAGTTCGGCTACAAAGCCCGCGAACTAAAGAAGGGCGTGAAGGTGGAGCGCGATATGAACGAGCAGTGCGATAACATGTAAAATCATTTAATAATAAGCAAATGGCTATGGATAAAAATTTTCTTCGCAACAACGACTTGGGTCTGTTGTTGCTTCGTCTGACAGTGGGGGGCTTGATGCTCTTCCACGGCGTTCATAAACTCATCTATGGAGTCTCAGCCATCGAGGGCATGTTGGCAGGCATTGGCCTCCCCGGCTTCATCGCCTACTTCTCTTTGGCTGCTGAGTTGCTGGCCTCAGTGCTTATCGTGTTGGGTGCCTGGACGCGCGTGGCTTCCGTGGTGATGGTGGGCAATATGGCCGTAGCCATCCTCATGGCTCATCTGCCCGTCATCTTCTCTGTGAACCCGATGACCGGTGGCTGGGCTATCGAGTTGCCGATGCTCTACCTCGTCGGTGCCGCTGTGCTCTGCTTCACGGGTGGTGGCAAGTATGTGCTGACCAAAGGTCATGTGACAGACTAAGGCGCCACAGACTTTCAGTTCTCTCTGTTAATGAGAGAACCTGTATATGAAAAATCCCTTATGCGAAACTGATTGGCATAAGGGATTTTTTTGTTATTTCTCGAAGTGCTGATAGTCCTTTACACTGCGCCACGCTCCTCCCCAGCGGAAGCCATGAGCGGTGAACAGCCGATAGAGCAGGTCGCCGCACGTGATCTTATGGGCGAACGTAGCCGAGCGGTCGGCATAGCGTGAGGCCGTGGCAGGCTGAATCGTCGTCTTATCTTGATTACGTCGCACGCAGGGGTTGTAGAGTGGGTTGATGTCGACAGCAAGCCCCTCTGCATGTTTCGAGAGCTTGGCAGAACCTTTCACCACGCGGTAGCAGAAGCAGCTGGTGTTATTGGCGCGCATCGACTCCTCGTCGTTGGCATGATAGTCGTCGATGAGACGCATCTGTCCGATGGGGTAACGCTGCTGATAGAGTTCACGAAAGATGGTGACGAGGTCAGCGGCTATCAGCTTGTTGCATACCAGTTCGCCGATATGAATGTAGCCGTCGAAGCCCACGTAGAGTGTGCGGACATAGCGAAGTGACGGCCGTGCTATGGTGCAGCCGGTGGGGTAGGAGCGCCCACGCATGCGGGTAAAGACTGCGTCAGGGATCGGCTCTGCCTGGAAACAGTGCGCAAGGCCATAGTGGTTCACCGCCTCGGCACTGACCACGCATCCGGCCTGCCACGACTGTAACTGGCGTAGGTCCTGCTGGAGCGATTGTCCTTGAGTGGTGATATGCGTCAGACCCATCAGGGCGAAGAGAGCAAAGATGATTTTACGTTTCATTTTCTCGTTGCACTGGTGCCCGTGATGTGTCCGTAGCGATCTTTGTATACTGTCTGCTGGTTGCCATGGCTGTCAGTGGTCGTCTCAGTGTTGCCGATGATGTGTCCATAGGTGTTGCGCCGTATCTCCGTGGTCTTGGAGCTCTGGGCGCTCATGCTCAGAGAGAGAAGCATGAAGAACGAAAGAAATACCGTCTTTTTCATACCTTATCTATTTTGTTTATTGTTGGACCGTTTAACAGAATGTCCATTGCAAAGATATAAAATCAAATTGATATTATAGCCATAAAGGAAACGTTTTTCTTTGCGGTTTCATTTGTTTACATTATCTTTGCAAGAAAAAGATACCTCAATGATGAACTCACTTACTGTCATTTTTGTCCTGATGGTTGCTGCTGAACATCTCTACATCATGTTTTTAGAGACCTTTGCAACCACATCGCGCCATACTTCCAAGACGCTCAGCATCGACGTGGATGAACTGAGCATCACCATATCTCCACGCTGCTGAAGAATCAGGGTGTCTACAACGGATTGCTGGCCGTTTTACTGACCTATGCCGCCATCAGCCAAGATTTGTTTTGGAGCCGTCTGCTGCTGGGCTATGTCATTCTTGTGGCTCTTTTCAGAGCATGGAGCAGTGACCCGAAGATTCTCTTCAAGCAGGGAGGACTGGCCATCGTGGCCATGGCAGTGAGTTTCATGGGGTGAGACGAATACTATTATCAATCATAGATATGAGCAAGAAAAGAATTGTACTGGTCACCGGAGCTACCAGTGGCATTGGTAGGGGATGCGCCAAGCGCTTTGCCCAAGGAGGATACCGCGTCATCGTCACGGGCAGAAACCGCGAGAAGTTGGAAAGTCTGAAAACAAGTCTGGAGGCCGACGGCACCGAAGTGCTGGCCTTAGCCTTTGACGTGTGCGACCGTGAGGCGGCCCGCAAGGCTGTGGAGAGCATCCCTGAGGAGTGGCAAGACATCGACGTACTGATCAACAACGCCGGACTGGCACGCGGACTGGAGCCAGAATACCAAGGCAACTTCGAAGACTGGGATCAGATGATCGACACCAACATCAAGGGACTGCTGACCATGACACGTCTCATCGTACCCGGTATGGTCAGACGTAACAGTGGACACATTATTAATATTGGCAGTGTGGCGGGTGATGCTGCTTATGCCGGAGGCAATGTCTACTGTGCTACTAAATCGGCCGTGAAGGCGATTACCGATGGACTGCGCATCGACGTGGCTGACACCCGGCTGCGCGTGACCAATATCAAACCGGGACTTGTGGAGACGAACTTTTCCAATGTGCGCTTCCATGGCGACACCGAGCGCGCCGACAACGTCTATCGGGGCATCAAGCCGCTCACCGGCAACGACATTGGCGACGTGGCCTTCTATGCTGCCAGCGCACCCGAACACGTGCAAATCGCTGAAGTGCTCGTTCTGGCCACTCACCAGGCCAACGGAACCGTGATACATCGTGAAAAATAACAAGTGAAAAGCGATGAGAAAGCCTATCATCACTATGCTGGGGACGGGCAGCGCGCTCGTCTCCCGTTGCTTCAATACATGTTTTGTGCTGCAGAGCCTCGACGGCACGCGGCTGTTGGTAGACACCGGCGGCGGCAATGGCATACTTACTCAGCTACGACTGGCTGGCATCGATCGTGGCGACATCAGCTATCTCTTCATCACCCATGCTCATACCGACCATATCCTTGGTGCCATCTGGCTCATACGCATGACGCTGCAGCGTGAGAGGCCGAAGCTGCTCCATATCTACAGCCATCAGCGCGTCATCGGCCTGCTCAATCTTTTCTGTCAGTCGTTGTTGCCCAAGAAGCAGACCGAGAGAATACCCGACCGCATCGTCTTCCACGAGCTTCAGGACGGCGACCGTTTTGAGGTGGGTGATATGCAGTTGCAATGTTTCGACATCTATTCCACCAAGGAAAAGCAGTTTGGCTTCAAAGCTCTTCTTCCCGATAGTCAGAAGATTGTCTGCCTGGGTGATGAGCCCTACAATGAGGCGTGCCGCTCCTATGCTTTGAATGCTGATTGGCTGATGAGTGAGGCTTTCTGTCTCTATGCCGACCGCGAGCGCTTCAAACCTTATGAGAAGCACCACAGTACGGCGCTTGATGCCGCACGCAACGCCCAAGCCCTTGCCACCCGTCATCTCATCCTCTATCACACCGAAGAAGAAACGCTCGACACGCGCAAGGAACTCTACACACGTGAGGCTAAGAGCGTCTACACTGGTCCGGTCTTTGTGCCGGACGACTTGGAGGTGATCGCGCTGGAGTGAGGCTGTCGCATTAATTGATGAACTTATTGACAGCCGCTTGCGCACGATAGTAGAGCAGGCGCTCGTCCTCATCGCTGACGGGCTTTGTCGTTTTCAATTTGTCCATCAGACGGTTGGCAAAGGCAGAGATGTGCTGCTGATGACGTTGGCGAATGGCGAAATAACATTGCAACTCATAGACAGCTCGTGCGGGCAGTGTGTCCTGCATAAGTACGGCAAGCTCTAAATGATATTTCGCACGATATTCCTCCTTGCGCTGCTTAGAGACAGCCATGCAGTAGAGTGCTATTTTCTCACTCGGGTTATGGATGATTTTGGCCAGCTCGGCATAGAGATAGCTGTCTTGATAGCGGTGAAGCAGCTTCTTGTAGGTAGCTACAGCCTCTTCTTTCTTGCCAAACAGTGCGTGTATCTGCGCAAGATGTCGGAGATTGCCTTTGTAATTGGGAGACTTCTGCAATGCTGTGCGGAAGATGTCGGCGATAGTGTCGATATATTTTGTGTCGCGCTGGGGCAGATTTTTTAGGAGATGATTCACAACCTGCTGACCGAGCGAGGGCACGGGATGTCCTTGCGCAACATAGGGCTGCCAGTCTGCTTCGGTCATCCGGTTGAAGTAAGGCATGAAGTAGACGAGGTTGAAGTTATCGATATTTTTGTCGAGCGTCAGCGCCGCGTTGACAATCGCCCGGTTGCCCATGAACAGACGGTCGTCAATATGAGGATAAAGTTGGGTGAGCTGATAGAGCAACTTACGGGCCTCCTCAATCCGCTTTTCCTTGACGCGCATCTTAAACAAATCGTTGGTGCACCAAAACATGCAGAGGTTGGTGTGCGGGCCCTGGTGAATGGCATAGATTTGCAGGATGGCGCGGTAAGCCTCTTCGGTGCGTCCCTCTCTTCTGAGTTCAAAAATGTCTCTGACTTCCATAGTTTTCGGTTTTGTGGTTGGTAAGGTTGGTGGAGTGATTAGGTTTTGCCGGACTTATTTCATTGGGACCTTATATTCGTCTTTTGCCCAGATGATGTTGCCGTAGAGATCGTAGTAGTGGTCTTGCGCCATCCATTGTTGGTGTTTAGGTGCCGCGTCGGGGTTGAGGCATCGCGAAGCCCTCTTGATGACGATGCAGCCCTTTTGCACCTCTATGCAGAAGCCTTGCCCTATTTTTTTCGACTTATGCTTGCGGGAGTCATAGCGCCACACCTCCTGCCCGTCATCTAAATAGAAGCTCGACAAGTTGCCACGGTCCACGGCAATGAAAAAGAAATTGCCATCGGGACTGAGCCATGTGGTGATGATGTGGGCATAGCTGTTTCCGGTGAACGATACATCGTGCTGACGGTCGGTGAGGACATCGTATTGATAGAGGCGGTTGGCCATGGTGAAGTAAAGACAATGGCGATAGACGTCAGTGTATTTCGCCACTACGCTGGCTTGTCGCGGCAGATGGGCGACGACAGCCTTCACCCGGTTGGCGACGGGTGTCTGAGCGACGGACAGCAGGGCTAAGAGCAGGCTTGCCGTAAGAGATAACAGTCGATGACTCCTTAATAGCATTAGATGATAAAAGATCCAGGGACGACGAACCGCCCCTGGATAAGCATAGATGAAATATTTCGATTCTGATTAGTAAGCGAAGAGCGGATACTGCTTCATCGTGGTGTTGACTTTCTCGCGTACGCGCTTGATGACCTGGTCATTCTCCGGGTCTTTGAGCACTTCGTCAATGAGGTCAGCGATGAGATGCATCATGTCTTCCTTGGCACCACGTGTGGTCATAGCAGCGGTACCCAAGCGGATGCCGGATGTCTGGAAGGCACTGCGCTCATCGTAAGGCACCTCGTTTTTGTTGACGGTGATGTCAGCAGCCACGAGTGCATTCTCAGCGATTTTTCCAGTGAGATCGGGATATTTCTGACGCAGGTCGAGGAGCATCGAGTGATTGTCGGTACCACCGCTGACAATGCTGAAGCCATGGCCGATGAGGTCCTGAGCCAGCACGGCAGCATTTTTCTTCACCTGAGCAGCATACTCCTTCCACGACGGACGCAGGTTTTCACCGAAGCCGACAGCTTTGGCGGCGATGACGTGCTCCAACGGGCCACCCTGGTTGCCGGGGAAGACAGCGGAGTTGAGCAGCTGACTCATCTTCTTCAGCTCACCCTTCTTATTGCGCTTGCCGAAGGGATTGTCGAAGTCCTTGCCCATGAGGATCACACCACCACGGGGACCACGCAGCGTCTTGTGCGTCGTCGTGGTGACTATATGAGCGTATTTCACCGGGTTGTTGAGCAGTCCGGCAGCGATGAGTCCGGCAGGGTGAGCCATGTCGATCATCAGCAGCGCCCCCACTTCGTCAGCGATCTTGCGCATGCGCTCATAGTCCCACTCACGGCTATAGGCCGAGCCACCGCCGATGATCAGCTTCGGCTTGTATTCCAGTGCGAGCTTCTCCATGTTGTCGTAGTCCACGCGTCCGGTTTCGCGGTTGAGCGTGTAGCCGATGTGATTGTAGAGGATACCGGAAGTGTTGACACTGCTGCCGTGAGAGAGGTGACCGCCCTGGTCGAGGTCAAGACCCATGAAGGTGTCGCCGGGCTTCAACACAGCGAGCAGCACGGCTTGGTTGGCCTGTGCACCGGAGTGAGGCTGCACGTTGGCAAACTCAGCGCCGAAGAGTTTCTTGACGCGCTCGATGGCGAGGGTCTCTACCTGATCCACCACTTGGCAGCCGCCATAGTAGCGCTTGCCGGGCAGACCCTCAGCATATTTGTTGGTCAGATAACTGCCCATAGCCTGCATCACCTCGTCGCTGACGAAGTTCTCTGATGCGATCAGTTCCATGCCTCTGAGCTGGCGCTGGTGCTCCTGCTCGATGAGGTCGAAAATCTCTTGATCTCTTT
Source organism: uncultured Prevotella sp. (assembly GCA_900540375.1). Taxonomy (GTDB): domain Bacteria; phylum Bacteroidota; class Bacteroidia; order Bacteroidales; family Bacteroidaceae; genus Prevotella. The sequence continues at coordinate 28,060 of UQFS01000037.1, forward strand.
CCATAGTGTGAATGTTAATAATATGATTTATACAAGTTCTAATTAGACAAGTTCTACGTTGTTGATGTCCTGCTCTTTGTCGCAATAGTGGCATTTCACGATGCCCTTCTCTTTGTCTATGACGGTGAAGAAGGTTTCCATGGGCTCGTTGTTGGTGATACACTTAGGGTTGTTGCATTTGATGATTCCATGGAGCTCATTGGGTGTGACCACCATTTTCTTTTCCACCACTTCATAGTCCTTGATGATGTTCAGGACCACGTTGGGTGCGATGACCGACAGACGGCTGATCTCCTCGTCTGTGAAATATTTATTGGTGATCTTGATGATGCCTTTTCGCCCGAGCCGTTTCGACGGCAGATTGTAACCGATGAGCGTCGGCACGTCGATGTCGGTGAGATGAAGCAGACGCGCCACCTCATAGGTTTTCTCTGAAGGTATATGATCGATAACAGTGCCGTTCTCGATGGCGGCCACTTGCAATTCTTTTTTTCCCATGATAATGTAATGATGATCTGATAATGGTCTGATAATAATCTGATAATGAATGCAGTGAGATGCCTTGGTTAAAACTTTGACTCAATGATAGTCTTGTCGTTTTTCACATCGCCGAGTGTGATGCCCAGGCAATAGCAGAAGATAGCCTCACGGGCGTAGAGTCCGTTTTGAGCCTGCTGGATGTAGTAAGCGTGTGGATTGCTGTCGACGTCGTATGCAATCTCGTTGACGCGTGGCAGCGGGTGCATGATCTTCATGTTGGGTTTGGCTTTCGAGAGCATGCTGTTGCGAAGAATATAGACGTTTTTCACGCGCTCATACTCCATCAAGTCGGAGAAGCGCTCTTTCTGTACGCGCGTCATATAGAGAATGTCAGCGTCGGCAATTTCCTCCTCGTTGAAGGCTGTGTGCTCATGAAACTCGATGTTGTGTTCCTTGCAATAGAGCTTATACTCTTGTGGCATGGCCAGCTCCTTCGGTGCAATGAAGTGAAACACAGGGTGGAAATGGCGCATGGCCATGATAAGCGAATGCACGGTGCGGCCGTATTTCAGATCGCCCACAAGATAGATGTTGAGGTTTTCGAGTGCGCCCTGGGTCTTGTAGATAGAGTAGAGGTCGAGCAGACACTGCGAGGGATGCATGTGCGCACCGTCGCCGGCATTGACGATAGGGATAGGAGCCACCTCACTGGCATACTGCGCGGCGCCTTCGATGTAGTGGCGCATGGCAATGATGTCGGCATAGTTACTCACCATCAGGATGGTGTCTTTGAGGGTTTCGCCTTTTGTGGTACTGGAAGTTTTGGCATCGGAGAAGCCAATGACGCGTGCGCCTAATCGGTTCGCTGCCGTTTGGAAGCTGAGCTGAGTGCGCGTGGATGGCTCAAAAAACAATGTTGCGACGACCTTGCCTTTCAACAACTCACGGTTGGGATGCTTCTCAAATTCCTTGGCCATGGCGAGCAGATACATAATCTTCTCTTTGGAGAGATCTGCAATCGTCACAAAATTATGTTTGTCCATATTATTTTGATTGATGGGTTATTTTCGACTGCTAAGTTACTGATAATTTTCCATATAGTGGTGCTGTTTGAAAGAAAAATTGTATTTTTGCAAAAAAAATAATAAATATTCTGATGAGAAGGACTTTTATAAAAACGTTGTGGATATGTCTCATGTCATTGATTGGCATTGGGTTCCTCCTCTTTTTCCTGATTTGGTTTGGGGTGATCGGCTATTCACCGGACATTGAAAACCTTCAGAACCCGATCAACAAATCGGCTTCACAAATCTATTCGGCCGACGGAAAGATCATCGGCACATACAATGCTGACAAGGCCAACCGCATACCCGTACCTTACTCCAAGCTTTCGCCCTATTTGGTAAAGGCGCTGGTGGCTACGGAGGATGAGCGATTCTATGAGCATTCGGGCATCGACTTCATCGCTCTCGGACGAGCTATCGTCAAGCGTGGACTGATGGGGCAGACAAGTGCCGGTGGCGGTAGTACGATCACACAGCAGCTTGCCAAGCAGCTCTATTCCGATCCTGCTCAGTCCACTACCCAGCGACTGTTACAGAAACCTATCGAGTGGGTCACGGCTATCAAGCTTGAGCGCAACTTCACCAAGGAAGAGATCATCTCGCTCTATCTCAACTATTTCGATTTCCTCCATGGCGCTGTGGGCATCAAGACGGCAGCCAACACCTATTTTAATAAAGAGCCTAAGGATCTTACCCTCGACGAGGCAGCGCTGCTCATCGGTTTGTGCAAGAATCCCTCGCTGTTCAATCCCGTTCGCTATCCCGAGCGCTGTAAGCAACGCCGCAATGTGGTGTTGGGACAGATGTTCAAAGCCGGGTATCTGTCCAGGGCTGAGTATGAGGAAAATGCGGCTCAGCCCATCGTGCTCCGCTTCCATCGTGCTGACCATAAGGATGGTACCGCCGTCTATTTCCGTGAATTCCTCAGACAATATATGATGATGGATGCACCGAAGAAAGCTGACTATCCATCTTGGAACAAGCGGCAGTATGTCATTGACTCCATCGCATTTGCCATGGATCCACTATGTGGCTGGTGCAAAAAACATACTAAGAAAGACGGCTCTTTCTACAATGTCTATACCGATGGTTTGAAGATTTTCACTACCATTGACTCGCATATGCAGCGCTATGCCGAGGAGAGCGTCTATGGCCATGTGGCACAGTTCCTGCAACCTGCCTTCAATGCTGAGAACCGCAAGAAGCCCAATGCGCCTTTTACGAGCGAGCTGACTCCTGAACAAGTGCGGCAAATCATCGGGCGATCGATTCGGCAGAGTGAGCGCTACCGCAATATGCGGGAGGCGGGAGCTTCGCCCGAGGAGATAGACAAGGCTTTCCATACGCCTACCGACATGTCGGTGTTTACCTATCATGGCGACATCGACACGGTGATGACGCCCTTGGACTCCATCCGATATTATAAGTCGTTCCTCCGTGCAGGATTCATGAGCATGGATCCCCATACGGGGCAGGTCAAAGCCTACGTCGGCGGCATCGACTTTGAGCATTTCCAATATGATATGGTCATGGGCGGACGTCGTCAGGTGGGTTCCACCATCAAACCTTTCCTCTATTCACTGGCCATGGAGAATGGCTTCTCGCCCTGTGATCTTGCTCCCAACGTGCAGCGCACTTATATGGTAGCCGGACAGCCGTGGACACCACGCAATGCCAACCATAACCGCTATGGTCAGATGGTGACGCTCAAATGGGGTCTTGCGCAGTCCAACAACTGGATTTCGGCTTATCTGATGAGTAAGCTCAATCCCAATCAATTTGTCTCCATCTTGCATAAGTTTGGCATCAACAATCCCGATATCTATCCTTCCATGTCGCTCTGTCTTGGTCCGTGTGAGGTGTCGGTGGGTGAAATGGTGAGTGCCTACACCACTTTCGCCAACAATGGTATCAGAGTGGCTCCGCTCTTTGTCACCCGCATCGAGGACAACGAGGGCAATGTGGTGGCTGAGTTCCATCCTCGGATGAATGAGGTGATCAGTTCGGAAAGCGCCAACAAGATGCTCGTGGAGCTGATGGCTGTTGTTGACGAGGGTACGGCAGGAAGACTGCGGTATAAATACAATATCCCCGGAGAGATCGGTGGTAAGACAGGTACCACCAACCGCAACTCCGATGCCTGGTTCATGGGCTTCACGCCTCAGCTTGTCAGCGGAGTGTGGGTTGGCGGTGAGGACCGCGACATCCACTTCGACTCCATGCGCATGGGTCAGGGTGCAACGATGGCTTTGCCTATTTGGGCTTATTTCATGAAGAAAGTCTATCGCGATCCCTCATTGCCTTATAAGCCCACGGCAACGTTTGAGATTCCCGAGGGCTTCAATCCTTGCGACAAAGATGACGACGGCGGACTCGGCATAGAGGAAGTCTACGAATAATAATAAAAGGGGGTGCCCATCTCGGGCATCCCCTTATTTTATAACATTTCTCAATAATTTCGTAACAACTCATCGCTCAATCTTTCGTAACTTTGCACTCGTAAACAAGAGCTTGGCAGAATACCATGCTCATCAACAGAGGAATAACAATTAAAAATACAAACGACCATGAAAAAGACATTTAATGTATCCGGTATGAAGTGCAGCCACTGCGCTGCCAACGTTGAAAACGCATTGAAGGCTGTGAATGGTGTAGCCAGCGCTGAGGCCAATCTTAATGACAAGACGGTTACCGTAGAATTTGATGAGCAGCAGACCAGCGAAGCTGCTCTCAAGGCTGCCGTGGACGCTGCCGGCCGCTATGAGCTGACCGACTAATTAATAAGGAGAATCTCATTTATGAAGAAAACAATCCCCGTCATCGGCATGGCCTGCGCCAGTTGCTCCGCCAATGTCGAGCGCAAACTCAATAGTCTTGATGGCATTCAGCAGGCTTCGGTCTCTCTTCCGGGCAGAAGTGCGCTTATCGACTACGACCCCGCCAAGATCTCTCTTGAGGATATGAAGCGGGCTGTCAACGGCATCGGCTATGACCTTGTCATTGAGGCTGACCGCAGTGCGGTGGAGATAGAGCGGAGAGCCTACACGTTGTTGAAGCGCAAGACGGTCTTGAGTTGGCTTTTCGCTGCATTGTGTATGTCGCTTTCCATGCACTGGCTGCGCATTGGCGACGCCTCGCTGACCAATCAAGTGGAGTTGCTCTTGGCTTTAGCCAATATCGTCGTCTGCGGTTGGACCTTCTACCGCACAGCTTGGCGTCAGCTGCTCCATGCCACCGCCAACATGGACACGCTGGTGTGTCTCTCCACTGCCATCACCTTCCTCTTCTCTGTCTTCAACACATTTTGGGGCGAGCAGACGTGGGGCAGCAAGGGCATTGAGTGGCATACCTATTTCGACGCTTCGATCATGATCATCACCTTTGTGCTCACCGGCCGTCTCTTGGAGGAGAAAGCCAAGGACGGCACCGCCTCCAGCATCCGGCAGCTCATGGGCATGGCTCCCAAGACGGCCCACATCGTCGAGGACGGGCAGGTGAGAGAGGTCCCTGTGTCGACGATAGAGAAAGGCGATGTCCTCGAGGTGCGCCCCGGCGAGAAGGTGCCTGTCGATGGTGAGGTGATCAGTGCCGAGAGCTTTATGACTGCCGACGCTGCTTATGTCGATGAGAGCATGATCACCGGTGAGCCAACACCAGCCGAGAAGAAGAAGGGCAGCAAGGTGCTGGCCGGTACCATTCCCAGCCAGGGTAAGTTTCGTATGCGGGCCCGTGAGGTAGGGGAGAACACGGCGCTGGCTCATATCATTCAGATGGTGCAGCAGGCTCAGGCTTCCAAGGCTCCTGTTCAGCGCATTGTCGACAAGGCTGCTTTGGTCTTCGTACCAGTGGTGGGCGGCATCTCTGTGCTCACCTTTGTTTTGTGGTTGCTTATTGGTGGCAGTGCGATGATGCCGCAAGCCATCCTCTCTGCCGTGGCTGTGCTCGTCGCGGCCTGCCCGTGTGCGATGGGCTTGGCAACACCTACGGCATTGATGGTGGGTATTGGCAGCGCGGCACAGGATAAGGTGCTCATCAAGGATGCCACAGCTCTGGAGCGTCTGCGCAAAGTAGACGCATTGGTCACTGACAAGACCGGCACACTGACGATTCCCAATCAGAATGTCGACTTCACCAAATCCGACGATCTGCCTTTGGAAGAGCGCGAGCAGCTCAAGCCACACACTGCTGAGGCCATGAAGCAACTCAGGGAGTGGGGTATCGAAGTGTGGATGATGAGTGGCGACAAAGATGAGGCTGCCCGTTATTGGGCTCAGAAGGCTGGCATCAGCCACTATAAGAGTAAGGTGCTGCCAACGGACAAAGAGGAGATGGTGCGCAAACTGCAAAGTGAGGGTAAGACGGTGGCCATGATTGGCGACGGCATCAACGACACTCAGGCTTTGGCACTCGCTGACGTGAGCATCGCCATTGGCCGTGGCACTGATGTGGCCATGGATGTGGCGCAGGTGACGCTCATGGGTGACGATCTCCGTGCCATTCCCAACACCATCATACTCAGCCGCAAGACCGTGAAGATGATTTGGGAAAACCTTTTTTGGGCATTCATCTATAACATTGTCTGCATTCCGTTGGCAGCCGGAGCCCTGCGCTTGTTTGGCATTGATTTCCAGATCACGCCGATGTGGGCTTCCGCTCTCATGGCTTTCTCGAGTGTCAGCGTGGTACTCAACAGCCTGCGACTGAAATTTGTTATTAGATAAAACGAAAGAAATATGATTAATGTTTTCAAACCACCGGGATAGAATGCGTTTTCAAACCGTTGGGCTGAGATATGTTTATTGCTGCTTGTCGACAGCGGCAGCCTTCTTCAGCGCATTGTATTTCTGTAGATGCTGTTGTGCTTTCTCTGCTGCTGCAATGGCATTGGGGTTGGTGGGTGCTTCCTCGGGAGTGATGCGCATGGTGCCGGCCGCATGGATGAGGTCCTTCACCACCTCGCCGCCGACGATGAGTCCGGCCGCTGCGGGGACAAAGGCGTCGCTCGCGGGAATGTCGCGGCGCTCGGTGCATTTGCGCATGTCCTTGTTGGGGCAGATGCAGTGGAAGCGGCAGGAGATAGTGTCGTCATCGATCTGCTTGAGCGGCTCCTCGTCGCTATAGACTACCTTGAGGTGAGGGATATGCAATCGGCGTAGTTTCTTGCGGATGACCTTTGCCAACGGGTCCATCTTGGTCTTGTTGATGTCGGCCACGCGGAAAGCGGTGGCATCGAGCTTGTTGGCAGCCCCCATGCACGAGATGATGGGGATGTGGAGGGCATAGCAGCGCTTGATGAGTTCGAGCTTGGCAGTCACAGTGTCTACGCAGTCCACGACATAGTCGTACTGGCTGAGGTCGATCTCGTCGGCGTTGGAGGGCATGTAAAACATCTGATGCTTATGCACGATGCACCGGCGGTTGATGTCATGGATGCGTGCCTCGGCCACGTCGACCTTATGCTGTCCGACGGTGGAGATGAGCGCATAGATTTGCCGGTTGACATTGGTGAGGCAGACGCGGTCGTCGTCGAAGAGATCTATCTCGCCGACTCCGCTGCGCGCCAATACTTCCACCACATATCCACCGACGCCGCCAATGCCGAAAACGGCTACACGTGAGCCGCTGAGCGTGTCGATGGCGGGCTTGCCAAGAAGCAACTGTGTGCGGGAAAACTGATTTTGCATCTCTTTGTATTCCTTCTAATACCTATTATATATATAATAGTGTGTTCGGGCTGCAAATTTAGATAAAATCCCGAATTATAAGCCAGTTGAGATAAAAAACTGAATAGATTTCCTCCCCCCATGCGCTGATAACAAGGAAAATCAAGGCCGACATACACTCTGGTCCTACTTTACGTGCTCTAAGTCACAATTTTTTATTATCTTTGAAGGGTGAACTATTAACATGTTTAACCCCTTAAAAGTTAGGCTTATGAGAGCAGTATGTGGCCTTGACGTTC
>UQFS01000038.1 GCA_900540375.1 uncultured Prevotella sp.
ACCAAGACGCTCAGAAAAGTGAGCTAAAATTGGCACAACGAACTGGACACCCTAGCAAGCAACCGTATTTCATCTACTTCCACCATGACACGGAGAACAACCACGTCCACATTCTCACGACGAGGGTGACGGCCAAGGGCCGGCTGATTTCCGATCACTACGACTACCACAGATTCAATGCCGCGCTCAACCGCGTTGTCAAAGAGGACCAGCAAAATGACATCGGACGGATGTTTGAGTACAGTTTTACGACCGAGGGACAGCTGACGAACATTGCCCGTGGGTTCCACTATAAGGCCAGCGAGTCGAAAGAGGGCAGCGGTGTGCTGTCGTTCTATCATGGTGGCGTTGAGGCCATCAGAGTCCGGCGCAGCGACATTGACACAAGGATTGCCGAGGTAAAGGCTGATAAGCGCGACATAGCGCGACGGGAGGAAACCGCCAAACGCTTAAAGGCCATCATCATCAAGTACAGAGAGTTGAGCCTGAAGCAGGCCCCTTATAGTGCTGATGACCAAAAGATGGAATCGGAAGGCAAAGAGAAAGAACGTGCCCAGACCAAGAAAGAACTGATGAAGCGCAAGAAGGTCAAGATACTTTCCGAAATCAAGAAGCTGACCGATGCCAAAGGCAAGCTGCTCTCCAAGCTGGAGCAGTATCAGATGCAATGGCTCATTGACGAGCTGCGTGGCAAGTTCGGCATAGCAGTCCATTTTCAGAAAGACAAAAACGGTATTGTCCGCGGCTATGGCATTGTTGACCATAATAACAAGGTGGCGCTCAACGGCAGTGAGGTGATGAAACTCGCTGACATCATAGGCATCATGGAGTGGAAGGCTGCACAGGAGGCGAAAGCTACTCGAAAGAATACCAAGCATGCGGAGAAAGTGGAATCGTCTCCAAAGGCTACCCTTGCAGATAATGTCAAGTTGACGACATGGTCAAATAGGGGCGTTGAGCAAAGTAACATTCCAAAATGGGCTGACCAGTGGAGCAACACACACTCATACGCTGGAACCTATGGTTCAGACTCGGATAGAGTCAAAGAGACGAGTACACCTAACACAGGGATAAGTCAAGACCGCACTGCCACAAAACCATCATTCAACAACCGTAGTCAGTCATCTGTAAGCAAAGAAAACGAGATGCCCAAGGAAACGGTTAAGGCGACTATCTACCGCCCCGACAGTACGCTTGACATTTACCGGCCTATGTTCAAGGCAAGGGCTTGCTCCGTGAATGGCAAGAACATTGTCCGCATGGAGCTTGACGGTAAGACATACGACCATGCCATCACCGATAACCAGACAGAATGGTATTGCAAGGTACCGACGGAGGCTCATGACGACATCGCTATCCGACTCGCCGTGTTCTACTCCTACAAGGAGATTTACGAGTTCTACCGCCGACTGTTGGCCGATGCGTATGTCAAGGAGGGTGGTCAGACTTTAGAGTTGCCGGAAGGAAGCGTCAGATGTTATAAGCGGATGAATGGATTGTGGTACGTGGCTTTCGACTGCAACGGCAGCACCATTCATTACGACCTCACGGAGCAGGAAAGCCGGCTGATGAACAGACTCGAAGGCAACGAGGCGGAGTTCAAAGAGGCCAAGGTGCGCTTGTTCAAGGAGCATGTTGCCCGTGAGGAAGCAAATGCCATCGTGAGGAACCTCCAATACGACAGCGTTGGCTTGTTCCCAAGCTATGCAAGTAAAGATGATGTGCCGAACAAGATCATAGCGTTTGCTAGTCAGCACGTCCAACTGATTCTGAAACTGATGACTGCCCTCTCACACAATAGCGGCAACGGCTTCAACCGTGAGTTCGAGGTTGGTGGCCGACGCAACCGCTGGGACGACATCGATGACGAGCGTCGCTTCAAGGGTGGCTTGTCAATGTAAGAGATAGTAACTATAGTACAAACCAAATAAAAACTTATCATGCAAACAAAAACAGATTTCAGTGAAATATCGGGGAATTTTGACAATACCGATATGGATAACTTCATCGAAAGAATGAAGAAGTGGGACAAGAAAGAAGAGAAAAGTAATGCGATTCCTACGACCGAGCAGTCAAGAAAGCCTACGAAAGCAGATGCTGCTGTTTCGCGAACAAAGTCTGAGTCAAAGCCCAAGTCGGAGCCTGCTGCCAAGAAGAAAGGCAATAAAGTTGAATCCACGATGCAGAGCACCAAGAAGGAACCTGTTCCATCGCCAGTGCGACAGCCTACCACTGATGACTCAAGCCTTCAAACTGGCAGTCTTGAGCAGCTATGGCAGACAGCAGCTGCGTCGAAAGCGAAGAAGCCAAAAGAGAAGCAGGTATGGCTGGATGCTGACATCTGCAACAAGATTGAGATGCTCAACCTTAAACGCGGCAAGCCTGTTCCTGTCAAGCACCTCTTCAATGCCATCTTGAAACTGTTTCTTGAAGAACACAAGGCGGAGATAGCAAGAACGAAGTAAAAGTCATATTCTCACAGACTCACATTATTATATATGTGAGTCTGTGATATTCCCTCTACACACTGGTGGCCCATTGGCGGAATTGAATACCTCTCTTCGTGTTTACACGATAGCCAAGTGAACTAATAAGGTCAAGGTTGTAATAGGTTACATTACGACCAACCTGCCTCTTGCCCTCAGTTTGAACAGTTCGGAATTTCCGAACAGTTGAGTCAGCGTCCAATTCGCCATCTTCATAAATATGCTTGATATGCTCACTGACATTGGCTTTGCTGGAATCAAATAACTGTACTAACTGTGCTTGTGTCAGCCACACGGTCTCATTCTCCAACTTCGCATCAAGCTGAGTTCTGCCATCCTCTGTCTGATATATGACAATCTTGTTGTCGATTTCATTGTTGTCCATCATAATAATCTTTATTTGTTGCTCATCATATCCAACAGCTCACCTGCCACCTTCGCATCAGCTATTCTCATAACAGTGTTGTCTGCGGCGTGATAGCCAAGGAAATTGACATCACCATACCAACAAATGGATTTGTCTATGATGGCACATTGGATAGTCTGCGTATCGTTGACAGAATAGGTTCCGCCCACTTCCTTGTACCTCTCTTCATCATATCCTTCCCTCTTGATATTGACATAAATGCTCACCCCGTTGGCTTGCTGCTCCATGAGCTTCTGTATGATAACAGGATTGCGGTAGATTCTAATCATGGGACAGGCAATAACTATCGAATGCCTGGCATTGGATATGTCGGCGAGAAACGCAGTCTCGAACGAGCCTCCATCATAAATCATGTCAGATGGGGCTTCCGGATTTGTTTGACGAGGCCGGACCTTATACCCCACGACAGCATATCCTCGCAGTCGGCGCTTATACATAGTCTCGCACATTGGTTGGCGAATGTCAATATAATCATATACACGCACTTCTGTCTTGCCTTCATAGTCGCGATGCAAACGGCCAGTGTACTGGGCGACGAGGCCTTTATATGAGACAGGTTGGGCAAGGAACAGTGTGTCGAGTCGTGGCAGGTCAAAACCTTCTGAAATGTATTTCAACGAAGCCACAATTACCATCGACTCTGCAGGCGACACTGCCTTTAACTGTAACTCAATATCTTTCTTTTCTTTAGCAGACGTAGAACCGGTAAGGATAATGACGTGCTTACACAAAGGTTTGATAAGTTCAGCTAATAATGACACATGTTCTACGAGTACGCTTATAATAATTGGTGTGCGTCCTTCTTTCAAGACATTTGCAACATCGCTTATTATCTGTTGGTTCCGTTGCTTGTCGTCTGTCAGTTCATGTAATATCTGGTTATAGCTCAGTTTGTCCTCACTGAGTTGCCTATAAGTAGTGAAACGGGGAATAAGCCATCGGCTGAATTTCTGCTTTGACATCTGTGCCGCTGCGTCTTCAGTGAACCGTATCGGACCGCACTGCATAAAGATGATGGGCTGGTGACCGTCCTTGCGCATGGGCGTTGCCGTCAGCCCATACACATATTGTGCATTGGCATACTTCAGCACCTGCTCAAAGTTGGAGGCTGACACATGGTGGCACTCATCAACAATCACCATGCCATAATTCCGCACGAATGGCTTGACCTCATTGTCAGAAACACAGGATTGTAGAAGGGCAATGTCGATGTGGCCGTTCAGCGTATTTTCGTCTGAACTTAGCAGTCCGACGAGCGGCTGTTCCTTCTTTCGTCCCCGTTTCTTAGGAGCATCCGGCAACGTATAGTTAATGGTCATGAACTCACAAAATTTAGTCCGCCATTGCTTTGCCAACGCTTTGTTGTGTACAAGTATAAGCGTATTGACTTTCCGTCGGGCTATCAGGCCGATGGCTGCAACGGTCTTGCCAAAAGCTGTTGTTCCCGACAAGATGCCGTTGTCGTAGGACATCAGTTGGCTGACAGCTACCTCCTGCTCAGGTCGTAGTGTGCCACTGAATGAAACATCTATCGCATGTCCATGGTTAGTTTTATCCTCTATCTTTATGCTGACTGAATTCTCTTCGAAGAATTCGATCAATACCTCCTCACATCCACGGGGCAGGGCAAGCCATTCATCAGAGACATCGGCACACGATATGATCCGCGGAACATTATAGGTGGACAGATGCATGCCGAGTTTGGCACCAAACTCCGGGTTCTTGAAGGACGCAATACGCTTCAAGTGGTTGATAACTTTCGATGACAAACCATTGGTGGGTATATATAGCATATTGGACTCCACGACGGTTATCTCTGCTGGCAAATCATCTTTGGTTACATTCATTGCCACTGGTGTCTCCCAAGGCTTGGCCTCGCTGGTCTTCGATAATTCGCCAAAGTCAGACTGACTAGCATGCAATTTCAATAACGTCTCCAAGCTCTCCGCCGATAGTTTCTTGACCGTGCGCAGATATTCCCATTGGTCAGGATATTGCTCAAAATGGTCATCAACGAAGACGCTGTTGCCTTTCTTCCTCGGCAACCCTTGCAATGGCAGGGCAACAAGATTACCAAAGCCGCCCTCGGATAAATGATCCTGATTGGGGAAGAAGCGGTCATAGGACTTGAATGAAATCTGCCCGTCACGGTTCATGGCCTCTGTAAGGATGGCATTGCCCAGTCGTCTTGCCCTACTCGCCAATACTGATTGTTCAAACAGAATCCACACATGTGCGCCATTACCCGAACGTGAGCGTTCAATAGAATAAGGTATGCTCCAGTCTTTGCATACACCAACAAAGGCCAGCACGTCTTTCTGATAGCCATGCTCGCAGCTCTTGTCATCAAAATCAGTACAAAGGAAATTACAAGTATCATCGGTCAGAATGGCATAGATTCCAATAGTGAAAGGTTTTCCCCACTCATCCACACCACGCAAGTGCTTTTCAATCTCGGCGTCACCCAAAGAAACGAATTGACGGTTTGAGCAACTGGCGCATTTGTTTTTCTTCCTATCACAAAGAGGAGTCCAACGGTTGGAACATGCTGGCATGTAACCGGATTTGCTCCTATCCCGACTTTCCCACCTAAGCGCAAACACATCTTCACGGCCTTTAAACAAACTTCGGAACAAATCCTTCCGTTGCTGCAGAATTTGCTCTTTACTCAGTAAAACATGATTGCCAGCACTAGGGGGTACTGTACAGACCTTTTCGTCTTTCGGCAAAGAATTTTGTTCATAACTAATACCATGTGCTAAGAGGATGCCTTTCAGCCTCTCATTCTCCCGGCTTAATCGTTCTAACTTCAGGAGAAGTTCCTCCGTATTGAGCTTTTCTTGCATTTCCAAACTGATATTAAGACAAGGTTATGCGTCTAAAGGTGGCCAGTAGCCACCTTTAGGCGTATTTGCTTTAATCCTCATGAGATTTTTTCCATTCCAACGCCTGTTTGGTGAGCCGATACATCTGTCTTGGATGGTTGGGCTCGTTGGGGTATTTACGCTCTATAGTATTGTCTTTAAGTGCTGGAGTGACATAGTTTTCGCGGAACCTCATTCGACTCTTAAAACCACAAGAATCCATCATTGACTTCATGGTCATAAAGTGGTCCGTCATATTCATTATCAGTTCTTGAACTTGGATCGTACTTGGATCGTACTTGGATCGTACTTGGATCGTACTTGGATCCTTTACTTCCCTAACTTGTGCCGTAGTTGGGGCATAGCTGGGTCGTTGGAATGTCACAGTGATCATACCTTTGTCCACCGACCACACAGGATTTGGCAGTCCTTGTGCCAGACACGCGTCGACTATCCGATGTACACCGGAGCCCCAACTCTCAAGAAAAGTCGTCTTGAACAGCACATTGGCAATGATGGGATTATATGGGAATGAGCCGTGAGGCTCTGTGATATTCTCAGGTGTCATTCCATGAGGGAAAGAGCCTGGATTGAATATTTCCACACGGTCATCATAGATGGCGACGCCGACAAAGGCATTGTGCTCCTCCCAATGACGGTGGCAAAGCGCATTGATCAAAGCTTCTCGCAACGCTGCCACTGGAACCTCCAAATGTTCCTCGCGCCGAATGCCTGTTATCTTTCCACTCAACGACAGATGCTTGAAGCAAAACGCCATGCCAGCATCTAACAGGTCGAAGAAATTGCCGTATGCCCGTTGGTTGTCTATGAATTCGTTCTTGTCCATTCCTCTGAACCTTGCCATCTGAATGGTGAACTGAGGATAATACCCTTTTTCGTTCTTCGTGAAAAGCATTGCTGCAGCATTGTTAGGCTGATCGTCAGAAGAAAGCAACTGAAGTTTGCTAAGGACACTCTTCAGCGTCTCTGTGAGAACAGAGTCCGGGACACGGCCACCCTCAGCACCCAAGCGCAAAGCTCCGCGAATGCGATCTTCGTTGAGGTCTGCAATGCCTAACCCGTCAGACTCTCTACGCTCCCACGCATAGAAGTCAGGATGATGGGCACGTAACCGCTCCTCAAATAACTTGCGCGGCATCTGTTTCGTCGTGCTTTCTACCCGGTAGTATGGCTTACCATCGTATGTATAGGGTTCGTGTCCCCATACAAAAGCATCGAAATGGATGGCAATCAACTTCTTTCCATCGCTGCCGGGAACATCGTAGTAGCTGACCTTCGCCTCTACAGCCGGTTCAAGGCCGCTCAACGCCTGAGATATTTCACGCAGAGTGTTGTCATTGACATCTTGACCGAGTATTCTTCGTGATGTCGGCGTCACGCCAAAGATAAGCCAACCGCCATCAGTATTGAGAAATGCGCATGCTGTGTGCATGGCGTCTTTCAACTCACCAGTGGTCTTTTTAAGCTCCAAAGTGATGGACTCGTCCTTATCTATTAGTTTCTGAATATCATCGATAACCATAATAACTTCTTTTAGAGTACAAACTTAATAATTTTTTACAGATAAATCCTATTTGTTGCTCATCATTTTTATCAATAGTGCCTGCATCTGCTCCTTTGTCATGTTTGGAATGTCATCTATAGTTGGCTCATCCTCCAGCCGGAGCAGACGTTTGTTATATTCAAACTGCTTGTGGAGAGGATAGGACGCAAGATACAGTTGGGTGACTGTCTTCTGCGTTGAATGCCCCATGCTTTCAGATATATACTGCATGTCAACTCCGGCATTACGAAGATTGGTGGCAAAGGAATGACGTGCCCAAGTGCCGGAGATGCGTTCTTCCCAACCCAAAATGTCCTTGCATATCATGTGGAGCCGTTTGCGTACATTCTGGTTCTCTTGCTGAATACGGCGATGTCGGTCTTCTGCCGTCTCCGCTCCCTTGAGGATGTCGGGGAACACCCGTGCACCTTTCTCAGGCTTCGCACCAATATCATCGATGATGTTCTGTAGCGGTTCAATAATAGGTATGATGACCTCTGCTCCATCCTCGCTGCGTTCTGTTGTCTTCTTCCGCCAAAAGCGGAAAGCCTTACCACCAGTGGAATAGTAATAGTCATCATACGTCAGGAAGGCCTCGTCTGCAAGATTGAAGCCATTGCAGAGATATTGAGCCAAAAACAGTCCAAGGGAGTAATGGACATTAGGCGTGACATCGCACGGCCACTGTTCAGGATAGTCCTTCTCCACAAACAAGTCGTAAAGCTGGGTCATCTTGTCGACATTAAGAAACTCACCCCTTCGCGTTGCTCCCCTCGGTATGGATATGGTGTCTCTGCCATGTTTGTTGGAAAACGGATATTCCATATTCAGCATGTAGCCACGTCTGATGCATTCATTCCAAATCACACGGCATACCCGAAGATAGATACCTCTTGTGGTATCCGAAATCTTTCCAATGCGTTTCTTGCCGCGCTTCACACCATTCATCATGCCCTCATTCCATTCCATGAGCAGTGGTTTGTCAATTTTGAATCCAGTGATGTTTTCTTCGCCAAGAATCTTCTTGAATGAATTTAAGCCACACTGATAACTTTCAGCGGTACCATAACGGTCCTCCTTCTTCAGATTATCAATAACGTCCTGCCATACCGTCAGAAAGTTGACATTTGAGACGAGCCCATTGCCCGTTATCGCATTCTTTATGAGTTCCAGCGAGAGTTCGTGACCGACATTCAGTCGCGCCAGCATGTCGCCATACTCGCCAAGCATTGTAATCCATTGACGTTTGACCTCAAATTTAGGAGAGCGGCTGGTTTGTACGTTACATATCTCAGAGAAGTCCTTCTCTGAATAGCTACCTCCCACATGATGATACCACCGCTTGCGGCTGATGGTAAAACGGATTGACAAAGGATATACCTTTACATCCTTTCGTGAAGTGCGCTTGTCAAGAGTAATTGAGACGGTGCAGTTCCGCTCAATGTGGTTACCATAGGATGTCTTTAAGTTGGAAGTCATTGTGGTCGTTATTTAGATTGTGAGGACATGGCTTCATAAGGAATAACGGACCCAAAAAGTGACGAACACCAAGCGAACACGCACCCCTATACGAACACGCATATCATAAAATATCGTATAATGCCACAAATATACTAACTTTCTGATAAGCAAGCAAATAAATAGGGAATTAAATTTCAAGAAAAATCATCGGAAGCTATTCATAATCCAGAGGTCGTGGGATCGTGGCCCACCCCCGCTACACTAAGAATCAAGGAGTTACGAAGATTTCGTAACTCCTTTTATTTTTATCGGGAAAACAATGGGAAAACACAACTCGTTTGAAAACAGCATGATACGCCACGAAATATCACGCCAACTTCGCTTCTTTCGGCGCAGCGGATATTTTCCGTGGGTGAGAAGTGGTCTCTATCCTAGTACACTGAACACACGGAACATGAAGAAAGAAACATCGTTGACTCCTTTCAGGTCTGCTCTAAAGATCTTTATCTTTGAGTTCAATGACTCTGCTGAAGCGTTAGTTTCCCTCTTGATGAAGTAGTTGAGAATCTCATCTTCATAATATTTGATCGTATCACGAACTGATTTTTACTTCACGCAGAGTACACGCATTGACACCTTTGTACCATTCCTCCAGTCTTTCTTTTGCGGTCACCTTATTGAGCTTTTTATTTTTGAAGATGTATCTCAGTTTGTTAATTGCAAGATAGGCCTCCTCAAGTTTGGGGTATTTCCCAAAAAGGATCTTTGCCCTTTCTTCCTGATGTTCTGTCCACTTCTCCCTGCTCTTTTGGATTTGGATACGGCACTTGGTTAAAGCTTCTACAAGAGTCTCCTTATTGGACAGTTTCTCAGGCTTGAAGCCATTCACTTTCTCAGGCTTCCGCCCACGCTTGCTCTTGTGCCATTTCCCGCCATGCTTCTTTCGCATTCTCTCCGCATATTTCTTCCTTTGCTTCCTAAGCCTTTCCTGACGCTTGTTATATTCGATCTTCTCCTTGTTGGCCTTCTTTACGGCGTCCCGCTTGAAGCGCATCCTGAGCTCATCTATGGCCTCTCCACCGCGCTTCATTACATGAAAGCAGTCGCGTGTCACTCTGGCGTTAGGAAAACAAAGGCTGGCGATTGCACGCATGCTGTCGGACAAATCCATCGTGATGCTCTTGACCTTCTCTCTGTCAGCCAAAGGTATCTTGCAGAGGACCTTTGCTACATCTTGGGCCTTAGTTCCTTTTATTATGGCTACTACAGAACCTCTCCTTCCATGCGCATCCTTATTATGAACTATGGTATATACGTCGTTGTTCATACTTGTCTCGTCAATGCCTTGACATGGACCTATGTTTGCCACGTCCAGCATATAATCTTCCGCATGCTTCTTTTGATCCCATGATTTGTAGCCGCTTAGCACTTCTTTGTAGTTGCGCTGTAGCGTATTGACATTCAATCCGTAAGTCCATGCTACGGATGATACTGTAACCGTCTCATTGTCCAAACGCCATCTTTAAAAAAAACGCGAAATCCTTGGCGTATCGCGTTCCAGGATGAGCAAGTTGAAACTTGTCCTCCAAATTGACTGTCCGGCTGCTACCATCAGGCATGAGCCACCGGCGACGTCGTATACCTATTGGCTTGTGCTATCGTCTCGGACATCTGTCTTTTGATATGCGATACAACATTGGACTTACCCAACAATATAAGTATTTAAGTGAAAGTAAGCATCTAAAAGGCCTCACTGCTTTGGTGGGGTATAGCATAACAATATAAATTTATATATAATCATCTTAGGACTATTCGCTTGTTCTTTTCTTCTCACATCATGTGACTCATCAACAGGAGATCCTCTAATTTCTGAGGACACAGCATCATCGAGTTCCAAAGCAAAAGAAGAAATGCTTTGGCCAAACGTTCTTACTATGACATCATCTGTTAGTGACGTACAGACTTGGACTGGAGAAAAGAAAATTGTAGAACATAAAAACGTTAAGTATGCTTTGGACCCTGCATATAGATTCTACATTCCACAAGGCGTTTATATCTGCGACCAATACACCATTGTGGCAAAGACTTCAGAGAATCCAAATATTATTTATCGCAACGCAATAGATGACGAATGTGGCTTTTTGCCATTGTATCAGCGTAGAATAGCCATCAGAAACACTCAACTACGTGGCAAAAAATGTTTTATATATATGGTCAAACGTCCGACATTCGTTTGACCAACTATCTACAAGCTTCTTGATACGTATATAATGGTTTTTCTACGACTGCAAGACGACTACAATGTAAATACTCCGGCCATTCCCGGAATCATTCTTCGGCTATTCCGAAAAAAGATATAACGGCAACCTTCCTTTAGGGACGATTGCCGTTCTTTCTGTTTGTATCTTCAGAAACACGGACTGGAAAGGACAGGAAAGTGCAGGAACGGGCAAGACGTCTCAAGAAAACAGCCCGAAAATTTGGTGGTGCACGGAAAAAGCAGTATCTTTGCAGTCAAGATTGTCGTATGGTGTAATGGTAGCACAACAGGTTTTGGTTCTGTTTGTCGTGGTTCGAATCCGCGTACGACAACAATAAGGGGCTTTCGAAAATATTCGAAAGCCCCTTATTTAGTCTTATGTAGAATCTAAAACTAAATCTATATGCGCTTAAAAACAATTGTCACTACACTGATTATCAGTCTTTTCATGGCTTTTGAAGCCGTTTCCCCGGCTATATCGAAACCTGTAATAGATAGAAAGATATGCTTTGATGCCGGTTGGAAGTTCCATTTGGGCGATCAGAGCCTGGCATCGTCTCCAGCATACAATGATGGTCCTTGGCGTGCTGTCACTTTGCCTCATGACTGGAGCATAGAGCTGCGTCCGGACAAAAATGCACTGGCAGGAAATGATGGTGGCTATTATCCCACAGGCATTGCATGGTACCGCAAGTCATTCAAGGTGCCCGCTTCGATGAAAGGCGAGAAGGTTTGGCTCTATTTTGAGGGAATATATATGAATTCCACCGTTTATCTGAATGGAAAGGAAGTAGGTGGGCATCCCTATGGCTACACCTCTTTTTTTTGTGATGCCACAGAAGCCATAAAGGCTGGAAAGCAAAATGTGATTGCCGTACGCGTAGACAACTCACAACAGAAAAACTGTCGATGGTATTCCGGGTCCGGTATCTACCGTCATGTATGGCTGATACATACGCCCCAATTACATATTGCCAATCATGGCGTGCATGTCGCGACACCGCATGTGGCCAAGGACAAGGCTACGGTCGTGGTGACGACGACGGTTCAGAACGAAACCGCGCAGGCGCGTCAGTTGTCCGTTACTACTCGTGTAAGCGATAGAGAGGCGGTCTCTACAAACGTGTTCATGCAAGCCGGAGAGACACGTGACATCGAGCAACAAATAGAAATTCATCGTCCAAAGCTATGGGACTTGGCGACTCCTCATCTTTATACGGCAGACGTGACAGTAGAGTCGGATGGGAAAGTGATCGACGAGATCAGCCAGCCCTTCGGCATACGCTCTTTGAAGTTCTCTACCGATGGCTTTTTTCTTAACGGGCGAGCAATCGCTATTAATGGCGGATGTGTGCATCATGACAACGGGATCCTTGGTGCGGCAGCGTTTGACAGAGCTGAGGAACGGAAGGTGAGACTGATGAAGGATGCGGGATTTAATGCGATCAGGACATCTCATAATCCGCCCTCAGAAGCGTTTCTCGATGCTTGCGACAAGTTGGGAATGCTGGTCATTGACGAAGCCTTTGACGGTTGGAGGGATGAGAAGTTGCCGCATGACTATTCCACGCTGTTTGACCAGTGGTGGCAGAAAGACATAGAGGCTATGGTGTTGCGGGATCGAAACCATCCCTCCATCATTGCTTGGAGTATTGGCAATGAGGTGATAGAAAGAAAAAAGATAGAGGTGGTGACGACGGCACACAAACTGTCCGCGGAAGTACATAAGTACGACGACCGTCCTGTCACTTCGGCTCTTGCCTCATGGGACAAGGACTGGGAGATCTATGACCCACTTGCTGCTCAGTTAGATGTGGTTGGCTATAACTATCTGATTGACAAACATGCCGATGATCATCATCGTGTACCAGATAGGATCATGTGGCAAACGGAAAGCTATCCAAGAGAGGCATTTCATAGTTGGGCAACCGTTCACGACCATCAATATGTGATAGGAGATTTCGTGTGGACGGGAATCGACTATCTTGGAGAGTCGGGCATAGGCCGGTATTGGTATGAAGGAGAGACGCCCGGAGAACATTTCCAAAATCCTTTATGGCCGTGCCATGCGTCTTATTGTGGGGACATGGATCTCACTGGCTGGCGAAAGCCTGTCTCTCATTACCGGGATATGCTGTGGAACGACAAGGAAAAACTTTATATGGCAGTGAAAGAGCCGACGGATATGCGGGCAAGATCCATTTGGGACTTTGGGCCGTATGGCCGACTTGGGAGAGCTGGACGTGGCCCGGCCATGAAGGAAAGCCCATAGAGGTGGAGGTCTACTCGCGTTATCCTCTTGTGAGACTTTATCTCAATGACCAACTCGTCGGAGAGAAACAAATAGGGCGCAACACAGAGATGAAGGCATCCTTTACATTGAACTATCTTGCAGGCACGCTTCGGGCAGAAGGCATCAAGGACGGAAAGACAATGGAAAGTTGTCGTTTGAAGACGGCTGGAAATCCTGCAGCCATCCGATTGAGGGTTGAGAATAAGACGATGGAAGCGGGTATGGAGGATCTGTCTTTTGTTCAGGTAGAAATCATAGACCGAGATGGGAATCTGTGCCCCAATGCCGCAGTCACGCTGACAGCCATGGTGTCCGGAAATGCTACCATCGCAGCCTTTGGAAACGGAGACTTCAAAGATGTCACTCCTTACGTAGGTTGTGAACATAAAACGTGGAAAGGTCGCGCGCTGATCGTACTGAGAAGTGCCAAAAAGTCTGGGAAAGCCAACTTAACTGTCAAGTCCAACGGACTGAAGACCGCAAAAGCATCTGTGACGGTCAATTAGTTCTCCGTTTGTCGGTGGCCTATTCATAGATAGGGGGGGCAAGAACATCGTCCCCCCTCATCTTTCTTTCAGTACCCACGGCACCAACTGACGTTCTAAAAGAGCAGAGCTAATTAGTTAGAGCAATTATAATAATTTATAATGAATTGGGCTCAGGTGCAGAAGTTCATGGCTGGACACCACAATAGACGTCCAAATTCTCTTCATTCAGATATCAAGAGCCTTAAGTTATCGATTTCGATCTTGTATATGGTACCTTTCTTGCATTTTTTTCTTTTCCCCTTGTCACAAATTCGCAAGGTTTGCGTATCTTTATTGTAAACGACAAGAAAGATGACCATCGAGGAATACCAACAGGAAGTGGAGTGTATCCGTCCGGGACTGTGCCGGACGGCCATACGCTACTTAGGCGAAGCCGACGGCGAGGACGCCGTGGAGGTGACGCTCGTGAGGCTGTGGCAGATGGCCGGCGACCTGCGGGCACCCATCAACGCCCTGGCACAGACACTGCTGCGCAACCACTGCATCGACGTGCTGCGCCGTCGGCACATCACCGTAGCCCTTGACGGTCACGACATGGCGATCGACGACGAGCAGGACCAGCGCGTGGAGACGATGATGGGGCTCATCAAGCAACTGCCGCCCATGCAGCAGACAGTGTTGCAACTCAGACATATCAACGGCATGGAGATGGCACAAGTGGCTGAGATCACAGGAATGAATGAGCCTGCCGTGAGAAAGTGCCTGAGCCGTGCACGACAAGCTTTGCGCACCATGATGCTCAGAAAGATGAAAGAAGCATGAGATGCGTGTACTATATATAATAAGGTGTAGACAAGCCAAACAACTATATATCAGATATGACAATGAAACCATCAGACAGAGACATCCACCGCTTGGTGGAGAAATTCATGGACGGCGGCACGACGCTAAGCGAGGAGCACGAGCTCTACGCTTACTTCCATGGCAATGCTGTTGCCGACGACCTGCAGCAGATGCGGGAACTGTTTCTGGGACTGGAGAGCCTGGACGGACTCGGCAAGCAGCAAAAGGCAGAAGAACGGCCCAAGCCTGTGGCCCGCCGCTTACGTCTTCGTCCATGGCTGACCGCTGTGGCTGCCACGTTGCTGACGCTCATCGTCGTGTCGGCCGCACTTTATGTCAACCACCAACAAAACTATTGCGAGGCTATCGTCTATGGACAGAAGGTCACTGACAAGACCGCCATACGCGCCGAGATGGCCCAGACGATGAAAGCCGTGGCCATTGAGGGCGACAACGGTGTCGACGACCAACTGCACGATGTGCTGATGACAGAGAACAATGAATAAACACTCAACGATATGAAAAGGAGAATCATCTTTGCGCTGCTTGCCCTGTTGCTGCCACTCTTCGCTCTGGCACAAAAGGGTCTGCACGCCAACGCGGCCTTCACGGGACAGATCGTACCGCAAGACCAGACCGTAGAGGTGAAGGTACGGGGAAGGGCATTGAGTGCCTACCGGCTGACCTTTTACCACAGCGTGCGCTTTAAGGCGAATGCCCAGCAGAAGAGTACGATGGACAATCTCGTGGAAAAGGACAAGGCACAGGCCATTGGCACGGAACTGCGACGCAAAGGTCATACCTCGTCGCTCATCCTCTGCCTGCCACCACAAGGGCGGACCCACCGCTATCTGTGCTACCTTACCAACGGCAGTAAAGGCCATTGGGCCATCACTGTCGTGTATATGGAAGGCTCGGTGAGCAGCATCGACGAGCTGAGAAAACTCATCAACTGACCAATAAGCTCTACCAAATCAAGAACATCTAAAAACAGAAAAAATATGAAAATCGCAATGCTTTTCCTGGCGGCTCTGCTGCCCTTGATGGCGCAGGCACGCAACAACAATCCGCAGGACACGCTCGTGGTGAACAAGCCGACAAAGGTCACCGTCATCACCAGCGACTCTGCACAGACCATCTATATCCAAGGCAAAGAGGGCAATCCTAAGTATGCTTACCGCAACTCCATCCAGCTTGTCGACAGCAACTACGTCAGCACGAGCACCATCGACAATGATTTCAACTTCAGCTTCGGGCCTTTCGGAAGGAAGCAGGCCAAGCCTCAGAAATACCCAAGTTCTGAGACGACAATGAACTTCTTCGTCGGCTTCAATGCCGCACCGGGCATGCCACAGGCTGCCGACCTTCATCCGTTCAGCTCGTGGGAGTTTTGGTGGCTCATCGCCGACTGCGGCATCTATCCGTGGAACAGTCATCACAAGTTCACTATCGGCTTTGGTCTGGACTGGCGCAACTATCGCATCAAGGGCGACACGCGCTTCACAAAGTCCGACGATGGCAGTGTCGGACTGGGCACTTACCCAGAGGGGGGCTCACCACAGTTCTCGCGTCTCAAAGTGTTCAGCCTCACGGTGCCCGTGCGCTACCACTTCGTCAGCAAGTTCTTCGGCTTCTCCCTCGGACCTGCCGTGAACTTCAATACCCACAGCAGCCTGAAGACACGGTGGAAAGCTGACGGAATGAAGATCAAGGACACCAGCAACAACGCTCATGTGAAGCCGGTCACCGTGGATCTGATGGCCACCCTTGACACTCCCGCCTGTAACTTCTACTTCAAATACAGTCCTTGTGATCTCATCAAGAACGGCTATGGTCTGCAATTCAAGACCTTGTCGTTCGGTGTATATCTGTAGAAAAAACACAAAACCTCCGCACCACAAACATGGCGCGGAGGTTTTGCTATTTATTATCAGTTGGCTGCTATCAAGCTACATTCCGAGTTTATAGACCTTGAGATTCGTGACTTTGGCGGTGCCGCCCTTGCTATAGAGTTTGATGTTGTTGTAAGGTTGTGTGGGGAAGACGAGATTAGTCATAGCGATGCGGCCGCCGTCGACAAAGATCTCTACACTGCACTTGTCGACAAAAATGTCGAGATGATAAGTCTTGCCGTTGCACAGGCTCAGCGGTGCCCACGTGCCGAGTGCGAAGTCATTTTGATAGTTGACGCTGTTGGCGGCGCGTGCCGGAATCTTCATCTCACGGTGCTCATGCACGTCGGCTTCCTTCTCTATCTCGTGGATGCTCGACTTGCTGCCGAACGAGGTCAGTCCGCTGCGTGTACGGTCCATGACGAGGCGCATCTTGCTCATGTCGAGATAGATCTGCGAGAGCTCACCCTTGTCGTTGTAGATGTCGATGCCGAGCGTCTTGTCGCTTCCCGGTGTGAAGTCGCCCTCTATCTCAAAGGCGCCGTCGTTGGTCTTGAAGAGTCGTTCGGTCTTCTTTGCCGTACCGTCTTTCAGCACCATGTTAGGGATGACGCGCGTCTGCTTGCGCAGCTTCCTGACCTCCGGCACGACGTTGGCAGACATATACACCTGTCCGTCTTTCTCAAAGAGCGAGAGCTCGCGCGGCAGGCCGTTGGCACCACGATACTGCCTGATGGGCGTGACGTTGGCATATTGCCAGTTGCTCATCCACGGCAGAGCGACCACACGTCCCGGCGTGCCATAGAAGGTGACGGTGGCATAGTGGTCTTTGCCATAGTCGAGCCACTTGACAAACGAGGGCGGCGTGTCGCACGTGAAGTGCGTGCCGTCGAAATCACCGACGAAATACTCTGTGGCACTGCCGCCAAAGAGACAACCAGGATTGATATTGACGATCATCACGTATTTCGTCTTACCATTGACCGTCAGCGGGAAGAAGTCAGGGCATTCAAACTGGTTGGGCTGTGCGCCATAGCCGCGTCCGAAGGCAGAGACATAGGTCCAGTCTTTGAGATTCTGCGACTTGTAGAAGCGCATCTCCTTGTCGGCCGAGACAATCATATACCAACTCTTGCCCGGTGCGTACCAGAACACCTTCGGGTCGCGGAAGTCCTTCAGTCCGTCGAACGGCCGCAACACGGGATTATGGTTATATTTGGTAAACGTCGTACCATTGTCAAGGCTGTAGGCCATGCACTGAATCTGCCCGTTCTTGTCGCTGGCCGAGGTGTAGAAGGCGATGATCGCATTCTTGCCATATCCGGCCGAATTGTTGACATCGATGACCGACGAGCCGGAGAAGATATGCCCGAGCGTGTCGCGCGCGATGGCCGGCGGCAGTTCCCGCCAGTGCATCAGATCACTGCTGACAGCGTGTCCCCAATGCATGTTACCCCATTTGCTGCCATAGGGATTGTACTGGAAATAGAGATGGTAGACACCGTCTTTGTAGACCATACCATTGGCATCGTTCATCCAGCCATAGGAGGGCGTGTGGTGGTAGATAGGCCGGTAATAGTCGGTGTTGGCCACGCTCCATCGGTCAGCAAGCCGCATGGAGGTGAGCGCAAGGTCGCCTTTCTTCAGTCCGACAATCCTCACCACGGCGCGAGGTCCCTTGCCCAAGGCGAAGGGCACGTCGTAGTCGGTTTTCTTTTCGGCAAGGCGCACGTCCATCCAGGTGTCAGTGGCATTGCCCGTGTCAAGCAAGACCCTTTTCTCATCGGTGTTTTCTTCAACTGGAAGAATCAGGTATTTTGTCGGTTGGTCAATGGTCACCACGGCCGTGTCGCCCTTCCAGCCGATACTCATCTTCTGGGCAGAGGCAGTAGAGACCGTCAAGGCCATAGCTGCCAACAATAACAATTTGTGCTTCTTCATATTGGTATAGTTAATTGGTTCTTTCAGAACTTGATGCTGGCAGTGAACTCCACGGTGAACGGCCGCAGGTAGGATCCCGTCATGAGCGTGTTCTTGATGTTTTTTGCTTCGTCCTTGGTGATAAGCTCGGCACCGGCAATGCTGCCCTTGGCACCCGTCTGGTTGAGGAAGTTGACCACGTCGCATCCCAATGCCAGCCGTCTGTTGACCTGCCAGTTCACGCCGCCGAAGGTTTCCCAGTGGCCGTTGAAGTAGTAAGCCTCATTGATATTGGCATAGGTCTTACCGAAGTAACGCCATGAAGTCCAAATTTTCAAGTCCTTAGTGATCATATAGCTTGGGTCGAACTCAATGAGCACCTGCGGGATCTCGGCCACGATGTTGCCGGTGGCGTCGATTTTTCCCTCGTATCCATCGGAGAACTTCACGCTGGTCTCGTATTTCTTATACGTCGGCTTCTGATAGGTGAAGAGGAAATGGACGTCAAGACCCTTCAGAGGATGAGCCACGACATCGGTGGTCCAGCCAATGGTCTTGATGTCGTAGGTCAGCGGAGCGGCCATGATCTCGTTTTGTCCACTGGGCAGCTTGTGCTGGAGGTTGAGCGTGGAGTTGTTGTTGGTCTTGCTGATATAGGAGAAGAGCGAGGTGAGGCTCAGCCAGCTGTTGTTGTAGTAGATGCCGGCGCGTCCCAACGGCACGGAGATCTTCTCGGTGTTGGGGAGCGTAGCGGGAGCAAAGGCCTCGAACTTTGGGTGCTGCACGAGGTAGGTGAAGTCACCGGTGAAGCCAAACTCCTTGGTGAGCTTATAGGTGACGGCGGCCGTGAGGTCATAGTTGAACCAATGATAGTCGATGCGCGTAGGACTGATACGCGTGCCGTTGGGTGCCGTGGCACCTATATAAAAATTGGGAAAGCGGCCTACATAGTCGCCGGCGGAGTTCCTCACGGCTGCATTGCGTCCGCTGAGCGTCTGCCACTCCAGGCGTGCGCCGTAGTAGAGGTTGAGCACCGGCAAGATGTCCCAGTCGTGAGTAGCGTAGACAGCGAACTTGTTTTCATGACCCACATAATACTCCGACGCGTTCTTGTTGTAGTCGTAGAAGATCGATGACCGCTGGTTGGCGTCCCACAAGCGCATGGCGTAGCTGCCGTCGCTGGGCACGCTCTGGTCATACATCGTCGTCTTGGACGCATAGTCGATGTCGTACCACCACTCGTTGGCACCCAGTCGCACGGTGGACGTGCGGAACTGCTTTTGCAACTCAGAGGTGAGGAGGATCTCGTCGATGTCGCCGGCATTGAGGCACGACATTCGGCTTTGCACATATTCGCCCGTATAGGCTTGGGCCTTTCCCTCTTCGTCGAGATACTTGTAGGCATAGCCGCTGCCATTGTTGATAATCGACATCGGGGTCTGATAGACCAGTGCGCCGTGGGCATGGTCATAGCGCCCCATGATTCGCCATGTCAGTCCGTTGTCCCAGTTATAGGTGTTCATCATTGAGACCTGGCTCGACCGGTTCTCGATGGCATCATAGAGATTGGTGGAGGTGAGCCTGCCCGTCTTCATGTCGACATAGGTCATGTTATTGTCCACGGACAAGTACGACGTGGTACCGAGCTTGAACTTGCCATACTCCTTCACGCTACCGTCGCCGACATAGATAAACGGGGCTGACTGTGTGGCGTAGGTGTAGACGGGATGGCTGTTGGCGTATTCATACATTGCGGTGAACGAGCCACGGCCTTCAGCGTATTTCTTGGTCAGCGCGCCCTTGTAGATCTGTGTGCGGTCCTGGAAGGGCGTGGACTTCAGCTTAAACGTACCCGGATCAAAGTCTTGGTAGATGTTGGCACTGTAGTACCAGTCGTGTCCGGCGTCACCGTTGAGGTTGAGCGAGAACTCACTGAGCCCGAAATGGTTGCTCTTATAGTTGAGCGTGCCGTGGAAGCCTTTCGTGCCGAGCTGTGTGAAAGAGTTGACGGCGTAGCCGATGTTGCCGGTGGTGATGGCCGTCTCGGAGATCTTCAGCAATCCCACGTGGCTCAGGCTGGCATCGGAGCGCCACACCGAGTTGACCGAATGGGGATTGGTGGCGTAGGTCACGGGCAGTCCGTTTTCCAATACGTTGACATCGGCCGAAGGCAGACCGATCTGAATCTCTCGCGGACCGTTGGCACTGGAGGCGTTGAGCATGACATTGCGGTTGCCCTCCTCCTTGGAGTTGCCCGATCCTTTGCTCTGTGCGAAATTAGGGGTTGCTGTCAGCAGCAATACGGCTACTAACGCAGAAAAGGAAATAAAGGTTTTCATCATCTAAGCGTATTAAAACACAGGTGTTCCATTCACAGAATTAAGCCTATACACCTTATTATATATATCCTACTGATAAACTATACGTACAGACTTCCGAAAGAGGTTGCACAGTCGCAGTGGACTGTAGAGATTATTTCACATCACCGGCATATCCGCCTGACAGTGCCAAAGATACGAAAAAACTCGGTAGCTTATCACTTTTTCACCTTGTTTTTTTTGCCTGCATCTGATTTTTAACACATTTGTGTTCCAAACGACAAAGCAGTCTGGTTGTTTGCCCTGACATAAAAGCCAAATGGTGTAAAAGACTCAGGTGCAGAAGTCCGTGGCTGGGCACCACGAAGACCTAACCGAAGATCTTCGGTGCAATGGATATTTCCCGTGGCCCATATCCTTTCAGAAATTGCCACAGAAGGCACATATTCCTTTCCTATCAGAGTCTTACATGTCTGAAGCAAAAGAAAATATCCGCCACAACCCACCTTTATCTCTTTGTTTTTTCGTAACTTTGCACATATATTATTATTTTGTCGACAAAATACCGGTATAAACGCATGAATATAGAAAAAGTTATCACTGAGTCCACCATCAAAGCTGTCAAAGAGCTCTACGGACAGAATGTGCCCGAGAAAATGGTGCAACTGCAAAAGACCAAGGACACTTTCGAGGGAAATCTCACCCTCGTCGTCTTCCCCTTCCTGAAGATTTCACATAAGAAACCCGAGGACACCGCTCAGCAAATCGGTGAGGTGCTGCAGCGAGACTGCGAGGCCGTGGCACGCTTCAACGTGGTCAAGGGCTTCCTCAACCTCGTCGTGGCTCCGCAGGCTTGGGTGAGCCTGCTCAACGACATCAACGCTGACGCCAAGTTCGGAGAGAAACAAGCTACAGCCGACAGCCCCCTCGTGATGATCGAATATTCATCGCCCAATACCAACAAGCCGCTCCATCTCGGACATGTGCGCAACAACCTGCTCGGATGGAGCCTCTCGAAGATTATGGAAGCCAACGGCAATAAAGTCATCAAGACCAATATCGTCAACGACCGAGGCATCCACATCATGAAGTCGATGCTCGCCTGGATCAAGTGGGGCAACGGCATCACACCTGAGACGGCGCACAAGAAGGGCGACCACCTCATCGGCGATTTCTACGTACTCTTTGACAAGCACTACAAAGAGCAATGCAACGAACTGAAAGCAAAGTTCGTCGCCGAGGGCATGGACGAGGAAAAGGCTGAGGAGAAAGCCAAGAACGAGGCTCCGCTCATCGTGGAAGCACACGAGATGCTCGTCAAATGGGAAGCCGGCGACCCGGAGATCCGCGCGCTGTGGCAGAAGATGAACAGCTGGGTATACGCTGGCTTCGACGAGACCTACAAGGCACTTGGCGTAAGCTTCGACAAGATCTACTACGAGTCAAACACCTATCTCGAAGGTAAGCGCAAGGTGGAGGAAGGTCTTAAGAAGGGCCTCTTCTTCCGCAAGCCCGACAACAGTGTATGGGCTGACCTCACCGATGAGGGTCTCGACCAGAAACTGCTGCTCCGCGCCGACGGCACCAGCGTGTATATGACACAGGACATCGGTACCGCCGAGATGCGCTTCAACGACTACCCCATCGACAAGATGATCTATGTGGTAGGCAACGAGCAGAACTATCACTTTCAGGTGCTCTCCATCCTCCTCGACCGTCTCGGCTTCAAGTGGGGCAAGGATCTTGTACACTTCTCCTATGGTATGGTGGAACTGCCCAACGGCAAGATGAAGAGCCGCGAGGGTACTGTCGTCGACGCCGATGACCTCATCGCTGAGATGATTGGCGATGCCCGCAAGACCAGCGATGAGCTCGGTAAGTTCAAGGACATGAGCGAGGAGGAGAAGAGCGAGATCGCACGCATCGTGGGTCTCGGCGCCCTGAAATACTTCATCCTCAAGGTTGATGCACGTAAGAACATGCTCTTCAACCCTGCCGAGAGCATCGACTTCAACGGTAACACGGGACCGTTTATCCAGTACACCTACGCCCGCATCCGTTCCGTGATGCGTAAGGCTCAGGCCGACGGCATTCAGTTGCCCGCAGCCCTGTCCGCCGACGCGCCGCTCAACGACAAGGAGATACAGCTCATCCAGAAGATGGATGCCTTTAAGGTGGCCGTCAAAGACGCCGGCGAAAACTACAACCCTGCCGGCATCGCCAACTACTGCTACGAGCTCACCAAGGACTTCAACCAGTTCTACCACGACTATAGCATCCTCAGCGCCGACACCGACACCGAGAAAGTGACACGTCTCGTCCTCGCCGACAACGTGGCCAAGGTCATCAAGAACGGCATGGGGCTCCTCGGAATAGAAGTGCCGGAAAGAATGTAAGATGAGTCCGGTTTTCCGAAGGGAAGATGGATATACTTTCAAAATCTTTTCCAATGAAGAGAGAAGAAAGCATATCCATGTCTTCAAAGCAGAAAAAAAGCGCCAAGTTTTGGTTAGAGCCATCTATAGAGTTAGTTTCTAATGAAGGTTTTACCAACAAAGAGATACGCAAAATAGAATCAATCATTAATATATATGCCAATCAGTTTAGGAAGCAATACCAAGACCACGTCGGTATCTGTCTTGATGATTAATTCTCAAGGCATCATGATATCGGTATTGGGCAATGACTATTTTCTCTCCTACAACCGCGTGCCATGGATGAAAGATGCCACAGTGCGAGATGTTCTGAATGTAAGGATGGAGGGGAAGAATGCCATTACATGGCCTGACCTTGACGTGGATTTAGAAATAGACAGTTTGAAACATCCCGAGCGCTATCCATTGGTGATGAAGCGCGGGGCTTTCGATTACATAGAACCGACTCATGAGTAACGAGCCAGTCTCTCCTCCTGACTATCGCCACGACACCGTGCTGCCCTTGCCTCCCGAGGTGAGAGCAGAGGCGTGGGCTGTGGACGCCGCCTGCCCCGGAAACCCAGGACCGATGGAATATCAGTGCGTCGACCTGGCCACAGGGGCGCAGGTCTTCCACTTCGGCCCCGTCCGTGGCACCAACAACATCGGCGAATTCCTTGCCATCGTACACGCCCTGGCCCTCATGGACCAGCAGGGCATACGCGACAAGGCCATCTACTCCGACTCGTACAACGCCATCCTCTGGGTGCGCAACAAGCATTGCAAGACCAAACTCGTGCGCGATGACTCTACAGCCAAAGCCTACGAACTCGTAGCCCGCGCCGAGCGATGGCTCACCACCCACCATGCCGCCGTTCCCATCATCAAATGGGAAACCAAGAAATGGGGCGAGATTCCCGCCGACTTCGGCAACAAGAAGAAATAGTATTCTGCACATATAAAATCCCATTTCCATAACGTGGCTTCTTCTTTTCATTTTCATAGGAGAAGCCACGCCTTTTCTTTTTATTTCTTGAAAGTAATCACTCTCCTCCCTTGGGGGAGGGGATAAGGGGAGAGGCAGCTCTGCTCTTTGCACTCTTTGCGCCTTTTGTGCAGAACACGAGAAAAAAGATGGTATTTAGGCATACACCTTCACGAAAAAACACTTATCTTTGCCAATGAAGCCATAGAAGTGATTCTTTGGCAATATTGATAAGTCAACAACTAAAGACCCTACGACTATGATGCAAGAATTGATAGACACGCTCAACGATAAGCAGGCCTCTCTCGTCATCCTGCATGAAGGAAAGATCCATTCCTTCGGTGGTCACGGCGTGCGCCACCTATATAATCTGATGAATGAGAAACCCGAACTCTTCCTCGAAGCTAAGCTCGCAGTCAAAGCCGTGGGGCGCTCCGCCGCCAAGATGATGGCCGACGGGGGAATTACGGAGGTGTGGGCTGAGTATATCAGCCAGCAAGCCTACGACCTGCTACGCGATGCCGGCGTGGTGGTGAAATACGACCATAAAGTCGACCATGCCACCTTCCTCGACATCTGGCGTAAGCTCGGTGAAGAAGCAGCATGAGTCACAAACAAGCGCTATCGCCCTTTACACACTCACCACGCTTCCACAAGACGGGAGCGTGGGCAATGTCATGATTGAAAGAAAAAATGCCAAGAAAATCTCCAAAGCTCCTTCCGCTTGGCAATGAACCTATGTGTCTATAAAAGTGCATGGCCCTTCTATATTCGATATTCTTTTTTACAAAACCATGTCATGACGGACTTTCATTATAGAAAAACGAAAGAAGGCAAACACCCATTTTTCCATCCTTACTTTTCCGTTTCTGCCATTTTTGAGGCACATCTTCCGTTGATGATGCGGTCATCAAGCCTCTCTGACCAAAAATTCTCTAGAGAATTTCTCGTCAAAGTACCGAGATGACCACATCAGAAAGGTACTTTCACAAGTAAAAACCAGTGTTTTTGCAACGCTCCTTCCGCTTTTCAATAAAAAAAGAATGGTAAAAACTCAATATCGAACCATAACCGTCTGAATATCAATATATTATAAAAAACATCTCCAAAATTCGAAAAATTGAGAGCAAACAGCCCTTTGGTCGAGAAAATCGCCTAAAAAAAGGCCGTTTTTTGTCAGTTTTATCAACAATACAAGAAACAATGGTTGAACCGAGCCATCAGCGTTTTTCTTCACATCCTGCGCATGACACGATGGATAGCCGCCAAGTTTTTGTCAAACGGACCGCTATGCTCCAACTTGAGCGTGCACATAGCGGCTGCGAAGCGACCAGCCTCTTCGCAGCTTGCACCCTGCATGCGCATCCACAGATAACCCGTGGAATAGGTATCACCACAACCCGTCGCGTCGACGAGCACCTGCGGCTTATATGCCGGCACCTCATAGAACCGGCCCTCACAACAGATCAGCGAGCCATAGCTGCCCAGCGTGATGATCACCTCCTTCACGCCCATGTCAGCCAACTGCAAGGCCACGGTCCGGGGATTCTTTGAATGTGTGATCACCTCCATCTCATGCTCGTTAAGTTTCAGAATGTCGGTACAAGCCAGGATGCGCTCCTTGTCCTTCCATTCAACAGCGCGCACCTCCTCGCCAACCACTTCGCGCAGATAGCCCTGCACATCGATGCTCACACGACCCTTGGTAGAGAGATACTCCACCACCTCGGGCGAGAAGTCATCGGCCAACAGGCTACCCAGATGAAACACCTTCGCCTCCAACGGCTTCATCTCCTCCAGGGTGAACGGATCCGCTTTGGCCAGCACACGCTGCGTACGGTTGTCGGAGTTGGCACCATACTTATTTTCGAAGTACACCGTATGGCGACTGTCATAGCAGCGCACGCCGATGCCCGCCTGACGCATCTTTTCCACTTCCGGCAACTGTCCTTTTCCCACTTTAGTCACCAGTTCATAGCGCACCGTCTTCGGCAGTCGGCTGATGCCGTAAGACATATAAAAAGAGGTGCCACCGGCCATATAGACGGTGCTCCCCGGCGTGATGATCTTATCGCGGGTGATGTGCCCGATGCAGCAAATATCTGTCATATTAGTTGATTATACATTGCAAAGATACTGCAAACGAGTGAAATAGCAAAGAAAAATTCCTTTTTCTTTGCTTTTCCGCTCCTTCCTCCTATACTTCCTTTAAACTTTTAACCTAAAAAATTTGGATTTTCTCCAAAAACATTGTACCTTTGCACTCACTAATTACATCATTGCGTATTCTTACACACATGCCCAGATGGCGGAATAGGTAGACGCGCTGGTCTCAAACACCAGTGCCGCAAGGCATCTCGGTTCGAGCCCGAGTCTGGGTACTTTTATTACATCATGGTAATCGCTAAAGCCTTATAAACAAAAGCTTTAGCGATTTTTCATTTCCCGATTTGCTCCATATTTGCTCCACTTCCATTGGATTTGGCTGCATATAGCGTCCTTCGATAATGGTTATTTCCGTTCATTTCCATTCGTTTTTAACCAATCCATTTGCATCTTTGAAAATATTCCTTTATCTTTGTCGAAAAATAAGCAACTATGGATAAAGTAGACATCAGCGACAAGGTAGGGTATGTGATAGCCGCTATCAGCGAATTCGGCAAGCGCCACGGACTATCGCATGTTGAAGCATATCGCTATCTCAAACGGTTTCAGGGGATGGATATGCTCGACAAATTCTACGACGTCATGCATACGCTGAGCTTCAAAGACGTCACTGACGACCTAACTGCATTTTGTCATCGCCACGGAGGGGCTTTGGTATGAAACTCTATCATGGTTCGACAGTTGAGATAAAGGAGATTGACATTGCTAAATCCAAACCGAATAAGGATTTTGGACGTGGCTTCTACCTCAGCGCTGACAAGCAACAGGCGCAAAGGCTTGCGGAGTACAAGGCTTATCAAATTGGTGGCAATCCGGTTATCAATGTCTATGACTTTGACGAGCGACTGTTAACGGATGGAACGCTGAAGTTAAGGAGGTTTGATAGCTACTCAAAGGATTGGGCAGAATTCATCTTCGCTAACAGACAATCAAAAACCGGAGAAAGCGTTCACGACTACGATGTTGTCATTGGCCCCATAGCCAATGACAAGGTCGGTGTACAGGTACGTAAATACTTTAACAAGGAAATCACACTGGAAACGTTTCTCGAGAATTTGAAATACATGAAAGGTATTACTTTTCAGTATTTCTTCGGCACTGAGAAGGCAATCAAATATCTAAGAAAACTATGACTGACTTTGATTATATGTTAGAAGGGATGGCGCGCGACCTCGCCGTCATGCTCATGGAGCGGAGAAAGATGCCAATGACCGATGCTTTGGACACGCTTTATAATTCTGAAACTTATGAAAAGTTGTCTGATCCACGCTCCGGCCTCTATTTCCAGTCTCCCGGTTATGTCTACGACTTCCTTGACAAGGAAATAGAGTACGGCAAGATGCAATGATGAGGGTTCTTCGTGTAATAAAGTTGATTTGGCACTTGCTCCGAAATGCGATAATTCGACGGAGTAAGCACGACTTAACATTCTACCATGAGGACGATGGAATATAGTATTCCCTGATTGGCCGTTCACCCACCACAACCTTGCGATGGTCGATGGTGCCGACAAGCTATGCAGCTAATTAGCGGATGGCAGACAGACCATTCGTGTTGAGGTCATCGCAAGCAAAGCCCTTCTTACCCTCTCAGGTTATGGCCTTTTGACCAAGACCTACAGCAACCTCTTCTATGGAGCCGATTATGACACGATTGGTTTCGAGGAATTAAAATAGAGCGTATGGATAAGCCCCGTCACGCTGTTTGTGCTGAGGCGACGCCCAAAGTATATCTACGTGAGAAAAGTGTAAACTTAAAATAAAGTCATAGAATAGCATTCTGTTTGTGTAAGGTTAATACATAAATAGTCTCCATAAGATCTACTTTCTATTATCAGTGTTACTATATAGCATTTTATTCTCCACACGTCTTATAACCTGTATACTGATTTCATACAGGGCGTATAGAGGAATTGAAACAACAATACACGAGAATATATCAGGAGGTGTTATTATTGCTGACAACAATACGATAAGGACAATGGCATGACGGCGATATTTTATAAGCAGTGAAGACTTAATCAATCCAAATCTTGCCATAAAATAAGACAGAACTGGCATCTGAAATATTAACCCCATTATCAAAGACAATGAGAAGAAAGTAGAGATGTAGCTATCCAACGTAATATTTATTTTCACCATCGGAGCTACTTGATACGTCCCAAGAAAGCGGAAGGACAATGGCAGGATAATAAGATAGTTGACAATTAATCCTAAGAAGAAAAGCAGATACACTGCTATCAACGTTATTTTAGAACCATGTTTTTCATTATCATAGAGAGCCGGGGAGATGAACCTATATATCTCGTAGACAATGTAGGGAGAAGCTAATAATAAAGCTAAATATAGCGAAGTAGAAACATGGGTCATAAATTGTGACGACAACTCTGTAGTCATCATGTTTACATGGAACTGATTGACGACAAGATGAATGCCAGCTAAATCGATCCAATGTTGCAATACTTTATATAAGATAAAGTCAGGCTGTGTGGGCCATAGTATGAGTTTCCAAGTTTCATCTTTTAGGCAAAAGATAGCAATCGCAAGAAAAGTAGTAATGCCTAAGATTCGAAATAACATTTGGCGGAACACCTCAAGGTGTCCGCCAAACGTCATCATTTCTGGCTCTTTATGCTTCGTTGCCATTAGTATTGTCTTCTTTCTTCTCGTTTTCTTTGATATCGTCAGTTTTGTCGTCTTTTTGCGTATCAGAATTCCCGTTGACGGCATCCTTGAAACTCTTTACGCCTTCTCCCATTCCTTTCATCAGTTCTGGTAGCTTCTTCCCACCGAAAAGCAAAAGTGCTATTCCGGCAACAAGAAGGAGCTCCGATGTACCAATCATCAATAATGAACTCGTAAACATATTGTTACTCCTCAACTATAAGATAAATGTTGTTTGTACTGAAGTCAATTTCCCAATGGCCGTTAGGTGCTGACTCCCAATGATATTTGTCACTCATAGCATCCCACCACTGCTGAAACTTAGTTCCTGTCTCACCAAGGTCTTTGACGAGTTTTTCATACAACTCGTCATTATCTGATGTCACGATCTTGGCCAGTTCGTTCAGTCCATTACGTCTCTCGAAAAGTTGCTGAATAACCAACTTCTCCTCTTCGGAGACTTGTCCTACTTTCTTTTTCATTTCCAATCTTTTCTTTTTTCAAATGGATCCAAATAGTCTATCTCTTTTATGTCCTCGAAGTCAGGCAAGAACTCACCATGCTTTCGGATATTTCTAAGTAAAGTCATAGAAGCATTACGCTCAATGTGTGCTACGACGCATTGCTCGTGTGAAGGAGTATTGACTTCAAGAGTAGTCTTTCTATTCAACCATATGCAACGCTTACATTGCCAAGCATCGCAGTGACGGCAGATGGGAGCATACTCCAATTCGTACAGCTGCTTATTCTTGATGTCAAGACCATGCTCAAGGTCACCACAGCTATCATCTGCTTCCTCATAATAAAAGGCAGGGCATACATAGAACTTTCCATTGGGTGCTAATGTAATGGTAGTATTACCTGCACCACAGTTGTTCATTTCTTTGAGCATCATACGGTCAGTAAGGATGTTCAATTGAGGCGACAGCCCTTCTACATACATAGCTTCGATGTCTTTGGACAAATTATTTAGTGCCTCTTTATAGAGATTGAAATCGCTATCTTTAAATGTATCTATGTCTGTCACCACAACATCCACCCTGCTTGTTTGTCGTAGCAGGTGTCCTATTTTACTGTAGTTGGCAAAGAAATTCTGCTTGTCTGTTCTGATGATAATCGGCACGTGGACATCATTACACGTCTCGACTTCCCAACCATTAATGACTACTGCATCAGAACTACTGCCCATGATAGAGGCTGGCATAATATTGTAAT
Source organism: uncultured Prevotella sp. (assembly GCA_900540375.1). Classification (GTDB taxonomy): domain Bacteria; phylum Bacteroidota; class Bacteroidia; order Bacteroidales; family Bacteroidaceae; genus Prevotella. Next base: position 30,260 of record UQFS01000038.1, read on the forward strand.
GGTCAACAGAGTCGATAACATCCAAATAGTCCTTTGGTAACGTATAGTTTGGATAGACAAACTGCACCGATAGGTTCTCCTTCATTGCAAAGAGAATACCTGCTTTGAGAGAATCCAATGGTATAAGCCGCTTACCTGTTTTTGGAACAGAGTAATGGCAGAAAGAAGCGCTGGTATCATCCAGTAATATCACTAAGTATTGAAGCATAGCTAACAATTTTGAGTGTTTTGCAAATGACGGTAACTTGGATCTTTCTCTTTCGCTAACTTGTGATTGAGCTTGTTCCAATAATAGTTGTTCGCCCTAACACGCGCTTTGTGCATCTTGCAGATAGCTGTCGCTCTCTGGTAAATGGTCGGTGTATCTGCAGCATCATAGTTCTCGCCTTGGCACCATGCGCATCCACTTGCCACCTCACAATTCCTGCACTTTTCAGGAGATTGTGTCATGCGGTCAAGCGTCAGGAACGGTCGCAACTTATTTTGGTCGATACCATCTCTGACATTGCCGATGATGATAGGCTTCTTGCTACGCAGTGAGTATGCGGCAAATCGTGTACAGGGATAGAAATTGCCTGTAGCATCAATAGACAGCATCATGCCGGCGCCACACCAATTATTGTTTTCCGTCATTGGATTAAGTGGACGACCAATACTATTCTGATAGAAAGAACACGCATTGTCCTTATAAAGTCCACCGTCTATTATTGCATCTGCCAGCTCCATCAACTGCGCTTCGAATCTCTCATCATCACCTTCATTCCATACATTCTCGAAGACGCAATTAATGTTAACCTCATGAATACCCAAACTATAAAGATGTAATACGCTCTCCTTTATATAAGGTATATCCGCAGAACTGATGGTAACCTTTGTGCTCGCACCCGGAATCTCTTTCAACCATAATGGTATATTCTTCACGACATCATGATATGATCCTTTACCTGTATTTTTGTAGACACGGTTAATATCATGCTTGCGCTGTGTACCATCTATAGTTATACCAACACTGATATGCTCTATGTTCTTCTTGACGAAACGTTGAACCTTTTCGCTACCGAAGTTGATTCCATTTGTCGAGAAATTGAACCTATAGGAATTAAACCAATGATGGTTCCTGCGAAACATTTCCTTTTTAAGATAATCACATATCTGATCAATAAGATCTATCTCCAAAAAAGGTTCACCACCAATGAAGTCCCAAACTACAGCCCTCTCAGGGAAATAAGATTCATGCGAAAGGATATAATCAATAGCTAACTTTGCTATCTCGAAAGACATTCGCTCTTTAGAGTTTTTTCCCACGAGATAGCAATATTTGCAAGCAAGCTGACAATCCTTCGTAACAATGAATGTAATATGCTTGGTTGATATATCATTCCAAGCTTCTGCATCTCTCTCTTTCATTGTTAGTAACTTAGCCATGTGCATGCGCCACTGCAAGTGCTACTACATGATCCTGTGCAATATCCTTGGCAAGTTCCTTGGCAAGAATAGTAGCATGATCCAGTGCACATACCAGTGCATCCTCTGCCACAGCTACCGCTGCATCCGCCTTGACAACTGCCAGTACATCCCGCGCATCCACCTTGGCAACTAAAGTCGCATCCTCCGCTACAGCCATAGTAGCAGCCGGCCTCTGTGTGGGACTCATGTGAATTAGCTCTACTAAGTATTGGAACATTGGCTAATGCAATTGCTCCCAAAATTGGGAGAATTCCCTTGGCGGCTTTTTTCAAAAAGTCGCGACGATTCATGTCTTTTTCCATATCAATATTTAACTTGTAATTTAGACTTAATTATCTTGACATTTTTCAGTTGCGTGTGCTTTTCTTGTAAAACACTCAAGCTACTATGTATTTGCCCATAGTCTGCCAAAGGACCTGTTTCTATTACCTTTAGGCAATTCAATGGTAACTGGGTCAATATGTAATTTTTTCCATTATTTTCGTCTATGCAGATTTCTTCGGTGCATTTAACAAAACTTGCTATCCGCCATTCGCATTCATAAGCCCAGCTAAATGGCTTGTAAAAGCAAACATCTTTGTACAAAGAAATTAAATCTTTATCACCAATCTTGCCGTTTCTGAATCTTGTTCTTCTATCCTTTCCTAATTCTTTTATCTCTGAAATTGTTTTGTAAGTGCATTTCTTTAATATAAAGTTTGGTTTTTCTTCAACATATGCTTTTAGCTCTTTCGCATCAAATTTTAATCTTACACCCTTAAACTTGTCGCCATACATAGACCACATTGGTATTTCACAATGTGGATAGCCTCTTCTACCGAACAACTTTTCTTCATTACCTTCATAATGATGAATGAGGCTAAAAGAGAATGGCTTTCTATTAAAATCTAATTTACTTTTTAGAGACTTCATTTTTTCACCACTCTTTGTGTCATTGAAAACATAATCCTTAAAAAAATGGACTTCTTTTGGATCATTAGTTTGCATTGTGTTGCTAAACTTAATAGAAATCATTCCTTTTTCTAATGCTTGGCAACACAATATCTTGAAAAGGCTGGCCAATGACGTGTAATGGCAAAATGCTGAAGGAAGTTCCTCTGCCATTTATTAAATGTTTTCGATGCCTATAGCCCTCCCCAGATTCAGCCAATTGAACTTATTTGATAGGGTGTCCAGTTCGTTGTGCCAATTTTAGCTCACTTTTCTGAGCGTCTTGG
>UQFS01000039.1 GCA_900540375.1 uncultured Prevotella sp.
AGGCTGAGAAGCAATGGGCGGAGGCAGTGGCGCAGATCAAGACCTACGCGGCCGACAAGAAGTTGCAAAGCATGCTCCACGGCTCCACGCTCCATCCGATCGTGATACAGATCAAAGGCTACGATCTCGTGAAGTACGAGGAGATAAAGGCATGACGTTAGGTCCTTGTCCCTTCATGGATAGAATGCAGGGAGTTGACGTTCCCTTTATCCTAAAGATTTTACGATTATGAAAGTTTTATATTCTTTAGCATTGTTGTGTTTTTTAGTCAAGAAAACTTTCCCTATATTCTGTCAACAGGCGGTGGACAAATTGCGGTTGATAGCATCTGTATGCTGCCTGATGTGTCTCCAATATCTGTCATGATAAGACTTGTAACTTTTTGAAGCCGGTCACTCGTCACAAAAAAGAGGGAGTGTCAACGATGCGTTGACACTCCCTCGTGTAGAGTTGATCGGCCTGATCCGTGTTGCGGATTGCCGTTACTTGGTTTCTATCTCTTCTTTCATGTCGAGATACTCACCCTTTGCGTCGTAGAACTCATACTGCAGGAAGGCGAGCTTCTGTGAAGGAATGATGTGTACGCCGAATCCGTATTTCATCTGCCACTTACGTTTGAGGCTCATAATGCCCTGGTTGATATAGGCGGCGACGTATGGATGAACGTGGAGATAGAACTTCTTGATGCCTATCTTGTTGACCAGGCGGTCTATTTTTCCTTCAAGCTGGTCGGTGAAGAGGATGCTTGACTTGATTTTTCCGGTACCGTTGCAGGTGGGGCACGTCTCTTCTACGTTGACGTCCATTGCCGGACGCACTCGCTGACGGGTGATCTGCATCAGTCCGAACTTGCTCAGTGGCAGAATGTTGTGGCGGGCGCGGTCCTTCTGCATGTTCTTGCACATGCGCTCATAGAGCAGTTGCCGGTCCTCGGCCAGGTTCATGTCGATGAAGTCGACCACGATGATTCCTCCCATATCACGCAGTCTGAGTTGGCGTGCCAACTCGTCGGCAGCTCCGAGGTTGGTGTCGAGAGCCGTGCCTTCCTGGCCTTTTTCGTTCTTTGATCTGTTGCCACTGTTTACATCCACAACGTGCATAGCTTCGGTGTGCTCAATGATAAGGTAGGCGCCGTGGGCGTAGTTCACTGTCTTGCCGAAGCTGGCCTTAATCTGTTTGGTGACGTTGAAATTGTCGAAAATGGGCACCTTTCCGGTATAGCGCTTGACGATACCTGCCTTCTCAGGGGCGATGAGTGCCACATAATCTTTTACTTCATGGAACACGCTGTCGTCGTTGACAAAAATATTCTCATAGCTGGGGTTGAACAAATCGCGCAGCAAGGCAACGGCCCTGCCGGTCTCTTCGTAGACGAGTTGCGGCCGCTGCTGGGTTTTCTGCACCTTGGTGATGGCATCCATCCATCGCTTGTACAGAATCTTCAGCTCGCCGTCGAGCTCGGCTACGCGCTTGCCTTCAGCTACGGTTCTGACGATGACACCGCAGTTCTTGGGTTTGATGCTGTGGATGAGTTGCTTGAGTCTTGCTCTTTCTTCACCGCTTTTGATCTTGGAAGATACAGAGACTTTGTCGCCAAAGGGCAGCAACACGAGATAGCGTCCGGCAAAGCTCAGCTCACCGGTCAGGCGCGGTCCCTTGGTGGAGATAGGCTCCTTGACAATCTGCACGAGCACCTCTTGTTCCTGTTTGAGCGTCTGCTGCACGCTGCCGTCCTTTTGCAGGTCGGGCAGGCGGGTGGCTTTGTCAAAGGGGAAGAGTCGTCGGCGGTCACTCTGTATCTGCTTGAGATACTTAGCGTAGGAATTAAACTGACTACCGAGGTCAAGATAATGCAAGAAAGCGTCACGCTCGTACCCGACGTCGACGAAACTGGCGTTGAGGCCCGGCATGAGCTTCTTCACCTTTGCGACGTAGATGTTGCCTACAGAGAAGTTGGCCGATCGGGACTCGTTCTGGTATTCTACCAGCCGTTTGTCCTCAAGCAGGGCGATGGAAATCTCCTTCGGCTTGACGTCAATGATAACTTCGCTTGTCATCTCTTGGTGTTTTAGTAGGGTTAAAAAGCGAGGGGCACACCACGAAAGGCGTGCCCCCTCTCAAGAACAGCCGCCTGAGCTTACTTGCTCTTATGGCGGTTCTTACGTAATCTCTTTTTACGCTTATGCGTAGCCATCTTGTGGCCTTTCTTCTTTTTTCCGTTTGGCATGGTAAAATGTTTTAAATGTTGTGTATAATACAGTTTTGTTTGTCTGTCTCAATGCAGCGGGATGGGCTTACTCGCCTTTCATCTCCTCTACGAAAGCCTTGGCCGGCTTGAAGCTCGGCAGGTCGTGGGCGGCAATGGTGATCGTGGTGTTCTTGCCGATGTCGCGTGCCGTCTTGGCAGCGCGATGCTTGATGATGAAGCTGCCGAAACCGCGGAGATACACGTTCTCCTTCTTGTCGAGCATACAACGCTTTACACACTCCATGAAGCTCTCCACTACTGCGGCCACTTCTTTCTTCTGCAATCCTGTCTGCTCAGTGATCTCACTGATGATATCTGCTTTTGTCATGGTGTTGATATACTTTTCTATTATTATATGAATGTCAACGTGTTAGCCCTTTTTCTTAGGGTATGCAAAGTTACAAGTTTTTCGTGTGATACGGAAATTTATTGCGATGTTTTTTTCGTCTTACGATGATTTTATGCGCTTGAAGTGTTTCATTTTCAAACGTTTAACACTCTTTAATCCCGCTTCATTCTTGTGCTCTCCCTCTTGTCTGCTGTTATGGGAAACAAAAAAAGCCGTGACCCAGAAGGGTCACGGCTGTGAGATCGTTATATATAATTGTGAGGTCGTTATATATAATAAGGAGTGGACGGCTCACTTCTTAGTGTTTCTTGCCATATTCAGGCTCGATCTTGCGGCGCACGAGCATGGTCATCACCACGGTGGCGAGGCAGCAGGCCATTACCATCCAGAAAAAGTCGCGGTAGCCGATGGCTTCCTCGATGTAGCCGGCAACGAGACCAGGCAGCATCATGCTCAGGGCCATGAACGCTGTGCAGATGGCGTAGTGTGCCGTGACGTACTTGCCTTCGGAAAAATGCATCATGTAGAGCATGTAGGCCGTGAAGCCGAAGCCGTAGCCAAACTGCTCTACGGCGACACACGTGCTGATGACCACAAGGTCGTGGGGCAGGCAGATGCTCAGATAGACAAACGTGGCGCAGGGCAACGTCATACTGGCGGCCATGGGCCACAATGCTTTCTTCAGTCCCCAACGTGAGGCTGCGATGCCGCCGATGATGCCGCCCACGGTAAGCGCGATGACGCCGATGGTGCCATAGACGATGCCTACGGTGTCGGTGTCGAGCGCCAAGCCGCCTGTCGCTGTCGTGCCAAGCAGGAAGGGATTGACCATCTTCAGCAGAAAGGCCTCGGGCAGACGGTAGAGCAACATGAACACGATGGCAAGCCAAACGCCGGGCTTTTGGAAGTAGGTAGAGAAGGTATGCCCGAACTCACTCAGCACTTCACCGAATGTCTGTGGTCTGCCATCTGCCGTCCTCTGCGCGTCTTTCGTAGGCTTGGGAAGGGCAAAGGTGTGATAGAGTGCCACAGCGGTGAACAGTGCGGCGGTGATGCCCATGGTCACCTGCCATGACAGTGGAATGTTGCCGGTGCTCTTCTCCAGGCTTCCGGCAATGTACACGAGTACGCCTTGGCCGAAGATCGATGACAGACGATAGAACGTGGAGCGGATGCCCACGAAGAAACTCTGCTTGTCCTCGCTCAGCGCCAGCATGTAGAAGCCGTCGGCCGCGATGTCGTGCGTGGCGGAGGCGAAAGCGGTGATGATGAAGAGTAGCAGTGTGATGGTGAACAGGTTGACGGGCGTATGCCCTGAGGCGATGACCGCAGCCGACGGGTGCGGTATGGTCAGCGTCAGCAGAATGAATGCGGCACTCATCAGCAGCTGCATGGCAAGAATCCACCATCGCTTGGTCTTGATGATGTCGACAAACGGGCTCCACAGGGGCTTGATGGTCCACGGCAGATAAAGCAGACTGGTGAAGAGTGCCATCTCGCCGTTGGGCACGCCCATCTTGGTGAACATCGTCACGCTGATGTTGTTCACGATGAAATAGGGTATGCCTTCGGCAAAATAGAGTGTCGGCACCCACCACCAAGGTGATTGCGGACGCTTCATTCGGCTTTCTCCTGCTTGTTCTGTGCGATGCGTGCCAGAAGTTCCCAGGTACGTATGCGGTCCTTATAGGTGTTGTTGCGGTTCTCCTTCTCTATGCTCAGGTCGCCGTCGGAGTTGTCGTCCCAGCGGCGGCAGTCGTAGACAACATCATAGATGCGGCCGATGCGGTAGCGACGGCTGATGGCCAGGCCGAGCGCATAGTCTTCGCCGTAGAGCACGTTGGGCAGATTGATGGCGCGGGCCACGGGCGTGAAGAAGGCACGTGGCGCTCCGAGTCCATTGATGCGCAGGGCGTTGTTGCGTCCATTTCCCAATGTCCACTCGCGATGATCGATCGTTCCGGGTGGCAGCGTGTTGAGATGGATGTCAGTCAGGCGGTAGGCGCCGATGACCATAGCACACTGTTGCGGGCGGAAAGCGTCGACGAGCTTTTGCAGGCTGTCCGGTCCGGAATAGACATCGTCGGAGTCGAGCTGTACGATGAAACGTCCGCAGAGCGGATGGTGCAGTGCCATGTTCCATGCTCCGCCCACGCCGATGTCGTTGCGGTGGGGTACGATGTGCACGAGACGGTCGTCATCGATGGCGTCGATAGCCTCTGTAGTGCCGTCGGTGGAGTGGCATTCGGGACCGTTCTCCACGACAAACACATTATATTTAAAGGTGGTCTGCTGGCTGAGCGCACTCTTCAGAGCGTCGCGGATCGTGCGGATGCGGTTGCGAACGGGAATCATGATGCTTGCCTCTACGGGGAACTCGCCCTCGTCGAGGTCGACATCCTGGAATTGGGGAGCCAGATAGGCGCCCACCGCTTTGAGGTGTTCGGTGCAAGCCTGCTCCATCTCTATCTGTGAGGCGCGGTTCTTCGGGTCGACATAGTCAAAGAGCTTCTCACCCGTCTTGCGAGTGTCGAGTTCCACCTCAGAGTAGAGAGGCTCGTTGATATGCTCGATACAGTATTTCTCCGAGAGCTTCAGACGTAGGTCATAGAAGCCGGCGGCGCGGTAGTCGGTTACCATGCGGGCGGCAGCGTCTTTCAGTGCGTCGGTGCTGAAAAGCACCACGGAACCGAAGTTGAAGTCGTCGCGCAAGCTGCCTTGCTGGTAATCGATGACGGGTGCGTCCTTGCGCTTGCCGTCGGCGCTGACCTGATAGTGGTCGGCGTATACCATGCCGGCACCGGTGATGCCGGCAATCTGTACCATACGCTCCAAGGCGAGATAGCCCATGCGTATGTAGCTGTTCTTCAGAAAGACGAGCGTATAGGGCGTGTTGGCCTCGTCGGCGATGCGGTGAATGGTCTTGGAGTCGCGGACACAACCGTCAACGACAGCCACCTCGCCCACGAGGTCGAGGCTGCCGAGTGCCTCCACGTTGCGTTTTGTCTCCTCTTCGATGCCTTTGGGCACGAAGCAATTGATGAAGGTATTCATGTTTTACGTTATTTCAGAGTGCTTTGGTACCAGTCGTAGAGTTTCTTTACACCATCCTCGATCTCCACCTTATGGTGCCAGCCGAGGGAGTGGAGCTTGCTCACGTCAATGAGCTTACGTGGTGTACCGTTGGGTTTTGTCGTGTCCCATACGATCTCGCCTTGGAAGCCGACAGTGTCTTTCACGAGGTCGGCCAGAGCTTTGATGGTGAGCTCCTTGCCCGTACCCACGTTGATGTGGCAGTTGCGGATCTCGCCGAGAGAAGGGATGGCACCGCCGCGTCCCTCAGAGTTGTTGCGGTTCACCTCACCGTCGGTCTTCACACCATAGAAGACGGAAGAGTACTTCTCTATGCCGATGATGTCGGAGAAATCTACGTTGAGAAGCACGTGTACCGAGGCGTCAGCCATATCCTCGCTCCAAAGGAACTCGCGTAGCGGAGAGCCGTCGCCCCAAAGCGTCACCTTGTTGTTGTCGATACCATAGAAATCGAGTGCTTTCAAGATTCGTTCCTTGTCGTTGTTGCCATCGACGTTATCCTTGCCAATGAGTTCAACAAGTTTAGTCGGCGGGTTGATGGGCCGCTTGTTCATATCTATGCGGATCGCATCCCAGTTATCGTCGTGGATGAGCTTGGCCAGATAGATCTTGCGCATCATGGCCGGCATCACGTGAGAGTTCTCCAGGTGGAAGTTGTCGTTGGGACCGTAAAGATTTGTCGGCATCACGGCGATATAGTTTGTGCCATACTGCAGATTATAGCTCTCGCACATCTTCAGTCCTGCGATCTTTGCGATGGCATACTCCTCATTGGTGTATTCCAAGGGTGAAGTAAGCAGTGCGTCCTCCTTCATCGGCTGTGTAGCGTTTTTCGGATAGATGCACGTAGAACCGAGGAAAAGCAGTTTCTTCACATGGTGCTGATAAGCTTGCTCGATGACATTGCACTGCATCTTCATGTTCTGCATGATGAAGTCAGCACGATAGAGTGAGTTGGCCATGATGCCGCCCACGAAGGCAGCTGCGAGCACCACCGCGTCGGGCTGCTCCTGGTCAAAGAAGTTCTTTACGGCGAGTTGGTCGGTGAGATCCAGCTCTTTGTGTGTGCGACCCACGAGGTTATTGTATCCGCGCTGTTTTAAATTGTTCCAGATAGCCGAGCCCACCAGTCCGTGGTGGCCGGCAACGTAAATCTTTGAATCTTTTGTTAACATTATCAGACCCTCCCCGCCCTCCCTAAAAGGGAGGGTGCCTGCACTACAATGGGAAGGGGACAGGCGTTTAAGGATTATATATATTAAGCGACCCTATAAATTTCTAAAAGACCCCTCCGGCTCCCCTAAAGGGGGGGGAAGGAGCGCAACCTAAAAGAGCTTTCCCCTCCCTACTTATCTGTGATGATTACTGTTTCGGTGGGTTTTCCCCTCCCTTTTAGGAAGGACGGGGTGGGTCTTCTATTTCACAATACCTTTTTCGAGATATTCCTCGAGGTTGACGCGTACGCGGGCGGCGGCATCGTCGGCAGCCACCTTTTTCATGTCGCTGTCTACCATGAGCTTGACGAGATCCTCGAAGGACGTGTGGGTGGGGTTCCAGCCCAGTTCTGCTTTTGCTTTTGTGGGATCACCCCAAAGGTTGACCACGTCGGTGGGACGATAGAAGTCTGGCGACACCTCGATGAGCACCTTACCGGTAGCCTGGTCGATGCCTTTCTCGTCAGCGCCCTCGCCTTCCCAGCGCAACTCGATGCCGACGTGATGGAAAGCCAGCGTGGCGAACTCGCGCACGGTGTGCTGCTTACCTGTGGCGATGACAAAGTCCTCGGGTGTCTCATGCTGCAGGATCAGCCACATGCACTCCACGTAGTCCTTGGCATAGCCCCAGTCACGACGGCTGGAGAGGTTGCCGAGATAGAGCTTGTCCTGCTTGCCCTGCTTGATGCGAGCTGCTGCCAGCGTGATCTTACGTGTGACGAAGGTCTCGCCGCGACGCTCGCTCTCGTGGTTGAAGAGAATACCATTGCAGGCAAACATGTTGTAAGCATCTCGATACTCCTTCACGATCCAAAAGCCATACTGCTTGGCCACAGCATAGGGAGAGTAGGGATGGAAGGGTGTGTTTTCATTCTGCGGCACCTCTTCCACCTTGCCATAGAGCTCGGAGGTGGAAGCCTGATAGATGCGGCAACTGTCCGTGAGATCCAGCTGTCGCACAGCCTCCAGGATGCGGAGCACACCGACGGCATCCACGTCGGCGGTATATTCCGGGGAGTCGAAGCTTACCTGTACGTGGCTCTGTGCAGCGAGGTTGTAGATCTCCGTAGGACGTACCTTGCCAATCACGCCGAGTACACTCATTGAGTCGCTCAGGTCGGCATAGTGAAGATGGAAATGAGGCGCGCCCTCCAGATGGGCGATACGTGGGCGGAAGTCCACAGAAGAGCGGCGGATGACACCGTGTACGTCATAACCTTTGTCCAACAGAAACTCAGCGAGGTAGGAGCCGTCTTGTCCTGTGATACCTGTGATCAATGCTACTTTTCTTTCCATATGTTCTAAAGTATGATGCTATGTTGAATGATTGTTGATGCTATATATAATAATAAGGTGTAAGAAGCGTATAGGCTTATTTGCTGCTGAGTCTGTCGTCCTTGAAGAGTCCAAAGAGTTCAGCGTCGATCATGTCGGTGACCTTTCTGAAGTCTGTGGGCGTATCCTCAAAGCTGAGCTTATCGCCGTCGATGATGATCAGCGGCCCCTGATACGTGGTCACCCAATCCTCATAACGCTTCTGAAGTCCGGCGAGGTAATCGAGGCGGATGCTCTTCTCGAATGAGCGTCCACGTTTCTCGATGTGCTTGACGAGCGTGGGAATACTCGAACGGATATAGATCATCAGCTGTGGGAGCTTGACCAGTGACATCATCAGGTCGAAGAGGTCGCTGTAGTTTTGGAAGTCGCGGTCACTCATATAACCCTGGTCGTGGAGGTTCGGCGCGAAGATGCGGGCATCCTCAAAGATCGTGCGGTCTTGGATGATGGTGTCGTTGCTGTTGGCGATCTCCACCACTTCCTTAAACCGTTTGTTGAGGAAGTAGATCTGAAGGTTGAATGACCAGCGCTTCATGTCGCCGTAGAAGTCGTCGAGGTAGGGATTGTTGTCTACGGGCTCGAAGCGTGGTGTCCAGTGATATTTCTTGGCAAGCATCTTGGTCAGCGTGGTCTTTCCGCTGCCGATGTTGCCGGCGATAGCGATATGCATGTTTGAATGATGAGTGTTGAATGTTGAGTGATGAATGGAGAAAGAGACGAGTGTTGAATGATGAGTGATGAAAGTTGAATGGAGAAGGGCGACAGTGATGGCACTCCGATTGATTACAGCAGTGTGGGGTGGGGCGAGAGCTGTTCGTCGATGCGTCCGATGATATATTCAAAATCCTCGCGGCGGTTGACAAAGTCGAGGTCGTCGACGTCGATCGTGATGGCGCGTCCGTGATATTGCTCCGTCATGAAATGGTCATAGCGGTCGTTGAGCTGCTTGAGGTAGCTGAGTTGCATGTCCTGCTCGTAAGCACGGCCACGTTTTTGAATGTTAGCCACGAGATGTGGAATAGAAGCGCGGAGATAGACCATCAGGTCAGGTTCGCGCGCTACCATCATCATCGACTCGAAGAGTCCCATGTAGGTCTCGAAGTCACGGTCACTCATATTTCCTAAGTCGTGGTTGTTGGCAGCAAAGATATACACGCCCTCGTAGATCGAGCGATCCTGTACGATGGCTCGTTTGCTGCGGTTGATGGCGAGCAGGTCGCGGAAGCGCTCCTTGAGGAAGAATACCTCCAGGTTCAACGCCCATCGCCGCATGTCCTTGTAATAGTCTTCGAGATAGGGATTGTGCGTCACGCTCTCCATCCGTGCGCGCCAACCATAGTGACGGGCGAGCAACTGAGTGAGCGTGGTTTTCCCGCTGCCGATGTTTCCTGCAATGACGATATGCATGAGTTAATGTCTGAGCGCAAGGTTATAGTTATAGTAATTGGCGTCGCCGGTGATGTCCTTCACCACTTTCAGGAAAGGCGGGAAGTTGACGCTCTCGGTGTCGGTGATGCCCTTCGTCTCAAGGATGACAAGCCCTTGGAGCTGACGCTGATAGGTGTCGAGCTCGAAGTATTGTCCTTTCCAGATAAAGCTCTTGCGCTTCTTGTAGATCGTGTGGCGATAAGGATCAGCCTGAGAGAGCAGCGACTCATAGAGTGCGTTGCTCACCTGTCGCTCTGTCTCCACCTGTTGGTTGTTGCTGACGGTCTTCTTCATGGTGTGCACGTTGACGCGCTTGCCACCCGGCCAGATACGTCTGCGCAGTCTGACCTCACTGTCGGGGTCTGCAACGAGATAGGTCTGCACGATGTCACTGTCGATGGTCTGTGGCATGTCACCGACAACCTCTACGATATATTTCCGCTCCTCGGTGATGGGTTGCGGCAAACCAAGCACGGCGGAGATCTCCTTGAGCACACGGTTGATTTTCGTGTCGAAGTCGACATGGTTGTTGATCACGCGCAGATGGGGATGCCCGCTCCATGCGTTGATGATGCGCTTGTCGAGCGTACGTGCTTTCTCCAGTCCTTCCGACCGCTCCTTATTATTAGCGGTGGTATAGAACTCCTCTGCACCGTCGGCAGCGGAGACGAGGTGCAGCACCGCATCGTAGCGTCCGAGTAGTCCCGGTGTGGAAGTGCCTACGCGTCCGGTGATATCGCTCCACATGTCAGCGTCCATATATGCCGAGATGTCCATGGCACCACGGTCACAGACGATGACCGTCGGCTCATTCACTGTTTTGGCTATATCGGTGAACTTGTCTTCGAGGCCGAGTTGCTCCTGCAGTGTGGCGACTTCGCCATGAAAAAAAAAATCATGATTGGGAGTCAGGTAATCCATTCCCGCTTGGGCAAACATCGTGGGTACTTCCGGTATGGTGAAGACCTTAAAGCCCAAACTTGAGAAGTGATCAATGACCTTTACAAGAGCCGTCGTTTTGCCTGCACAAGGACCACCTGTGAGGACAATCTTTTTGAGTTGGTAATTCATTGAGAATGTTTTTCGTGTCGACACTTGGATTCGAACCAAGGATCCCCACCATGTCAAGGTGATACTCTAACCAACTGAGCTATGCCGACAGACGAACAATTTTATAATGCAAAAACGTCTGCTCTTGTTTTGCGGGTGCAAAGGTACAATATTTTTTCGACGCAGACAAGGAATTCGCGTTTTTTTTTCAAATTAATTGCTGCGGCCGGTATGAGGCCGGCCACAACAGTCTGTCAGGCTTCTACTTTCTTGCAGAACTGCTCACCATAGTCGCGGCACTCGTCGATGGCCTTCTTGTCGGGCACCCACAAGCATTTGATGCCGTCGTCGACAATGTCAAATCCTGCTTCCTGCAGATGTTTCGTGATGAGCTTCGGTGCGTCGCCGCTCCAGCCGTAAGAGCCGAAGGCAGCTGCTTTCTTGTTTTTGAACTTCAGTCCGCGTGCCATCTCCAGGACGCCGGCGATAGCAAACGAGAAGCCGTAGTTGATGGTCGGTGAGCCCACGAGGACGGCTTTTGAGCGGAACATCTGTGTGAGCACGTCGTTCTTGTCCTCCTTGGCTACGTTGTAGAGCTTCACCTCCACCGACGGATCGGCGCGGCGGATGCCCTCAGCGATGGCCTCGCCCATGAGCCGGGTGCTCTGCCACATCGTATCGTAGACAATGGTGATCTGGTTTTCCTGATAAGGTGTCGACCACTTCTGATAGTTCTCGATAATCTGCGGGATATACTTTGTCCAGATGACACCGTGCGACGGAGCGATCATCTTGATGGGCAGGTTCATGCCGAGCACCTCCTTGACCTTGCGAGCCACCATCGGACTGTAGAGGTTGAGGATGTTGGTGTAGTATTTCTCTGCCTCGTACATCACCTCGTGGACATCAGCTGCTGTGTCGAAGAGCGACTCGGTAGCGTAGTGCTGTCCGAAGGCATCGTTGGAGAACAGGATGTCGTCGCCGGACATATAGGTGAACATCGTGTCGGGCCAGTGGAGCATCGGAGCCTCGATGAAGGTTAGCGTGTGCTTGCCGATGTTGAGCGTGTCGCCCGTCTTGACGTTAACATAGTTCCAGTCCTGGTGATAGTGACCACGCAGGATGGCCTCACCTTTCTTTGTGCAGTAGATGGGCGTGTCCGGAATCTCGCGGAGCAGCTCAGGCAGCGCGCCGCTATGGTCTATCTCGTTGTGGTTCATCACGATGTAGTCGATGTCCTTCAGGTCGATGACCTCCTTGAGTCGCTTGACAAACTCGCGGTCGTAAGGGCGCCACACCGTGTCGATGAGTACATTCTTTTCGTCTTTAATCAAATAGGCATTGTAGCTGGAGCCATGAAAAGTGGATAGCTCGTCGCCATGGAAATGAACCAAGTCCCAGTCCACCTTGCCAACCCATGTGACGTTGTCGGTAATCTTCTTTCCCATATCTTTAGTTATTCCTCTTTCATTCTGTCCTGATTTGAAATAACGGTGACGGCTCCTTACTGTCGAGGGGCCGCCATCATCTGTTTATCTTCGTAATCTTATTATTCCTCCACGGGGCTGAAATCTTCTTTGCCTACGCCGCAAGTGGGGCATACCCAGTCCTCGGGCAGATCCTCAAAAGCGGTTCCAGGTTGAATTCCATTATCAGGGTCTCCTTTAGCGGGGTCATAGACGTAGCCGCATACATTGCATTCGTACTTTTTCATGTTGTGTTATGTTTTAAATGAATATTCGGCACCATCGCCAGGCGGCGCTGCCATGAATGTTTTCTTTTCTATGCGCAAAGATACGAAAGATAAATCAGAATCCCATCATATTCTTGAAATATTTCTTCCAAGGGTGAATATCGTTAACACTTTAAGTGTAGCAATGCCACCATAGGTTAACAACTGTTGTTGTCGTACACAGTAATCACAGAAAAGGTTAAAAGAGGCCTGTGTTATTTGGAGGTAACGTAATTTCCACGTAACTTTGCACCGGTTAAGAAAATACAGATTCGAAAAGGTTTTTAGGTTTTAAGAAAAGGTTTTAGTTATTATTTAGGTAGATTACAAGGTTGTTTAATTCAACTATTCAACAGGTTGTTAGTCAAGGAAAGAAAGATTGATTTTTATTTTCAGAGTAACAATCATGCTGGAGTTTGTCTTACGCCGTGAGGCGTGAGCCTACTACCAAGCACGATTTTTTGTTTTATACCTCACCTCTTCTAAAGCTTACATTCCTCTCCGCCTTTTTCCAAAACACCATCACGCTTACAGCAAGCCCGATCATGTGTCTTGTTCCATGTCTCTTACCCGATAGAGCAGATGATCGTTTCGTGCTGGCAATGTCGTGTCAGCTTGAGGGCATTTACAGAATAGGGGCTGGTACAACAAAGGCGCTTAGATTTCGGGGGAATTCCCATATTTGGCTTCTAAAATTTCGGGGAAATGACTATTCCCGGCCAATTAAATTTCGGGGGGATGGCGATTTTGACCCTTTAGAATTTTGGGGAAACCACAAAAATTAGTATATTTGCACTTGAGAATCAACTGATGTACAAAAGATTATGGAAGGAATACTTTTTCGGCGTAAGATTTACGAAGCATTGCTTAAATGGAAAGAAGAAAGCAAGGGCAAGTCGGCTCTCTTGGTGGAAGGCGCAAGACGAGTGGGCAAATCAACCATTGTTGAGCAGTTTGCGCGCGATCAGTATGAGTCTTACATACTCATAGACTTTAACCAAGCCTCGCGTGAGACGAAAGAACTGTTTGATGACTTGACCGATCTTGATTATATCTTTCTGACCCTTCAAGCCACTTATCGCACCTCTCTGGCGCGAAGAAAATCCGTCATTGTTTTCGACGAGGTACAGCATTGTCCCAAGGCGCGCCAAGCCATTAAATATCTTGTGGCTGACGGACGGTACGACTATATTGAGACGGGCTCTCTCATCAGCATTCGTAAGAACACGGAGAACATTACGATTCCCAGTGAAGAGGACAGAATCACGATGCATCCTATGGACTTTGAGGAGTTCAGATGGGCTGTAGGAGACAAAGATACTATGGTCATCCTTCGAAAGTTTTGGGATTTGAAGAAACCATTAGGGGCTGCGCACCGTAGCATCCAGCGTTTGTTGCGGTTATATATGCTGGTTGGCGGAATGCCCCAGGCTGTGGAGGAATATATCTCTACCAACGACCTCAGTAAGGTGGATAGAGTGAAACGGCGAATCGTTACGCTTTATCAGGAAGATTTCCGAAAGATAGATCTCTCAGGCGATGCCGCCCAGATGTTTATGTCCATCCCCGGTCAGCTCAATCGTAATGTCTCGCGCTATTCTCCCTCACCGTCCATTGGCGCGAAGACGGCAAAGGCAGAAGGAGAATTGCTCAACGCATTGGCAGAGAGCAAGACGGTCGACGTGGTCTATCACACCGGCGACCCCAATGTGGGGATGGAGCTGGCACGTGACACTTCTCGGTATAAACTCTTTGTGGCAGACACGGGGCTGTTCGTGACTATGGCATTTTGGGACAAGGATTTTACGGAAAATGTAATCTATCAAAAGTTGCTTAGTGACAAGTTGTCAGCCAACTTAGGCTATGTTTATGAAAATCTTGTGGCCCAAATGCTGGTTGCGTCAGGAAACAAGCTCTTCTACTATACGTGGGCAAAAGATGATAAGCATCGCTACGAAATTGATTTCCTCATATCCCGTGGCAATAAGATATGTCCGGTTGAGGTGAAGTCATCCGGCTATAGGACACATGCCTCCTTGGATGCTTTCTGCAAGAAATTCTCGAGCCGAGTCAAAGATCCCATCCTCGTGTACACAAAGGATCTGGGCAAGGATGGCGACACGATCCTGCTTCCCGTTTATATGGTACCCTTCTTATAACGAATGGCTGTCTTTTATCAATATTTAGAACGGATACCCGATGGCGAAGTGGAGGCTTTGGCTGTCACGGAACGAGCCGACGTTGTAAAAGCCACTTTTGTAGGGCACATGCAGTCCTACGCCCCAGTCCACGCGGATGACCAAGAAGTCCATGTCGTAGCGCAGGCCGACACCCGTGCCGAGTGCCGTCTCCTTGAGGAGATTCCTCGCCTCGAAATGTCCGCCGCTGCGGTCGTCCTTATGCAGCGACCACACATTGCCGGCATCGATAAACATCGCACCATAGAGGTTGCCGAACAGGCGCGGACGGTATTCCAGGTTGGCCAGCAGCTTTAAGTCACCGGTCTGGTCGAGATAGTTGTTCGTGGCCGACTCGGCATTATGGTAGCTGCCCGGTCCTACGCTGCGCACGGTGAAGGCGCGAATGCTGTTGGCGCCGCCGACATAGAACTGTTCGCTGTAGGGTGCCTCATCGGAGTTGCCGTAAGCCCATAGCATGCCCATGTCGCCATGCGCCACAAGACTGCTGTGCTCCGTCAGCTGCCAAGTCTTGACCAGCTCTGTTTCCAATTTGAAGAACTGAGCATAAGGGTTTTTGAAGAGCTCTTTGTTTTTCTTGCTCCATTTGTTTCCAGCCACCATCTCGCCCAAAGACAGGATGTTTCCGCTCTCGCTGACTGTCGTCTGCCACCACAGCGGATTGCGGTAGGTCTTCGGACTCGTGTAGGTATAGACATACTGCATCTTCGGAATGAACTGGTCGCGCATGGTGTATGCCAGATAGGGATTGGCGGTGAGCACCGAGTCAAAGGCTGCCGTGCGCCGCTTCATATATTCATAGGAGAACGACAGCGGGGTATACTGGTGCTTACTTGTTGGCGACGTCTGGAGGTTATAGGTCCACTCTCCCGACACGATGCGACGCTTGAAGAATCCGGCACGGTTGAGAATGTCGGTCGAGAACTTCAGCGTTGTCGACGGCGTGGAGAAGAAGCCTATACGTTGGAAGTGGTTGAAGAGCTTCTTGCGGAAATACGAGACGTAGGGGATAACCATACGCGGTAGTTGCAGCGAGGCGTCGGCACCATACTCATAACTGTTGAACTTCGACGAGCTTCCTTTGCCGTGGTGTGCCGTCTGCCACTCATAATTGCCCTTGATTTTCAGGTCGAGGAGCTCACCGCCACGGAAAGCGTTGCGCCGCGTGACGCCGAGCACGGCGCCCGGTCCGAAACGGTTATTGGTCTTTCCGGTGACATTGCCCTCGAAGTAGATGTCGTAAGGCTTGTCAAAGACCAGGTTCATGCGCATGTCGAGTGTGTCGGCGCGACCGGTAGTGTCGCGTGGCGTGAAGTTGACGTCGACGGTACTGAACAGTCCTGTTGACGAGAGATTGCTGATGCCTGCCTGGTAGTCGGCATAGCTGTAGGGGCGTCCGGGGAAGAGGCGGTTGGCGCTGAGGATGACAGGCACACGCAGCGGCGAGTGCTTGCCGTTGTGTCGCACGGTGATGTCGCGCTTGGTCTCACTGTTGACGAGGCTGTCGCCATAGTTTTTATGCAAGTCGATGTCAATCTTTCCGATGGTCCATTTCCGCTCGGCCACACTTGGCGTCTGCTCGGCGAGTTGCAACTTCAGGAGCACTTTGCCGGGTCGGCTGGTGCTGTCGACGAGCCATGAGGCGTAGGACGGCTGATAGTAGAAGAAGCCGTTGTTGCGCAGCAGGGTGCTCACGCGGCGGCGCTCGGCATCGAGGGTGTTGACGTCAAAGGCGTCGCCCTTGCGGATCTTGGCCTCGGCCATGGTCGACATGATGAGGCTGTCGGCCTGGGGTGGGAAGCCCTGATAGTTTAGCGAGTCCACTGTCCACAGCGGTCCCATGTCGACGGTGTATTTGATCTTGGCTTTTTTGGGGTTGTGTTGCCGGATGATGTCATAGCCCACCTTGCCGTGGAAGTAGCCGTGGGCATGCAGCACCTCCTGCGCCACCGATGCGCGCAGGGCCGGGTTGACCCAGCTGAGCAGCACCGGCCGG
This sequence comes from uncultured Prevotella sp., assembly GCA_900540375.1. Taxonomy (GTDB): domain Bacteria; phylum Bacteroidota; class Bacteroidia; order Bacteroidales; family Bacteroidaceae; genus Prevotella. Next base: position 16,647 of record UQFS01000039.1, read on the forward strand.
GAGCCAAAGGAGGAGAGCATCCATTTCGAGAAGCCGTCATCGCTGCCGACGAAGGCGTTCCAGACCCAGAGACCCACTTGAAAGGGCGACCTGACAGAACTGCTGCCGAAGAGTGCGCCGTTGGGTGCCGTGGCCAGGGCAGCGTCGATTTCCGTTTGTGTGTTGGTGAAATGTTTGTCCTGTACGAGCGTGATATAGTCGGTCTTGGCCAGTCCTGTGAAGAGCTGGTCACCGTCGGGAATACTTTTGGTGGTCGAGCAGGCGGCGATGATCACCGTCGCCAGCCCCAGTGTCAGTGTCTTCGCGAATCGAAGGATGTGCGTGTATGTCATAGATAGAAATGGCTATTTAATATGTTGTCAATTGCCGAGCGAGTCTTTTTTCTCTTTACCAAACAGGTCGCTGAGGCTGCTGAACTTTCTCTTCCACAGGAAGCCGCCGCCGAACTTGCTCACGTTGCCCTCCAGCCAGTCATAGCTGTCGCGGATGTAGAACAGGTTGAGGTATTTGTTCGATGTGGGACTGAGCCTGTATTCAAAGGTCACATTGTCGAAGAATGTCTGATCCTGCTGTGCCGATATTTCGGCTCCGGTCGACAGCTTGCCGCCGATGGTGACGCGCAGCCGGTTGTTCCAGAATCGCTTGGCAAACTTAAACGAATAGTCGGTGTGGAGCGCGCCCTGAGCATTGAACGAGTTTTCCACGCCCACGCTGACGTCGAGCGAGCGCAGTGCCTTGCCTGAGATCTGGTTGATCTGGCTGTTGAGGAAGGCGCTCAGTGCCGAGTTCATGGTGAAGTTGCTCATGTTTCCCTCGGCAAGATACATGCCGGTGGTGAGCATCGTCACGGCGAGCTTGCCGCGCTCTTCCTTCGACATGGACTGCAACTGGTTGTGGATCGTCATGTCTTCCGGTGCGTCGATGGTGAATTCCAGTCCCATGTCCTGCAGGGTCTTTGTGACCACGACGCCACAGTTGAATGTGACCATCCGCCCCTCGCCCGCCTCGCTGCCCACGGCCGACTTGGTCTGTTCGGTTGCTGTGATGTTGAGCGTCGGGTTCATCGGGTCACCGGTGAAGGCGATGTAGCTGCCGTCCTGGATGGTGAAAGTCTTCAGTGGGATGACGGGCAGCGAGTATTTCATCTCTCCCGAGCCGATGGTGTAGCGTCCGCGCAGGATGACGCCGTCGGCGATGTTGTATTGCATGCGCATGTCGCCGCCGCCGATGACATCGACATAGTTGGAGTGGTCGGCGTTGAGGAAGGCGTCGACGTGCGCGCCGTCGTCGATGTGTATGTTCATGTCCACGTTCAGACCCGTGAGCGGCGGGCGGTTGACTTCGTCGCTGATGGTGTCACTGAAGTTGGTGAACTGTGCGAGTCCGTCGAGTTGGTTGTCGGTGGAGAGCGGGGTGTCCTTCAGATTGTATTTCAGGTCGGTGGTGCCGAGCACGTCGGTGCGTCCGCGAACCTTGAGGTTGTCGAGCAGTCCCGTCATCGTGCCATAGAAGTTGACGTAGGCCTTGCCATAGACCTCGGAGCGGCTGGTCTCCTTGGAGTCTACGAGCAGCAGGTTGGTGCCTCGCATCCGCACGTTGAGGCGCATGGCGTCGAGGTCGCTGAAGTCAAAGGTGCCTTTGACGTTGAGCGGCTGGTCGTTGTGGGTGAAGACCTCAAAGTTCTCGAAGAGCAGTTTGCTGTCCTTGAAGGTGACGGGATCTGAGGCGAAGGCGAGCTCCACGCCGTAGGGCTCAGAAAACATGCTGGCAGAGTCGAGGAAGAGCTCTCCGTTGACGACGGGCTTGGTGAGTGAGCCTTTGATGGTCAGATTGCCGTCGGCCGTACCCTTGAATCCCACGATCTTCTGCGGGATGAATCCGTTGACCATCGCCAGCGGCAGGTGGTCGGTATTGACCTTTGCGTCGAGGTATCCGTGTCCGGCTGCGTTGTAGGTGCCGGTGAGCGTGCCCACCTCGTTGCCGTCGTGGGTGAGCATACCGTCGACATAGTGTGTGCCGTCGGGCCTCGGCATGTAGGTAAACTCCGAGCCTACGTCGCCCATCTCGCAGCCCTCATAGACCATATCCTTCACGTCGACAACCGAGGAGACCGAGAGCTGTTCGGGGGTCTGGATGAGGTGGAAGTCACCATTGAGGATTCCCGACACGTTCGGCATATAGGGGATGATGGACAGTGCCTCGCCAAGGTTGAGCTGGTGTGTGGAGACGGTGATGTCCTGCAGGGCTTCCGTGTTGCTGTCGTCAGTGTAGACCTGTAGTCCCATGCCATCGGCGGCATTCATATTCACGTTTGCGCTGACACGCCGGTTGCCGTTGAGGAAGACATAGTTGCTGTCGTTGACGGTAAATTCCTTATAGGCCAGTATCGGGTTGTCGCCCGCGAGATGGATGAGTATGCCTTGGTTCTGCATGGCGGCTTCGAGGCTGAGCCGGAGTCCGAGTTTGTCCTTGGTGTCGTAGAGGCGTGTGGTGAGTGTCGTGCCGCCGCCCTGCAGGGTGCCGTCGAGGAAGGCGTTGAAGACATATTTCGGATTTTTCTTGCCGTTGTGCAGTTGCAGGGAATAGGCTACATTGTCGAGCCCGGACTTGATGCTCAGCCTCATGGTGTCTACCTCCATGCTGTCGTAGACCACAGAGTCGGCTTGCATCGTGCCGTTGAGGCCGAGCAGTGGCGAGGAACTCATGTCTATCTGCAGGTTGTGGAGGTCGTAGCCGAAATGCTTCAGCACGCGGTAGACGATGTTCCCGCTGCCCGCTGAGAGCTGAACGCGCAGGTTGGGGAGCAGACGGCGCAGGCGGGCCTCGTCGATATACTTGTTGGTTATCTGCCGCTGCAGTTCGGTCATAAGGGCATTGCCGTGCTTGATGAGGCGCTCATAGTTGCCGCTGCCGTCCATGTTGAGGTGGAAGTCGCCGCAGTCCACGATGGCGTGGGTGGTGTCCCGGGTGGTCAGGATGTCGAGTGTCACCTCCTGCGGTCGGTAGTGGCGGTTGCCCTCGCTGAGGGTGATGTCGCTGAACATGCCCTGGATGTCGTGGTGCTGTTTCAAGTCCGATCGCACGTCGACGTGTCCGCAGAGTCCGAGCGTGATCGGCTTGTCGGCGAGGTGCAGGGCGTAGAGGTCAGCGTGGGAGAGATCGCAGGAGAGCGTGCCGATGAAGGCTTTGCGGTTGAGCTGTGCGTTGATACCGACGAGTCCTTTAAACAGCGGGTTGGCGCTGTTGATGTGGGCTTCGACGCGACCGCCGCGGATGTTGGCCGTGGCCTTGATGCCGCTGAGGTTATAGCCGGAGTAGGCGAACTGCTGGCTGTGGATCTCTGCCTTCACGCGGGTGCGGGGTGAGAAGAGGTCGGTGCCCGCGCCGTTGGCGGCCAGCGTGCCGGTGAAGGGATGCAGGCCCTGACGGGGCAGGAAATGGTCGACGGGGAAGCGGCGGGCGCGCAACTTGGCGCTGTAGGCCAGTGTACCACGGGTGTCTACGGTTGCCTGACCACTGAGCGAACCGCCGCCCTGCGTGGCGATGAAGGTCGAGGCATATCGCGGGCCGTTGACCTTGACGCGTCCGCGGAAGCCGATGCCATTGGGCAGATTGACCGTCTTAGGCAGTGCGTTGCCCGACAGTCGCTTCACGGGTCTGAGGTCGTAGGCGTGGGCTTTCACGCTGAGGTCGGCCGTGAGCCGTTTTGGATCGGCCAGGCTGCTCAGAAAACCGTCGGCGGAGAGGTGCAGCAGGGTGGGGACGGCGAGGCTGAGCCCGTCGAGGTGCAGTCGCCGGAGATTACCGCCGAGGCTGCCGTTGACGATCAGCGGTTGTCGGGGCAGGTTGTTGAGTAGCTGACGTGGCATGTGTTGTCCGGCCAATAGCCTGATGTCGCTCATACCCACATGGCCGTGGACGGTGGCCCTGAGGCTTCCCGGCATGCTGTCGGCAAAGGCGTTCATGTCCATGGCAAAGGCCAGACGCAGCTGGGAGCCCGGCGTCTCAAGGCTCAGCCCGGGCAGTTCGAGCCGTGTGCTGTCCATGCGGAAGGAGCCTTGCAGCTTGTCGATGGTCAGTCCGCTCTTTTCATGAAAGGCACCCTGACGGACGATGAGGTTGAGCCGGGCGTCGCAATAATAAAAGGAGTCGGCCTTGAGATTGAGTTCCGAGAGTGCGAGATGGTTGAGGTCCAGTCCTTTCGTCTTCTTGACAAAGTTCTGATCCATGGCCAGCGCGCCCGTCTGCCAGTCGAGATGGCCGACGGTATAGAGGCTCTTAAACAGGTCGAGACAGGCTTGTCGCGCTTCGAGGTTGCCCATGAGAGCGTGGATGGCGAGTGTGTCGCCGGGCAGATGCAGGGCAAAGGCGGTGTTGCGGGCCTTGAGCGTGTTGATGGCGATCTTCCAGTAGTTGGTGCTCGGTGTGGTGTCGGGCGGCACGGTGTCGCTGAGCGCGATGTCGATGTTGGCGTTGTCGAGCAGGCAGTGGTTGACGTTGACGTGCTCCTTGCCGAGGTCGATGCCGTGGGCTTTGATCGTCAGCGTGCCCACCTTGCCCTTGATGCGGCATTTGGGAATGAAATGGGTGGTGTTGACCTGCATGTCGCGGAAGGAGAGCTCGTCGACCATGACCTGCTTTTTCAGCAGGGGCCATAACTGCACGTCGGCGACGGTGCGATGGATGTGTGCCACCGTGTCCGTCACGCCGCGCAGCGAGTCGTTGGGCTCGAGCACCTTCACCTCGTTGAGGGCGAGGTCCAATGGCCATGCCAGTCGCACGTACCCCACGCTGATCTGCATCTTCATCTTGTCCGATGCATAGCGTGTGACCTGCCCTGCCGCCCAGTTTTGAAACGGCGGAAAGTAGAAGAGCAGGCAGAGTATGATGATCAGTGACACGGGGATGCCCACGGCGATGCCCGCCCACTTGAGGTATTTCTTCATTTGCTATTGTGTGAGAAAATCAGCTATTCTTTGCAAAGTAACTAAAAATTAACGAAAGATGCAAATCTATCATCAAAAAATCGATTCGTTTTCGGCACTGGCCTGTGCTTTTCTCATCCCTGCATAGTGCTTCGTTTCCTACGAAATCCGACGTTTCTGCTATTTATAGCAATGTTTTTATTATTCTTTTTGCTTTTTTCTTGGAAAAATGTAGTAACTTTGCCGTCAAACTATAAATAACACATAACTAGCCAGAACCTCTATGATGAGACAACTAAAAATAACGAAGAACATCACGAGCCGCAACAGCGAGGCTCTTGACCGATACCTCACTGAGATTGCCCGTGAACCGATGTTGACTCCCGACGAGGAAGCCGCGTTGGCACATACCATCCATCAAGGCGGCACCGCGGGGGAGCGTGCGCGCGACAGGCTCGTCAGCGCCAACCTGCGATTTGTCGTTTCCGTGGCCAAGCAATACCAGCACCAGGGCATCTCGCTCACCGACCTGATCAACGAGGGCAACGTGGGACTTGTCAAAGCCGCTGAGAAGTTCGACGAGACACGCGGCTTTAAGTTCATCTCCTACGCCGTGTGGTGGATCCGCCAAAGCATCATGGAGGCCTTGGCCGTGAAGAGCCGTATCGTGCGCGTGCCGCTCAACCAGGTAGGCATCGCCGGTAAGGTGAACAGAGCCACGGAGCAGTTCCTCCAGGAGCACGGCCGCGTGCCGTCCACCCATGAGCTGGCCGTGATGACAGGCATCGATGAGGAACTGGTCATCTCGGCCTATGAGGCTAACGGACGCTCGACGAGTATCGACGCCCCGATCAGCGAGGACGACGACAACTCGCTGGCTGAAACGCTCTCGTCCGACGATGCCGACTCGCGCTCTGACAGCTCGCTCGACCGTGAGTCGATGAACCTCTTCATCAGCGACTTGCTCAAAGAGGTGCTCAACGATCGCGAGCAGCGCATCATCACGGAGTCCTTTGGCATCGGGCGCATGGAGAAAAGCCTGGAAGAAATCGCTGACGAGATGGGCATGACGCGCGAGCGCATCCGTCAGGTCAAGGAAAAGGCATTGCGCAAGATCCGCAACAGCAAGTATGCGGTATCACTCCGACAATATCTTGGTTAAAAAACAAGCGTAAGATGAAGATAGCGGTTTTTTGTTCTGCCAACAACAGCATTGCGCCTGTCTGCTTCCAAAAGACAGAGGAGCTCGGGCGCTGGATGGCTGCCGGGGGACATACCCTCGTCTATGGCGGATGCAACAGTGGGCTGATGGAATGCATCGGACGGGCCGTACACGAGGGTGGGGGCTTGACGATTGGCGTCATCCCTACGCTCGTGGAAAAGGGCGGACGGCAGAGCCGGTATGTCGACGTGGAGATTTCCTGCGACAATCTCGACGACCGCAAGCACCTCATGCAGGTGCAGTGCGACGTGGCTGTGGCTCTCCCCGGTGGCATCGGCACGCTCGATGAACTCTTTACCCTCGCCGCCTCGCATACCATCGGCTATCACCAAAAGATGGTGATCCTCTACAACATCGACGGATTCTGGAATTCGCTCGTGGCGCTGCTCGACGATTTGCAGGCCAAGGGGATGATACGCGGGCAATACACGCAGTATATTCAGGTGGCTGACAGCTTGGAACAGCTTCAGCAACTGCTTGCGCAGGTGCAGCCGTCGGCAGAATAGATTTCAACGGATTTTGTTTGACAAAAGTCTGTCCACTTTTTCTCTTGAAATAGAGAAGGGTGGGCAGACATTTTTTGTTTTTTTGCTGTTCTTTCCCAAGTCACGTTGAGAAAAAGGCAGTTTGATACTGTCATCTCGGTAGTTTGACCTTATGAAAAAGGCGTGATGACACGGTCATCACGCCTTTTTCATAAGGTCATAAAGCCTTTCTGACAGGCAGACTTGGCCGTTTTGATGTTGAAATCTTAGGCTTTTTGTAATGCTAAAAAGTCAGTATATGTATAATATATTGTTTATCAACAAGTTACGAAAACTCCTCTATTTTTGTGCTCAATCAACGCAAAGGTGGTCTTCGTTCAAAAGAATCGATTCTCAGAGCCTGTTTTTTGTCAGTTTGCAAGACAAAAGTTGGCGCACAATTATCATTGTTACCAAGACCTGTATTGTCATCGCCTCTCTTTTCGGTTTTCTATCGTCCCTTGCAGCATATGTATCTTATGCGCATAAACAGATCTTACTCAGCCTATCGAAGTTTGCGGCTTGAAAAATTGCGTTTTATCGAAGTCAATGACAACTGGTACATGTTAACCAACCCACAGAAAATATCCGTGCGCCTCATATCTTATAAACAAAAAAGTGAAGCAACCCGACGGTTACTTCACTTTTTATATATATATATCAAGGTGCCGTTACTTGTCCAGCGTCAACGTTTCTACTTTTGTTCCGAAGGAGCCTGCCGAAACAGTGAACTTGAAGTTGAACGTGAAAGTCTTCGAAGCAGCGTCGTAGGTGCTGCCCTGGTCAGTGATGCTTACCATGCCGTATGTGGCGTGTATGTATCCTGTCTCGACAGCGCCGTTAGGATAGACCGTCACGTTGGAGCCGTTTGGTGAGAAGGAGAAGCCATAGCCATCCTCATAGAGGCTCTTGATACGGTAGCGGTTGCCGACAGTCGAGTATTCCACATCCACTTTCCATGAACCGCCGAACATGACTGAGGTCCATGTGCCCTGTCCGTAGGGTTTGTAGTCCAGACCGGCGAATTGGAAGCTCTGCTGTGTCTTGGTGTTTCCCTTGACAGCTACCACAGTGATGTCGTAAAGTCCGTGCAAATCCTTGACATAAACGTCAGCGTCGCTGGAGGCTTTGACATCTATCTTCGTACCTTTCTCTACGACATAGTCGGCATACTGCTGGTCGGTCATGTTCAAGGCCTTCTTTTCCTTGTCGAGTTGTGCAAGGTAATAGACCTCTTGCGTGGCAGCATTGGTGGCCACGCGGAAACGGCAGTCGTTATCAGCATTGTAGCCGTCTCCTGCGGCATATTCATAGACCGAGGCCACCGGTGCGGAATCGTGGCCGGGATCCGTTCCCTCGTCTTCCTGACATGCTGCGAACAGTGTCAAGGAGAGAAGCATCAAGGCCAATCTTTCAAATATTTTTTTCATTGATATATGCTTTTATTAGTTCTACATTTTACCATTTAAATGCGGGGGAATCCTCTGATGGCTGCACTGGGTCAGGGTTGAGCGTCATGCCGCCGTTACTGCCGCTCTCTGTATCTATGAAGGTCCATACCATCCAGTTAGGGATAGTGTTGGTGTTCCAGCGAGCTCCCTCAATGTGGTTTGTACCAGCGTAGCTACGGATGATACCCTTGTTGAGACGCTTGATGTCGAAGGTTGCGAAGCCCTCACCCCAAAGCTCTATACGACGCTGCCACCACACCTCGTTCTGGAACTCGGATGTCTTGGTGTTGTAGTAAGCTTCGTTGTGCTTGCCGTAGACATACTGCGGATCACGCGTCTTGGCAAATTCAGTAAGGAGCTGTTTGCCACGGGCCAGGTCTTGCATACCTGCAGCCTCAATCTCGATGAGCTTCATCTCCTCCACACGCATCAAAGGAACGGAAACTTCCCATACCTTATACTTCTCGTCAAGGATGCCATTCTTGGGGCGGAACTTGACATTCAGACCACCATAACCATACTTGTTGATTTGTCCAAGACGGTAAAGCAGTTTGGCTCCGGCCTCATCCTGATGACAAGAATAGGGTTCCAACAGACTCAGCAACTCACTGGCTTTCTTTTCGGAGGCCAAGGTGTCGGCACTGAAAGGCAACCAGCACTTCTTGCGGAAATCGCTGTTAGGAATCGTGCTATAGAGATGCTTGTCAATGACCTGCGGTGCACCGAATCCTGTAGCATATCCAGAGACATTGTCACTTAAGGAGTTCTCAGTGATCATACAAGATCCCCAAGAGTCATTACCATCGTTGGTAAGGATGCTGGGGTCAGTGTCCTTAAACTGTGTGGCGAACATCCACGAGGAGTTGTTGTCAGGTGTGTTGAAGCCGTTGGAATGATCGAGGAACTGACTCTCGGTCATCACGCTGTAGCCCTGCTGTGCGAGTTTGGCGTATTTCTCAGCATTGGCCCAATCCTGCTTCTCAAGATAGACACGTGCCTTGATACCATAGACGACACTCTCGTCGGGCGTGTACTTGTCGGTACGCTTATAGTCAGCGAGATCCTTCTCGGCAGCGTCGAGATCCTTGAGCATGAACTCGAAAGCCTCATCCCAAGTCATACGCTCCTGATGGCGGGACTCTTCGGCTGTTCGTATTTCGTCTGCCTTGATCGTTGTCAACGCATTGTGGTCCTCAGAGTATGGCTTCTGTGCATACATACGGCAGAGGTCGAGATAGAACATGGCGCGCATGGTATAGGCAATGCCGACGCCATGCTTGTGTGCTTCGTCAGGCTCAGTGTAGTTGGAGGCGCCACCGGCAGCAATGACCTTATTGCAGTCGTTGATCCAACCATAGTAAAGGGTCCAAGGGAACTGACAGACGGCATAGCCGGAGGACAGGTAATTGACATCGCTGTACCAAGTCGCGTAAGGATTGCTACCCGTGGCCACGATATCCTGTCCCTCCACATCACGCGTGAGGAAGAACGATGTATAGCCATAGTCCCAAACCTGATTTCTGGAAGTAGTATACAGGCGTTTGCCCGACAGGTTGCCGGTAAGGTTAGAGACCAAGCTGGTGAACGCACCGGGAGCATTGCTTACTTGCTCCTGCGAAGGTGCTCCGTTCTGTGGTGTATATTCCTCTATACAGCCGGTAAGGCTTAAAGCAATAGTACCGGCAAAAAGGAGAGAAGTTATTTTCTTTGTTTTCATTTCTGTTCTGTTTAATCACATTAGAAAGATACCTGAATGCCACCCATGATCGTGCGTACCGGTGCATATGAGTCGATACCAAGAGAGGTAGTCCCCTGGAAGTCGAAGCGTGGGTCAAGTCCCTTGCGTGCCGACCAGAAACAGAGGTTCTGTCCCTGTACATAGACACGAATCTTACTCAGCATGAGTTTGTTGACGATAGCTCTCGGAAGTGTATATCCAACCATGAAAGACTGGAAATTGAGATAGCGGGCACTTGTGAGGAAACGTGTAGACTGTGAGGTCACTGTTTGATCACCATACTGTAAACGTGGAATGTTCGACGATGTGTTGTTGGGTGTCCATGCTTTCAGAATATCCTTATGGTAAGTATAGCCAATGTGGTTGCTGCTGTAGGAAGGTGTCATCAGCTCAGCATAGCCGAAGTCATAGATCTTGCCGCCCAGCTGAAAGTCAAAGTTTGCTGACACATCGAAGCCGTAAGCAGACAGCGTTGTGGAGAAACCACCATTGGCCCAAGGCAACATATTGCGTGTGTAATACGAAGCCTCATTCCAGTCGGTGGTGGTGAAGGAGTGCTTTGTGCCCGGCTTGCTGCTGTTGGACAGCGTTCCGGCCTTGTACTGCTTGTAGATGTCCTCGTCGACCCAATAGAGCGGCTCACCCTTTTCGTTGACTCCTGCATATTCGGGCAACATGGCGTTGTAGAGCTGTCCGCCCTCAGCGTACCACATAGACACGTTGAAGCCGTTGGTCACGTCGGCCTGAGACCAGCCTCCGTAGTTTGCAATCTTATCCGGTGAGAGCTTCAGAATCTTTGCGTTGTTGTGTGAGATATTACCACTTACATTCCAAGTGATGTCTTTTGTACGGATGACATCAGCACTGAGCGTGAGCTCTACACCACGGTTGCGGATAGAGCCGATGTTGTCGTAGTAGCCGCGCACACCGTTGCTCTCCGGAAGTTGCTCCCAGAAAAGAAGGTTGGTAGTGTGCTTGTTGTACCAGTTAAACTCACCGTTAACACGGTTGTCAAACAGGCTGAATTCCAAACCAAGGTTGAAGTTGGTCGTTGTCTCCCAAGTGATCTCGTCGTTACCGATTTGTGCAAACGAGGGGAGCATCTGCTTGTTTCCCTTGCTCAGGCTGTAGCGATCGATGAACTCGAAGTCGGGGATACCATCGTTGCCCTGCTGACCGACAGAAGCCTTGAGCTTGAGATTGTTGACCCATGTGGCATCCAGCTCCTTGAAGAATTTCTCCTTTGAGATGATCCATGCACCACCGACACTCCAGAAATCACCCCAGCGGTGGTTCTTGGCAAAGCGTGAAGAGGCATCGCGGCGATAGCTGGCCTGTGCGAAATAGCGCTGCGCATAGTTGTACAAAACATTGCCGAAGTAACCCTCTACGTTGTAGTTCGTTGCGTAGGAGTTGCTGTTGTAGCGGTCAGAGAAAGCAGCGATCTCCTGAATGTCGGGGGAGAATCCACCGCGTGCCCAAGCTTCCAGCAGGTCGCTGTGTGACTTGTACCACTCATGTCCGAGCATCGCCTGGAGGTCGTGCTGACCAAAGGTCTGATGGTAGTTGAGCGTCTGGATATAGTTCTGACGGCGTGACACAGTATTGTACTTATCAATGGAACCATTCTCAGAAGCGGCTGCACCGATATAAGGGTTGCCATAGATGCTGTATTGTGTCAATCCAAGAGTATAGTTGTTGTTAGACGAGAACTTCAGCCAAGGTGTGATGTTGATGTCAAAGTTGAACTGCCCTTGAATTTGGTCGCCGCGATTCTTGTTGTTGTCATATTGGTTACTTCCGATCGGGTTGGCGTTAGCCATGAAGCCACGCTTCAGCCCATCATAATCAGAAGAGGATCCAAAGTCATAACGACGATGTCCGTATTCATCCTTCATGATATACGGGTTGCCATTCTCGTCTACGCCACGTACATAGAGCGGATAGATTGGGGCGATATATTGTGTATAGATAGCTGGATTTGCGGCATTATTAATCGTATTACTCAGATTAGGGTTAGAGTTCATGTTGCTGTGCACCCAACCCACGTTGGAGAAGAGATGAAGCCACTTGGTAGCCTGGTAGTCGGCTTTGAAACGGGCCGTGAGGCGCTCGTAGCCGGAATTCACCAACACACCGCTCTCCTTGAGATAGCCTACAGAAGAGTAGTAGGATAGCTTGTCAGAAGCACCGCTGACATTGAAGTTGTATTCCTGACGGAAACCGTGACGATAAGCGGCATCTTTCCAGTTATCGGGCTGCAGATAGTATTTCTGGCCGTTCAAGCCAGTGTACACGCTGCCGACGGTAGCCTTGGAATTGATCTTGCCATCGAGGCCGATGATACTCTCTCCGGCAGGGACGCTGAACACGTTGTAGCCCAGTCCAAACTGTTTGTTGTCAAACATGTTGGCATTAACCCACTTATTGGCGGCGGCGGCAGAGAGTCCGTTGCCGTAGAAAGCGTAGTTGTAGAGTTGGCTGTAGTAGACCTCGGCATACTGTTTAGGGTCGGTGATAACATCATAGTCCTGTACGGCACGGCTTGTGCCACCCCATTTAGCTTCGAAATCGATGTTGGCTTTGCCAATGTTGCCTTTCTTAGTGGTAATCAAGATGACACCGGCGGCACCACGGGCACCATACAATGCTGCGCTGGAGGCATCCTTCAGCACGGTGATGCTCTCGATGTCCTCCTGCGGAATATTGCTCAAGGATGCAGGATAGGGAGCGCCGTCGACGACAATCAACGGTGTGGTGGAAGCATTGAGTGAAGCGATACCGCGGATGTGAATGTCGCCCTGATCAGCACCAGGCTGGCCACTGCCTCCGGTAATCTGTAAACCGGGAACTGTACCCACGAGGGCATCGGCAGCATTGGTGGCAATCTTCTTGCTCAGGTCTTCCGCATTGACGACAGCGGCAGAACCGGCAAATGAATTCTTAGTCTGTTGTCCGAAGGCCACCACCATGACCTCGTCGAGCGTATGGTTGTCGTTCTGCAGCACCACCTTCATGTTTCCACCGGCCTTCACGGTCTGTGACTTCATGCCGAGGTAGCTGACCACGAGCTTGGCACCGGCGGGTGCGTTGAGCTGGAAGTGACCGTCCACGTCGGTGACGGTACCCGTGTTTGTACCTTCCACCTTCA
>UQFS01000040.1 GCA_900540375.1 uncultured Prevotella sp.
TCTTACATTATCTGACTTGGACCAAATAAGGGACTTTTTAAAGTGGACTCATTTATGGACTATAGAAAAAGCCATGAATGACTTCCAGATATAATATGGTGTGTCATTCATGGCTTTTTCGTATCCACCTTGTGAAACCACAAGTACCGTATCGACTAATCTTCTGTTTTGATTTTCTTTCTCCGCATAATCAAGCTTTTTGCGAGGAAATAGAGGAAGGCTACAGCAGCAAGGGAGCAGATGACCACCTTGATGTATTCGCCGTATTCCATGATCTTATCGTTGAGCATCTCTTCCGGAACCATCGTGTGGAGATACCATCCGAGCGCAGCAAGAATGCAATTCCAACAGCCGGATCCCAAGGTCGTATAGAGAATAAATTTCCAAAATGTCATTTTGGAGAGTCCTGCAGGAATGGAGATGAGATGGCGGATGCCGGGAATGAGCCGGCCGGTGATGGTAGCCACCATACCATGATCATTGAAATAGTTTTCACTCTTCTCCACCTTTTTCTGATTCAGCATACAGAAGTGACCCCAACGGCTGTTGGCGAAGCGATAGATGATTGGGCGGCCAAGATAGTAGCCTGCCAGATAGTTGATTGTGGCACCGCAGTCTGCTCCTATAGTCGCGAAGAGAATGACAAGCCAAATGTCGAGATTACCGGCAGTAGAGTGGTAGGCAGCGGGGGCTACCACCAACTCAGACGGCACCGGAATGACCGTACTCTCAAGCAACATCAGCAGGAAAACCGTCCCATAGTTGAGGTTTCCGAGAAGCGAAGATAAAAAGTTCATAATGTCGTTTCTTGCGTTATGTATTTGTCAATCGTTATTTTCGTCAGTCTTTCAGCTCTTCATACGGCACTGCGCCCATCCGAGGATGCTGCAGGGCATAAGCGTAATAGTCGACAGCGCTCAATTCTTGCGGAAACATGGTAGCAAGAAACGAGGTAGCAGCCTCGGGATCAAGCTCCACGGTGCGTTTCAAATCAGCGAGAAAAGACTGGCGATCGCCTAACTCATGGTCGCACAGCGTGATAAACGCCCAACCACCGGACCACGATCCTTTGTCGACATGGTCCACGATTTTGAGATATTGCTCACGGGCATAGCGGATGTATCCGCATTCATAGGCAGCGTAGGCCACGAGCATGGTGACTTGGTCAAGGTTGTCGCCGGCTGAGGACAGCGCCTGACCAAAGCACCGCATGGCAGCACTTACTTGATTTTGTTTCAGAAAAAGGAATCCGCGCATGACATCCAATTCGGCTTGGGTCGCCCCTTGGCTTTCTTTGATCTTTTCAAGGCATTGCAGCGCTTCAGCATACTTGCCGTCGCCGGAGAGCTGATTGAATTTCTGCCGTAGGATTTCTATGCGGTTGATGCTCTGCGGCGGGCAAAGCTGCTCAGCTCTGCTGAGAGCCTCAATCGCTTTCTTGCGGTCGTTCTGGGCCATATAGACCGTCGCCATACCCATGTCCCCGGCTTCGTTGAGCGGCTGCAGCGTCTTGAAGCGCTGATAGTATTTCAGCGCCTCGTCGTAGTTGCCCAACTGCACGAGTCCGTTGGCCTTATTGAGCACTGCGTCGAAATCGTCGGGGTCGATGGCCAGCGAGAAGTCGCTGCTCTCAATACTGGCCTGCAGATGGTGCTGGGCAAACTGCAGTGAGGCGAGTTGGTTCCAATAGCCGTTGGCATAGGGATCCTCGTCGATAAGGTGGTTGAAGATGTGCTCACTGCGCCGGAAGTCGCCTTGTTCCATGGCAATACGCCCTTGCAACTCTTTATAATCCAACGAATCGGTGTCAGAACTTTTGGCAAGCCAGTATTTGGTCTGCTTGATACAGGAATAGTCAGCAAAGAGCGTGGCGACATCGAGATAGTAGTCCTCGAGATCGTCTTCGTCGACCTCAGCCTCTTTCTCCTCCAAATATTTATCCGCCTCCTGGACCTTGCCGTCAGCGATGAGAATCTCCGCGATGGTGTAGAAATAGTCCAGATCCTCCTTGTCGCTGATCTGATGGGCATAGGCGAAAGCCTCCTGCGCATTGCCATTGACAAGAATGGCGTAGCGGGCGCGGAAAGCTAAAGGATGCAAGGATCCCGGAAACATATCGATGGTTTTGTCGATTGTCTCCAAAGACTCTTGCGTCCTTCCGTGATAAAAATAATATTCAGCAATATCGGTCAAGTCGTCAGCGTCCATGAAGGGGAAGCTGCCCTTGCTGCGTACAGCCTCAAACTTTCGGAGCATCCCCTTGAACTCTTTGCTTCGATAGAAATTATCGCTCAATCGTGTATATTCCTTCTTTGGTTATTTCTTACTCTGTTTGGCCCACGTGTCCTTGAGTCCCACGGTCTTGTTGTAAACTGGTGCGGCCTCAGTGCCGTCGGGGTCAGCCATGAAGTATCCGATGCGCTGGAACTGGAGATACTGTCCCGGCTTCATCTTGGCGGCATAGTCCTCGACATAGCAGTTGTCATGAACGTGCAGAGAGTTTGGATTCAGCAGCTCATGGAAGTCGCGCTCATCAGCGGATGGATTCTCCACGCTGAAGAGTCGGTCATACTTTCTGACCTCAGCCTTGACACAGTGGTCTGCGCTCACCCAGTGGAGTGTGCCCTTGACCTTACGGTTGGCACCCGGCATTCCGCTCTTGCTGTCGGGGTCATAGGTGGCCTCGATCTCGATGATGTTGCCGTCAGCGTCTTTCTTGCATCCGGTGCACATCACGATGTAAGCATTCTTCAAACGCACCTCTTTGTCCGGTGTCATGCGGAAGAACTTCTTGGGGGCATCCTCCATGAAGTCCTCACGCTCAATCCACAGGTTGCGGGTGAAGGTGATGGTGTGTGTGCCGGCCCGCTCGTCCTCAGGATTGTTGACAGCCTCCATCTCCTCGCTCTGTCCTTCGGGATAGTTAGTGATGACCAGCTTCACGGGATCAAGAACGGCCGAGACTCGTGTGGCGCGCTTGTTAAGGTCGTCGCGGACGGCGGCCTCCAAGAGAGCCATGTCGTTGAGAGCGTCGAACTTGGTGTAGCCGATCGACTTGATGAAGTTCTTGATCGACTCAGACGAATAGCCACGACGGCGCATGCCACAGAGTGTCGGCATACGGGGATCGTCCCAACCGTTGACGAGATGCTCGTCGACAAGGGTGTGGAGCTTGCGCTTCGACATCACGGTATAGGTGAGGTTGAGCCGGTTGAACTCGATCTGCCGCGGGCGGAAGTCGTTGAGCCCTTGAGCGGCTGTACCGTCATACTCTTTGAGGAAGTCGATGAACTTGTCGTAGAGCGGGCGGTGAGGCACAAACTCCAGCGTGCAGATGGAGTGGGTGACGCCCTCGAAATAGTCGCTCTGTCCGTGGGCGAAGTCATACATCGGATAGCAGTGCCACGTGGTACCGGTGCGGTGATGTGGAATCTGAATGATGCGGTACATGATCGGATCACGGAAGTGCATGTTCGGGTTAGCCATGTCGAGCTTGGCTCTGAGCACCATAGATCCCTCGACGGCCTCGGGTGTATTCATCTGCTGGAACAGACGCAGGTTTTCCTCCACGGGGCGGTCGCGATAAGGACTGGCAACACCCGGAGTGGTCGGCGTGCCCTTCTGCCCGGCAATCTGCTCAGCGGTCTGCTCGTCGACATAGGCATGCCCTTGCTTGATCATCCAAATGGCAAAATCCCAAAGCTTCTGGAAATAATCCGAGGCATAATAGATGTGTCCCCAGTGGAAGCCGAGCCACTTGATATCGTTGAGAATATTTTCCATATACTCCGTGTTCTCTTTCGAGGGGTTGGTGTCGTCGAACCGCAGGTTGCAGACGCCATTGAACTCCTCGGCCACGCCGAAGTCCATACAGATGGCTTTGGCGTGTCCGATATGCAGATAGCCGTTGGGCTCTGGGGGAAAGCGTGTCTGTATGCGTCCTCCGTTTTTACCATTGGCCAAATCCTCCTTGACGAATTGCTCCACGAAACTCAAGCTATGTTTCTCTTCGCTGTTCTCAGTCTTACTATTTTCCATAATTACAATGATACTTTTTTCTTGGTGCAAAGATAATCATTTTCTATAGATTTTCATTACTCGAAATAAAATTTATCGAGATAAAAACAAAAAAACATTTGCAAATATCAATAAAAAGGATTAACTTTGCACTCGTTATCCTGAATACAATCTTTTTACCTTAGAGAAAGACTAATACCTATTGAGGATTGATGGCACTCGCTGTGAAGCGGGTGCCATTGTTTATATATATCCTTTTGTATATACTCTTTTGATTCTCTCTTCACCGTTTTCCCATCGTCCAAACATTGCTGAAACGGCATAAAAAAGACGGCTCTTGCGAGTCGTCTTCTATTGTCATATTCCTATCTGGTGCTTATTTGATGCCTCTGCTGTTGAGGGCGGCGGCATAGCGCTTGGCGTTGGCCAGATGCTCCTCATAGGTTCTTGCAAAGCAGTGGGTGCCGCTGAAGTCCTCGTTGGCGCACATATAGAGATAGTCGTGATGCTTCATGTTCAGCACTGCGTCGATACCGGCCACAGAGGGGATGCGGATAGGCCCCGGGGGCAGTCCGGGATTGCGGTAGGTGTTGTAGGGGCTGTTGATCGACAGCAGGTTGTTGTAGATGCGCTTAAGTCCGAATTGTTTCCAAGCGAACTTGATCGTCGGGTCGGCCTGTAACGGCATGCCCTCGGGATATTTGGCATTACGCAGCATCAGTCGGTTGTAGTACATACCGGCGATCATTGGCTTCTCACCATTGTTGGCGGTCTCCTCGTCGACGATGCTGGCCAGCGTTGTCACCTGTATGGGGTCGAGACGCAGGGCATTGGCCTTGGCCATGCGGTCGTCATCCCAAAAGAGATGGTTCTCTTTCTGCATGCGCTTCATCAGCCCGTCGACCGAGATATTCCAATAGATGTCGTAGGTGTTGGGGATGAACAGCGCGGCGATGGTGGCCGTGTCATAGCCGTATTGCTTGCAGAAGGCCTCGTCGGTGAAGTCCTGGGCCAGCGTGGCGCTGTCGGCCATGAGTTTCTCACCGAGCTCTCCTGCCAAATCCTGCATGGTTCTGACGCTGGGCACTGTGAGGCTCAACGGCTCCTGCATTCCGTTCTTGAAATGACGGAAGACAACCAGTGCGCCCATGCCCGGCTTGAGGGCGTAGCGGCCCGTGCGCACATGCGTGGTGAGCTTGCTGTGGCGGGCCAGTGCGCAGAAGGCATGATAGCAATGCCGTTGAGAAATGGGCTCCACCTTGTTTAATAAGGAGTCGAAATTGTCGTCCTGGTCGATATAGACATACTTGGTGCCGCCTTGGCCGGTGAACGACGTAAAGAAGTAATAATATCCAATTCCGAACAGCACGACCAGACAGGCCACGGCCGGAAGGATGTATTTTTTCAATTCTCTTGTCATAGTAACTAATCTGTTAAAAAGACGGTGCAAAGATACAGCAAAACACTGAATTGGCAAAACTTTTAAGATATAACATCGTTGCGAAGAAAAAAAATTGAATAATTTCACGGTGCAAAGAGATATGTTATCACGAAAATGATTATCTTTGCAAGCATGAAGATGTCATTCCAAATCGAATACCGGGCTCCGTTCGGGCAGTCCATGCACCTCTGTGTGACCTACTACAATGCAGAGATGCATCATCGTGCCCACAATCTGCTTATGCACACCGGCGACGGCAGCACGTGGACGGTGGAGACCAGCAGCATGATGCTCTCGCATTTCCCCATCTCTTATTTGGAATATCACTATCAGGTCGAGGATGATCACGGAAAATGCATCCGGAAGGAGTGGAGTGGCGTACCGCGCGTCTACGCCATCGACGATTCTAAGAACTACATCTTCCAGGACCAGTGGCGCGACCTCTCGCTGCAGCACTATCTGTTTCGCTGGACCAAGCAGCCGCTGGCTTATCTCAAAAACACGCCCTTCTTCGACCGCTCCATCGTGTTTCGTGTCTCGGCACCGCATATCAAGAGCTATCAGCGTGTGGCGCTGCTCGGGAGCGAAGCCCCCCTGGGCGCGTGGAATGTGAAGCATCCATTGCCCATGTACTATATTGGCGACGGCGACTGGTTGCTCTCGATCAACGCATACGCCTTGCGCTTGCCACTGGAATATAAATATGTTGTGATCAATGACGAGACCCACGATGTCGTGGAGTGGGAAAAAGGCGAGAACCGACAGACTAAGCTCAAGCGGCTGGAGTGGGGGGAGCAGCTCATCCTCCATGGCGGCAACCTGCGGACGGATTGCGAACTCGTCTGCCATGACGATTATTTCAATAAGGATAACACTATTGCACATGAAATTCGAGAGTTATATATTTGATTTAGACGGAACATTGATAGAATCATTACGGGACTTAAAGGAAAGCTGCAACTATGCGCTCCAAAGCTGTGACATGCCGCCCCGTACACTTGAGGAGGTGAGAATGTTTGTAGGTAACGGAGTGAAGAAGCTCATGGAGCGTGCTGTACCCGACGGACTCGCCAATCCTCGCTTCGAAGAGGTTTACGCCATCTTCCGTCAGCACTACCTTCACCACAATCTCGACCACACGGCTCCCTATCCCGGAATCATGGAGATGCTCGCCACCCTGCAGGCCAATGGTAAGGCTGTGGCTGTGGTCAGCAACAAGTTCTACGCTGCCACGCAGCAACTGGTTCACCACTTCTTCTCCGACTATGTCTCGGTGGCCATCGGCGAGCGCGAGGACATCAAGAAGAAACCAGCTCCCGACACTGTGATGGAGGCGCTCCGCCAGCTCCATAAGCCCGTCTCCACTGCAGTTTACATCGGTGACAGCGACGTCGACATCGACACGGCAAAGAACTGTGGCATGCCCTGTATCAGCGTCCTGTGGGGATTCCGCGACAAACCCTTTCTCATCGACCACGGTGCCACCACCTTTGCCGCCACTCCGGCTGACATCCTGAATATCTGATGAGTATATGATGAGTATATAATTGAGTATATGATTTGCACCGATTTTGATTCTCCGTGCAAAGTTACAGCACAATCTCTCTGCATCCAAATCTCAGCGTTTTATTGCAGTTAAAATCTATTAATAACGGAGCGCAAACATCATTTTTGCCTACCACGCTGAAATTCTTATACGCTTCCCCGCATCGGGGGCGTATCCTATTTATTAGGTAGCTGGAAATCATGCGTTTTAGGTATTGCGGCATCGGGGCATTCTTCGTAATTTTGCAGCTGTAAAACGATAGCAAAACATAAACGTTAAATCTCAAAGATATGAAATCAACCGTAGTGATTTATGGCTCGTCAACAGGTACCTGCCAAAATATAGCACAGAACATCGCCGGCAAACTCGGCGTGGAAGCCATCGATGTGACCGCCTTGACCAATGACGTCGTCAAGGCCAACGACAATCTTATCCTTGGCACCAGTACATGGGGCGCGGGCGACATGCAGGACGACTGGTACGATGGTATAAAGGTGCTCAAGAGCGCCGGACTGCAGGGCAAGATGGTGGCGATCTTTGGCTGCGGCGACAGCGAGAGCTACAGCGATACTTTCTGCGGTGGCATGCGTGAGCTCTACAATGCTGCTCAGAAAGAAGGTGCTACGATCATCGGCAGTGTTGATGCCTCGGACTACACCTACGACGACTCTGAAGCCGTTGTCGACGGTCACTTTGTGGGGCTCGCCCTGGACGATGTCAACGAGGATGACAAAACCGAAAACCGCATAGAAGCATGGATCACCGCCATCAAACCGCTACTGTGATGCCCGTGGACATGAAGGTGCTGATGAACCACATCTACGAATACCAGAAGGGTGTGCGTAAGATGGTGCTCTTCACCTTCAATCAGAAATATGAGTCCGCGGTCGTCGACCGGATGCGCCGTCTGCAGTTGTCTTTCCTGCTCCAACCAGTGGGCAATGGCTGTCTGAATCTCTATTTCGGGCGCCGCGAATGCCTCGATGCCGTGAGGATGATTGTCGACAAGCCGCTCAACCGACTGACACCGGAAGAGGATTTCATCCTCGGTGCCATGCTGGGTTACGACATCTGTGCACAGTGCGAGCGGTATTGCGAGCGCAAATACAGGTGCTGCCATCGTGCCGACGCCGTTGACGCATAACCGACATAAATCTTGTTCGCTATAAATATAAAGCATAATGTTTTTGTATGTGTATAAAAGGATCGGCTGGGAAGTCGGTCCTTTTTATTGTTGTGTTAATCTTTGAATTTTTTCCCATTTATATTTCATTAACTAATTAAGAATCTGTAACTTTGCACATGGAAAACATTAAAGGTTAAACAAAAAGCCATTTTCAGGAAGAAAATCAATATAAATACAAAGCATGGAAGTATTAAACAAATTGTTTTGGGGATTCCCCGAGTTTTGGGGTGGGGGTGTAGCGCACTCTCTGTTCATCCTATCCTTGGTGCTCACCATCGGCTTGGCACTGAGCAAGATAAAGGTCCGTGGCATCTCACTGGGCGTGTCATGGATATTGTTTACAGGACTGGTCTTCGGGCACTTCAACATGATGCTTGACGATCATTTGCTCCATTTTCTAATGGAGTTTGGTCTGGTGCTCTTTGTCTACTCCATCGGTTTGGAGGTAGGTCCGGGCTTCTTCGCCTCCTTCCGTGGCGGTGGGCGCGTGCTCAACGGCTTGGTGGCTATCATCGTCGGCATCGGCGTGGTCACCCTGCTCGCCATCTACCTCACCACCGGCACACCCTTCGCCACCTTGGCCGGTGTAGCCTCCGGCGCTGTGACCAACACGCCCGCCTTGGGTGCTGCCCAGCAGGCGTTCAGTGACTTGCATCATGTCGTTGAAACTCCGTCGATCTCGACCGGCTACTCTGTCGCTTATCCGATCGGTGTGCTCGGCGTCATCGCTGCCATGGTCATCCTCCGCTATATGCTCCGCATCGATATGAAGGCCGAAGAGGAAGATGCACGACGCGGTACCGGATACCTCGAGAAGATCACACTGAACACCTTCTCTGTGAAAATCAACAACAAGATGATCGACGGAAAGGCCGTGCGCGAGGTACACCACTTCCTCAAGCGCGACTTCATGATCTCACGTATCTATCGCCCCGAGGACAACAACCACCACGAACTCGTCAAGGGTGACACTGTCCTCAACGACGGTGACGTGATCCTTGTCGTTGCTCACCCGCAGGACGAGGAACCCATCTGTGCGCTCATGGGTGAAAAGGTGGAGTTTGATTGGAGGCAGTTCAGCGACTCGCTCATCTCCCGCCGTATCCTCATCACTAAGTCGGAGCTCAACGGCAAGTCCATCGCTCAGCTGCAGTTCCGCTCAAGCCTCGGCGCCAACATTACACGCGTCAACCGCTCCGGCGTGGATCTTGTGGCCACGCCACATCTGAAACTGCAGATGGGCGACCGCGTCACCATCGTGGGTTCTGAACTCGCCGTGAGCCATGCCGAGAAGGTCATGGGCAACTCGCTCAAGCGACTCAACGCGCCTAACCTGATTCCTATCTTTCTCGGCATCTTCCTCGGCTGTCTGCTGGCCAACGTGCCTTTCTTCATCCCCGGCATCTCCGAAAACCTGAGATTGGGACTCACGGGCGGCCCTTTCATCATCGCCATCCTCATGGGCTATTTCGGACCGAAATACAACTTGGTGACTTACAATACCATCTCGGCCAACCTCATGCTGCGCGAAGTGGGATTCTGCATCTTCCTAGCCTGCGTGGGACTGGCTACCGGCCGCACCTTCGTGGCTACAATAGAGAGCTATTCGGGATTGATTTGGATCTTCTACGGCTTCCTCATCACGATGATCCCCGTGTTGCTCGGCGGCGTGATCGGCCGCTACTGCTTCCACATCAACTTCTTCACGCTCATGGGTGTGCTGGCTGGCTGCAACACCAATCCACCCGCACTGAGCTTCGTGGGTGAGCGCAGCGACACCGACTCGGCGGCAGTGGGATACTCAACTGTCTATCCGTTTGCTATGTTCTTGCGTATCATTACCTTACAGATCCTCGTTTTCATCTTTGCTTGAATCTCTTAACAGTATAGAATCGTCATGCCGGTCATACACATCACCCATAAGGACACCCCGGGCACTGAGGTGTTTTGGAAACTCACCGATGCGCAGCTTCGCAACCGTCTGCATCCTGCCGAGACCCTCGTGGTCGTGGAGAGCCCTAAGGTCATCCGCACCGCACTGGGAGCAGGACTCCAGCCAGTGGCCATGCTGTGCGAGGAGCGCCATCTGAGCGGCGACGCTGCCGACATCGTGGCACGGGTGGACGACATCCCCATCTACACGGGACCCCGCAAGCTATTGGCCGACATGACGGGCTACACGCTTACGCGGGGCGTGCTCTGCGCCATGCGTCGTCCGTCGCTGCCCTCGCTCGATGATCTCTGCGCCCAGTCGCGGCGGTTGGTGGTCATCGACGGCGTATGTGACACGACGAATATCGGCGCGATGTTTCGCTCCGCGGCTGCGCTCGGCATGGATGGCATACTGCTCACCCGCGATAGCTGTGACGCCTTCAACCGCCGCAGCATCCGCGTGTCGATGGGCACCACCTTTCTGATTCCCTGGACGTGGGCCGACGATCCTTTGGGCGACTTGCGCAGCCGGGGCTTCCACACGGTGGCTCTGGCCTTGCGCCACGACTCCATCGTTCTCGGCGATCCCCGTTTGGCTGCCTATCCCCGCCTGGCTCTGATCATGGGCACAGAGGGCGACGGCCTCCCGCTTGACGTCATCGACGGCGCCGACGATGTGGTGCGCATACCCATGGCGCGCGGTATCGATTCGCTCAATGTCGCGGCGGCCATGGCAGTGGCATGCTATCAGTTGAGAATTAAAAGTTGAGAGTTATATCAGATCTTATATGCAATTGTATCATTGGTTAGGTTTTGACCCCAAAACCATGAGTATGCGCACTGAGCTCATTGCCGGTGCCACCACGTTTCTGACGATGTGTTATATCCTTGCCGTGAATCCGGCTGTGCTGAGCAATACCGGCATGGAACGCGTGGCACTGTTCACCAGCACGGCACTGGCCTCGGCGGCTGCTACGCTGCTCCTGGCCTTCCTCGCCAAACTGCCCTTTGCCCAGGCACCGAGTATGGGACTGAACGCCTTCTTCGCCTTCACCATCTGCCAGGCGCTGGGCTATACATGGCAGCAGGCGCTGGCCATCTCGCTTATCGAGGGCATCGCCTTCTTGCTGATCACGTTCATCCATGTGCGGGAGTATATCCTCTACGCCATTCCCACCAATCTGCGCTATGCCATCTCGGTGGGCATTGGCATGTTCATCGCGTTCATCGGACTGAAAAACGCGGGGATCATCGTCAGCAATCCCAACACCTTTGTGTCGTTGGGTACTTTCACGCCAACGGCTATCCTTGGCATCATCGCCATTCTGATAAGCGGTGTGCTCATGGCGCGCAATGTCAAGGGCTCGCTGTTTTTCGGTATCATCATCACCACTTTGGTGGGCATCCCCATGGAAGTAACCGAGGTGCCGCAGCATTGGCTGCCGGTGTCCATGCCTCAGAGCCTCTCACCGGTCTTCTGCAAGTTCCAGTTCGATGGTCTGTTGTCGTTCCGTACAGTGATGGTGGTGGTGTCGCTGCTTTTGGTCAATATCTTCGACACCGTGGGAACACTCGTGGGACTGGCCTACAAGACCAATATCGTGAAGTCCGACGGCACCATTCCTCATGTCAACGAGGCGATGATGAGCGACGCGCTGGGCACGACCATCGGTTCGCTGCTGGGTACGAGTACTATTACGACCTATGTGGAGAGTGCCTCGGGAATCGCTGAGGGCGGTCGCAGTGGCATGACGAGCTTCACCGTGGGTCTGTTGTTTCTCATCTCGCTCTTCCTCTCTCCGGTGTTTATGCTCATCCCCGGTGCGGCCACGAGTGGTGCGCTGGTGATGGTGGGAGTGCTGATGCTCGACAATGTGAAGCGGATGGATCTCTCGACGATCGACGAGTCTTTCCCGGCTTTCATCACGATGATCACCATGGTGCTGTGCTATAGCATTGCTGACGGCATCTGCCTGGGCATCCTCAGCTATGTGGCCATGAAACTGTGTGTGAGGAAATGGCAGGATCTCAACGCCACCCTGCTCGTGCTCAGCGCAGTCTTCATCCTCAACTTCATATTCGAATAATAAGATTCTGATAATACGTCTATTATCAATTTTAAATGAATTGATCCATTAATAACAAAAAGAGATTCGGCAACACTGCCGAATCTCTTTTTGGATATCTATCAGATAACGCCCATCGTATGGAAAAGATAGGCGACAAAGTAGCCGACGATCGTTGCTGTGAAGACATGAATAAGGCCAGGGATCATAAAGGAGTGGTTGAAGAGATATTTGCCGATGACTGTAGTCCCCGACCGGTCGAAGTTGACCGTGGCGATGTCGGAAGGATAGTTGGGAATGAAGAAATAGCCATAGACCGAAGGCATCACGCCCAAGAGCACCCAACCGTCGATGCCGAGCGAATAGGCCAGCGGAAGCATGGAGACCACAACAGCACCCTGGCTGTTGATAAGTACGGAGACAAGGAAGAAAGCGATGGCGATAGTCCAAGGATAAGCAGTGATCAAATCGGTCAGCATAGCCTGCATCTCGGGCTTATAGTTGTCGAAATAGGTGTTGGCCATCCAAGCGATACCATAGATAGCTACAACAGCCACCATACCGCTCTGCCACACAGCACCACTGACGGCAAGTTTAGGCTTGGCCTTGCAGAAGATGACCATCAGAGCTGCTGCTGCGATCATCGTGATTTGGATGACGATATTCATCGTGATCGGCTCCGACACCTTCTCGGTAACTCCGGCTACTACTACACCAGCCTTAGCCAATTGCTTGGCCGATTCGGTCACGCCATTGGCCAGGGTGATCTGCTCCGGTCCGCCACTGACCGCCTGCACCTGATCGAAGCTGGGCAAGAGATTGATGCCAAACATGGAAGTGATGGAGAACAAGACGATGATGCCTAAGGCCACGAGGAAGATGTAAACCGCACGCTTGCTCTCGGGTTCAATCTTCTTGTCGAGCACGGTGGCACTGTTGCCGTAGATGTAGTTGCGCTGTACGGGGTCTTTCAGTCTTGCCAGAAACTGAGGGTCCTTGTCCAGGTCAAGTCCCCTGTGCCAGCTGTAGGCTACGGCCATGAGGATACCGCAGATACAAGCTGGCATCGTGACCATGATGATCTGTATGTTGCTCACATGATAGCCGTTTTCAGCCGAGATGGCAGAGAAGGCCACCACAGCGGCTGCAATCGGCGAGCAGGTGATACCGATCTGCGAGGCGATGCTGGCGATGCCGCAGGGGCGCTCCGGGCGTATGCCTTTCTTCAGGGCAATGTCACAGATGATCGGCATGAGCGTGTAGACAACATGTCCGGTGCCCACGAGCACGGTAAGGAAAAACGTAGTGAAGGGCGCCAACAGCGTGATGCGGTCGGGGTGTTTGCGAAGAATTTTCTCTACTATCTGTATCATCCAGTCCATGCCGCCCGAGGCTTGCAGCATACCGGCGCAGGTCACTGCAGCTATGATGATATAGATCACATCAGTAGGTGGCGTACTCGGTTTGAGATGAAAGCCGAATACTAAAATGGCCAAGCCTATGCCGGAGATAGCTCCAAGGGCAAGACTTCCGTAACGGGCACCAATCCAAAGCGCCCCGAGCACCACAAGGAGCTCTACGATCATGAGTATTGACATAATAGTGAAGGTTTTATAATTGTCTCTTTTAGAGTTTTAGATTGATGTGTCAAAGATAAACTCTTTTTTCGTAAAAAGCAACAGTTACGGAAAATTATTTCTTCAAAGTCCCTATCAATTTTCACTTTTCCCTTTACTGCTTACCAAGATCGTGGTTTCGATGACCTTGATTGCAGAAACTCAACGATAGCATTTGCTAATATGGAAGAAAAGCCCTATATTTGCAAGTACAAAAACAAAATTGCTAATATATATAGAATGAGATTCGCTTTCATCATATTTCTAATCTTTCCCATAGCCGGACAGGCCTATGTCATGCTCCGCACTTGGCAGTTGCTGTCAGTCATTCCAGCGCTTCGCATGCCCGTTGTGGGCTTGATGGCCTTGGCCTTCATCACCTTTTTCATCGCCATATCGGGCATCATCAACCATTGGCCGATGGCCTTGGCAACGGCAGCTTACGAGGCGGGCACCTCATGGATGATCATCCTGCTCTATCTCTTCCTTGCGTTTCTCTGCTTCGATGTGTTGCGGCTCTGCCATATCCTTCCGTCGACCAGTTTGCAGGCTAACGGACGGCTGGCTGCGGGACTGGCCATTGCACTGACGGCACTCTTCTCTTACGCTTATTATCACTACAACGACAAGAAGCGGGTGGAGAAAATGGTGAAAACGAGCAAGCCGATCAATAAAGACTTGAAACTGGTTCTCATCAGCGACCTGCACCTGGGTTATCACAACCGCCGCGCTGACCTGCATCGTTGGCTCACGATGCTCAAAGCCGAGAAACCTGATGCAATCCTCATCGGTGGGGACATCATCGACGGCAGCTATCGCCCCGTGGCAGAAGAGCACATGGCTGAGGAGTTTCGCTTCTTGAGCATACCCGTCATTGCCTGCTTGGGCAACCACGACTACTACACAGGGCTTAGCGCTGATTTGCAATTCTGCCGGGAAGCGGGCATCAAGGTGCTGCGCGATACCACGACGACGCTTGAGGGCATCACCATCGTAGGCCGTGACGACCGCACCAACGCTCAGCGCAAGTCACTCAACATGATCTTGCACAGCACCGACAAGAATAGATTTATGCTGGAACTCGACCATCAGCCTTATCACTTGGAAGAGGCTGAGAAGAATGGCATTGACTTTGAGTTTGCCGGACATACTCACTACGGACAAGTATGGCCCATCAGCTGGATCACCGACGCTGTCTATGAGGACGCTTTCGGACCACTGTGCAAAGGACATACCGACTATTACGTCAGTTCGGGTCTCGGCATTTGGGGCGCAAAGTTTCGCATTGGCACGCAATCGGAATATCTCGTGCTGAACATCAAAAGACAATAAGCATCGTATACCTATTTGTATATAGGTATCATAACAACCTCTTTAATCATCAATAACCATGAAAGGAAATTTTGTTTATCACAATCCGACCAAACTCTATTTTGGTCCCGACAGTCTCAACGGACTGAAAGAAGAACTGAAGAAATATGGCCCCAACATCATGCTCAACTATGGTGGCGGGAGCATCAAGCGCAACGGCATCTACGACGAGGTGATGGCTGTGCTGAAGGAAGCTGGTAAGACTGTAGTGGAGAATCCCGGCGTAATGTCCAACCCAACACTGGCCAAACTGCGCGAGGGCGTGGATATCGCCCGCAAACATCAGGTCGACCTCATCCTCGCCGTGGGTGGCGGTAGCGTCTGCGACTACTCTAAAGCTGTGGCAGCCTGCGCCCACTACGAGGGTGACTATTGGGATAGCTTCTATCTCAAACAGCAGAACCCACCACAAGGGCAAAAGATTCTGCTCGTGGCCTGTGTGCTGACAATGGCAGGAACCGGCAGCGAGATGAATGCCGGAACTGTCATCACCGATGCTGACACCAAGCTGAAGGTGGGCCACATCTACGACGAGCGACTCCTACCGCAGTTCTCTATCCTCAATCCTAACTTCACGCTCACCGTGCCTGTAGAGCAGATGAAGGCTGGTATCTTCGACATCATGAGCCACATCTTGGAGCAGTATTTCTCCGATGACGACGACAACACATCTGACTATCTCTCTGAAGGACTCATGCACGGGCTCATCGTTGCTGTCCGTAAGGCTGTGAAGGATCCGCAGGACTATGAAGCCCGCAGCAACATCATATGGACTGCCACATGGGCACTCAACGGACTCATCAACAAGGGCAAGAAAGAGGACTGGGAAGTGCACATGATCGGCCACTCAGTAGGTGCTTGGACACATGCGCCCCATGGCTATACGCTCGCTGCCGTATCGCTGGCTTACTATCGCAAAATCATGAAGTTCGGACTGAAGAAATTCGTGCGCTTTGCTGAAAACGTTTGGGGTGTCAGCTCTCATGGGAAGACCGACGAACAGATAGCCACCGAGGGCCTCAACGCGTTGAAGGCTTGGATGCAGGAAATTGGACTGCCGTTGACATTGAAAGAGATTGGCACCACCGACGACATGCTTGAGGGTATCGCCCGCGGCACCTTCCTCCTCGATGCCGGTTATCATCAGCTCACCCACGACGAACTTATGGAGGTACTCCACGAGAGTATGTAAAGATTGACAATGACTTATCAACAACTCGACCTCTTCGCTACAGACGACGAAGAGGAAAAAATAAAGAAAGAGGTAGAAAGCATAGACTTTTCGCCTCTTTTTGAGCGACTGGCTAAGAGTCAGTTTCGCAGTTCGTTTTATCTCAATGCCAAGGACAAAGCCTATATCCAAGACAAGGGCTGGGAAAAGATTGAGCAGGGCACGCGAGAGACCATAGCCCGGCGGCTGGCTCCTGCCTTCATCGCCAACGACGGAAAGCAAACACCTATGCGCCATGGCATCTTTCCACCTTTCATCGCCCAGCACGCCACAGGCTGCTGTTGTCGTGGATGCTTGGAGAAATGGCACGGCATTCCCAAGGGCCGTCAGCTGACGATGCGTGAGCAAATCTATCTCACGCACGTCGTCATGGAGTGGCTGCGACAGCATGATGTGTAGCCAGCATCATTCATGGCATTCATGTACCAGCATGAGTCATGAGCATTCATGCGAAAACACAAACGGTCAGAACAGCTTCATCCAGTCGTCGAAGTTCTTGTTATGGAAAGTGTGGATACCATTGCGCTCAGCAGCTTCACAGTTCACCTCCAAGTCATCGATGAAAAGCGTAGCGTTGGGGTCAATGGCTGCGTCTTTGATGACTTGCTGAAAAATCTCGTCATCGGGCTTCTTCATGTGCATCTCCTGCGAGAGAAATGTTTTCTCGAAATAGTCCTCTACACTGTAGTGATCCATCGGGAAAAGCTTTTCCTTACAGTATTGCCAGTGCAGATCAATGGTATTGCTGAGGAGGAAGACGCGGTGCCCTTCTTTTCTCTGTTGTAGCAACTTGCGTTTCTTCCCGTCGGGGATATACAGCAGCATCGCGTTGGCAGCATCGGTGATCTGCTCGTCGGTGGCATCTGAATGAGTGGTCTCGCGAACCGCATCAAAGAATTGTCTGTTGCTCATCATTCCCACGCCCATCGCCTGGAAGAGTTTCAGCCCCTCGGCATACTCTCGAATGTGGTTCTTCTTCGGCCAACCCAAATTCTCAAACGCATGCATTGTGGCAGCTTCATCGAGTTTGACGAGGACGTTGCCCAAATCAAATATGATATTCTCGTAATTCATCATCGATAGCTCATCTATATTTTGCTGTTTCTTTGAGTCTTCTATTCAGACTTCTAAGTCGCAAAGGTAATCAAAATTCTGCGTATGACAAAGTGAGTTTGATCCTCAAATTCTCGTGATAATAAAAAAGAAATGCCATTTTCTACTTTACAAGCCGACGTTGCCACTTTTCTTGATTTCTTTTCGTATCTTTGCGAAAAATAATCAAGGATGAAACAACAAACAGAGATTCTTGGCAAGAGTTGCACGGTTTATCAACGAGGAGAAGCACCGCAGATACTTCTTTTGCAGCCCGTCGACGAGCACAATCGTGAGGAGTTGGACACAGAGATGGAATGGATCATCTGTCATAGCACTGTGGATTTCCGTTTCATCGCTGTTCATGTCGACCGGTGGTTTGATGAACTGGCTCCTTGGCCAGCACCACCCGTTTTTGGCAAGACACCTTTCGGCAATGGTGCCGCTAAGACACTCGACAGCCTCCGGCAGATCGTTGATGAGGAGCAACAGCGTATGGCCGCGTCTGTAGAGGCTCCGATGAAGATCATCATTGGTGGTTATTCCTTGGCAGGACTCTTCACGCTGTGGGCTGGCTATCAGCTCGACCAACCCTTCGATGCTGTTGTGGCCGCCTCTCCCTCTGTGTGGTATCAAGATTGGCTCGACTATGCCGCTGTTCATCAGCCTCAGCCCGGTGCTTTCTATCTTAGTCTCGGTGATCGCGAGGAGCGTTCGCGCACCCCCATTCTGACTACCATCGCCACGGCCATCCGCCGTCAGCAACAACTGTTAGAGCTGGCTCATGTCGTCAATACCCTCGAGTGGAATCCCGGCAATCATTTCCAAGACAATGGACAACGGACGGCCAAAGGATTTGTTTGGGCAATGGAAAGTTTGCCTCACCGCTAATGGCATTATCGATTGATGAAACATCATCATTTCATCCTATTTTAATCCCTTCAGTATTTCTATATTATTATGAGCATAAAGACCCCTTCCAATGAAGTCTTGAAAGATGCGCAGCAGATCACAGACCGTTTACTCGCCCTACGCAATGACTGTCAGTGCGATATACTCATGCGCTTCTTCAAAACTGGAGCGGGGGAGTATGGCGAAGGAGATGAGTTCTTGGGCATCAAGGTGCCTGTGACCCGCGGTGTGGTGAAAATAGTGGACAAGAACCTGCCAATTGCTGAGATAGAACAGTTGCTGCTATCGCCGTGGCATGAGGTACGGCTCTGTGCGCTGCTGATATTAGTGGAGCAGTTCGGTCGTGTTGCTAACCGCTGCGATCAGGGAGCTATGAGTCAGCGCGATGCAATCGTCAGCTTCTATCTCCGTCATGCCGACAGAATCAACAATTGGGATCTTGTCGATGCCTCAGCGCCGAAAATCATCGGACGTTGGCTGATGTGTCCAACCACTATGGGTAAGCAGTGCGACATCATCGATGCTTTAGCTCATAGCAGTCATCTGTGGCGACAGCGCATCAGCATAGTCTGCACCCTCACGCCGACGCAGCAGGGTGATCCCTCGTGGTGCCTGCGCTATGCCGAGATCCATCTCCATGCTACTCACGACCTCATGCAGAAGGCTGTTGGCTGGATGCTTCGTGAGATGGGAAAGCACGTCAGCATGGATCTCTTACGCAACTTCCTCGATCAGCATGCCAAAGAGATGCCGAGAACTATGTTACGCTATGCCATAGAAAAGTTTGAAGAGACTGAGCGTCATGACTTTATGGCGCGGAAGAGACGATGAGGACTTAGGGAAGAGTCATCTACTGTCACCAAACTAACAGTAGATTTGGAATAGCATATTGCAGTTGAAAAAGTATATTGAAGCTGAAATTGCATATTGTAGTAGAACGTTTAACTTGCTTACGCTTGCTTTTCTCAAATAAAATGATTACCTTTGAAGACAAATCAGAAATGTTAAGCGAATATTAACTATGACATTGAAGGAATTGGCAACAAAGCGCTTCTCTGCGCGAAAGTTTACGGACGAAGCGGTCAGCAAAGCTGACATCGACTATATCATGGACTGTGTGCGACTGGCTCCGTCGGCCTGCAACCGACAGCCATGGAAGTTTCTCGTGATCACCTCTGATGAGGCAAAGGAAAAGATTCGTCGATGCTACGACCGCGACTGGTTTAAGACAGCACCGATGTATGTGCTGTGCATGAAGGACGTGAACAACAATTGGGTTCGTCCCGACGACAACAAACCGCATGGCGACATCGATCTCGGCGTTGCCGTGGAGCACCTCTGTTTGGCAGCGGCTGAGCGAGATTTGGGCACATGTTGGGTGTGCAACTATCATGTTGAGACTCTCCAGCGTCTCTTCCCCGTGGATGGATTTGAGGCTGTTGCCATCATTCCCCTTGGACATATTGCAGACTGCCCTCATGCTGAGAAGCGGCGTAAAACGTTGAACGAAATCATAAAGGAGATTTAATGATGAGTATAGGTAAGCGATTGACGCGATCCATGTCGGACCGCTGGTTAGCAGGGGTGTGCAGTGGCGTTGCCAACTACTTCAGTTGGGATGTGGCCATCCTGCGTTTGGTCTATTTGGTGCTGACGCTGTGCACAGCCTTCAGCGGGATCATCATCTATATCATCCTTTGGATTTGTATGCCGGAGGACAACGGATAAGGTTTATATATTGAGTGAATTTGCAGATGCAGTCATGCAACTTGATTTAAAAAGCGCTTTCTCTTTGATGGCTTAAAAAATATCCACGAATATAGAGCAATAAACTCTGGATATTCGTGGATTTCTGCCGATGTGAGCAACAGTCGTAGTTTGGTTAGGGAGTTGCTATGGTGGCAGTTGCTGTCGCTGTACTCGATGTAGCCGTCAAGGTACATGCTGACCACTTCGTTAATGGCGATGGGGGCAACGTGAAGTTCTGCGGACACTAACTTCAGACGTTGGCAGCTTGAAGCAAGATCTCGTTGAGGGTAGGATGGATGTGGATGATGTCTCTCAGTTGCTCAAGAGTAACTTTGAAATTCATCAGCGCAGCCACTTCCTGTACGATAGCAGCGGCATTGGCTCCCATGACATGGCATCCGACGATCTTGGAATCGGGCTGCTTGTTGTCACAGACGATCTTTACAAACCCCTCGGTGGCCTCTATGGCCTGCGCTTTACCATTGCTACGGTAGAAGCCTTTGTGGGTGGTATAGTTTGGGTATTGGGATTTAACTAAATCCTCTGTCAGTCCTACGGAAGCTACCTCAGGACGGGTGAAGACAGCAGCGGGCATGATGTCGAAACGAATGCGGTCTTTAAGTCCCAGAATGCGGTTGACCGCATGGCGCCCTTGCGCTGTTGCCGCATGAGCCAGCATCTGTCGGCCGTTGACATCGCCGATGGCATAGATGTTTGGCACAGAGGTGGAAAAATCGTCGTCGACGAGAATGCCGTGGTCATTGTACTGAACACCGGCTGCCTCAAGCTGCAGTCCATCAACTTGCGGTGCCCGTCCGGTAGCTACCAATATGCAGTCGGAAGCGATGTGCTCCTCGGTCTTCCTCTTTGTATTAAGATAGATGACTTCATTGCCGTTAACTTCACGAACTTGACAAGCGAGATGGAATTTAATGCCAGACTTCTCCAGTGTCTTGCGCAGCCGTCGGGCTACCTCACCATCAATGGTGGGCAAGCATTCACTCAGAAACTCCACGACATCAACTCTACAGCCGAAGCCACGGAACATCGTAGCCATCTCTAAGCCGATGACTCCGGCTCCAATGACACACACCGTCGGGGGCAATATTGGAGAAACAAGCAGGTCGTCGGACGTGAAGACGTAGGGACTACGCGGCTCCTTGATTCCTGGCAACAGTGGCATCTTGACCTCGGATCCTGTGGCGATGATCACATGCTGAGGCTTTACAATTTCTTCACCGACACTGACAGTCTTAGCATCGGCAAAGGTTGCATGTCCCTGCAACAGTGTGATGGCTGGATTGGAGAGCAAAGTAGAGATGCCCTGACGAAGTCCAGCTACTACCTGTCCTTTTCTCTCCATGGCTCGCTTGAAAGCTTCAACCTGTAGCTCTGCATGATCAGTGGCGGCCTTGGCGGCATCGTGAAGCAACGATTTTGTGGGAATGCAGCCGCGGTTGAGACATGTCCCCCCGACTTCCTTCTCCTCAGCAATCACCACTTTCAATCCTTTATTGGCAGCATAAAGAGCGGTTTCGTAGCCACCCGGCCCGCTGCCAATGATCATTAAATCTGTTTCAATCATATTTACGCATTTACAAAAGTGTTTGGAACTGAACGAATGGATTATTGTCATCATATGGCTTTTGATAGTCATCTAAAGCGTTAGAACCACAACAATATCGTTAAAACTACAAGGTCAAACATTCGTCAGCCAATTGTCTGACGACCGTCATCTATATGTCTGACGATCGTTTGACCAACAGCTAACGGCTGAGAAGCATGTTAGTTTCTGTCGTTTTAATGTACTGACAGCCACTAATGAAGCTACCCCACAATACAATGGGATCATTTTAGTTTGGCTGTTCCACTCGTACAGATCAAAATGTTTTTAGTTTTCGCCATTGAATGTCAGAATAGGATGGCGGGCTGCCAACACGTCGTCGGCACGCGAGATGGGCGTGTTGTGCGGTGCAGTCCTCACCACGTCGGGTGTCTCCTTGGCCTCTCGTGCTATCTGATGCATCACGTCGATGAACCGGTCGAGTGTCTCCTTGCTCTCATTTTCCGTTGGCTCGATCATCATGGCCTCGTGGAAGAGCAGCGGGAAGTAGATAGTAGGAGCATGGAAGCCGAAGTCAAGTAATCGCTTGGCGACGTCGAGCGTGGTGACTCCCGTGGACTTGTCTTTCAGTCCGTTGAAGACGAACTCATGTTTGGAGAGCCCCTCAATCGGCAACTCATAAGCGTCTTTCAGCTGATGGCGGATGTAGGTGGCATTGAGCGTTGAGAGGGGTCCTACATATTTAATGTTTTCCTTGCCCAATGATAGGATATAAGTCAGGGCGCGAACCTCTACGAGGAAGTTACCGTGATAGGGGTTAACCATAGGGAAGAACTGCTCCAGTCCCTTGCGCACACCCACGGGGCCGCTGCCGGGGCCACCACCACCGTGAGGAGTGGAGAAAGTCTTATGGAGGTTGAGGTGCATCACGTCAAAGCCCATATCACCCGGACGGCAGATGCCCAGCAGGGGATTGAGATTGGCTCCGTCGTAGTACATCAGTCCGCCGCAATCATGTACGAGCTTAACGATTTCCACAATATTGTGCTCAAAGAGACCGAGCGTATTGGGATTGGTCATCATCAGGGCAGCTACGGTGTCGTCGAGCTTTGAGCGCAGGTCATCGATGTCGACGGTACCGTCGGCAAGGCTCTTGACCTCCACGACCTGTAAGCCGCAGACAGCCGCTGAGGCAGGGTTGGTGCCGTGGGCGGAGTCGGGCACGATGACCTTGACTCGCTTCATATCGCCGCGGCTCTCGTGATAAGCCCGGATGATCATCAGTCCTGTAAGCTCTCCGTGGGCGCCGGCGCAAGGCTTGAGCGTGAAGTCGTACATGCCCGTAAGTGCTGCGAGCTGACGGCGCAGTGCTGTGCCCACCTCCTCACATCCCTTGACTGTCTGCTCAGGCTGCAGAGGATGGATATGGGTGAAGGCGGATAGGGTGGCTATCTCCTCATTTATTTTGGGATTGTATTTCATCGTACAGGATCCCAATGGGTAGAATCCGTTGTCGACACCGAAGTTGTTGCCGCTGTGGTTGGTATAGTGCCGCACGACAGTCATCTCGTCGCACTCGGGAAGCTCTGCTGCCTTGTCGCGGCAGACATCCGAGGGTAGGGCATGATGAGGAAAAGTATTATCTGGCAGGCTGTAGCCAACGCGTCCGGGATGGCTCTGCTCGAAAATCAGATGATGATATAACTTATTGTTCATAACCTTCTCATTTAAGAATTAACCAGTGCTACAAGCGCGTCAATCTCTCCCTTGCTTCTCTGCTCGGTGACAGCCAGCATGAGGGTGTGGCCATCGATCTTAACGCCTCCGAGGAATCCAGCCTCCAGCCATTTGGCCTGCAGAGCGTCGAGGTCACCGTCGTATGTGACACAGAATTCATTGAGATATTCCTTGCCCTTGAACGTATCGGTGAAATGTCCGGTTTCCAAAAGTCTATCGTGAAGGTAGTGAGCTCCGTCACAGCCCGTTTGTGCGGCCTCTCTGAGCCCCTGCTTACCCATGAGCGCCATGTAGATGGTCACCCAAAGTGCCATCAGGCTCTCATTGGAGCAAATGTTGGAGGTGGCTCTCTGCCGGCGGATATGCTGTTCGCGGGCCTGCAGCGTGAGCACAAAGACACGCTGCCCGTTGCCGTCGACTGTCTGACCGACGATTCTTCCCGGCATCTTGCGCATATATTTTTCAGTGGTACACATGTATCCGAGGTAAGGTCCGCCCCAGGCCATGGGCACCCCTAAGCTTTGGGCCTCACCGACAGCGATGTCGGCTCCCCATTCTCCGGGAGTTTTCAGCAGAGCCAAGTCGGCAGCAATGCTGTTGATGATCAGCAGTGCTTTGCTGGCGTGGCAAGTGTCAGCCACACCGCTCAGATCTTCGACGACACCATAGTAGTTGGGTTGCTGCACGATCACGCCGGCCACACCGCCCTGATTGAGTGCATCCTCCGTCTGACTGAAATCGGTGACACCCTCGTTTTGTGGGATTTCTTTCACGACCATGCCATGGAAACGGGCATAGGTGTCAAGCACTTTTCTCACTTTCGGGTCGATGGTTG
The DNA here is from genome assembly GCA_900540375.1 of uncultured Prevotella sp. Classification (GTDB taxonomy): domain Bacteria; phylum Bacteroidota; class Bacteroidia; order Bacteroidales; family Bacteroidaceae; genus Prevotella. The sequence continues at coordinate 24,296 of UQFS01000040.1, forward strand.
CCGACACCAGAATGGTCTCGGCATGGTGGCCGATAGCACAGGCCATCATCGCTGCCTCTGCCGTGGCTGTGGCACCGTCGTACATCGACGCATTGCTCACCTCCATGCCAGTCAGCCGTGTCATCATCGTCTGGTATTCAAAGATATAGTGTAGGGTGCCTTGCGAGATCTCGGCCTGGTATGGCGTGTAGCTCGTCAGATACTCAGAGCGCTCTACGATCTGCGGGATAACGGAGGGAATATAATGGTCATAGACACCGGCACCGGCGAAACACGTCAGCTCACGGTTGTGCTTGGCAAGCTGGCCGAAGTATCTGCGCACTTCCACCTCGCTCATAGCTTTCGGTATGTCGTAGTCGCCTTTGAGCCGGACGGATTCAGGTACATCCGCATAGAGGTTGTCGATGGAACTGACCCCTATGACCTGCAACATTTCTTGGATGTCCTCAGGCGTTTGAGGGAAATATTTAAACATAGCATAGATTTACCGAAGTATCGGAAATAGAAAGCCCTGCCCGTTATGACTCATCTTGCCATCATACTTGAAGGATGAGACGATAATTATAGCGGATTGTCATTCTATTTCCGAATACGAAGTTATTGGTTATTCTTGTTGTAGTCTTCTTCTGTCATGAGTTTTTGAAGCTCATCAGTGTCAGCGATGCTCACCTTGATGATCCAATTGTCGTTGGCATCCTGGTTGATGAGCTCGGGATGATCCTCCAGTGCCTCGTTGACCTCAACGACTGTGCCGCTGACAGGGGCAATCAAGTCGCTTGCTGCCTTGACGCTTTCCACGGCGCCAAAGACTTCACCAGCAGTGATCTCGTCGTCTACTTCCGGCATGTCGACATAGACTATATTTCCCAGTTGCTTCTGAGCGTAATCGGTGATGCCGATATAACCGAACTCTCCTTCTACTCTTACATATTCGTGTGATTCACTGAAATAAGTCATAATAGGTGTGAAATTAATGGTTAATGAGTATGTTATTTGTGATAATGCTTATCATAGAATTTCTTCTTGACTATAGTCCCTGGGAAGGTCTTGCGCCGGATCAGAATCTCCACGCGGTCGCCCAACTTGAGTGAGGAGTCAACCAAGGCCACGGCGCAACTTTTGTCCACAGAGATGAGACGATAGCCGGTGGTGACCAAACCGACGAGCTTGCCGTCCTTGAGCACTGTATAGCCATGACGTGGCACCGCTTTGTCGTCGAGCTCTATGCCGCGCAGCCGTTGTGCTACACCATTAGTCTTTTGCTCTACAAGTGCCTCTCTGCCGATGAATTCGGGCTTGTCCAATTTGCAAAACATGCTCAGCCCAGCCATAACCGGTGATATGTCCTTTGACAGCTCGTCGCCATAGAGGGGCAGTCCTACCTCGAAGCGCAGCGTGTCGCGACAACCCAATCCGCACGGTACGCAACGGTGGCTTGCCATCAGCAGGTCCCATTGTTTGACGATGAAGCCTGTGGATCCGTAGATCTCAAAACCGTCCTCGCCCGTGTATCCGGTGCGGCTGACGATCACTTCCTCGCCATCGATTTCCAGTGTCTTGCAGGTGTAGAAGACAAGCTCGCTGCAAGGTATCTTCAGCACTTCTTCCATGACATTTGGCGACTCAGGTCCTTGCACGGCGAGCTGACCATAATAGTCAGACTTGTTGTCGAGTGTGACTTCAAATCCATGGGCTTGCTCCCGCATCCATGCGTCATCTTTGTCGATGTTGGCAGCATTAACAACGATGAAGAAATGGTTGGGTGCCATTTTATAGACAAGCAGGTCGTCAACGGTACCTCCATTAGGGTAGAGCATCATACCATAGTAGATCTTGTGGATAGGGGCATCAGTGATTTCGTTGGTGAAAATGTGGTTGACATACTTTTCAGCGTCAGGACCCGTCACGACAATCTCGCCCATGTGGGAGACATCAAAAACACCGCAATGCAGCCGCACAGCATTGTGCTCATCTATAATAGATGCGTACTGGATGGGCATATCGAAGCCCCCAAATGGCTGAATGAGCGCTCCTGCCTGGCAGTGCCGCTCGTAGAGACATGTTCTCTTATTATTCATAGACATTTATGTAACAAGGTATATATATTGCAAAAATAAAGGTTTAAACAATACACTGCAAGGAAATGGCTACTAAAGTAAGTTAAAATCGAAATAATAGTTATCATGGTAGATTTACGGCTATAAGATGTGGCAAGGTAAGGTAGAAAATAAAAACGGATTGCAAAGAATATGGCTTCTTTACAATCCGTTGTGTATGTTTTCAGGAGGGAAGTAGGGTTACCTCTTCTCTTTCTTGACTTTATCGACATAGGCGTCGATGACAGCCACTGCAGTAACGTTGACGACATCGCGGACGTTGGCCTCGAAATCGGTGAAGTGAATAGGCTTGTTCAGGCCCATTTGGATGGGGCCGATGATCTCCACGTCGGGATCCAACGACTGCATCAGCTTGTAGCTGCTGTTGGCGGAACTCATGTTGGGGAATACCAGTGTGTTGACATTCTTGCCCTTGAGGCGGGTAAAGGGATACTTGGCATCGCGGAGTTCTTTGTCAAGCGCGAAGTTGACTTGCATTTCACCGTCGATGTCGAGGTCGGGATAGTCGTGCTGCATCATCTCCACAGTCTGATGCACTTTCTGCGGAGATCCGATCTCGTCAGTACCGAAGTTGGAGTAGCTGATCATAGCTATCACGGGCTCGTCGTTGAAGAATCGGACCGTATGGGCCGAGAGGCGGGCTACGTCATAGAGCACATTTTGGTCAGGATGACGGTTGATGAGCGTGTCAGCAAGGTAGTAAACTCCCTTCTTGGTGTTGAGAATGTGCATTGTGGCGAAGGTGTTGTAGTCTTTGCGCACACCGACCACTTCCTTGGCCACCTTGATGGTGTTGCTGTATTTAGTATAGAGACCGGTGATGAAAGCATCGGCGTCGCCCTGCTCAACCATGGACATGCCGAAATAGTTGCGCTCATACATCTTGTCGTAGGCCTCCTCAAAGGTGTAGCCTTGTCTCGCGCGCTTCTCAGCGAGGTGCTTGGCATAGGTAGCGCGGCGCCCCTGTTCTTTATCGGCGCGCATGTCAATGAGCTCCACACCCGAGAGGTCGAGTTTCAGGCGGTTGGCGATACGGGTCAAGCGGTCGGGATTACCAAGAAGGATAGGATGGCAAATGCCTTCCTGCTGGGCTTGTACGGCGGCCTTCATCATCGTCGGATGACCACCTTCGGCAAAGACCACACGCTGTGGGTGCAGTGCTGCTGTGGCGTGCAGAGTACGTGTGAGCTTGGTCTCCTGTCCCAACAGCTGACGCAGATGATCCTTGTAGGCTGCCCAGTCCTTGATAGGCGTGCGAGCTACACCACTCTCTACTGCAGCCTTTGCCACAGCAGCGCTGACCTCTGTGATCAGACGAGGATCCACTGGTTTCGGTATGAAATACTTAGGACCGAACGTCAGGTCATTGACATGGTAGACTTCGTTGACTATGTCGGGGATTGGCTGTTTGGCCAAGTCGGCAATGGCATTGACAGCCGCCATCTTCATATCTTCGTTGATAGCCTTGGCGTGGACGTCAAGAGCGCCGCGGAAGATATAGGGGAAACCGATGACATTGTTGATCTGGTTGGGATAGTCAGAACGACCGGTGGACATCAATACGTCGGGCCGGCTGGCCATAGCATCCTCGTAGCTGATCTCTGGTACAGGGTTAGCTAGAGCAAATACGATAGGCTTCTCGGCCATCGAACGGATCATGTCCTGAGTCAGGATGTTACCCTTGGATAGTCCGACGAAAACGTCAGCACCCTTGATAGCCTCCTCAAGATTGTGGACATCGCGGCGGTCAGTGGCGAAGAGCTTTTTCTGTGGTGTAAGATTAGGACGGTCTGAAGTGATGACCCCCTTGGAATCGAGCATGACGATATTTTCTTTTTTCACGCCCAATGCCACATAGAGCTTCGTGCAGCTGATAGCTGCTGCACCGGCTCCGTTGACTACGAGCTGAACCTTGCTGATGTCCTTGCCAGCCACTTCCAACGCATTTTTCAGTCCGGCAGCGGAGATGATGGCTGTGCCATGCTGGTCATCATGCATCACGGGGATGTCGAGATTCTTCTTCAGGCGTTCCTCAATATAGAAGCACTCAGGCGCCTTGATATCCTCTAGGTTGATACCGCCGAAGGTAGGAGCGATACGCTCTACGGTCTCGCAGAATTTCTCGGGATCTTTCTCATTGAGCTCGATGTCGAACACATCAATGCCTCCGTAGATTTTGAAGAGCAATCCCTTGCCCTCCATCACCGGCTTGCCGCTCATAGCTCCTATGTCTCCTAATCCAAGTACGGCAGTGCCGTTGGAGATGACGGCTACAAGATTGCCTTTGTCGGTATATTTGTAGACATTATCAGGATTTTTCTGTATCTGAAGGCACGGATAAGCAACTCCGGGTGAATAGGCCAAGCTCAAATCGGTTTGCGTGCGATAAGGCTTCGTCGGCTTCACTTCTATTTTGCCCGGTCGTCCATTGGCATGGTAGGCGAGGGCAGCTTCCTCTGTAATCTTAACCATAAAAATGTTATATTTTAGATTTAAAAACTTTCTATCTCTTTCTATTTTAGTGCAAAGATAATAAAAACTGTTGAATCCAAAGAAGTTTTTCTTTTTTTTGTATCTTTCCTCTATAAAACCGAATAGATTTCCGTGCAGGAGTAACTAAAAACAAG
>UQFS01000041.1 GCA_900540375.1 uncultured Prevotella sp.
AACCTTGTTTTTAGTTACTCCTGCACGGAAATCTATTCGGTTTTATAGAGGAAAGGTACAAAAAAATCGTGAAACGACCAAGAAGGCATTAACTTCTTGAATGTTGCCGGAAATACGCCTTGATGTCGTTGTCAATGTCTACCAGGCTGCGCTTGCCCGTGACATAGGGCTTGACGAGCATGGTCAGCACATAGGTGACGCATCCTGTCAGAGCCGCGGCTGCAAAGTTGAGGATCTCACTGTGGATGAGTCCCTCGCTGAGAAAGGCCACCATCACGATGATGGGCACGATGGCCAGCAGCCAGTCGCCGGCGGTGTTCATCTTCAGGGCGTTTTCTCTTTCCTGGCGCAAATGCTGCGGTGCACAGGCGATGAGCTCACTTTTGTGCTCAGCCCAGTATGTCTCAAAGTTGTCGTTGTTGATTTTAGCTTCCATGGAGTTGATGATTATTGCCTGCAAAAGTACATGAAATCTTTGAGAGTAGCAATAGTTTTGCCGTATCTCTTATCTTTTTCGCAAAATCCGTGATTGAAATTTTGAGATATAGTAATTTTTATGTAAGTTTGCATAAGTAAAAAATGAGCAAAACAACGATACTATGAATATATGTGTTTTTTGCGGTGCCCGTCCTAACTTCATGAAGGTGGCGCCGGTGATTCGTCAGATTGAGAACCTGCGCCGTGAAGGCAAGCCGGTGGAGAGCCAGATTGTCTATGCCGGCATTGCCAATGACCCGACGCTGGAGGACAGTCTTTTCAGCGATTTGGGCATCAGACGGCCCGATGTCTTCTTAGGTGTGGATTGTGTCAATCTCAATGAGCTCACAGGGCAGGTGATGTCAAAGTTCGAAGTCTGTCTCCAGGATCATCCAACGGATGTGGTCGTGGTTGTCGATGATCTCGCCTCGACGATGGCAGCGTCTATCGTCACGAAGAAGCAGGGCATCAAGTTGGCGCACATCGCTGCCGGTACGCGCAGCTTCGACATCAGCATGCCGAAGGAGATCAACCGACTCGTCATCGACGGACTGAGCGACATTCTCTTCACGGCCGGCATCAGCAACAACTCGATCGCCAACCGCGAGGGTGCCGAACTCTCAAAGGTGTATATGGTGGGCAACATCCTCATGGACAACCTGCGCTATTGCCATACCCGCATCGAGCAGGCTACGCTGCCCGACGAGGTGGCTCACGTGGTCACGGCAGAGGATGGCAGCCTGAAGCCTTACCTGGTCTTCACGATCAACCGCAAGGCGCTGCTCGCTGACAAAGACAATCTGAAAAATATGATCATGGCACTGGTCCGAGCAGCCGGTGACACGACGATCATCGCCCCGCTGAGAGGACTGGCCGTGGAGACGATCATGGGGCTGGGACTGAGAGAGCAGCTCAATCTGAAAAACTTCCATATCGTCACCCCGTTGGGCTATCTGGCTTTCGCACGTCTGACGCGTCATGCCAGCGGTATCATCACAGACAGCGGCAATGTGGCTGAGGAGGCTACCTTCAACCAGGTGCCGTGCATCACGCTCAACAGCTATACCGAGCATATCGAGACGGTGAAGATCGGCACCAATGTGCTGGTCGGCGAAGATGCTGAGAAGCTCGAAGAGGCTGTCGGCAAGATGGCCGCCGGACAGTGGAAGCAATCCGGCATCCCCGACAGATGGGACGGACGCACGGCGGAGCGCATCGTGGAGGTGCTGATGAATGAGTAAAATGCCCTGCGGGTGATAAATCCTCATGTGAAAAGCTATCCATGGATAATGTAGACGAAACATTTAATGTTGAAAACGATGTAACCGCGTAACTCAAGTCTGGTTTGAGTTACGCGGTTATATTTTTTTTCGCTGATCAACAAATGCGAAACGACTATTTTACTGTATCGAATTCGGCATATTTAGAGAAACGTCCCTTCACCAACTCAAACTTGCCGACAATTAGAAGTTTACTAAGAATCTTACTTTGTTGATAGTTGTGAACGTCTATCAGCCTTTAAACGACATTTTTTCCACCTTACTAACCGAGATGTTTTGCTAACTTTGCAACAAGAATTCCTTTAGCAAAAGAGATTAATCAAAACCAAAAACTAAATATGCAACAATTCAAGCTGATCTTATCGCTGCTGGCGATGCCATTGTTCATGATGGCGCAAGCCCCGTCGAAGACATGGAATCCCAATCTCTCCGGAGGACGTTATCAAAATCCGATTATCAATGCCGACTATAGTGATCCAGACGTGTGCCGCCATGGCGATGATTACTATATGACATCATCATCGTTTGCCTGCTTCCCGGGCCTTCAGATACTCCATTCTACCGATTTGGTCAACTGGACTATCGTTGGTGCGGCATTGAAAGACCATTACCCTGTGCTGCCACAATATCGGGGGACAGATCTTGATTATCGCAACAAGATACAGCATGGCAATTACATGTGGGCACCGTCGATACGTTACCACGATGGTTGGTATTATATCTATTGGGGTGATCCTGACCAAGGTATATTCATGGTTAAAACCCAGGATCCGCGTGGCGAATGGTCTGAGCCGGTGCTTGTCAAGGAAGGCAAGGGACTGATCGACTGCTGTCCACTTTGGGACGACGACGGACGTGCTTATCTCTCTCATGGTTGCGCCGGTTCACGGGCAGGAGTGAAGAGCGTGCTTTTCGTTGCACCTTTGTCGGCAGACGGCACACATGTGACAGGGCCGTCGCGCATTGTCTACGATGGACATGAGAACCAACCGACGATAGAGGGTACAAAGTTTTACAAGCATGGTGGCTATTACTACATTTTCTCTCCGGCCGGTGGTGTGAAATACGGTTGGCAGGTGGAACTCAGAAGCAAGTCGCCCTACGGACCCTACGAGGAGCGTGTCACGCTGGCGCAAGGCAAGAGCAAGGTCAACGGTCCACATCAGGGAGCGTGGGTAGATACTCCATGTGGTGAGGACTGGTTTATCCATTTCCAAGACAAGCATGCTTATGGACGTGTCGTGCACCTGCAGCCCGCTCAATGGAAGGGCGGCTGGCTCGTCATCGGTGACGACAAGGACGGAGACGGCTGTGGTGATGCAGTAGCAACATGGAGGAAGCCCAAAGTCTCTGCACTTTCTAAAGATATAGTCTTACAACCGGCAGAGGATGATGAGTTTGACAGTAACGAGTTGGGATTGCAATGGCAGTTTGAGGGACCATGGAGCCACTATTGGTATTATTGCGATGCCCGCAACTCGCGTTTGCGCCTCTATGGCCCGCAGCAGCCAGAAGACTTCCACAATATCAGCGATCTGCAAAATATGCTGCTGCAAAAGTTGCCGGCAGAGAACTTCACCGTAGTGGCCCGCATGAGGTTCATACCCAATCCTGATTTCAAGCCCAAAAGAGAAGAGGGAGGCTTCGTCATCATGGGGCAGGACTATGCGGCAATAAAACTTGTGAGCACCCCGGAAGGATGTGTCCTCCGTTACGTAGTCTGCAAAGGCGCACAGAAAGGCAAAGCAGAAGAGACGATTGAAGAGAAGCCTGTCGCTTTGGTACCTATGCCGCGACCCTACACTCAGAAATATGCTGTCGATGACAAACCGCAGCCACGGTCTGCTACACCTTATATATATGTACGCGCAAAAGTATGGAGCACCGGAGTCGGCAATGGCATCAAGGCACATGCTCAGTTCGCCTACAGCACAGACGGAAAGAAGTACACTGAACTTGGTCAGTCCTTTGACATCGTAGAGGGAAAGTGGATTGGAGCGAAGACTGGCTTTTACTGTATACGTCCGGGAAAGAAAAACGACGCACCGTTTCTCGACATCGATTGGATAAGATTCACCAAATAATCTGCTGCACCGGAAAGAACATGCCTCACCATCAAATTGTCCTTTTCGGTGCCTAAAAATCCTATTCTTACGACTATTCCACCAAAAAATCCACTCTCGGACAATCTTTACTCCCTAATTTTGCAGGCAGAATACAAAAACCTAAATATATATGATACAGTTTAGACATTCGATTTCAATCAAGTCAATCCTTACATCCTTAGCGGCATGTCTGTTTGTCGCTGGTTGCAGTGACGACGGGTTGCCTACTTCGGCCCCAATCGTCCTACAATCCCAAAGTTCTGTCATGATGTCACTGACGCGCGCCACTGTTGACTCTTTCGCTCAGGCTGGTATCGGTGAAGTTCGATTCTTTGCTTACATTCGTCAAAACAAGCGTGACTCACTCGTCAAGGATACCACCGTCAATCTTGGTGACGGACAATTTGCCATAGGGCTGCCCCTTGGCGAGAACATCCGTGCGTTTATCGTTGCCAACGCCACGGGGGTGGAGGGCACAGAGAAATTCGATTCGGTGTCGTTGACACTTGATCCCTCGCATGAAGCAAATATATGGCTTTCCAACGTTGCCTCGTTCACAACCGACAAGACTGTCAGCCGTGTGGCGTTCTCGCTGCGACGTGTTGTCAGCCGTGCCACATTCCAGCCCGAGGAAGACGCTCAGACGCTGGCTTCGCTCGATAAGTTTGACAACATAGGCATTACATTCGCCAACATCGCCACGCGCTATCGCATCAGTGGCGACTCTGCCGTGGCCGTGTCGTCTGCAGCAATGAAAGTTGATGCTTCCAACGGTTACAGTGCCACGATCAACTCTTTCCCCACTCGCAAAGGTCAAGATCCTTCTGCACAGCTCCTGCTTACATTCTATCATGGTACGACTGTAGTCAACAACTCTGTGGCATCTATCGATGGCGGTTTTCACTATACGGGGTCTCACCATTATATGATCACTGTGCCACTCACCGACAATGCCTTTCTTGAAACGCCATGGACACGTGCCGCCAAGACAACTCTTCCATTTCAAATCCATGATATAACCTTCTAAATAAAAGAGTAATTATGAAAAGCCACATATTAGTATTACTCTCTTCTTTGTTCTTTTGCGGAGCAGTCTTTTCCGGCTGCTCCAGTGACGAAACCTACGACACAGAAGTGACACGGAAGATCAGCCTTACCATGGACGGACAACCTTGGAGCATCTATTATGGTACCTCCAATCGTCCGCTCTTTATCTACGCTGCTGACGGAAAGTACGTCGCCAATTATTCCACCAGCTATAACTTCTCTCTCGGTAGCGGCAGTTATAAAGTCTTCGCTACGGACCAGAGTGATCTCGTCGACATTCCGAATCCATTGGACGATATGGTTATTGCCCAGGACACGCTGATGAAGCAAACGTTCGGAATCTCCACACCTGTCAATTACAGCGTGGGGCAGGATATGAGCATAGACATGTTTACACGCACCGGTGTATTGCGCCTGCACTCCACGGACGAGAAAGCCGACAAGAGCTATTCTGTCGTGAAGGCAACCATAAAGACGCCAGTCACCGGCTATCAGATTGGAAGCGCGTCGTATGTTGTCAATGATGATGCTCCGCTGATGCTTACCCATAGTCGTTCGACAAGCAGTGGCGGTATCAACTACAACGATGATATGGTGCTCTTAGGCACACAGCCCGACGGCCGAAGAGTCAACGTTCACCTTGACTATCTTGACGGTAAGGGCAATGTTGTCAGATCCAAAGACTTTGCAGACGGCTTCGAGATTGTGCCCAACGACACTACCATAGTCTCTTTCGCACTGAACAATGCTGAGGAGCCCGTGATTATCGACTATACTGTAGCACTCGCATCTGACGAATGGACAGAAGACAAGGTTACGCCCGGTGCACCACTTGTCGTTCCTGACGGCTATACCTACGTGAGCCCTGATGAGGATATCTCCGCTATCGTTGCAGCTCAGCTTGCCGACGACAACATCACGGCCATCAAGCTGTATCTCAAAGCTGGAGAGACTTATACGCTCGGTGCCAATGATCTCGCCTCACTCACCAAGCCAATAAGCATTGTCGGACAAACTCCTGCACGCAACCATGCGAAGGCTACGCTCTCACATGGAGCCGTCACACCCAACGGCAACATCGAGCAGATAAGCTTCAAAAACATTAATTTCGCATCGCCGAGCCGCTTCTTCAATGTGCGTAACCAAAACTTCAACATCGGCACACTCAGCTTTGACAACTGCAATTGGAAAGACTGGAGCGGAGTGATTTGGTATCAAAATACCTCATCTGCTACATTGACACAGCACGTCGGTACCTTCAGTCTTGTTTCGTGTCATCTGAATAACTGGACTTTTAACCGCAACCCGCTGCTCGGACTGCCTACACGCAACCCTGCTAAAGTTGACAAACTTGTCCTGCACAACAATATTGTAGAAGGCAACAACGTCACCGCCGGAGCCATTTACTCCAATTATGGCAACACGACGATAGATTCACAAGGCAACAACTTCTAATTCAACAACTCACAGCATTATGAACTCACAAACTCATAAACTAAGACATATAGCGGTAGCCTTGCTGGCTACAGCCTCCATGCAGGTGATGGCTCAGGGCACTATCGTCAAAGGCAATGTCACCGACGGCACAGAGCCTATCATCGGTGCCACGGTCAAAGTCAACGGATCTACGGTGGCTACCATCACCGACCTTGACGGTAACTTTGTACTGAAGGGTGTTGACCCAAGTAAAGACGAGATCGTCATCTCATACGTAGGCTTCAGGGAATACAAACAAAAACTCAACGGCAACACCACACTCAATGTGGTGATGAAGGAGGATGTCGGCAATCTCAATGATGTCGTGGTCATTGGCTACGGCACATCGAAGCGCGGCAATCTTACGGGTTCCATGGCTTCGGTGTCAGGCGAGACGTTGGCAAAAGTCCCGGTTTCCAATGTTGCTGAGGCCATGCAGGGCAAGCTTCCCGGTGTGCAGATTACCACATCCGACGGTAGTCCCGACGCAGAGGTGAAAATCCTCGTCCGTGGTGGTGGCTCGCTCACACAGGACAATTCACCGCTCATCATCTATGACGGAATGGAAGTATCCTCGCTCAACGATATACCGCCATCGGATATTGAGAGTATTGATGTGCTGAAGGATGCGGCCTCGACCGCTATCTACGGCGCGCGTGGAGCCAATGGTGTGATACTCATCACCAGCAAGAATCCCAGTAAGCGGCGCACCAGCGTGAGTGTCAACAGCTATTTACAGACACGTAGTCTGGCCAATCATCTTGACGTGCTCGATCCTTACATGTATGTCCGTATGCAATATGAGAACTTACGACAGAAGAGCAGCAATCCAACAGCTTTCTTCAATAAGTTCGGACACGGTTATGAGCAATACATCTATCAGGGCTATGAGGGCACCGACTGGCAGGACGAGGTGTTTGGCACCCACCCTTTGACATGGTATCTCGACGGTACCGTGACGGGAACCGTGAACAAACTGAAATACAAGGTGACGTGGGTGCATCAGAATGCGCCTTCCGTGATGCGCGACAATGGACTGACACAAAACAACGTCAATGCCCAACTGGGTTGGCAAGTCACAAAGTTCCTTTCTGTGGACTATCGTGGACGCTATCTCAACAAGAATGTCGACGGATCAGGAACAGAGGGCGTGAGTCTGCTCACGGCACTCCGTCAGGCGCCTACGGAGGGACTTGATGACTTCATGACCATACCTGCGGATAATGACTACTTCGACCCCAGCACACTTGAAGAGGTGACGCGCTTCAACCCCATCGAGGAGTCAAAAGCCAACTATCGCCGTCGTATGACCAGCACACTGTCTAATCAGCTTGCCCTCAACTGGACCATCTTGAAAGGTCTGACCCTGCACAATGAGTTCAGCTATATCCACACCAAGACACAAGACCGGCGCTACTGGGGTATGGGTACGAGTAACGCACGCAACAATGGCAACCAGCCTTATATGTCATGGGCGAATGGCAAGAGCTCGCGCTGGCAGATGACCAACACGCTCAACTACCATCTCGATCTGAAGGAACAAACCCATGTGTTTGACTTCCTTCTCGGTGAGGAGATGAAGAGTCAGTCGTCGGAGAGCTATACCGACACCTACCGCTATTTCCCAACAGACATGGAGGCTAAGGCTGCTTTCAAGAATGTAGGAGCGGGTACACATTATACATATACCTATTCAAAGCCGTCCGACACCCGCATCAGTTCATTCTTCGGTCGTGTCAACTATAGCTTCAAGGACCGTTATCTGGCTACTGTCACGTTGCGTGCCGACGGCAGCTCTAAGTTCTCGTCTGACAACCGCTGGGGCTTCTTCCCTGCAGCAGCTCTTGCCTGGCGCGTCAGCAACGAGAAATTCCTTGCAGACTCCAAGGTTGTTTCCAACCTTAAGTTGCGTCTCTCTTACGGAACATCGGGTAATGACCGCATTGATGCCGACCTCTTCCGCAACCTCTATGGTATCAGCCAAACACGTCCGGCAGGGTGGAACTACACCGACAACAGTTGGTACTACCGTCTATACAACACTTTCTATCCCGTCAACAAGGATGTGAAATGGGAAACGACGATAACTCGCAACTTAGGTATTGACTTCGGATTCTTACGGGAGCGTATCAGTGGAAGCATCGACATCTATAAGAATACGGTGAAAGATCTGCTTGTGGCAAGCGATATCCCCGGCTACTCAGGCTTCACAAAGATGATGACCAACGTGGGACAGACCTCCAACAAGGGTATTGAGCTCAACGTGCAGGGATGGATAGTCAACAATCCCACGTGGAGTCTCAACGCTACGCTCAATATCGGTCACAACGTCAACAAGATCGACAAGCTTGCCAGCGGTGAGACAGAGTGGATACTCTCCTCGGGCTGGGCTGGCAACAGTCTTCTCAATACCGATGACTACCGTGCTTACGTGGGCGGAACTATAGGCCGCATCTATGGTTATGTCAATGATGGCTTCTACACTGTCGATGACTTTGATCACTTCGATGCCACCGCTCGCACGTGGACGCTTAAGAAAGGTGTTGTGGACTGCTCCATCCTTTCCGGAACGCCACGCCCGGGTAATGCTAAGTTTAAGAAGCTCGCCGACGATGGTACCGACGTGCTCACCTCCGACGACCGCACCATCATTGGCAACACCACTCCTAAGGCGAGCGGCGGTTTCGGAATGAATGCTACATGGAAGAACTTCGATGCCAGCTTCTTCTGCAACTTCATGGTAGGTTTTGATGTCTACAATGCCAATAAGATCACGATGGTCACTTGGTGGAACAATAGCTACAACAATCTTGCCGGTGTGATGAAAGGCGCATGGATGAACTTCGATGACATGGGCAACGAAATTCGCTATCAGCCTGAGATACTTGCCAAATACAACGAGAATGCCACTATGTGGAATCCTACTTCCATTGGTGCGCCCATCGCTATGAGCTATGGCATCGAGGATGGTTCTTTCCTCCGTCTGCAAACGGTGACACTGGGCTACAGCCTGCCTTTAAGTACGATCAAGAATCTGCACATGACCAAGTGCCGCTTCTACTTCACGGGCTACAACCTCTTCACCCTCACCGGCTATAGCGGTTACGATCCTGAGGTAGACATCGCCACGGGTCTCACGCCGAACATCGACTATAACCGCTACCCACGCAGCCGATCCTATACCATTGGCGTGCAGCTGCAGTTTTAAAGTAACATAAAATACTCCGGCAACACCGAAGCTAACTAAAAAGCAACAACAATGAAAACCAATATAAAAAGCAAGGCAAAGGCGCTGTTCTTCATGCCGCTCTACCTTTTTCCTTTTTTGTTTCTGAGCTCCTGCAACGACTTCCTGGAGACAGAGCCGGGAACGGGCTATACGGTGGAAGAGGTGTTTTCTACCAATGGCAGTGCGAAGATGCTGCTCAAGCAGATCTATTCTCAGCTTACCACTGACGGTCTCTATGGCAGTACGCTTGTTTATGGTCTCAACACCAACACCGATGTGGAGATGACAAGCTACACGTCAGAGATTGCTGACTCACGTGGCTCTGACGTGGGTTGTTTCGACGCGAAGCCCACGTGGACTACGCTCAACAACCTGTGGAACAACCTCTACAGCGCCATCAACAACAGCAACGACTTCATTCAAAACTTGGAGACTTCCTCCCTCTACAATGCCGCCGATGCAGACTCTCTTGCTGAGGCAAGGCAGATGGACGGAGAGGCTAAGTGCCTGCGAGCCATGCTTTACCTCGATCTTATACGTACTTGGGGTGACGTGGTCTTCACCACAAAGGCTTCTACTGCTCTGGACGACTTCTTCAATACCGGCACCACCGACCGCAACAAGATTCTTACTTACCTCATCGATGAGTTGAAAGAGGTGGAGCCCAACATGAAGTGGGCTTCCGACATTCCAGAGGGAGTGGAGCGCTGTTCACGCGAATTCTGCCAGGCACTCATCGGACAACTTGCTCTCTACCGTGGCGGCTATGCCCTCTATCCGTCAGCAACCTCCACGACGGGTGAGATGAAGCGTCAGGACGACTACCTCACTTTCTACAACACAGCGGTGGAATACTTGGGTAAACTGGTGAACAGCGGGAAGCACAGTCTTCGCGACAGTTACGCCAAGGTATGGAACGACGTGTGCAACAAGCGCGTGGTCAATGATGATGACCCCATCTTTGAGATTCCTATGGTGCGCAACGTGACAAGCCGCATTGGCTACAACGACGGTGTTACCATCGCCTCAGGCTCACACGAGTATGGCAGTGCACGCAACTATTGCAATTTCAGTGGCATTTATCCCTTCACCTTCAATAAGCGTGACCTTCGCCGCGACGAGACTGTGACATTCTATGCCTACGACGCCCAACTCGATCAGACTGTCAATCGCGCTATTGGCTTTACCGGATATGGAGCCGCCAAGTGGTCTAAGCTGAAGATGGAGAATCCTTTGGGCAGCAACAGTGGCACGAATACCGGCATCGATAACATCAAGATGCGCTATGCCGATGTGCTGCTGATGTATGCTGAGGCGCTCAATGAGGTCAACAATGGCCCAACAGCTGAGGCTAAGGAAGCCCTGAAGCAGGTGCGCCACCGCGCTTTTGCCATCGAGAATCAGGCTGAAATGGTCGATGCCTATGTGGATGCGTTGAACACCAAGGACAACTTCTTCCAAGCCATCATGGATGAGCGCAAGTGGGAATTTGGCGGTGAAGGAGTGCGAAAGTACGACTTGGCACGCTGGAACAAATATGGTGAAGTGATCAGCCGTCTCTACCAGATTGAGAAGAACTGGGGACTGGCTGCCAACGGACAGTATGTGGCTGGCCTCGACTCAGTGCCCTCCAACATCTACTATCATCTTGTTGACAATGCCGAGACAGGACACAAAGTGCTTGAGTTCCGTGGCATCAACGAGTATGGCGATGGCGTCAACCAGCCACGAGGATGGAGCACCCAGGCTTTTGCCTCTACATGGTATGCCCTCAACAGCGAGACACAGGCATACGACTTCATCGATGCCATCTACTATAGCTTCCGTGGATACATAGGTAAGAGCAACGAGCATCCAACAGCTCCGCTGCGCTATCTCATGCCTTATCCCAGCAAGGTCATCACCGACCACCGCGGCAACATTCAACAGCAATATGGTTACTAATGTTCTGTATGCTTCGCTTTGCCGAAGCCAAAAAGCAACAACAATGAAAAAAAACATATTCCTTCTTCTGTCCGTACTGTTTTTCAGCGGAGTGCTTTTCACAGCATGCTCCGATGATGAGTACACGTCGCGTGGTGATCTTTTCCAGCCGCGCTTCATCAACGATCCCGTCTGCACCGTCGACAGCAACAATGCTGCCATCGCGTGGTATGACGTGACAGCTGCGAAGGACTATACCGTACAGGTGTTTACGGACAATTACTATCAGAATCTTTTCCGTGAATACACCACAGAGAATCCTTATATCGATATTCAGGATGTGCCTTTCTCTACTGCCTTCTATGTACGCGTGCGCAGCAATGCTCAGGACAGTGTACACAACAGCCAGTGGGCCACTACCAACTTCCGCACCAAAGCCCGCGGCGACTATGCCCGTCTGTTGCAGGCTGTCTCAAAGATGGAAATCACCGACTCAACGGCCATCATACGTTGGACAGTGGATCCCAACAATCCTGTTGACTCGATCAGTGTTGAGCCAACGATGAGCAAGACTTTGCCGGGACAGTCACGCTTTCTCACGGCTGAAGAGCGGGCGCAAGGATGGGCTCTGATTACCGGACTGGTGCGCAACACCATGTACACCGTCAACATCTACGACACCTCGAAACCGCGCACCTATGACAAGCCTTACAATGAGGTGACATTTAAAACCACAGGTCCTGCTGCGCGCGTCATCAACGTGGGCCTCACGGACAACCTTTCAGCAATGCTTGCAGCCAACAACGACGACAGTGACGTGCCTGAAGGCACGGAGTACCGCTTGCCGGCAGGCAGCACCTTCACTATCTCGACTTTCAGTATCAAGAAAGGATTCCGGATTGTGGGTGAGAGTGGAGGCGAGAAGCCAATCGTCATCATCAATGGCAGCTTCAAGTTTGAGAGTGGAGCTTATATTTCTGAGATGGAGTTCAACAATCTGGAGATTCGAAATGCGGCCTCCGGTCAGTACTTCATCAACGATGGCAATCCCTATACGCTGGAGCAGATGAGCATCACCAACTGCGTCTTCCGCAATATCATGCGAGGCTTCTGGCGTCATCAGGGCGAGAACACAAAGCACATCATGAACCTGGAAATTGAGAGCACCACCTTCGATCAGTGCGGATGGCAGACAGGAACTTATGGTATGTTCAACTTTGGCTCCGCCGGTAAGAGTGCCGTGGCAAGCTACGACCGCATTGACAACCTTACGTTGCGCAACTGCACCTTCAGCCGTGGCGGCTACTCGCAGAACCAGAAATATGGTTGGGGCAACATCGTCTACATGACGATGAGTGACAATCCTATGAACCTCACGCTTGAGAACATCACCATCTACGACTATTGTGTCAACAACCGTCTCATCGACCTCAACAATGCTGTTGGCTCTAAGCTCACCATCCGTGGCCTGCTGCTTGCGTCACCCTGCGGCGACCTCTACCGCATTGCCAGTGAGACGACGACCGACTTTGGCAACAACTACACCACCAGAGACTATGCGCTCGGAGGTGCAAAGATGAACGCTACCGATCTGGAGCAGACAGCCACTGATCTCTTTGTCAATCCGTCAGGCGGCGACTACACCATCAGGGATCACACTTCTCCTGTCTATGTCAACCGTGCCGGTGACCACAGATGGATCAAGTAATCACACACCGCATCGGCATCACCAAGGATGCCGATGCGACGTAATCATTAGTAAAATTTACATCTTAAACATATTGGCAATCTAAACCTAATATCACTAATATGCTGAAACGTTCTATTTTATCACTGACTTTGGTGCTCATGGCTTTGTTCGGCGTGAGCACGGGCATGCGTGCGGCAACAACAGTGACCATTCCTACAGCTTTGGGAGAATACATCAACTGGGGCAATGCCGACCTCACCCACTGCAAGACCGAGAACAACGGTGCGTCTGTTGGCTCCACGGGTGCTGGCACGGTCATCACGTTCTCGATTAAAAACACTGTGGCACAAGATTATGTGATGTCGTTTCTGACCGGAGCAAAGAATCTCACCGCTGAACTCGGCGTGACGTTGACAGATGGCACAAATAACTATCTCGATGGCACCGCCCATGTAGAGAACACCGGTGCGTGGACACCATCCACTCCGCAGACGTTTGTCATAAAGTCTTTGCCTATTGGCAACTACACACTCACCATCAAGGTGAACACTACCACCGGCAGCTATGCGGGCAACTACGGCAATCTGGCCTTCACTCCACTAAACAGCTACGATCAAGTGCCCAATCCGGGAACTATTACACTCGCCAAAGGCTCTTACAACGGCCCGACCGTGGAGAGCGCCGGCAACGTGGGCTATGTGAAAAACGGAGGTACGGCATCGTACACCTTTTATAATAACGCTGAAGGTTCGTACAAACTCCATCTTGACATCTGTCGCTACAATCAAGGCGGAACGATGAATGTCTGCATCAAGGACGTGGCAACGGGCACCGTGGAGGTCAATCAGAACTACACCATAGCTCCTGACGCTCCCGCAAGTTACACAGCCAACAGCATCCAGCTCTCCGGCTCGCTCAGTGAGGGTCTGAAAGTGATGACACTGACATTCTCGGATGGCAGCAGCTACATCTGCAACTACCGCAATGTGAGTTTGGAAAATGTCGGTATATTGGCTGAAGTGAAGAGCGTCGCCATCGATGGACAGACTATTGTGACGGGCGACGACAGCGATTGGCTGTGTCAATTACCAGTCACCTACACGGCGGGCGCTACGACGATAAGCGTCAAAGCGGTGAATGGTAATGTGACTCTCACCGCTGTTGACGGAAACGGCAACACGGTGAAGGTCACTGACAATGGCAATGGCACGTTTACACTGCCAACACCAGCGGCCAACACCACGACGACGGTCACCATCGAGCTCTCAGCAGTTGAGGGAGCAACGCTTGCCAAAGGCAGCTACACACTAAAACTGTTCCATATTGGCACCGTTTCCATTACAGACATCACGGTGGGTGGCGTCCGTGAGACTTCGCTTTTGGAGGCTCTCAACAGCGATAGTCACTGCGCCTCGCTCAGCGACAAGGTGTTCACCAGTGTGCCGACGGTTGTAGCTACGCTTATCGATGGCTCCACTGTCACGAGTGAGGGAAAGCTCAATGGAAAATCAGCCACCTATCAGATAAAAGGTGAAATTGGCACGCTCTCACAAGACTATACACTCACCGTTGAGGGTATCCACACTTACGCTCCGGCGGAAAACGACGAGACCGTGGATCTAAAATTTAGTGGAACGGGCAAGACGGCCAGCGGTACATGGAGCAACGGCATTTACACATTGTCAACCACAGCCCTTGACGGTTGGGAAAACAGCAGCTTCAAACTCAATGGCAGCAACTATATCCTTTCCGTGCCTGCCGATGCAAAGGTGAAACAGCTCATATTCAAGAGTGCATCGAACAACTATACGACCACTACACCAGCCGAAATTACAAGCGTAAGCTCTGATGGCGCAACAGCGTATGTGCCATCAAAGTGCGACTTCACGCAGGGCGCAAGCTATGACATCGTCGTGAACATCGCTGATCATACTCCGGGCAAGGACATCGACTTTACTTTGGCAAAGAACGGTCAG
Source organism: uncultured Prevotella sp. (assembly GCA_900540375.1). Classification (GTDB taxonomy): domain Bacteria; phylum Bacteroidota; class Bacteroidia; order Bacteroidales; family Bacteroidaceae; genus Prevotella. Next base: position 15,204 of record UQFS01000041.1, read on the forward strand.
CCGACGGCATGGCTTGAGTTGACTGTTGAGCGAGTGGCAATCGCGACGGCGCCGGTGCTGACGGCACAGAGCGTCACCGTGAGCAACAATCACGCAGTAGTGGCATTGACCTTCGACCGCGTGATGGCTACGACAACGGCTACTATTGGTTCTCAGAAGGTGACTGCTGAAGGCGGCTCATCCACACTCTATTTCAAGGTGTGGAACCTGCCATGGAGCAGCAACAACAAATTGGTCATCGCTTCCGGAGCGGCTAAAGACGCTTATGGCAATGCCAACACTACGGACATCACCGCTACTGTCAATATTGGGGCTGAGCCCGTGGTTGAGAAGGCGGCTTATGACTATGTTGTCTCCACGGCAGAAGAGTTCAAGATGGCTGTGGCAGCAGTGAATGCCTCGAACACCTCAGCCGATGCAGCACGAAAAGTTATCTTCATCAAGAGCGGAGATTACGACTTCGGTGCTGATGAGCAGAAGCTCACTGCTTACAATGTGTCGCTGATTGGCGAGAGCCGCGACGGCGTGGTTCTTCATGGCAACCGCACGGGCATTTCCAATCCTGTGCTGAATCTTCGCGACCGCTCGGGCTTCTATCTCCAGGATCTTACCGTGAAGAACGACCTCAACTATGGAGCCGAGAACAAAGGTGGAGTAGGGGTCGCTATCTTTGGAGGCAACAAGACGGTGATGAAAAACGTGAGAATGCTCTCCAACCAAGATACGCAGGTGACGGGCGACCGCGCTTATTTTGAGAACTGCGACATTCATGGCACCGTGGACTTCATCTGTGGCGGTGGAGACAACTACTATGTCAACACGAATTTGGTTCTTGAGGATCGTGGCGGCAACGTGATTGTGGCTCCTTCCACCAGTGCTACTTCGAAGTGGGGCTACGTGTTCCAGAATTGCACCATCAAGGCGATGGACGGTGCGACAAGTGTCACTGACGGTTCCTATAATTTGGGACGCCCTTGGCAAAACGAGCCGCGAACCTACTATCTCAATACCACGATGCAGGTGCTGCCCTCTGATAACGGATGGACTGGAATGGGTAAACTGCCTACACATTTCTATGAGTATAACTCGCTGGACGCTGACGGCAATAGCATTGACCTGAGCGTTCGTGGCAACTCCCCTACAAGCACCAACACCTACGTGCCGGTACTCACTTCAGACGAAGCTTCGAAGTTTACGGTGGAGAATGTTCTCAGCGGCACTGACAGCTGGCTGCCGACGGAGCAGACGGTGAATAGCAATGCTACAATACTCAGTGTCAATGGCACTACGCTTTCATGGACGGCCGTAGACAATGCCCGCACCTACGTCATCTTCAAGGATGGCAAATATCTCACTGACCAAGTTGGAACATCCTACACAGTCACAGAGGATGGCGTCTACACTGTGTGCACAGCCAATCTCATGGGTGGATTGGGTGCAACATCCAATGAAGTGACTTGCCAAAACGTGGCCTCCGGAATCAAAAGCATTCGGAGCGTGCAGAAATCAGAAGGCTTGGAGCATGAAAATGCTTACAGCCTCTCCGGGCAACGTATTGGCACCGGCTACAAAGGCGTAGTAGTGAAGAAAGGTAAGAAGATAGTTAATTAATATTTGCCAATTACTCCGACAAAAGTACCTTCGGCAAAGTTTGCATTTTGGAGAAAGAAAAACTCAAAGAAGGGGCTTCTGAATCTCAAAAGGGGACTTTGATAGTGAGAAAAAGGCAGTTTGATGGTATCATCTCGGCTTTTTCATCTTGTCAGAAAGCCTTTCTGATGACATGAAAAAGGCGAGATGATCAGAAATTCTCTAGAGAATTTTGCAAGAGAAAGGCACTTTGACGATGAAAACGCAGATTGTTTTAGCTTGTAAAATACTATAATATGTGTAATACTCTAATTATCAGGTAGTTATAAAAATGCTTGTAAAAATCGAAAAAATGTGGCCAAAGAGCATCTTGGTGCAGAAGATTGCCAAAATAAGGCCCGTTTTTTGTCAGTTTTATAAACATATCCTACTTAAATGAAAAAAAAGCAGTCTCTTTTAATGTTTGTATAGCTGATGCGTACTCTCCACTACTATGAGGAAACTTAGTGTATAATTTCAGCACATTGTTTGCCTATGTCGCACAGAATTGTTATATTTGCAAGTGAATTATCGTAAAAAGAACCTATGATAAGAACCTTATTGCTACTTATATTTGCCCTCACTGGCGTTGTGCGTACTACGGCTCAGCCTTATTGCGACGTGCGCACCTTCTCGCTGGACGATGGCCTCACTGCCAATGTCATCTCCAAAATTACGCAGACCTCTGACAATCTGATGTGGTTCGGTACATGGAATGGACTGTGCTATTTCGACGGTTACCGCTTCACCACCTTCCGCGGTACACCGGGAGGCGGCGACATGTTGTCGAACAACCGCATACTGTTTCTTGAGCCCAATGCAGCCGGAAATCTGTGGGTGATCACCTATGACCGCCGTCTCTATCTCTTCGACACACACCTGTGCCAGTATATTGACATCAACGCGCTGATAGCCACACGTGTGAAAAAGCCGGCCTTATTCCGGTGGGCGTATTCTCTCGATGACGGCTCGACATGGGTTACGGGCGAGCACGATGCCGACTTGTCGTTGTGCATCGACGACAAGGGTTTTGCTATGGCCACATCAGCGGAAGAGCGAAACAATAGCATCTCCGTCTTTAACAACTTTCCCCGAAAGAAAGCCATGCAGGAAGCAAGAGGTTGCAAAAACAATCCGTTTGCGAATAAGACGGTGGGAGGAACGTTTGTAGACAGTCGTCATCGTGTTTGGAAACTCAGCGCGACGGATGGCGTAGATATGCGTGACGGGAAAACCACCTACCACCTCCAAGCATTGCCACGAACACCACAAGAGTTGACCACCAGCATGACGCCCTTCATCCATGAGGACGAGCACGGCACCGTATGGATGGTACCTACTGGCGGCACCTTCTGCTATTACGATGAGGCCAAGCACACTCTGGTACCTTATCCCCTTGACGACAACATCATCCCGGGACAATGCATCCCGCTTATCAAGAAGTATTTTATCGACAGCCAGCACAATCTTTGGTTCTCTGGTGACCACAGCCTTACGGAGGTAAACTTCCGCGTGCGCCATGTGCGGCGTGTTGTCACTACCCCCGGAATGGATACGCGCTCACTGTGCGTCGACCATTCCGGAAATATTTGGGTAGGTCAGCAGAAGGGGCTGCTGGCTGTCTACGACAGTAATCTGCATCTGAAAGGGTACGTCACTCCATCGGGCAGCCTGCAGTCGGCACCCATCGCTTTTGGCCAACGCGTCTACACGCTCTTTGAGGACCGGCGCGGACGCATGTGGGTTGGTGGAAAAGGAAGTGGACTCTATTGCATCAGCGGCACAAGTGTGCGGCATTTCACTCACGACGCAAAGGACAAATGGAGTCTGAACCATAACGATGTTTACGACATCAGCGAGGATACACGTGGACGGCTATGGGTGGCAACCTTCGGGCAAGGCATCAATCTCGTGGATGAGCAGGGCGGCAGGGTGCGATTTGTCAACAGCAACAATCTCTTGAAACGGTATCCTGCAAAAGGCTTTGGAAGGTCGAGACGCATCACGCATACGCGGAATGACGAGATGATCGTCTCCACGACAAATGGTCTTGTGACGTTCTCTGACCGCTTCTCCAAGCCTCAGGAGATCCGTTTCTACACTTCTACCCATGTATCAGACGACGTGTCTTCGTTGGCGGGTATTGATGTCTCGCAGACACAGGTCAGCCGCGATGGTGCCATCTATGTGTGTACTATGGGCGGCTACTTGCAGACCATCAAGGAGAAGAGTCTGCTGCACGACAATCTCAAGTTCAAGACCATCAGTGAGGTAAATGCCAACGAGGGACTCATCCAGTCGATTGTTGAAGACGGGAAAGGTGGAATATGGCTTGTAAGAGAAGCTTCGATGGACAAATATTCACCATCCAATGGCGGGCTTGCCGTCTATGGCTCCGGTGACATCGGCTCTGTGGAGCAGTTCTCCGAAGCCAAACCCGTATGGGATGCTGCGGGACAGCGACTTCTGATGGGATGCAATGGCAGCTTCATCGCCTTCAGGCCGAGCGACATGGTGAAGAGCAGATATATACCTAAAATCGTCTTCACGGCGGTACAGTATCAGGGCGACACAGAGCCACGCTCTTTGCTCAATACCCGAGAGTTGCGTATTCCCAGCAATAAGCGCACGCTCACGGTATTCTTCTCTGCACTCGACTATTCCGACAACAGACTCATCCGTTATGCCTACATGCTTGAGGGCAGTGACGAGAAATGGACCTACGTCACCAACGGCCACAGTGCCTCGCTGAGCCATATTCCTCACGGTCATCTGCGGCTGCTCGTCCGCTCCACCAATGCTGATGGTGTTTGGCAAAACAATACGCGTGCACTGAACATCTATGCCGATCCCACCTTCTGGGAGTCGTGGATGGGTTGGCTCATATATATAATAATAGGTGGTGGACTGGTGTATATCGCGATTTATCTCTATGGACAGCAAAAGCGCATACAGTTGCAGACAGAGATGAGGGAGATGATGACCACTTTCTTCACAAATATAGGCCATAAGCTGCGCACACCGCTCACTCTCATTGGCGGGCCGGTGACCGAAGTGATGAGAACCGAGCATCTCTCCGACCGTGGTCAAGAGCTGTTAGGCATGGTGAGACGCAATAGCGAAAATATGCTCACACTGGTGAACAAAATGCTGGACTATGACCATAATCCCGACAACTATCTTGTTGACGACAATGTGGTGATGCCCAACCGTGATGGCCATGACAGCTCTAACAACCCTGATAATTATAACAGTCATGACAGCCATGACGTTGTCGCTGCTGCATACGCTACGCCTACGCATCCCGACGTGAAACTGCTTGTTGTGGAGGATACCCGTGACCTGCGTCAGTTCCTTTTCACCATTCTCTCATCCGACTACAGTGTCATCACAGCTGAAAACGGCCAGAAAGGTTTGGAAAAAGCACGTTCAGAGATGCCCGATTTCATCATCACCGACGTGATGATGCCCATTATGGACGGTATGACGATGGTGCATGAGCTCAAGCAGGACAAGGACACGAGCCACATTCCTATCGTCATACTGTCTGCAAAAGCGTCGATGACCGACCGGTTGCAGGGATTGCGCGAAGGTGTAGACGACTACATCACCAAGCCGTTCTCAGCTACCTATCTGAAGGAGCGCGTGGCGAACATCATAGCCCGTCGGCGCAGTCTTCAGCAAGACGTGCTGGTGGAGTTGTCTCATCAAGCCAGTAAGACTGAGCAAGGCAGCCAGACAGAGTTCAAGCTCAACTCTCCGGAGATCATCGATCAGGACAAGGTGATGATGGACAAGCTCATGGCATACCTCGAAGCGCATATCGACGACTCAGAGCTGAAGATGGACGACATGGCTCAGGCTGTCAATCTCGGGCGCACAGTCTTCTATGGCAAGATGAAGTCGATCGTGGGCATGGCCCCCGTAGAGTTTGTGCGGCACATACGCATGCAGCGCGCAGAGGAGCTCATTGCCAAGAGCAAGGAAAGTCTTTCGCAGATAGCCTATGCCGTAGGCTTCACGGATCCGAAATATTTCTCGAAGTGCTTTAAGAAAGAAACGGGCATGTCACCATCGGAATATCGTGCGAAGGCGAAAGCGGGAGAGGAGGAATAATTGACGGAAAGTCCTATTCGCAATAGGTATCTTCAAAACGTAAGGTGATTACGTGGCGTTATCGCAATCAGACGATAAAAGCTGCGTAATCATCTTTTTTATGCTATGCTTTTTTCAAATTCAAGTCTTTGGCTTACCTTCATCCTATTCTGAAAATCTAATCATCGGCCGGACTTTTTTTCTGCTTTTCTTCCGTATTGCCAAAAATTACCCTTTTAAACGGCAATTATTGCCCAATGAGGGTAGGGGCAAAGTAGTAATTTTGCGGCAGAAACAATAAAACTAAAAGATTCTTTATGATGCAATTCTCTATCAAATCCCTTTTTGCCTCATTGGCTATCGTGGCCGGACTCATGACGGTTTCACTCAGCACGATGGCGCAGAGCGTCGAGCGTACGCCCGCTTTCCCCGGTGCCGAGGGCTGGGGACGTTATGTCACCGGCGGCCGTGGTGGGAAAGTTGTCCATGTGACCAATCTCAACGACAGTGGCGCAGGATCGCTGCGGTCTGCTATTGAGCAGAGTGGCGCACGCACGATCGTGTTTGATGTCTCGGGCACGATCCATCTCAAGAGTGAACTCGACATTCGCAATGCCAATCTGACGATTGCCGGACAGACGGCTCCCGGCGATGGCATCTGTGTTGCCGACTGGCCGGTGGTCATCAAGGCACCCAACGTGATCGTTCGCTTTATGCGTTTCCGTCTTGGCAACATCTATGCCGACAAGGGGCAGGGCGGCCATGAGGGCGACGGCTTTGGCGGTTTTGACGGTCAGGACATCATCGTGGACCACTGTTCTGTGAGTTGGAGCATCGACGAGTGTCTGTCGGTCTACGGCAACGACCGCATGACCGTGCAGTGGTGCATCGTCAGTCAAAGCCTGCGCAATGCCGGACACGTGAAAGGCTCGCACGGCTATGGCGGCAACTGGGGTGGCAGAGGAGCCACCTATCACCATAATCTTTTGGCTCACCACGACTCGCGTGTGCCGCGTCTGGGCGACAGACCCTATCTTGCCGATGGTGTCACGCCCAACCTCATAGACACTACCGATCTGAGAAACAATGTGATGTACAACTGGGCAGGAAACGGATGCTATGGTGGAGAGGCCATGCACGTGAATATCGTGAACAACTACTATAAGCCCGGACCCGCTACCAACCAGCGTGGAGGGGTTTACCGCTACCGCATCGCCGGTATCGGAGTGCGCAGTGCTCCGGGAGAGGCAGCTTATGGCGTATGGGGAAAATACTATGTCGACGGAAATGTCAATCCCGACTGGAACAATATGACGCGCAACAACTGGGCTTACGGCATCTATCAGCAGGTGAGCAGCAGTAACCTCAACTGGAACCAAGCCACGCGCGACTCGATCAAGCTCTCGGAGCCGCTCCACTTCATGCGTGTCACCACACACTCGGCTGAAGATGCTTACCATCGTGTACTCGACTATGCGGGATCCTCGCTTCACCGCGACTCTGTGGACGAGATGATCGTAAACGATGTGGCGAATGGTTTGGCTTCTCACACCGGAAAGATTGTGAGCAGCAAGGGAGCTGATTTGCCGGGCATCATCGACAATCCGTGGGACAACCGGCCGGAAGGTGTCGACAGTGCAAGCTACAATCCTTGGCCTGTGCTCAAGAGTGAGCCAGCACAGCGCGATACCGATGGCGACGGCATCCCCGATGAGTGGGAGACTGCAAACGGCCTCGATCCCTACAATGCTTCCGACGGTGCCATGATCACTTCCGACGGCTACACCAACCTGGAGCACTACATCAACAGCATCGTGGCCCATATCATGGAGGCCGAAAACGAAGGCGGAACAGAACAAGGCGATATTCAGACGGTTGAAGGAACAGGCATCGGCATGTTCACCATCAGCAACAGCACACACACCGACGGATGGAATTTCACGCAGGGATATGCCATCAGCAATGATGACAACAAAAGCTATACATCCAATGGCGACTACGTGCGCTTCTTTGCCAACACGCTCTACACCATCTCGTTGCCCAAGAATGTGAATGTATCTGAGGTGACCGTCACGGGGCAGGCTTACCGTGCTTCACGTCCGTCTTATCTTGCGGAGTTGGGAGGCCAAACTTTCAATAGCGATCTCTATACCTTCACGTGTGGTACGGAATCGGCTTATACCATCAAGCTCGACAAGAGTGCGACCGGAACACTTTCATTTCAATTCTCTGCCGACACCGATGTGAAGCTGACGCTTAAGTCTGGAGTCACCAGTGGCATCAAGGATATGCTGAAAGCGGTATCTTCCAATAGTCATTCCGACAACATCGTCTACAGCATCGACGGGCGCAAGCTGGGCAGCTTCAGCGATCTCAAAGCACTGCCGAAGGGCGTCTATATTTGCAACCACAAGAAAATAGTGAATAAATAGGTAGGATAAAGTATCAGGAAGAGGGGGAAACGACAGTTTTTCCCCCTTCAAACGAGAAAAAGTAACCTTATGGAATGATACTTTCTCTCTAATTTTGCAACAGAGACCTATAAACAATTTAATAACAGATTATGAAAAAGTTTACGCTTATTCTGGTAGCAGTATTATCTGCTTTCTGTCTGCAGAGCCAGGCACAGACCGCACCCACTTGGGACATCATCGACACGTGCAAGACGACGGTCGTTGACCAAAACGTTGTCTTTAGTGTTCCGTCAGACGACTATCTTGACATCACCAAGGCATGGATTCCTGCCGATACGACGGCGGGCAAGCCGAAGACAAAGGCTGACGGCGATGGCATCATGCAGTTCGACAACATGCGCAAAGGCAACTTTGCCGTCTTCCATCTCAATGTCACCTCCGAGTCCAAGGTCAAGGTGAACATGCAGATGGCCACGAAGCAGGCTGCCGCAACGGTGGAGTTTGCGCTCTTCAATGCTGACCACGAGCTGGAGCAGGACATCCTCGTCAATGCCACGAACACCGGCAACTGGAACAAGTTCGCCGACAACTATTTCATCACCGACAAGGCTGTGAAAGCAGGAGAGAAGACTTTGGTGATCATCTTTGACGGCACCAAGGAGACGGTGAACCTGAGACAGATCCAGTGGACAAAGTTTGGCAACCAGGCCACCTACTCTTGCTACCCCAATGTCGTCAGCGATGACGACAATGAGCATGCCGGAACCATCACCATGTCGCCCAGTGCCAGTTCCTTCATTGAGGGCACCGAGATCACCGTCACCGCTACTCCTGCCGAAGGATACAAGTTCCTCTATTGGAAAAACGTTGACGGCGACGTGCTCACCACCTCCAACGCTTACACCTTCAATATCTATGAGGACACGGATCTTGATGCCTGCTTCAAGAAACTCAATATGGTGAATGCCATCCCGGGAACCGTGGATCCCAACACCATGACCAAAGGTGGAAAGAATGGCGATGTCGCCGCAGTGGAAGCCGGAACGAAGAATGCGCCACGTTTCATCACTGACTATGAGAACAAGGAAAATGCCGACACGCTGAATATCATGAGTGGCGTGGAATATCTCAACAACTTCCGTGACGGTGACTTCCTGACACTGAAGGTCAGCGTAGCCAAGCAGGCTAAATACTATATCAACTGCCTGGCCTCTTCCAAGCAGTCTCAGCCCCACTTTGCAGTGGCCTTTGTCAACGAGGACGGTACGACTGCCGACTCTGTCAACGTCAATGTGCCATCAACCGGACAGTGGTTCAACTACACCAAGGTCAACGCACAGACCAATGTGGAAATTCCGACAACCGTCAACAAGGTCGCCATCTACTTCCATGAGGACGGTGCCAAGAAATATACCGAGAATATCATGAACCTCAGCTTCTCTGAGGCTGCGGCAGACCCGACGCTTGATGCTGAGGGCAAGAGCATTCTCATTGGTGGCACCACATCCGGAATCACTATGATCAAGGGTGATGTGAAGAATGGCAAGAATTCTCCTGCTTACAATCTGAGTGGCCAGCGCGTCAGCAGCAACTACAAAGGCATTGTGGTGCGCAACGGCAAGAAATACATTGTTAGATAAAGTAATAAGTGAAGGCGGCATGCCGTTATATATAAGGTGTGCCGCCGTTTTTTCAAACTATGCAAAACAATAAAGCATTCATCGTCTCGCTGCTGTTCGCGGCAATGCCAGTGGCTGCCCAACAGTTGCCCTATCAGAATCCTCAGCTCACTCCGTTGGAGCGTGCCCGTGACCTGTGCGCACGTCTCACGCTGGAGGAGAAGTCGCAACTCATGCGCAACTCGTCACCGGCCATCCCCCGACTGGGTATCCCGCAGTTTGAATGGTGGAGCGAGGCTCTGCATGGCATAGCCCGCGACGGCTACGCCACGGTCTTTCCTCAGAATACCGGCATGGCGGCTTCGTGGGACGATGCGTTGCTTTACCGGGTGTTTTGTGCCATTTCCGACGAGGCTGTAGCCAAAAACAATATGGCCAGACGCAGTGGGGAGATCAAGAAGTACCAGGGCGTGAGCATTTGGACGCCCAACGTAAACATCTTCCGCGATCCGCGTTGGGGACGGGGAATGGAAACCTATGGCGAGGATCCCTATCTGACGACGCGCATGGGCTTGGCGGTTGTCAATGGCTTGCAGGGGCAGGACGACACCAATCACAAAAAACAAAACTACTATAAGACACTGGCTTGTGCCAAACATTTCGCTGTACACAGCGGACCGGAGTGGAACCGCCATGTGTTCAACATTGAGAATTTGCCCGAGCGTGACCTGTGGGAGACCTATCTGCCGGCTTTCAAGTCGCTTGTCCGCGACGGACATGTGCGTGAGGTGATGTGTGCTTACCAGCGTATCGACGGAGAACCCTGCTGCGGCAACAACCGCTATTTGGCTCAGATCCTGCGCGGCGAGTGGGGCTATGACGGACTCGTGGTCAGCGACTGCGGCGCCATCGGTGACTTCTACCGTGAGGGGCGGCACCATGTGGTGAACTCTTCGCAGGAAGCGTCGTCGATGGCTGTACGTGCCGGAACGGACGTGGAGTGCGGCGGTGTCTACGCTTCCCTGCCGCGTGCCGTGAAGAAGGGGCTCATCGCTGAGAGCACAATCGACACAAGTGTGGTCAGACTGTTGAAAGCGCGCTTCGAGGTGGGTGACTTCGACGATGAGACGCTGGTGCCTTGGAAGCGCACGGGCGAGGAGATGATTGCCACACCGGAGCATCATCAGCTGGCTTTGCAGATGGCACGGGAAAGCATGGTGCTCCTGCAGAACCGCAACAACATTTTGCCTTTGAAGAAGGATATGAAGATTGCGGTGATGGGGCCGAATGCGAACGACTCAGTGACGCTGTGGGGCAACTACAATGGCTACCCGACTGCCACGTCGACCATCCTGCAAGGCATACGCTCGAAAGACGGTAACGTGAAGTACATCAGCGGCTGTGGCTATACCCGCAACGAGATCAGTGAAAGTCATTATGGCGAGATCGCTACTCCCGACGGACAAAAGGGCATGAGGGCCACTTACTGGAACAACACCGACATGAAGGGCGATCCTGTAGCGACAGCGACGATGCGTGAGCCCATCAACCTGAGCAATGGCGGCAACACGGTGTTTGCGCCCAGCGTGAACCTTGAGGACTTCTCGGCTGTCTACGAGGGCGTGTTCACCCCGAAGGAGAGCAACACGCTGATGGTGAGACTGTCGAGCGACGACAAGGGCAGGGTGATCATCAATGGCGACACGGTCATCAACAGTTGGAAGGTGCGCCATCGTGTCAGCGAGTCTGCAAAGGAATATAGGTTTGAGGCTGGCAAGCACTACAACATCCGTGTGGAATATGTGCAGGAAAAGGACATGGCTGTTTGTCAGTTCGACATTCTCCGCAAGGCTACCATCACCGCTCAGGACATCGTTGCGAAGGCCGCCGACGCCGACGTCGTGGTGTTTGTCGGAGGCATCTCTCCACGCCTGGAGGGCGAGGAGATGAGCGTCAAGGAGCCGGGCTTCCGCGGTGGCGACCGCACGAGCATCGAACTGCCGGAGGCTCAGCGCGAGGTGGTGCGCCTTCTCAAGGAGGCTGGCAAGAAGGTGGTCTTTGTCAACTGCAGCGGTGGCGCGATGGCATTGAAGCCGGAAGCCAGGAACAGCGAGGCGATCTTGCAGGCTTGGTATGGTGGAGAGAGTGGGGGACAGGCTGTGGCCGACGTGCTCTTCGGTGACTGCAATCCCGGTGGCAAGCTGCCGGTTACTTTCTACCAAAGCGACAAGGATCTGCCCGACTTCCTCGACTATCACATGACGAACCGCACATACAGATATTTCAAGGGACAGCCGCTGTGGGCCTTCGGCTACGGCTTGAGCTATACGACATTCAAACTGGGTAAAGCCAGTGTGGGCAATGGCCGCAATGGCGGCAAGGCTGTCAGCGTGAGCGTGAAAAATACGGGCAAGATGGCCGGCTCTGAGGTGGTGCAAGTGTATGTCAAGGATCCCAAAGACATCAACGGACCCGCGAAAACCCTGCGTGGCTATCAGCGCGTGACGTTGCAGCCCGGTGAGAGTAAAACTGTAACCATCGACTTGCCACGTGAGAATCTTGAACTTTGGGACGCATCGACGAACACAATGCGGGTAAAGCCCGGAAAGATTCAGATACTCGTGGGTACCAGCAGCCGTCAGCAGGATCTGCAAGTGTTGGGCATGCAGCTATGATGCACGGGATATTCTCTAATTCTTGATAAAAAGTAAGGCTTCAACTTTATTCGATAAACTATTGAAAAAGTAAAAATAGCATATAATTTTAAAGATAAATCTATATGATCATGCAATATCAGGAAAGGGGCAGCAAAGGTTATCTGGCTGCCATCGTCATGGTTGCCGTCTTGGGCGGTCTGCTCTTTGGCTACGACACCGCCGTGATCTCCGGTGCCGAGAAAGGCTTGCAGGCCTTCTTCCTCGGTGCGTCCGACTTCAAATATACCGACTTCATGCATGGCTTCACGTCGTCGTCGGCCCTTATCGGCTGTATCATCGGCTCGGGTCTTAGCGGCTTCTTTGCCGGGAGGTTCGGGCGCAAGCGCTCGCTGATCTTCGCCGGCATCTGCTTCTTCATCTCGGCATGGGGCAGCA
>UQFS01000042.1 GCA_900540375.1 uncultured Prevotella sp.
AAGACGCTCAGAAAAGTGAGCTAAAATTGGCACAACGAACTGGACACCCTATCAAGTAACTGAATAATGATAGTTTGTATTGCAGAGAAACCCAGTGTTGGTAGGGAGATAGCCAAGATACTGGGTGCCACTACTCCCCATCAAGGCTACATGGAGGGTAATGGTTATCAGGTGACATGGGCTTTTGGCCACTTATGTCGCCAGTTGGAGCCGGACGAGTATTATCCACAATGGAAGTACTGGAAGATCTCGTCACTCCCTATGTTTCCTCCGGAGTACAAGATAGCAGCAGCTAAGGATAAAGGAGTAAAAGAGCAACTTGATATTATTAAGAAGCTCTTTAAGGGAGCTGCAAAAATCGTCAACTGCGGTGATGCCGGTCAGGAAGGAGAAGTCATTCAACGTTGGATTCAGCAGCTTGTCGGAGTACATTGTCCCGTTGAGCGCCTTTGGATCAGTTCTCTTACTGATGAATCCATCAGAAATGGCTTTCATCAGCTTCATCCACAAAGTGATTATGACAATCTCTACGAGGCAGGGTTTGCCCGGTCTTGTGGAGACTGGCTGCTCGGCATGAACTGTACCCGTCTGTACTCCTGTAAATATGGCAAGCCGGGGCAGCCTCTTTCTATCGGACGTGTCCAAACACCAACTTTGGCCATGATCGTCAATCGAGACGAAGAGATTGCCAACTTTGTTCCCAAACCTTACTGGATATTACAGACACGATATAAAGGTGCGATCTTTACCTGCGAAAGAGGACGGCTTGAAGATGAGAGTAAGGGTAATGATATTCTTCGCTCTATCATGGGACATGAATTGTATATCGAAGGAGTAGAGATGAAGAAGCGTCAAGAGTTTCCCCCACAACTCTATGACCTTACATCATTACAGGTTGACTGTAACAAGAAGTATGGCTATAGTGCCGACTTGACATTGAAGACTCTCCAGAATCTCTACGAGAAAAAACTCACTACATATCCCAGAGTGGATACAAAGTACCTTACCCATGACATTTATGATAAATGTCCCCAGATCCTATCAGAACTCAGTGGAGACTATTCATCGTATATCTCACCTCTAAAAAGCAAGGTACTTCCTAAGAGTTCACGTGTTTTCGATGACAGCAAGGTGACAGATCATCATGCCCTCATGCCTACAGGAGAGAAGCCCGGTCATTCGCTATCCACAGACGAGAAGAATGTCTATGATTTGATAGTTCGTCGATTCATAGGCGTTTTCTATCCTCCTTGTATTATTGCGCAAACTATAGTCCATGCACATATAGCTGCTGAAAAGTTCAAAGTTACAGGGAATGCTGTCCTTGATTTCGGTTGGAAAACAGTTGTGCAAAACGTGGATGAAGAAAAGGAAGGAGATAACGGCAAAGTCAATCTTCCTGTCTTCACAACCGGAGAGCATGGCACTCATCAGCCATCTCTTGTCAAGAAGATGACCACACCTCCCAAGCCTTATACAGAGGCAACATTACTACAGGCGATGGAGACAGCCGGGAAGATGGTAGAAGATGAGACGTTAAGAGAAGCATTGAAAGAAAACGGTATAGGACGGCCATCTACACGGGCAGCCATCATTGAGACTTTGCTGAGACGTAAGTATGTAGAAAAGTCAAAGAAGAATTTGCTTTCTACGCCAACAGGCAGAGCCTTGATACACATTATCAAGGCAAAGATGTTGGTCAGTCCTGAGACAACAGGCTACTGGGAGCATAAATTACGTCTTATTGAGCGTGGCCAGCTCACGAGAGAGGCCTTCATGGAAGAATTGGGACAGCAAGTCACTCAGATCATCGAAGATGTAAAGAATGACACAAGCGCAAAGATAGTTAGTTCTACTCCTGTAACTAACTCTAAGCAGCCTGATCGGAAAGCAATGACCACTTCGCGTAGACGAATGAGCGGAGCGCAACTTGTTGGGAAGACTTGCCCGGAATGTGGAGTAGGGCGTATCATTCGTGGAAAGTATAGCTACTTCTGTAGTAACCACAACAACGGATGTAACTTCAAGCGACCATTGTAAAACTTGAAAATCTTTAGATTTTTTAAGTCATTAATGATTCATATAATGAACATTATTTTGTATCTTTGTATAACAAAAGATACGTTATGACGAAGTTCACAAAATCATCATGGATGACCAGAAAGCTAAAAAGTCATCTCAGTATAGTTGGAGAACAATTACGTTTGGCCAGATTGCGTCGTAATCTTACGATGGATCAGGTTGCAGCAAGGGCGCAATGCTCTCGACTTACCATCGCCAGACTGGAGAAAGGAATACCTACAGTCTCTTTAGGAGTTTTGGCACGAGTTCTAAATGGCTTACAGTTAGAGGATGATTTACTTTTAATAGCAAAAGATGATACCATGGGGCGTTTAGCACAAGACTTAAAAATCAAAGAAAGAAAAAGAGCGTCAAATAAATAGATATGGACAAAGTTCAAGTCATTGCAGCCTTTGATTGGTTCAACAAAGAAGAAGTCATTGGAAGTCTCGGACATGATCGCATTCGAGGCACCGATGTCTATAGCTTTGAATACGATGAAAATTGGTTAAAAGAAAACAGAGGCCTTGTTCTCTCGGAAGATCTAAAGCCTTTTACAGGGGTACAATACAATATTGTTCCGGACAAACTATTTGGCTGTTTTTCGGATGCTTTACCTGATAGATGGGGGAGAAAACTAATAGATTTGAAAGCGCATCTTGAACAAAAGAAAAATGTGTCACCCTTGACGGACTGGGATTACCTTAAAGGTGTGGATGACGAGTTACGAATGGGTGCTTTTCGTTTCAAGGACGAACAGACAGGTGAGTATATAGGAATTAGTGACAAAGAAAAAGTACCGCCATTGCTTTACCTTGATGATATGGTCAAAGCTGCCCATGAGATAGAAAGTAAGGACTACAAGCAACTTGAACCAGAAAAGAAGTGGATTCAACGGTTATTTCAGCCCGGTACTTCAATGGGTGGCGCACGGCCTAAAGCATGCGTTAAAGACAATGGAAAAATATATCTTGCCAAGTTTCCATCAATAAAAGATGAATACGATGTTTCCAAATGGGAATATTTTGCATCTGAAATGGGGCGAGAATGTGGCCTTAATATGGCAAATTCAAGACTTATCCCTACAGAGGATGGGAAACATATTTTTTTGTCTGAAAGATTTGACCGCAACAATGAAGGCAAGAGAATACAAGTCGGATCTTCTCTAAGCTTACTCGGCTTCAAAGATGGTGACGGAGAACGTACCAATAAAGGTTATTTAGATATAGTAGATTTTATAGTCTCAAATGAGGAAGACCATTTAGAGCAAGATTTGAAAGAGCTATATAGAAGAGTAGCTTTTAGCATTTGTATAGGAAATAGTGATGATCATTTCAGAAACCATTCCTTCCTACTTACTAAGAAAGGATGGCATCTTTCCCCTGCTTATGACATAAATCCGTCCCATAGCTATTCACAATCCCTCATGATTAACGAAGAGTCAAACGACTCAGACCTTAATCAACTATATGAAAGTCATGAGAGTTACATGATAGATGAAAAAAGTGCTTTTAACATCATAAGAGACGTAACCCATTCTATGAAATACTGGGAATCTACTGCTCGGAAGGTTGGCATGTCGAAAAGCGAGATGGATTTATTCAGAGAGCGTTTTGATTCTGGTATAGAATGGAAGTACGGAAGCGGGCTTCACCGATGACATAACAAAAAAAGTTATAATAGTTTGGATTGTAAGACAAAACTTATTAACTTTGCATAAATTTAAAGTGGACTCAATGTTTAATTTCTAAATCTCTAATTTATGAAAAAGAGACTGTTTCTTATCATTAGTTTCGTAATGATTGTATTGGGCATGAATGCCCAGAACGACGTAGTAGACAACAATGCAGTTCTCGGACTGCTAAAAGACGGCTTCAAGAGCGAGGAAATCATCGGTGCCATCGAGAACAGTTCAACCAGAACAATCACCTTTGACATCAACTTCATGCGTCAGCTTAAAGCTGCCGGAGCTGATTCTGATCTCATCACTTACTTGCAGAAGATTGCAAAGAAGGACATGGGCTATGAGGGCGTATATCTTTGGAATGGAGCCAATGGCAAGCCTGAGAAGTTGTATCGTTCCAACTTCGAGAAAGAGCAAAAAGGATTCAATCTTGGCAAGCTGGGAGCTGCTGCTCTTGGAACCTATGCTGCCGGCGTAGCATTTGGGGGACACATGCCAAGTGGTGGTGAAGCTGCTGCTGTAGCTGCTGGTACCAGTGTTCTGATGACATCTGCCAAAGACATACAAAAATTGATGCTCCCCGGATCAAAGGCAAAGGTAGCTGCCGGAACCCAGCCTGTCTTCCGCTTCTATTTCAACCACAATTCAGAGGCTTCTTTCAAGCAGGAGACTGGAAATTGGTATGAAATGGTAATGAATGACGTACAGAGTCCTAACGAATTCCAGCTTGTGAAGATGAAAGTTAAGGAAAACAAGAAAGGCGGTCGTCGTACATTCCCAGACAACATGAGCTACACAGTGATGGGATTCGAGGGAAGCAATGCCTCCGGTCGAGAGATGGTGAACTTCAATATCAAAGCTATTAACAACACAACATTTGAGGTATCTTTCGATAAGCCATTGGAGCCGGGAGAGTACTGTTTCTTCTATAAGAGCGGTCTTAACAATAAGTATTTCCAAGTTGCACCATTCGGTTTTGACTTCACAGTAGAATAATAACGTAGCTAAAAGTTACTCCTTTACTAAGATTTGTCTTATTTCAAGAAGATGAGCGAAAAGTACCTTAATTGAAAGGGGGCACTTCTCGCTCATTTTAGTTGATACCTCTCAATTAGTATACAGGCTTCACCACCTCCACATGCATGCCAAGGGCACTAATAATCCTATAAAAGGCACCGACACTGGGCGTGATGATACCATTCTCGATTTTTGAGATATACGACTTGGTTGTATGAGTGCGCTTGGCAAGTTCGGCCTGAGTCATATTAGCTTCTTTTCGTGCGTCGTGGAGTATCTGACCCGAGTAGAAAGAGTATGCTTTCTCTTCTGCCAATGCTCGCTCGGGAGTACCGTCCTTCCCAAATTTCTTATCAAGAACTAAATCGTAATTAACGATTTTGTGATTGTTTGTCTGCATAGTATGCCTCCTTTATATTAATTGCCTTTTCTATTTCTGTATTTGGTGTTTTCTGAGTCTTCTTTTGGAAACCGTTGAGAAGAACCACAATCCTACTTTCGTCGAAGATGAAAAAAACACGGAATATATTGCTGTTGAATTCCGTCCTCAACTCATAGATGCCTTCCCTAATCAGTTTCACAAACTTCTTGGGCAGTCGATCTTGGGTCTTCAAGAGAAGTAATCCATACTGAATTTTCTCTTGCTCTTTGTCCGTCAGCGTTTCCATGAAAGCTTCAAAATAGCCACCATACGTAACTATTTTTCTTTCCATACCGCAAAGGTAGGGGAAGTTTCAATATTAGACAACTTTTCCGTAGCTATTTTCTTATAAAAGATGTTAAACCGTATCACGAAATAGATAAACACCCATAATTTGCGATTTGTAATCTACACATTTTTGTTGGAATAGGGCAGACATTCTGACCGTACATCTTTCCTCAAAATCTCAAAAGGCTCTAACATATTTAACATCATTACCTTTTTTATACATGTGAATGCTGAGCACTCTCCCTTTTTTATGTCCTATAGTTATCCTGTAATCTTTGTCACCTTTGACGTTGTAAAGATAAGCAGAAAAATCGTTCCCGTCAGCAGAATTACACATCTGCGTAATATCGGCTTCTTTCGTTCCCCGGATAGGGGAGCGGAATTAAGTAAAAAAAGCCGTGGCATAGCCCGGCCTGCATTCCTCTGTCTTCGCCATGGCGAAAAAACAAGCTTGCAAAGCGCCCCCTTAAACAAAAAAACACCTAAAAGTTTGCTTATGTGGAAACTATAGATTATCTTTGCAATCAAAACAAACAAACGTAACGGACACATGAACCAGATAAGGGTAATTTTAAGTGATGAAGCAAAAGACTTTCTTAGGCAGCAGCCTATCAAGGCACAAAAGAAGATAGCCTATAATATCCGAAAGTTGGAAAGCGGTGTCAAGGACAAAGAACTCTTCGAGAAATTGGGAGGCTCCAACATCTGGGAGATACGCACCCTCTTCGATGGCTCCTACTACCGTCTGTTTTCTTTCTGGGACACGGACAAAGAGACTTTGGTAGTGGCTACCCATGGTTTGGTAAAGAAAACCAAAAAGACACCGACCAAAGAGATAGACAGGGCAGAGGCGATAAGAAAAGAATACTTCAACAACAAATAACCGTAATGATATGGAAAAGATGAATTTTACACCCGCAGACGACTTTGTAGATGAGGTCTGGGGAAAGGTAGGCACTCCTGAGCGAGACAAGATGGAAGAAAAGTTAAAGGAGGAAGTAAACACCTACCTTTTGGGAGAGACTATTAAGAAAGAACGTATCAAGCAGAACCTAACCCAGGAAGAGCTTGGGGAGAAAGTAGGAGTGAAAAAGTCGCAAATCTCCAAATTAGAGAATGGTAGGAGTATTATAACCCTACCAACGATGAGTAGAGTGTTCAAGGCTCTGGGCTTTGGCAAGGCTACACTTGACTTAGGCAGAGGCGGAAAAGTCGCTTTGTGGTAAGTCATCCAAATTGATTTCGCCCAGTGTGCGCTTCATGCGCACATGTCGGGTGCTTTGTTTTTTGTAGAACCAAAC
Organism: uncultured Prevotella sp.; assembly: GCA_900540375.1. Taxonomy (GTDB): domain Bacteria; phylum Bacteroidota; class Bacteroidia; order Bacteroidales; family Bacteroidaceae; genus Prevotella. The sequence goes on from UQFS01000042.1 coordinate 6,773, forward strand.
TGCAACGATTTACCTCGATATAACCCTTGTAATTGCAATAATCCCCATTTTTTGCAAAAGAAAGCTTAAACATCATTACCTTTTTTATGCACTGAAGTTTAAAAATACAGGTTTCCCTATAAAATCAAAGAAAAACTTGCAAGATTAAAAATAAATCATTAACTTTATGCCCAAATTACAGCATAAGTTTAAACGAAAAGCATAAAACGCTGTTATTATCAACTAATTAAATATATAAATAGCATAATCATGGGCATAATATTAAGATGTGTATAGAAAGTTGGAAGGTGGAGAGATTTTACCGATCTCTTTACCAAAACCTCCAAATACTTTGTAAGTTGTTGACATACAACAAATATTACAACCCCATGCGAACCGTAGATGGCTCCTGAAGCGGCATCCTTCAGTACCTCGATGCTCTCGATATCCTCGGGATTGACGAGTTCCATACCATTTTGATCGGTCGCCATGCCGTCGATGATATAGAGCGGGTCGGAGTTATTGATGGTGCCGATACCACGTACGCGGATCATCGACTTGGCACCAGGCTGTCCGGAAGCGCTTGTGACGTTGACACCGGCGGCGAGACCCTTCAGTGCGTCCTCAGCGCGCAGCTGTGTCTTTCCTTCAAGATCTTCTGCATCGACCTTTGCGATCGACGCGGTCACAACGCTTTTCTTCTGCACGCCATAACCGATGACAACCACATCGTTGAGGGTCTTGGCATCATCCTTTAAGGTCACACGCATATTGTCAGCTACAGAGAGTGTCTGAGTCTGCATACCTATATACGACACCTCGAGTTGAGTGCCGGGATTAACTGTAATGGTGAAATGACCGTCAAGGTCGGTGATGACTCCCGTAGAAGAGCCGGGTACCTTGACCGTAGCGCCGATGATAGGCTCACCATGAGCGTCGAGCACGGTGCCGGAATAATTCTTCTGCTGTGCCCATAACGATGTGGTGACCAACAAGGCGGTCGCCGTCAACATGGTCTTGATTCTTTTCATGATCGTTGAGTTTTGATGGTTATAGATATTGTATTTAGTTAAAAATGATTCGAGACAATGAGTGCGAGTGTTCGTAACACCACTGCAAAGATAGCAGACTTTTTTTATACTTGAAACGCTGTGCTATGAAAAAGTGGACAAATATAAAGACTCTAAAATCAACAACTACTGTGAATCAACAAGTTATAGAGTTTTAGAAAAATTAAAAAAGTGGATAAAAAGTAAAGAAAATGATGATAATTTTAAGTAGAAATTTGGAGGGAACTACTTCTTTTCGTATCTTTGTCTCACAAAAACCAAGTAAAAACGATCCTTACCGATTACTATATGACACGCTTCCTGTTATGCATCATCGCAACATTGCTGGCTCTGAACACCCAAGCCACCCACATTGACCTGAACAAAGAATACGCACGGCTCGATGAAGCGATTGCCCAGTCTTCACGATATATTGCGCAACGACAAAAGAAAATACGTGCGCTCGAACGACAATTGGGTGCCGCCGAGGATACACGGCAGCAATATCAATTGTGCTATCAACTATACCTATTATACAGACCTTACATCCACAGTCAGGCCTGCGTCTATCTCAACCGCTGCATCGCCATCGCTCAGAAGGAAGGAAAGCGCCAACAGACCAACCATTGTCGGGCGATACTGGCCAAGTACTTTGTCAGTTCTGGATTCTATGACGAGGCTCGCATCTGCCTGCAAGACATCGACACTACGATGCTCGACCGCCAAGGACAGGCCCTCTACGACATGGCGCGCTACGCTCTCTATGGTGAACTGGCCTACTACACAACGTTGCCGGAAATGAAACGCCACTATGAGACACTCAGAAACGATTACGAGAAGGCCATGATGCCGTTGCTCAGCAAAGACAATGACGTCTATTGCGAGACACGACAGAACCAGCTCACCACACAAGGCAAAGCCCGGGAAGCTCTGCACTTCAACGATCAGTGGCTGAAAAGGACACCGTCTGGATCGCACGACTATGCCATGGTCACGCTCTATCGCTATCTTGCCTACAAGGCACTCGGCGACACGACAAGGATGCTGTATTGGGTGACACAGTCTGTCATCAATGACATCCGCTTAGGCGTCACCGACCAAGGATCCATCTGGGAACTGTCCAACCAGCTGATGCTCAGTGGTGACCTGCAACGTGCCTACCGCTATATCAGCTATGCCAGCCAGTGCGCCAACACCTTCGGCGCACGACAGCGCAAATGGCAAGTAGCCCCTCTCATGGCAAGTCTCGCCGGACAATACAAAAGCGCGAGCGAGAGCAGCCACCAACGTCTGACCGTCTCACTATGCGCTCTGAGCGTGCTCTTTGTCATCGCCTTGGTGCTGTTGCTGCTGACCATCAAGCAGCGCAACCATATCCGCCGTACACGTAACCTGCTCTACCAAAGCAATGCCAACTTGCAAGAAAGCAACACGCGACTCGCCGACAGCAACATACGACTCGCCGACAGCAATCGTGTCAAAGAAGAATATATCGGGCAATTCCTCGAACTGTGCAGCCTCTACGTCAACCGCATCGACAAGATCAAGAAACGCACGGCACGCTATCTCAAAAACAAACAATATGTGGAACTGGAACGTATCCTTCACAGCAAGGAGAGCAACGATGAAGACGCCAGCGAACTCTACAAAAGCTTTGACTCGGCCTTCATCCATCTCTTTCCCCACTTTGTCGAAGACATCAACGCACTGCTCCGACCCGAGGCCCAGCTGAGCGTGGAGAAAGACGGGCAGCTCAGCACCTCTATCCGTATCTTTGCGCTCATCCGCCTCGGCATCAACGACAGTTCCAAGATCGCAGAGTTTCTCCACTACAGCGTCAACACCATATATAATTATCGCGCACGCGTGAAGAAAGGGGCTATTGGCGACAAAGAGGACTTCGAAGAGAAGGTGAAGATGATTGGTATAAATGTTAAAAATGCAACGGATTGATATTTTTCTTCCTAATTCGTTTGCAGTTTAATGGAAAACGTGTACCTTTGCACTCGAAATATAAAACAAGAGAATAGAATATGATGAATCATGTATCTGCATATTGGTGGTGGCGTAGCTCAAGATTGAAAAAGTCGTGAGTCGAGAAGCCGTGTGGGTACTACATCCAATAGAAACAAAAAGGCCTGTCGTTCTTGCGACAGGCCTTTTTTAATGTTGAATGTTGAAGGATGAAGGATGAATTGAAAAATTAAAAAACAGACAAATATAAACATTAAAACATAAACGCATATGGACATCAAGGCTATTTTCAACCGTCTCCTCAACCACGAGGAGTTGAAACGTGAAGAGACAAAGGAACTGCTCATCGCCATCACACGCGGTGAACTCAACGACGCAGAGATCGCAGCATTGCTGACCGCCATTCAGATGCGCGGCATCAGCGTAGAGGAACTGTTAGGTTTCCGCGATGGCATCCTCGCCACGGGCGTACCCGTACCCTTGGACTGCGACCGCTACATCGACGTGGTGGGTACCGGCGGCGACCGCAAGAACACGTTCAATATCTCCACGACAGCTTGTTTCGTCATCGCCGGAGCCGGTTACAAAGTGGCCAAACACGGCAACTACGCCGCCACGAGCGTCAGTGGTGCGTCAAACGTCATCAAGAACCACGGTGTGAACTTCACTGCTGATCTCGACAAGCTCAACCGCTCCATCAACGAGTGTGGCATCGTCTATCTCCATGCCCAGCTCTTCGCCAAAGCCATGAAGTTCGTCGGTGCCATCCGCAAGGCACTGCCCTTCCCGACATTCTTCAATCTTCTCGGCCCGATCATCAACCCATCAAAACCTCAGTGCCAGCTGCTCGGCGTGGCCAACCTCGACCAGATGCGCCTCTATCAGCAGGTTTACCAGAAGATTGGCATCGACTACGGCATCGTCAACAGCATCGACGGATATGACGAGATCTCTCTCACAGGACCGTTTAAGGTGACCACAGCAGCCTATGAGCGTGTGTTCAAACCGGCTGACCTCGGCTTCGACATCGCCAAACCGGAGGAGATCCAAGCCGGCGCCACAGAGGAAGAGGCTAAGGAGATCTTTGACAACGTTCTGGCCAACAAGGCGCTGCCCGCACAGAAAAACATCGTGCTCGCCAACGCTGCCTTCGGTATCCAGGTCTTTGAGAAAGGTAAGAAACCAATTGAGGAGTGTATAGAGATCGCACGCGAGAGCATCGACAGCGGCAAGGCACTCAGCACCTTCAAGAAGTTTGTGGAACTCAACTCGTAGTCTTTATGGATATATTAGAAGAAATCGTAGCACACAAAGTGGAGGAACTGCAGGAGCGGATGGACTTTATCCCGCCCCGCCGCCTTTACACGCTTGTGGAGGAAAAGATCAAGAAGGAAACCAGCGTACCGGTCTCCATGCGCCAGGCACTGATGGACTTACCCACCGGCATCATCGCTGAGTTTAAACGCAAATCGCCGAGCAAGGGTTGGATCAAGCAAGAAGGTAAGGCCTCGGTCATCCCGTTGAGCTATCAGCAACACGGCGCTGCCGCACTGAGCATCCTCACCGACACGAAATACTTCGGTGGCTATGACGAGTATATCCAGCAGGCCAGAGCCGCCGGCGTGACGATACCTATATTATATAAGAACTTTGTCATCAACGAATATCAGCTCTTCCAAGCCCGCTACTGTGGCGCTTCGGCCGTACTGCTCATCGCTGCCTGCCTGGAAAAGGACAAGTGCCGCGACCTCCTGCACATGGCACACGAGCTCGGACTGGAGGTGCTGTTGGAGATGCACGGCGAGGAGGACTTCGAATACGCCGACATAGAGCCGGATATGTACGGCATCAACAACCGCAACCTCGGTACTTTCGTCACCGATGTGAGCAACAGCTTCCGTCTCGCCGAGCGCCTGCCGAAAGGTGTGTGCACGGTGAGCGAGAGCGGTATCGACGATCCCGACACCATCCGTCAGCTTCGTAAGGTGGGCTTCCACGGCTTCCTCATGGGCGAGCACTTCATGAAAGCAGACGATCCCGGCGAGGAACTGGCAAGACTGATACGAATGTTGAGTGCTGAATGATGAATGTTGACTAAAGACCATAGCGTTATGAACTATCTATTGATCAAGGTTTGTGGCATGCGCGATGCGCAGAACATCCGTGAAGTGGCGGCCTTAGGCGTGAACCTCATCGGTCTGATCTTCTACCCCAAGAGTCCGCGATACATAGAGAGCATCTCGTCGGATGCGGGGATCATTCCGGATTATAGTAGTCTCAACAGACTCACCCCCAAACCCCTCTCCAAAGGAGAGGGGAGTGATATGCTGGATAAACAATTGAAAGCAGAAGAAACGGAAGGGGAGGCACGCAATAAACAGATAGAATCGGAACAGTTAAAGTCAACGCAATCCAAGGCACCGTTTAACAAAGTAACTACTCCCCTCTCCTTTGGAGAGGGGCAAGGGGGTGAGGCTGCAATTCCAAAATCCGTCGGTGTCTTCGTCAACGACATGCCTCAAAACATTATCACCGCAGTGTACAACTATCATCTGAGCTACGTGCAGCTTCACGGCGACGAGAGCCCGGTGATGATCGACAACATGCGGCGGACGCTCGTCCCCGACATCGTACCACAGATAAAGATCATCAAGGCCATCAGCGTATCCTGTGCTGAGGACTTGAAACGTTGCGAACAATATGAGGGGCATGTCGACCTCTTTCTCTTCGACACGAAATGCAAAGGCTACGGTGGCAGCGGACAGAAATACGACTGGTCGGTGCTTGAAGCTTACACGGGACAGACGCCTTTCCTGCTCAGTGGTGGCATTGGATCGGACGACGCTGACCGGCTGCGTGACTTCCACCATCCTCAATGCATCGGCATAGACCTCAACAGCAAGTTCGAGACGGCCCCGGGAATGAAAGATATAAACCTGCTGCAAAACTTCCTTCATCAATTGAACAAACAATAAAATAGGAATATGAATAAGATCAACCAACTCTTTTCTACCCGTGGCGACCGCAAGTTGCTGTCGCTCTATTTCTGCGCCGGCTGCCCTACGTTGGAGGGAACGGCCGACGTGATCCTCGCCATGCAGCACCATGGCATCGACATGGTTGAGGTGGGCATTCCCTTCAGCGACCCTTTAGCTGACGGTCCGGTGATTCAGAGTGCGGGTACGGTAGCCTTGAAGAATGGCACTACGCTCAAGAAGATCTTTGCGCAAGTGAAAGCTATCAAAGATCAGGTTACCATCCCACTCGTGATGATGGGCTACCTCAATGTCATCATGCACTATGGCTTGGAAAACTTCTTCCGCAGTTGTGTGGAGAGTGGCGCCAGCGGCTGCATCATCCCCGACCTGCCTTTCAAGGACTATATGGACGTGGTGAAGCCCATCGCCGACAAATACGACATCCGTGTGATCATGATGATCACACCGGAGACCAGTGAGGAGCGCATCCGCTTCATCGATGAGCACACCAATGGCTTTATATATATGGTGTCGTCGGCCAGCGTCACGGGCGCGCAGAAAAGTTTCGGCGAGGCCAAGCAGGCTTACTTCCGTCATATCAACTCCATGAACCTCCACAACCCGCGCATGATTGGTTTTGGTATCAGCAACAAGCAGACCTTAGAAAGCGCACAGCAGAATGCCGCCGGTGCCATCATCGGCTCGAAGTTCGTCACGTTGCTCAACGAGACGAAAGACCCGGATCGTGCCCTTGACCAACTTTTCGACGCATTAGAAAAGCCTCACCCCCTTACCCCTCTCCAAAGGAGAGGGGAGTGATATGTTAGATAAGTAATGATAGAAACATCAGGACGTGAGAAGAATACAATAACAAGAATAAAACAATAAAGGATTGAAATATGGAAGACAAAAGAAATTCAAGAAATCAAGCGAACATAACACCCGCAAAGCATTCTACTCCCCTCTCCCTTGGAGAGGGGCATGGGGGTGAGGCTGTAAGTGATGAGGCTTCTCCAACAAAGTCCGGCTTTTACGGTCCCTTTGGCGGAGCCTACGTCCCAGAGATATTATATAAATGTGTACACGACCTGCAAGACGCTTACTTGCCGATCATCGAGAGCGAGGAGTTTAAGCAGGAGTTCCGCACGCTGCTGCGCGACTATGCCGGCCGCCCCTCACCTCTCTACTACGCCAAGCGCATGAGTGAGCGCTATGGCTGCCAGCTCTATCTCAAGCGCGAGGACCTCAACCACACGGGAGCACACAAGATCAACAATGCCATCGGACAGATTCTCCTCGCCCGTAAGATGGGTAAGACCCGCATCATCGCTGAGACCGGCGCCGGTCAGCACGGCGTGGCAACAGCCACGGTCTGCGCACTCTTCGGCATGGACTGCGAGATCTTCATGGGTAAGACCGACGTGGAGCGACAGCATCCCAACGTGGAGCGCATGAAGATGCTCGGCGCAAAGGTGCATCCGGTGACCACCGGAAACATGACACTCTCCGACGCCTGCTCGGAAGCGATCCGCGACTGGTGCTGCCATCCCGAGGATACCTTCTACCTCGTTGGTTCCACGATGGGCCCGCACCCCTACCCCGACATCGTGACGAAGATGCAGAGCGTGATCAGCGAAGAGATCAAGTGGCAGCTCAAAGAGAAGACAGGACGCGACTATCCCGACTATCTCATCGCCTGCGTAGGTGGTGGCAGCAACGCCGCCGGTACCATCTATCACTATGTCGACAACGACCGCGTGAAGATTGTGCTCGCCGAAGCAGGCGGTCACGGCATCGACACCGACTACACCGCTGCCACCATGCACTGTGGCACGGAGGGCATCATCCACGGTGCACGCACACTGGTGATGCAGACCGACGACGGTCAGATCAAGGAGGCGTTTACCATCTCTGCCGGTCTCGACTACCCGGGCATTGGTCCCATGCATGCCTATCTCGCCCGGCAGGGACGCGAAAAGGTGCTCGCCATCAACGACGACGAGGCAATCTATGCCGGTTATGAGCTCACGCGTACCGAGGGCATCATCCCCGCCATCGAGAGCGCTCACGCTGTTGCTGCCCTCCGCAAGTTGTCCTTCAAGCCCTCCGACGTGGTGGTGCTCACCGTCAGCGGACGTGGCGACAAGGACATGAACACTTATCTCACTCACAAAGACATGGCGAAAGAATATGGAAAATTTTAATTTTGAGACGAGAACAAATAAGATTCTCGCCGACCTCTATACACCCGTAGCCGTATACATGCGGCTGCGCGACATCTACCCACAGAGTGCGCTGATGGAGAGCTCGGACTATCACGGATCGGAAAACGCACGGTCGTTTATCGGCATCAACCCGATCGCCTCTATTGCCGTCAGCCATGGCAAGACGATCATTACGCTGCCCGACGGCACTACCGGGGTACATGAGTTGCCCGCCACGGGTCCCGGCAAGGGAGAAGCCTGCAAACTGGCCATCGTCAAAGACTTCGACACCTTCATCCATCGCTTCCATATCGAGGGTGAAGGCGCAAACTTCTGCGGCCTTTACGGCTACACGGCCTTCAACGCCGTGCGCTACTTCGAGAACATCGAGGTCAAGGACACGACGATGGCGAAGAACGACGCACCCGACATCTACTATATCCTCTATCGCGACCTCATCGTCTTCGACCATTTCAACAATACGATGACGTTCATCACCCTGGCCAAGAACAGCGACGACGGCGACCGTCAGCTCGCCGGCCTGCAGCGTGCGATGAACAAGGCGAGCGTGAAGCCTTATAGCTTCCACCCAGTCGGCGAGGCTACCTCCACGCTCACTGACGAGGAGCACAAGGCCAACATCCGCCGCTGTGTCAAGCACTGCCTGCGTGGCGACGTCTTCCAGATCGTCATCTCGCGCCGCTTTGTCCAGCGCTACGAGGGTGATGACTTCAAGCTCTACCGCGCCCTGCGCTCCATCAACCCGTCGCCCTACCTCTTCTATTTCGACTTCGGCGGCTTCCGCATCTTCGGCTCCAGCCCTGAGACCCACAACCGCATTGAGGGCGACACGGCTTATATCGATCCCATCGCCGGTACCACCAAGCGCACGGGCAACGCCGAGCAGGACCGCAAGGCCGCTGAGTTCCTGCGCAACGATCCGAAGGAAAACGCTGAGCACGTGATGCTCGTGGACCTGGCCCGCAACGACCTGAGCCGCAACTGCCACGACGTGAAGGTGGACTTCTACAAAGACATGCAGTTCTACAGCCACGTCATCCACCTCGTCAGCCGCGTCAGCGGTAAGCTCAACAAGGGCGCGAACCACATCAAAGCGTTCTTCGACACCTTCCCCGCCGGTACGCTCTCGGGTGCACCTAAGGTGCGTGCCATGCAGCTCATCAGCGAGATGGAGCCCCACAACCGTGGCGCCTACGGCGGATGCATCGGCTTCATCGGTCTCAACGGCAATCTCAACCAGGCCATCGTCATCCGCACGTTCATCAGTCGTGGCGGCGAGTTGTGGTTCCAGGCCGGCAGCGGCGTGGTGGCCAAGAGCAACGACGCCTATGAGCTCAACGAGAGCAACAACAAGCTCGGCGCCCTTGTCAAGGCCATCAAGATTGCTGAGAAGCTATAAGACAAAAGAAAATCATAGATTCAAAGAAGAAATAAGCATCAGAAGGAACTTATTCTATCAAGAATTTAAGAATTTGAGAACATAAGAATGATATGAAAATCGTTATCATAGACAATTACGACAGTTTCACGTACAACCTCGCTCATCTGGTGAAGCAATTAGGTGCCGAGGTGGAGGTCTACCGCAACGACCAGTTCACACTCGGTCAGTTAGAGCCCTTCGACAAGATCATGCTCAGTCCCGGTCCGGGCATACCCAGTGAGGCAGGCCTGCTCCTTGACGTCATCAAGACCTATGCCGGCCGCAAGCCCATGCTCGGCGTGTGTCTCGGTCATCAGGCCATCGGCGAGGTCTTCGGCGCAAAGCTTGAGAACCTCAGTGAAGTATATCATGGTGTAGCCACCGAGGGTACGCAGTTCGCCAACGATCCGATCTTCGACGGACTGCCCAAACGTCTGCTCATGGGCCGCTACCATAGTTGGGTGGTCAGCCGCACGGAGTTCCCTGCCTCTCTTGAGGTCACCGCTGTCAGCGACGACGGACAGATCATGGGACTGCGCCACCGCCACTACAACATCCACGGCATCCAGTTCCACCCCGAGAGCGTACTCACCCCGATGGGCAGTAAGATCGTAGAGAACTGGCTCAACGGATAGAAGCTTCACCAACCTCACCCACTCTCCGGCCTCACCCCCACCCCCTCTCCAAAGGAGAGGGGAGTAGTATGCTCTGCGGGTGAGGCTGTCGCATAAGGGCCGGAGGGTTAGGGAAGGGCTATAGGCTCTTTTTTATTCGAAATACATTGACAAAACTACATCGCCGCGGGCAGACAATCTGGAGAGACATCTTTGGGATAAATGAGAAAAGAATGGAGTGAGAGCGACAAAAAATAGCGGTGACGCTGTCAAAGTACCTTTCTGATGCTATCAGAAAGGCTTTCTGACTTGGTCAAAGTGCCTTTCTGACCACATCAGAAAGGCGTGATGAGAGCATCAGAAAGGCTTTCTGAGGAGTAGTCCTACATGGTTTTTCACACAAAAGTACCTATATAGTGATGTCAAATTTCGCTCTATATTCATAACTACCTATTTTCCAATACCTTACACAAAACCCTCTAAAATTCGCAAAATTGAGGCAACATACACTTCCGTTCAGAAAATCGTCAGGAAAATGCCCGTTTTTTGTCAGTTTTATAAACAAAATTACAGCTTCTCCCCCATAGGGGGTAAGGCTTTTATGACCCTAAAAGAGACACTCTACGATCATCTCCGGGGCGTAGAACTGCTATGACGGTGAAGTCTCACAAAAGCGAGCGACCCGGGAGTAAATCGGGGACAGGGCGATGTCCTCGAGGAGGACTTACGCGGAAGTATGGTATAACAAAAGAATGCTGTTACCCTGTCATATTAAAAATATGTCTTTTATGTCTTTCTGTCTAAAAAACATCCGACTACTCTGTCTTACTACTGATCTGTCCCTTCTGCTAATTAAAATCTTCAAAGCTTTTCTTTGTCATTCCTTTCGTTTGTACTACCTTTGCACTTATTATTCACAAAAAAATAATGAAAAGGATCAAAACATGGATTTGCATGTTGATGATAGCATGGGTACTGTGTCCCCAACTCATCCTCGCCGCCAACAACGACAATAACCATAAAGGTGTCATCGGACTCACCGACACCACCGCGCTCACTCTCAACCCGGCTCTCCAGCGCCTGGCCGGTCAGCTGCTGCAAGGCAAGCAGGGAAGCATCGTGGCCATAGAACCGGCAACAGGTCGCATCCTCTGTCTCTATAGCCACGACAAAGTCGACGACGGTGTGAACCGCGCCATCTCCAAGACGTACTCTCCCGGCTCTACCTTCAAGACCGCACAGGCACTGGAGATGCTCACCGAAGGGACGCTGACTCCCGAAAAGACCTACCCCTGCCACCGCGGATTCTACTACAACCGTTTCCACATCGGCTGCCATCCCCACCGTGCGCCTCTCGCTTTGGTACAGGCCATCGGACAGAGCTGCAACTCCTATTTCTGTAAGGCTTTTCAGGAGATGATCGACAACCGCACGGCTTATCTCACCAAATACCGCGCCATCAACCGTTGGGCTCGCTACATGCACAGCTTTGGTCTCGGACATCCCCTCGGCGTAGACATCCCCGACGAGGCTGGTGGCTGCATCCCCGACGAGGCTGGTGGCTGCATCCCCGACTCGGCATACCTGTGCCGTCGCCATGGCAACTGGGACGGCACGACGATCATGTGGGTGGGCATGGGACAAGGTGAGGTCACCACCACCCCACTCCAACTCTGCAACCTCGCCGCGATGATCGCCAACAGAGGATGGTACGTCACGCCACATATCCACACCACGGCAGAAGAAAACAAGCAATACGCTGAGCATCACCAAGGGCTGGCCTCACGTGAAGCCCTCCACACGGTGATCCTCGGCATGTGCGCTGCCGTGGCCAGTGGCACTGCGGCAAGCATCAACACACCACTCTATAAGATATGCGGGAAGACGGGGACAGCAGAGAACGAGGGTAAGGACCACTCTATCTTCATGGGCTTCGCGCCGATGGAGAACCCGAAGGTGGCCATCAGCGTGTATGTCGAGAACGGTGGCTTCGGCGCTGACCTTGCCGCCCCTCTCGCCGCGCTGATGATCGAGCAGGCAGTAAAAGGTCACCTATCCCCTGCTTCGCAACAAAAAGCTAAGCAGTGGAAAGCCAAGACCGTGAAGATCACGCCCGTGAAGGTGGAGGTGAACTTCGATGATCTGTAGAAGCCTCACCCCCCGAACCTCTAATTATTCAGTATTCTTCTTGCTCCCTGATATCTATTGTCGTAGTAGTTCTCGTTGATATCAGAGATCGTGATGCCGTTGGAACAAGAGGCGTGGATGAACTTGAAATCTCCATTTCCCTCAACCTCAGCTACAATACCGACATGACTGATGCGAGCGGAAGAGCCAAAGAACACCAGGTCGCCTACATGCACGTCGTCGCGGTCGTTGATGGCCAGTCCCTCACGCCATTGGTCGCGGCTGCTACGGCCGAGACGGATGTTGAGTGACTGATAGACAAAACTGGTGAAACCGGAACAGTCGAAAGCGTATGGTCCCATGCAGCCACGACGATAAGGCCGACCGATATAGTCCTTGGCCTTCTTGATGATCTGAGAACCCGTAACGTTGAACAAAGCTTCCAGCTCAGAGTGGTCCATCTCGTCGGGCAGGATATAAGGAATCATCTCCTCATTGTTGGCGGAACTGTTTTCCGGTGTGCCGGAGCCGGCAAAGACTGGAGTGACTGCAAAAGCCACAAACATGGAAGCGATGGTTACGAGTTTCTTTATCTGCATGTATGTTTCTCCTTATTTATATATAGTGTTGAAGAATTGTCGTTTTGTATCTCCGGCTCCTCTAAACCATGCAAGTTGCATCAAAAGAGCCACTGGGTTTTTAATTCTGATACAAAAATAAGAAAAATAATCGAGAATTGAAAATAGCCGTTCACACTCTTTTGCACGAAAACGCTTAAATGTGCAGATTAAGCAAGCTCCTCTTATTTGACCTATATCAATCGTTTAGACCCATTACTCTCCTGTTTTGCTACTATATTGTTCTTGTTTTCCTTAAGGTCTTTTTGGGGATTTTAAGAAACAGCCTCACTCCTCACCAGCAGCCTCACCCTCTCACCCCCTCTCCAAAGGGAGAGGGGCTGGGGGTGAGGCTGCTCATGCATATTTGAAACATTTGATACGTAATTAAGTAACATACGGTAAAGCATATCTGCGGCAAAAAGTGTATCTTTGCACCAAAGAAACATAAAACAAATAACTAAGCAAACCTAAGTAATGGAAAAACAATCGCAACAAGGGGGTAGCCGCGCCTACCTCATCAGCATCGTCATGGTGGCGGTGCTCGGCGGACTGCTCTTCGGCTATGACACCGCCGTGATCAGTGGGGCCGAGAAAGGTCTCCAAGCTTTCTTCAAGGGCGCCAGGGACTTTGAGTACAACGACTTTCTTCACGGCTTCACATCCTCCAGCGCGCTCATCGGCTGCATCATCGGTTCCGGACTGTCCGGACTCTTCGCCTCCCGCTTCGGCCGCAAGCGCTCGCTGATCTTCGCCGGCATCTGCTTCTTCCTCTCGGCATGGGGCTCGATGATGCCGGAGACGTTCGGACTCCTGCCCTACGGCAAACCGACATGGACACTGCTCGTGGTCTTTAACCTTTACCGCGTGCTCGGCGGCATCGGCGTGGGCATGGCTTCAGCTATTTGCCCGATGTATATCGGTGAGGTGGCACCCTCGCGCATCCGTGGCATGCTCGTCAGCTGGAACCAGTTCGCCATCATCTTCGGCCAGCTCGTGGTCTACTTTGTCAACTTCCTCATTCTCGGCTCTCACGCCAACCCCGTCTACGACGCTGCCGGAGCTATCGCCAACATGGCCGATGCACAGTGGACGATCACCACAGGATGGAGATATATGTTCGGCAGCGAGATGGTGCCCGCCGGCCTCTTCGCCCTGCTGATCTGCTTCGTGCCCGAGACGCCACGCTATCTCGTCATGGTCGGACAGGACCAGAAGGCACTGTCCATTCTTAGCCACATCAACGGTAGTGCCGAGGCACGGACGATTCTGACAGATATCAAAGCCACCATCACCACAAGGACAGAGCGCCTGCTGACCTACGGCTGGATGTGTATCTTCGTAGGCATCATGCTCAGCGTGTTCCAGCAGATCGTCGGCATCAACGCCGTGCTCTACTATGCGCCACGCATCTTCCAGGATATGGGTATGCAGAGCCCGATGGTACAGACTGTGATCATGGGCATTGTCAACATCTCATTCACCCTCGTCGCCGTGTTCACCGTAGAGAAGGTAGGCCGCAAGCCACTGCTCATCTGGGGGTCCATCGGCATGGCCATCGGTGCCTTTGGTGTGGCAATCACCTTCGGCAACGCCCCGCTGAGCATCGTCACGATGGTGAGCATCATGGTCTACTCCGCCAGCTTCATGTTTTCGTGGGGTCCGATCTGCTGGGTACTCATCGCCGAGATCTTCCCCAACACCATTCGCGGTGCGGCAGTAGCCATCGCCGTGGCCTTTCAGTGGATCTTCAACTTCCTGGTGAGCTCTACGTTCGTACCGATGTTCAACATGCACCTGCATGCCGGCGACAACTTCGGTCATTGGTTCACCTACGGCTTCTACGGTCTGATGTGCGTCCTCGCCGCTCTCTTTGTCTGGCGTCTCGTACCTGAGACTAAAGGTAAAACGCTCGAGGATATGACTAAGTTGTGGAAGAGCAGAAAATAGAATCACGGTTAACAAAAGATCTATTGCTGGTTACGTAGAGAGTAAACATAGAAATAGCAAAGGATAGCAGACTGTCCCACAACGAGGAGTATCGCTATCCCTCAATGAGGTTCATTCGCCATCAGTCTGACGAATGAACCTTTTCCGTTTCTATCCTTGACTCTTCTCCTTGCAGCTTCAGTGTTCCCTTTCTTGTCACCTTCTTTTGCGAGATCTAATCCTCCAACCATACAGAGTCAACTTTCTCGAAGCAATAGAACACACGTCATTGTTTCATGATTTCACGATTGAAAAATGGTATGCTTGATCTAAAGATAAAGCAGAAAACCACCGTTTTAAGCCCAATTCGCTTCTAAAACGCAAAAAAAGAAGTGCCCTATTTTTGCTCGTCAAGCCCAGTAAATAAAGGGGGAAGCAAAGGAAAAACCGCTCTGAGAATCGAATAAAATGAAGCACACGACCATCCGGGCGAAAAGAAGCGCAAAATTCAAAACATTAGAATTGTAAAATATAATCAGCAACCTACTAATTTGTCGCCATAAACTTGAGAGATAGTGAATCAAAACCTTACTAATTTGTCGCAAAGGTAAGATAAAATAAACAATATCAGTATATTATAAACATCAATAAAAATCGTAGTATAGAGACAAAGAAGTAAAAGGAGAAAGAAATTAAAGACATATTATGACAATATCGTAAAACAAAGGTCACAACAATAGAAAGATATTCCCTATATGTCGCAGACAGTCTCCCTATATGTCGCAGACGTTGCAAACATGTTACTAATATGTCGCAGAGACCCTACTAATATGTCGCAGCAACCTTACTAATATGTCGCACTACCTTACTAATATGTCGCCAAATAAGCACATAACTATCTGATAATGAAACGCATGCAGCGCTCTACTAATCAATGATACTAAAAGATTTCTAATGATTGTCTACCCTCTTGACGGTTTAAAAATATTTTTTCTTCTTTGATATACATCCGTTTGTTTATTTTTATATATGTTTATCCGTTTGTTTATTTTTCGCTTCATATTTTTATCTATACAGATATTTATCTATTTGTATCTTTGTTTATTCACCTATATATTACCCCATCTTTGTTTATCTATCTATCTATCTATCTATCTATCTATCTATCTATCTATAAAATTATACATTATTAGATCTATACATTATTATATATATCA
>UQFS01000043.1 GCA_900540375.1 uncultured Prevotella sp.
ACAGGCACTAAGAGAGAGAAATGATGAACCCTACTTCCCTCGACCTAATAATATGTGCTTTATGTCTTTCTGTCTAAAAACAGCAACCTATCTGTCTAACTAAAAACAATCCGTCTTGCTATCTCCAGCCCTTATCTGCAACCCCTGCCCCTCTGTCTTATCATCCAATGATTAGAAAAATTATTAAAAAGCAGCAAAACCTTAATCTTTCTTATTGAAAATGAGTAATTTTGCAGTATGATAATCAATGTAATGGATTTGGTACAGCTCAAAGCCTACGCCCGCCAATATGGTGTGGCACTGGCCTTGGTGTGGACGGCCAGCTTTCTGAGCATCGTCATTGCTCCTGCTTCCGTGTTGGGCAGTCTGCTGGCGCTGAGCACCCCGATCGTCGTGGGCTGGTTTTTAGTGCGCTTTCGCAATGGTGCGCTGGACGGACATATCTCCTTCCGGCGCGGCTTTGCATTTAGTTGCTATACGTTTTTCTACGCGTCGCTGCTCTTTGCGGCCGTACAGTTTGTCTATCTCCGTTTCTTCGACCATGGCGCTTTCATGGCCATGCTCGGCGAGTCGCTCAAGACGATGGAGGAAGTCTATCGCCACGAAGGCGCCGCCGCCATGCAAGCCATAGGACAGATGAAGCAGACCATCAGCGTCGTCGGGCAGCTCTCTCCCTTGCAGCTGACCTTCGTCATCATGATGGATAACATCCTCGTGGGCGCCCTGCTGAGCCTGCCCATCGCACTGGCGTGCCGACGAAAAGCCTTCATACCCACCAACGAGCACGAACAACAAGAGCAGCACGAACACGCTGAATAGCACCAAGCAAATTCATACCAACCACCTAAATAGAAAGAATACATCATCATGGATATATCTGTTGTAGTACCTCTTTTCAACGAAGAAGAATCGCTTCCGGAACTGCACGCCTGGATCCAGCGCGTCATGCAGGCCAACAACTTCTCTTACGAGATCATCTTTGTCAACGATGGTTCCACTGACCACTCCTGGGACGTCATCGAGACGCTGACGAAGCAGGACAGCAATGTCAAAGCCATCAAGTTCCGACGCAACTACGGCAAGAGCCCGGCTCTCCACTGTGGCTTTAAGAAAGCCCAGGGCGACGTAGTCATCACCATGGATGCTGACCTCCAGGACTCGCCCGACGAGATACCGCCTCTCTACCATATGATCAAGGACGAAGGCTATGACCTCGTCTCGGGCTACAAACAGAAACGTTACGACCCGCTGTCAAAGACGATCCCTACGAAGCTCTTCAACGCTACGGCCCGCAAAATTTCCGGTATCCACAACCTCCATGACTTCAACTGCGGACTGAAGGCTTATCGTCGCGATGTGGTGAAGAACATCGAGGTCTACGGCGAGATGCACCGCTATATCCCCTATCTGGCCAAGAACGCCGGATTCACAAGGATCGGTGAGAAAGTCGTGCACCACCAGGCACGCAAGTACGGTCACTCGAAGTTCGGCATCAACCGCTTCTTCAATGGCTATCTCGACCTGCTGACACTGTGGTTCCTCACCAACTTCG
The DNA here is from genome assembly GCA_900540375.1 of uncultured Prevotella sp. Lineage (GTDB taxonomy): Bacteria > Bacteroidota > Bacteroidia > Bacteroidales > Bacteroidaceae > Prevotella. Next base: position 1,553 of record UQFS01000043.1, read on the forward strand.
GCAAGAAGCCAATGCATGTCTTTGGCTTTATCGGCAGCATCATCTTCTTCATCGGCTTCCTCTCGCTCTGCTGGCTCTTCGGCGAGAAGATCTATAACCTCTGCAACGGCTTCTACGGTGATCTGCTCAGCCAGCACGCCTCATTCTACGTAGCGCTTACCGCTCTCATCCTCGGCTCACAGTTCTTCCTCGCCGGCTTCATCGGAGACCTGATCAGCCGACAGAACCCTAACCGGAACGATTATCAGATTGAGAAGGAAATATAAAACATCGGCATCAACATATATGCGAAATATCAACCATACTTCCAACGGTTCTTTTCGACGTGCATTTCTCTCTCCCCTGGGGAGAGTGAAAGAAGGGCTCCTGCTTCTCTTTTCTATTTTCGGAATGTTCGCTTCCTGTTCTTCCGTTGACTGCCCCCTCAACAACACGGTGTATGCCAACTATAAGCTCATGGGCAAGGTAAAGACGCTGCCCGACACTCTCACCATCTGGACCAGTCACAACGATGGCAACGACACCATACTCATCAACCAGCAGGTCAACACCGACAGCTTCACGCTACCCGTGAGCTACGCCCGTGACCGCGACATCCTCTACTTCCGTACCAATCACACCATAGACACGGTGACCATCGACAAGACCAACATCCCTCACTTCGAGTCCGTGGACTGTGGCATGAACTATTTTCATGAGGTCAAAGGCATACACTACACACGCAATGCCATCGACTCCATCACCATCCAAAACCGCGATATCACCTATGATGCATCCAAGAAGCATTTCTATGTATATTTCAAGGAGTATCGTTATTAGTCTCCTGGTGCTCCTCGCCCCTGCCGTCTACGCTCAGAAAAAGATGGCAGCGAAGCAACAACCGCAACAGTCCCGTCATCTGTCCAAAGAAGAGCAGGAAGCTCTGCGGCGCAAGGAGATTGACGACGCCATACCCTTCTTCCGTGGCGTACAAGTCAAGGTCGACGCCATCGGACTTGTGCAGAAGGCAGTCTCGGACTACGGACAGTACGAGGCCGGCGTGCGCGTGAATCTCAAAGATAAGTACTTCCCCGTCGTGGAGTTCGGTCTCGGTAAGGCTGACCACCGCGAGGTGACGACGGCAATCAGCTACCACACCTCCGCGCCCTACGCCAAGATCGGTATGGACTTCAACATCATGAAGAACAAGCACGACATCTATCGCGCATATATCGGCGCACGTTTGGCAGGCACCTCCTTTAAATATGATCTTGACAATCCCGCCATCATCGACCCTGTCTACGGCGGCAACTATCCTGTGCATGAGCAGGGCGTGAAAGCCAAGTACACGTGGATGGAAGCACTGGCGGGCATCGACGCAAAGATCTACGGACCTATACACCTGGGATGGAGCGTACGCTACTACCGTCGTCTCTCCCACGACGACGGAGCGCTGGGCAACGTCTGGTACGTCCCGGGCTTCGGCAAGCAAGCCTCCACACGCATCGGAGGCACTTTCGACATCATTGTGGAACTATGATCCTGTAACCTATGAAAAAGAATATTCTGAAAATCATCTTCCTTGCCGTCCTCATCGTGGGCACAGTGCTGATCATCTTGCAGCAGCGCAACACACCCTATCAGCACGACACGGGGTTTGTCTTCGGCACGGAATACCATATCACCTATCAGTCCTCGGAAGACTTACAACAGGACATAGACAAGGCCTTGGCGCAGGTCGACACGGCGCTCTCGCCATTTAATAAGAAGTCGATCATCACGCAGGTCAACAACAACCGGCCCGTGGTGCTCGACGCCATGTTCACTGAGGTATTTAACAAGGCGGAGTCTGTTTCGCGCGAGACCGACGGTGCCTTCGACATCACCGTGGCACCGCTCGTCAACGCCTGGGGCTTCGGCTTTAAGTCGGGCGTGCATCCCTCACGCCATGTCGTCGACTCGCTGCGGCAGTTCGTAGGCTACACGAAGGTAGCGCTCGTCGGCGGCCGTATCGTCAAGAAAGATCCGCGACTGATGCTCGACTGCTCGGGCATCGCCAAGGGCTACGGCGTCGACGTGGTGGCAAAGCTCCTGCGCGACAAAGACATCGAGAACTTCATGGTGGAGATCGGCGGTGAGATTGTCACAAGCGGCATCAGCGAGAAGCGCCTGCCCTGGAAGATCGGCGTCACCAAGCCTACTGACGACTCCACGCAGACCAACCAGGAGTTACAGACGGTGCTCAACGTCACGGACAAGGCCATGGCGACAAGCGGCAACTATCGCAACTTCTACTATAAAGGCGGCAAGAAATACGCCCATACCATCGACCCGAAGACAGGCTATCCCGTACAGCACAACATCCTGTCGTCAACGGTGCTGGCCGGCGACTGCGCCACTGCCGACGCCTATGCCACCGCATTTATGGTCACGGGGCTGAAAGGTGCGCAGGCGATCCTCCGAAAACATCCTGAACTGATGGCCTACTTCATCTACGACGATGGCAAGGGACACAACCAGGTATGGTACTCGCCCTCGATGAAAAAGGCCATCGCGGAATAAAACTGTCGTAAGGCATGGCCGCTGATATCTTCAAGACACTCGTCAGCTTCCCGCTCTTCATCGGCATGGGACGGGAAGAACTGGAGAACATCGTGGCGAAGACGAAACTCTCTTTCCACACGATGCGTGAGGAAGAGGTCATCGTCGACACGACGACGCGCAGTGGCATGCTGGTCATGCTCACCGACGGTACGGCCGTGGCTACCACTTACTCCGACGACAAAGGCTACTGGGTGGAGGAAGATATCAATGGTCCGGTGCTCGTACAACCGGAATATGTCTTCGGCTTGGCGCAGCGCTTTTCTCAGTTATGGAAAGCGAAAACCACCTGCCATCTCATCACGCTCGACAAGCAGGAGATCCTCAAGCTCAGTGACAACTCACTCATCTTCCGTCTCAACCTCCTCAACCTGCTCTCCACACAGGTGCAGAAGCGGCAAGCACTCTTCTGGCGCGCCGCCCCACACTCCGACGAGGAGTCTCTCCGTCGTTTCTTCCTGGTGCATTCGATTCGCCCGGCAGGCAGGAAGGTTCTCCACATCAAGCTCACAAGAATAGAAAAGGAGCTAAACATCGACCGCCGCCGCCTCTCTGCGGTGCTCCGACAATGGGAGGAGCAAGGCCTGATGGAGTGGACCCGCGGTTGTCTCGAGATTCCAGCCCTCGAAAAGCTCCTGAATCACGGCTGAGCGTCGGAAAAATTGGCTCCTGTGTTCTGTTCGTCACGATATATCGTGACGCGTCTTCCGTTTCCATTTCTTCTTATCAAGGCACAAAAAGCCCGAACTCCATCGCTGGAAATCCGGGCAGAATGAAAGGAGGAGTGGTGCCTCTTGGAGTTGAACCAAGGACACATGGATTTTCAGTCCATTGCTCTACCACCTGAGCTAAGGCACCTTCTTTCGTTACTAACGGCAGAAACCATCTATACTTGGTTTTTGAAAGCGAGTGCAAAGATACACTTTTTTCTTTAATTACGCTCCTATTCATCTTTTGTTTAATAACTATTAACGATATTCCTACTTGCTTTTTGTCCTTTCTAACGTGTGCACGCCTTATTATATACAGCACACCTTATTTTATCATCCAAGCTTCACACTTATCTGTTACTGTCAACGTCATCAAGTTTTAATCACAAGAAGGAAAAATAAGAAGCATATGGCATCTATAACGCTACCATTATGGTTAATTTAGTTAAATCATCAAATAATCATTAACATTAAATTGTTAACCGATTAAGATTTTACCTAACTTTGCCGACATGAAGAAGAAATCCATTTGGACCATCGCCATCATCATGGGCGTATCCTTTGTCATCTTGCTTGGCCTGCAGCTCACCTACATTCGTGAGATGGCCAACATGAAGAAGGAACAGTTTGACGAAAGCGTCAACCGCGCCCTCTATCAGGCTTCGCGCAATCTGGAGCTCAACGAAACGTTGCGTTATCTTGAGAAAGACGTCAACGAGACCGAGCGCCACGCTTACCGCAAGGACAGCGTAGGCACCAGAAGCGGAAAGCCCAACGATGGCAGTGTGCAATACTCTCATCAATATTCTGTGGCAGGAAAGGACGGCACCGTCTACTCCTCGTTTGAGTTGAAGACAATGGCCGTGAAACCCACACAGATGCCCAAGGCTATGATCCTGCGCACCGACCGCAACTCCAACACCGCGGCCAGCAAATCGCTGCAAGAGATCGTCAAGAACCGATATGTCTATCAGAAGGCCCTCCTCGACGAGGTGATCATGAACATGCTCTACTCCGCTTCGGACAAACCGCTGAAGGAGCGTGTCAACTTCAAGATTCTCGACCAGGACATCAAAGCTGAGTTGATGAACAACGGCATCAACATTCCTTACCATTTCACCGTCTCCACACAGGACGGACGCGAGGTCTACCGTTGTCCCGACTACAGCGACGAGGGCAGTGAATACACCTACAGCCAGGTGCTCTTCCGCAATGATCCGGCATCGAACATGGGCGTAGTGCGCGTACACTTCCCCGATATCAACAGCTATATCTTCTCCAGCATCCGGTTCATGATCCCGAGCGTGGTGTTCACTATCATCCTGCTCATCACGTTCATCTTCACCATCGTGGTCATCTTCCGGCAGAAGCGCTACAGTGAGATCAAGAACGACTTCATCAACAACATGACGCACGAGCTCAAGACACCTATCGCCAGCATCTCGCTCGCTGCCCAGATGCTCAACGACGACAGCGTACCGAAGAGCGACAAGATGATGAAACATCTCATCGGCGTGGTCACCGACGAGACCAAGCGACTGAGGTTCCTCGTGGAGAAAGTGCTGCAGATGTCGATGTTCGACCGCAAGCGCTCGTCGTTCAAGAAAAAGCATCTCGACCTCAACGAAATGGTGGAGACGATCGCCAACTCGTTTACCCTGCGTGTGGAGCACACCGGTGGTAAGATCTACGTCGATGTGGAAGCTGTCGACTCGGGCATCTATGTCGATGAGGTACACTTCCAGAACGTGATCTTCAACCTGATGGACAACGCCGTGAAATATCGCAAGCCCGACCAGCCCATCGACATTTACCTGAAGACATGGAACGATGACAACCACCTCTATCTCTCCGTGCGCGACACGGGCGTCGGTATGAAGAAGGAGAACCTGAAGAAGATCTTCGAGAAGTTCTACCGCGTACACACCGGCAACGTCCACGACGTAAAGGGCTTCGGGCTCGGTCTGGCCTATGTCAAGCGTGTCGTTGACCTCCACGACGGTGAGATCAAGGTGGACAGCGAGTACGGTAAGGGTACGACCTTCACCATCAAGCTGCCGGTGATCAAAGATTAAACCTTGGAGCGTCACGGACATCTATATATAATATAATTAAGGTGTAGCCTGCCGCTTCAATCCAAATACAAGGACAATAATAAAACAATTAAAAATACAAACGACTATGGAAGAAAAAGTTAAGATTCTGCTTTGCGAGGATGATGAGAACCTCGGCACACTGCTCTGTGAGTACCTCATTGCCAAAGGCTACGACGCTACGCTTTGCCCCGACGGCGAGGCCGGCTTCAAGGAGTTCCAGAAGGAAAAGTTCGACATCTGCATCCTCGACGTGATGATGCCGAAGAAGGACGGCTTCACACTGGCTCAGGACATCCGTCAGATGAACTCCCAAGTGCCAATCATCTTCCTCACCGCCCGTGTACAGAAGGAAGACGTGCTCGAAGGTTTCGACAAAGGTGCCGACGACTACATCACCAAGCCTTTCTCTATGGAAGAGCTCGTGAAGCGTGTGGAGGCTATCCTCCGTCGTGTACGTGGCAAGAAGAACCGCGAGAGCACGATGTACAAGATCGGCCGCTTCACCTTCGACACACAGAAGCAGCTGCTCACCATCGACGGCAAGTCGACAAAGCTTACCACCAAGGAGAACGAGCTCTTGGCGCTGCTCTGCTCTCATGCCAACGAGATCCTCAAGCGCAACGACGCACTGCGCACGATCTGGATCGACGACAACTACTTCAACGCCCGTTCCATGGACGTGTACATCACCAAGCTGCGTAAGCATCTGAAAGCTGACGATCAGATCGAGATCATCAACATCCACGGCCAGGGCTATAAGCTCATCGTGCCCGAGGAGGATTAAACGACTCTCTTACCCCTACCCCCTCTCTCCCTGAAGGGAGAGAGGGCAAATGCTATACCACAACAATACCACTCGCGTACCGAAAGTTATACATGAAATAACGAAAGTAGTACATGAAATATAAAGTATGCCATAGGCATTCCTGAAGTAGTAACTGCAATAGCGTGGACACCCCCTGCAATAACAAATAATCCCCCACAATACCGAAGAATGAACAAAAATGGTATTGTGGGGGGGTATTGTTATTTCAAAGCAACCTTGCCAATGATGCCGACGGTGATCAGCAGCAGGGGCAGAAAGAGAAGGAGGTTGTAGTTGGTGAGATTGGTGAAATAGAAGAACACCATCAACGCCACACCTATATATATAAGAGGAATGCCCACCACCGGACGTACATGAGGCCATAAGCGGGCGGCGACACCCCTCACCTTTGAGAAGAAGCGATGCAATGCACTGCCACGACGACAAGCGTTCCGCGGAGCCTGATGGGAGGAAGACGGGACTTGCTGTGACTGAGCTTCCTCCTTCTCATTTACTAATATATTATCATCTTGCTGCAACTGAGACACCATCTTTGTATTGCTAAGTTTTCTGTTTGTCGACTGCAAAATTACGAATTATTGTCTCAGCATGACCGCACAAGCAAGGCAATTAATGTTAAAAAGAAGAAAAAAGGCATTGGTTACACCGCTCTATCACAAATAAAAATAGTACCTTTGCAGTCGCATTTTGCAAAATAACATTTTAATTATCAACAAAGTAGTATGAATCAATACGAAACCGTTTTCATTATGACTCCCGTTTTGTCTGATGAACAGATGAAGGAAACGGTCGCTAAGTTCAAGAAGCTGCTCACCGATAAGGGTGCAGAGATTGTGAACGAAGAGGCCTGGGGACTGAAGAAGATGGCTTATGCAATCGACAAGAAGTCGACAGGTTTCTATTGCCTGTTGCAGTTCAAAGCTGAGCCTTCTGTTGTTAACACCCTCGAGACCGGCTATCGCCGCGATGAGAAGGTGATTCGTTTTATCACTGTGAAGCTTGACAAGTACGCTGTGGCTTATGCCGAGAAGCGCAAGGCAAAGTGGAACAACAAAGTGGAGGCATAAACTATGGCAGATCAGAAGAAATCAGAAATCCGTTATTTGAACGCCCCTTCTATCGACACAAAGAAGAAGAAGTACTGCCGTTTCAAGAAGAGTGGCATTAAGTATATCGACTACAAGGACCCCGAGTTCTTGAAGAAGTTCCTCAACGAGCAGGGCAAGATCCTTCCTCGCCGCATCACCGGTACCTCTCTGAAGTATCAGCGCCGTGTGGCTCAGGCTGTGAAGCGTGCACGCCAGATCGCGCTGCTGCCTTATGTAACCGATTTGATGAAGTAATTAAGGAGGAGCAGAAGATATGGAAATCATACTGAAAGAAGATATTATAGGACTTGGATACAAGAACGATATCGTAAAGGTTAAGGACGGCTATGGCCGTAACTATCTGATCCCGACAGGCAAAGGCGTCATCGCTTCTGCAAGCGCCCGCAAGCAGCTCGCCGAGAACCTCAAGCAGCAGGCTGCTAAGCTCGCCGCTCTGAAGGCAGACGCAGAGAAGCGTGCTGAGGCTCTGAAGGATGTCCAGCTCGTCATCGCTGCCAAGGTTGCCGCTACCGGTCACCTCTATGGCTCTGTCGGTGCTGCTAAGGTTGCTGAAGAGCTCGCTAAGCTCGGCATCGAGATCGACCGCAAGATCATCACCATGCGTGAGGCTCGCAAGGTCGGTGACTTCGAGGCTACCGTTCACTTCCACAAGGAGGTTGAGGTGAAGGTGCCTGTGAAGGTTGTCGCTGAGAACCAGCCCGTTGCCCCCGTTGAGGAAGCACCGAAGGAGGAGGCACCTAAGGCTGAGGAAGCTCCCGCCGCTGAGGCTACAGAGGAGCAGGCTCCTGCTGCTGAGTAATCAACAGTTACTGTTAGCTTGAAGTAATTTTTGCACTGTAAAGCATATTATATTGATCCCTGCCGCATTCATTTGCGGTGGGGATCTTTCGTTGTACGGCACCTTGCAACTTTTCGGGAGCAGCACGTTCCTTGAAGCAAATTACTTTCTTTTCCTTTGGATACGAGTTTGGGAAAGAGGCTAAGACTGGTAGAGCGTTCATTTGTTTCTTGTTTTCCTTCTTTGTTCATTAAACTGACAAAAAACAGGCATTTTCCCGGCGATTTTCTGCACGAAGGTGTATGTTGCGCTCAATTTTTCGAATTTCAGATAATTTTTCTCAAGTTGCTGATTCATAGAAACTTATAAACATATTACAAATTCTTTCACCACATCAACGCTACTTTTGCATGAAAAATCATATAAACCTACCCCTCAGAAAGCCTTTCTGATGCTATCATCTCACCTTTCTGACCAGGTCAAAAAGGTGCTTTGACCAGGTCAGGAAGCCTTTCTGATAGTATCAGAAAGGTACTTTGACAACGTCGCCACAGTTTTTTGCCTCTTTCACGCCTCCTTTTTCTCATTTTCCACAAAGATGTTTCTATAGATTGACAGCCCGCGGTGATACACTTTTGTCAATTGATTTCGTATAGAAAAATTCTATAATATACTGATGGACAATGCCAAGCCGTCGAGCACGCAAGGACAGGAAAATTGCAGAAGTCCTTGCGTGCTTGATGGCTTTATATTGTCATAAAGTAGAGCTGTCACCGACCTCTATGACATTGATGTCGGCGTCAGCGGGCAGAAGGAGCCGAAGTTTGGGCACGAAGTTGTTGCGAGCCACAAAGAAGAGGTCCTTGCCATCGGCGATGGCGGTCATCAAGAGTTCGCGAAAGCCTTTGCCCGCTACTTCGATGCGCCCGATTTCGTCGATCCAAATCTCTTTGGCTTCGGGATGCTCCTTGTAATATTGCAGCGCACGGTCGAAGGCGGATAGATGGACGAAATAGCTGCAACTGTGCATCAGTCCGTCGGTGAGATCTCTGACCGCCAGCGTCTCCTTGGATGCCGTCTCCATGTCTACTTCTGGATCTTTCACAAAGAAGGGCAGCGTCTCGTCCTTGGGATAGAGTACGAGATCATAGGCACAGACCTTGCCGTCAGCGCCCCGCTTCTTCAAAGAGAAGAAGCAGAGACCGTCGCCATGACTGCGGTATTCGTGGATGAAACGGGTAGACTTACCGACTCCACGCGGTCCGGTGAAAATGTTAATCTTCATATCTTATAAATCAAAGGATACACTGGCATACCATGTGCGGCCCCGCATGGGGAAGCCCTCGGTATACTCATAGATACGATCGGCGGCATTGAGCACGCCCACCTTGAGGTCGATCTTCCACACCTTGCGGGCGAGGCTGGCATCGATGGTGGCGAAGCCTGCCGTAGAAGTGCTGCCGTCGGAGGACGAGTAGGCTTTGCCCTGTGCGATCATCCGGCCTTGCAGACGCAGCTGCCAGACGGGACGCAACTCCAGGAAAGCCGTGAACTTGCTCTTCGGACTGTAGAGGAACTTCAAATTTTTGTTGTCCATATTGCGCTGATCCATCAAGCTGTAGTAGGCCCGGGCAGTCAACCAAGGCAACTCATAGCCGGCGCCGAGCTCAAAGCCTCGGTACTGCGCCTTGCCGCGGTTCTGCAACTGATAGATCTTCGGGTCGCTTTCGTCGACACCCGTCACCTCCTGGATGATGTCGTTGATGAAGTTGTAGAACACACCTGCCTGCCAATGGAGTTGCTGCCAACGGCCTTCGTAGGAAGCGTCGAGGTTGAAAGCCTTCTCCGTGCCGAGGTCGGGATTGGGAATCGCCTTGCCGAGCTTGTAGGAGTAGCGGTCCTTCATACGGGCGAAGAGCGAAGAACGGCTCACCGTGAAACGGAAGTGCTGCGTGGCAGAGGGATGATAGTCGAAGGCGGCGAGGGCGTTGAGGTTGCCGTCGTGAGAGTTGGGCAACTCGGTGATGCCACGCTTTTTGTTGTACTCCTCGATCTTATAGCCTTGGCGGGCGAACCATCCGAGGGATGCCGTGATCGACATCTGAGGATTGAGCCGTGCCTCATCCTCCACGACAAAGGAGTAAATGCCCTCGGTGATATGCGCCACGGGGTCACCCACGTTGTGAGAACGGTGGACATCATACTTATAGTTTCCGCCGAACTTCACATCGTTGTTGTCCGACTTTGCCCAGATGAGATTGGCATTCACGCCCAAGGCATAGTCGTCGTAGATGCTGGTCCAACCCTGCTTGCCCTTCCGTGTGGAATAGGTGAAGTCATCGTAGGAGTCGAGCGTATTCTTGAATGTGTCGTACCACAACCGACTCTTCAGCGTGAGCGCAGGAGCCAGACGAATGGTAGAATGGAAGTAAACCTCATCCTTATTCCATTCGGGATAGATGCGGAACTGTGCTTTGCCGTTCTTCCCCAGATAGGGCGGCACGTGCTTCTCAGCGCGCATGAGGGTATAGCCCACGACATACTCGTCGGTAGCGTTGGGCACGAAGCCCACCTTGGCGTTGAGGTCGACGTCGCGTGACCGGGAGTTGAGACGTTTGTGGCCGTCGAGATAAGGCGAATCGGTAGGATAACTGTGAGGTAGCCGGAAGTTGTGGACGTTGGCATAGCCCAAGTCTACCTGCGCAAACCACTGTCCCCAGCGGCCTCCGACGTTGAGGTTGCTGTGCCAAAGCGTGTTCACGTCGTAGTGCAACTCCAACGGCTTCTGCGGCTGACGCGACACGAGGTTGACAGACGGGCCTAAGGTGTTGCCGCCTAAAAGCAGTGAGCTGGCCGACTTGTTCACGTCGATCTTGCTCAGCATGCCGACCGACAGGCGGTAGAGGTCCACGATGCCATCGTAAGGCGCCGTCATCGGCACGCCGTCGATATAGACAGGTACGTCGGCGCTGCTGATGCCACGAAGCACGAATCCCGCCTCGCTGCGTCCGCCAGCCTCCTGAACGATGAGACCCGGAATCCAGTTGAGCGCCTCCGAAACGCGCTGCATGTCAGCCGACTTGATGAAGTCTGCGCTGACCTGGTCGGTCTTGAACGTGCGTTGGTGATCAAAAACAGTGACCTCGCCCAAGTGAAACACCTGGGCCGTATCCGTGAGCGGCTTGCACGTCAAAGGCAGCGCCGCCACGGCAGCAGATAATAATAACATTGGCTTCTTCCTTGCTTATTTATAAACTATAATCGATTCCTGGGGCATAGAAGGCGAGAGGGCGAGAGAGGGATGACGAGCACAAGACTGCGTTGAAGCGCAACGAGTTATAACTCGTTGAACACAACTGTAGACGACTCGTTGAGCACAACACTGGGCGAACCGCGGGTCACACCTGCGGACGACACCTTTGCCTTATCTTCTCATACCGCCCCGCAAATAGTCGATGAGGTATCTCACGGGAATGGCCGTCATGTGCATCAGCTTGGTAAAGGGGAAGATGATGACCAAGAGGAAGCCGAGAAGGATGTGGATCTTATGCGGCAACGAGGCATGGACGATGAAGTCTGAAGCCCCGGGCAGGAAGGTGAAGAGACCCTGCGCCCAGCGGTCGAGGTTCATGTAATGGTCAAGGTCGCTGTTGACCGTCTCTACCGTACCCATCAGTCCGGTGACAATCTGCAGGAAGATGAGCACGACGAAGAGATAATCGCCGAAATAGCTATTCGCCACGACACGGCTGTTGGTGAACCGCCGCAGCGTCAGCAGACAAATACCCACGAGCGTGATGAGTCCCGCGCCACTGCCCATGACGATGGCCAGCTGTCGTTTCTGCTCGTTGGTGATCAGCCAGTCGTAGGACCACTCCGGCGCGAGCAGTCCGAAGATATGACCGAAGAACACCAGAATGATACCCACATGGAAGAGGTTGCTGCCCCACTTGAGCAGCGGGTCATTGCTCAGAAACTGGGTGGAATAGGCCTGCACGGTATTGCCCTGCGCCGCGATGCGGTAGGTGACGCCGCAGACGAAGAGCGCGCCGGCGATATAGGGGAGGTATTGGAATAGGAAAGTGTGCATAACGTCGGGAGTTTAAAGTTCTTTCAAGACGACGATAAGCGGCTCGTAGGGATGCTGTTCCTTGGCAAACCGCTCGTCCATTTTCGTGAGCACGCCACGGATATCGTCGATGGCCGCGTGGGCTTTTGCCGCGTCGTCCATGTTAGCGACATACTGCAAATACATCGGCAGGTAGTCGGGCAACTCGTCTTCGGCGGGCATGAGTCCGGCGCGCAGATACTCCTCTTTCAGGTCCACCATCGCCTGTCCGCGGTCGCGGCTTGTGCCGTAGACCATGTCAAAGAGATAGAGGTTGGTCTTCGTCGAGGTGTCGAAGAGGTCACTGTAGGCAGCCTGCCAGCTGCGTGCGTCGGCGAATGTCGCCACATAGTCGAGGAACGACCGCACGCCATCGAACGCCTTGTCGATGAGCACGCCCTCAGCCGTGAGCGACGGCAGCACCTCATCGCGGCTCTCCCACAGTTCTGCTGTGGGATAGTCGAGCAAGAGGGAAAGGATGTTATAAGTCTGAATCATCGTCTCTGGCTTTGATTATTTACCACCGAAGAGGTTATGGCGCTTGCAGCCCTCGACGAAGTTCTGCTCTTCTTCGTCGAAGCCAAGGCCGGTACGCTCGTCGAAATGATGACTGCCTTGCTGCTTGGGATCGGATGGGATGACAAAGCGGTCCTCGTAGTTGGCGATGGCGAGCAGGCGGTACATGTCGTCGTACTGTTCGGCTGAGAGTCCCAGCGCCTTCGGTACGGCAGGCTGCTCCATGCCGTCGACAGTCTTCCGCCGCATGAACTCACGCAGGGCCACGAGCTTAGCCAGTGCCTCACGGATAGGTTGCGGATCTCCGGCAGAGAGCAGATTGGCGAAATACTGCGCCGGGATGCGCATCTCGTCGACCTTGGCAAAATAGTCCATGTCGTCGTTGTCGCTTGTCGCGGCAGCGTTTTGCTCCTTCGGTGCCAGCTCCTCGGTCTTCGGACTCATGGCAGGCACATACCACACCATCGGCAGCGTGCGGTACTCGGGATGCAGGGGGAAGGCGACGGCCCACTCTTTCATCAGTTTGTACGTAGGACTCTTCTGCGCAGCCAAGATATAGTTGTGACTGATACCCTGCCGCTCAGCCTCAGCGATGACCGTGGGATCGTTGGGATCGAGAATCATCTCACGCTGACGGCTGACCAGCTCGCGCTCATCAGCAGCGGCGTAGTCATCGATCTTCTCCGCGTCGTAGAGGATGACGCCGAGGTAGCGCATGCGTCCCACGCAGGTCTCACTGCACACTGTGGGCTGCCCGTCCTCGATACGGGGATAGCAGAACACGCATTTCTCGCTCTTCATCCGCTGATGGTTGAAATAGATTTTCTTATACGGACAGGCCGACACGCACTGCCGCCAGCCACGGCAACGGTCCTGGTTGATGAGCACCACGCCGTCCTTGCGCTTGTAGATGGCACCCGAGGGACAGCTGGGGATGCAGGCAGGATGCAGGCAGTGCTCGCACAGACGGGGCACGTAGAACATGAACGTACGCTCAAATTCCTCGAAGCCCTGCGTGTCGATGCCGCTGAGATTGGGATCGCTCTTGCGTTCGTCAAACGTTCCGGCGAGGTCATCCTCCCAGTTGGGACCGTCTTTCACCTTGTCCATCTGCTTGCCCGTGATCATGGAGAAGGGTCGTGCCGACGGTGGTGTCTTCAGCCTCCGCTTGCTTTTCAGCGATGAGAAGTCGAAGGTAAACGGCTCGTAGTAGTCGCTCACCTGAGGCAGATAAGGATTGGAGAAGAGCTGCGACATCACCTTCGGACGGTTGCCGAGACACAGCTCGGTCTTGCCGTCTTTAGTCCGCCCCCATCCACCGCGGTATTTCTTCTGGTCTTCCCACGTCTTGGGATAACCGGGACCGGGCTTCGTCTCCACATTGTTCCACCAGGCATATTCCATACCCTTGCGCGATGTCCATACGTTCTTGCAGGTCACCGAGCAGGTATGGCAGCCGATGCACTTGTCCAGATTGAGGACCATTGCTATTTGTGTCTTGATCTTCATCTTATTCCCAATTTACGTTGTCCACCTTTCTCAACAGCACATACTCGTCACGGTTAGCGCCTATCGTACCGTAATAGTTCAAGCTATAGGACAGCTGCGCATAGCCGCCGATCATGTGTGTAGGCTTTGGGCAGAGGCGCGAGATGGAGTTGTGGATGCCTCCGCGGTTGCCGGTAAGCGGACTGAGCGGCACGTTGACGGTGCGACCCTGGTTGTGATACATATATAGAGCGCCCTCGGGGATGCGCTGGCTCACGCAGGCACGTGCCATCGCCGATCCGTTGTCGTTGATGACCTCCACCCAGTCGTTGTCGCGGATGCTGAGTTTGGCAGCGTCGGCCTCGCTCATCCAGATGACGGGACCGCCGCGCCCGAGGGTGAGCATCAGCAGGTTGTCGTTCCACGACGAGTGGATGGTCCACTTGTTGTGGGGCGTGAGCAGGTTCAGCGCCAGCGTGTCGTCGCTGAGATGGAGGCGCTCCTTGAGGTTGTTGATTTCCTTCTTGGCCAATGGCGGCTTGTAGCTCACCAGTGTCTCGCCGAAGGCCTGCATCCACGGATGATCCTGATAGAAGCTCTGACGGCCGGTTACCGTGCGCCACGGGATGAGGTAATGCACGTTGGTATAGTTGGCCGTGTACTCCGTGGTCTTGTTGTTGATACCCGACCAGATCGGTGTGGGCAGCGACAGACGTGGCTGGATGACGAGATCCTTGTAGGTATATTTCGTCTTTCCAAAGTCAGCGGTAAGCGGTTCCGCCAAGGGCAGTCCGACACTCTTCTCCAAAGCTTTCCATGAGCGGTAGCCGGCATCGCCGTTGCTCGTTGGGTCGAGGGTGAGCACAGCGTCACAGGCTTGTGTGGCCTCGCGGATGAGCGGCATGCCTTGGCTGACGCCTTCCTCACGCTCCACGCCGTTCATGGCCTTCAGCTCGTTGTACTCCTGCAATGCTGACCAGCCGATGCCCTTGCCGCCAATACCCTTGTCACGAACGTTGGGACCCACGGTGGTGAACTGCCGGTAGATGTCGTTGTAATCGCGGATCACCACGACGAGATTACCCATGTTCTTTCCGGGTTCGGGCATCTCACCTGTTTCTTTCCAGTCGCTCACGGCGAGCGGCTCGCTGATCTCCCCGGCACTGTCGTGGGCCAGTGGCGCGTAGACCACGTCTTTCTCGTGTCCGAGATGCCCCTCGCTCATTTTGGAGAACACCTTCGACAGCTCGCGGAAGATGTCCCAGTCAGTGCGGCTCTCCCACACGGGGTCGACGGCTTTGCTGAACGGATGGAGGAAGGGATGCATATCGGTCGAGGAGATGTCTTCCTTCTCGTACCACGTGGCGGCCGGCAGGACGATGTCGGCGAAAATACTCGACTGTGTCATGCGGTAGTCAATGTTCACCACAAGGTCGAGCTTGCCGGCGCTGTCCTCAGAATGCCATTTTTCGTATTTCGGCAACGGCTGTCCGCACTGCTCCAGGTTCTGTCCGAGCACATTGTTCTGCGCACCGAGGAGATGTTTCATGAAGTATTCCATGCCCTTAGCCGAACAGCCGATGAGGTTAGCGCGCCAGATGAAGAGCACCTTCGGGCTGTTTCCCCGGGCGTCGAGGTCTTCGGCGGCCAGTGACAGTTTGCCTTCGTGGAGTTGCTGACAGACATAGTCCTTCTCGCTCATGCCGGCCTTGGCTGCCTCACGGCACAGGTCGAGAGAGTTACGGTTGAACTCCGGCGAGGAGGGCAGCCAGCCCATGCGCTGACTCTTGATGTTGCAGTCGAGGAGCGTCAGGTCTTTCCACTGGTCTTTATGAGCCAAGGGTGAAAGCTGCTCGTCGGTTGTCACCTTCTCATAGCGCCATTGGTCGGCATGCTCATAGATATAGCTCACCGTGTTCATGTGGCGGGGCGGCCGCTTCCAGTCCAAGGCGAAGGCCATCTGCGCCCAGCCTGCCTGCGGGCGCACCTTCTCCTGACCGACATAGTGACTCCAGCCGCCACCATTGACGCCGAGCGTTCCGCAGAGCATCAGCATGTTGATGGCAGCGCGATAGGTCATGTCGGTGTTGTACCACTGGTTGACGCCGGCACCGATGATGATCATGCTCTTGCCGCGTGTCTTCTCAGCTGTGGAGGCAAAGGCACGGGCCGTCTGGATGACCTTCTCGGCCTTCACTCCGGTGATCTGCTCCTGCCACTTCGGCGTGTAGGGCAGGTCATCGTTGTAACTTGTGGCGCAGTTGGGATCGCCGAGTCCGCGGTCAATGCCATAATGCGCCATAAGCAGATCGAAGACATTGGTGCAATATACTGTTCCGTCTTTTGTCTCCACCTTGATGACGGGCACCTGATGTTCGATGATATCGGGATGACGGGTAGCTGCGAAATGGGGATTCTGATAGTCACTACCACCGAAGTACGGGTCGAGCAACGTCACCACGTCGTCGCGGTGCTCCATGAGCGAGAGCCGAGGCATGAAGGGTTTACCCGTGCGGACGTCCTCGCATTTGAGGTTCCACCGGCCTTCGTCGTTCCATCGGCTGCCGATGCTGCCGTTAGGCGTGACGAGTGCTCCCGACGGATCATCGATGGTGATAGGATACCACTCGGCTTTGTTCTTCACGCCGAAGTTATCCTTGAGGTCAGCGGCGCGCAGGAGCATGCCGGCGGCATAGCGTCCGTCACCCGTGTCCTCCAGCTTGACGAGGAAAGACAGGTCGGTGAACTTGCGCACGTAGTCGTCGAAATAGGGCACGGTGCGGTCTTTGTAGAACTCCTTGAGGATGACATGACCCATCGCCATGCCCAATGCCGAGTCAGTACCTTGCTTCGGTGCCATCCACACGTCGGCGAACTTCGACGCGTCGCTGTAGTCGGGCGAGACGACAGCGACCTGCGTGCCCTTGTAGCGCACTTGCGTATAGAAGGGAGAGTCGGGCGTACGTGTCGTCGGCACGTTGCTGCCCCAGAGCAGTAGGAAAGAGGAGTTGTACCAGTCGGCACTCTCCGGCACATCGGTCTGCTCGCCCCAGGTCTGAGGCGACGACGGCGGGAGATCGCAATAGAAGTCGTAGAAACTCAGGCATGTTCCGCCGAGCAAACTGAGATAGCGAGTACCCGCAGCATAGCTCAGCATGGAAAAAGCGGGGATCGGCGTGAAGCCCACCAGACGGTCAGGGCCGAATTTCTTGATCGTATAGATGTTGCTGGCAGCCATGATCTCAAGGGCTTTCTGCCAGTCGAGACGTACGAAGCCACCCAGACCGCGCACCCGCTTATAGCTGTTACGCTTCTGCTCATCCTCCATGATCGACGCCCAGGCCTCCACGGCATCGTGGTGCTCGGCCAAGGCAGCGTCCCAGAGGTCGAGCAGCTCCTTGCGGATCATCGGATGCTTCACGCGTCCGGAGTTGTAGAGATACCAACTGTAGCTGGCACCGCGCGGACAGCCACGCGGCTCATGGTTGGGCAGACCGGGTCGTGTCGAGGGGTAGTCGGTCTGCTGCATCTCCCACGTAACGATGCCCTTCTTGACGAAGATGCGCCATGAACAAGAGCCGGTACAGTTCACGCCGTGGGTGGAGCGCACCTCCTTGTCGTGGGCCCAGCGTGTGCGATAGAAGTGTTCCCACTCCTCGTTGGTCACATCCTTGCGGTTGATGAAGTATTTCAGATTGCTGAATATCGTGTTCATATCGTTGGATTCAAATTGGTTCAATGTTTCTTACGCATCATTCCAAAGTAGTTGATCACCATTACGAGCAGGGCAAAGAAGGTGAAGAGCAGGAAGCCCCAACCATAGCCATACGCCGGTGAGAGGTCGACGAGGTGTCCCATCAACGGCGGAAAGACAAAGCCACCGAAAGCACCAAGACCTCCCACCCAGCCGTTGGCGCCGCCGACGCCCTCACTGACATAGACGGGGACGAGTTTCATCGTAGCACCATTGTTGAAGCCGAAGGCCACAGAGATCAGCAGACTCACGAGGAAGAAGCCACCCACCCCCATCGGGATATTCATCAGCACACCGGCAACAGCCAGCAGGGCGAGAGCCGCCATGGAGACTTTCTCACCACCGATGCGGTCGGAGAGCATACCACCGGGCACGCGCAGCAAGGCGGCGAGGATGGAGAACACAGCCGTGAGGGCTCCGGCGAGCATAGGATCCAGACCCATGCCTTTCTTCCAAAAGGTGGGGAACCATGCTGTCAGCGCCATGAAGCCACCGAAGGTCGTGAAGTAACAGAGCACGAGCATCCATGTTTGTGGTATTCGTGCCGAAATTTTCAGACTCGTCGCGGCACTGCCTTTGGGGAAGAGTTCCTCCCCGCAGGCCAGTGCGTTGTCCCTTGCTACCTCCGCGCTCTTCCCGGCTTTGAGAAACTGGAAATAGGGAGGATTGGCACCAAGCCATATATATAATAGGAGTCCGAGAAGCATCACACCCGTCAGTATGTAGTAGGCGGCGGTGAAGCCAAAGTGGTGGAGCAACAGCGGCAGGGCAAATGCCAGAATGCCGGCGGAGGTGGTACCCAGTCCGCCGTAGATGCCGGAAGCGTAGCCTTGACGGCTCTTGACAAACCAATAGTTGGACTGTGAGGCTCCCACCGAGAAAGTAGCGATGCCACAACCGGCCAGACAGCCGAGCAGCAACACGACGGGATAGAGTCCTTTCATGCTTCCGGGCGTCTCAACGGGGTAGAAGGTGAAGAGCAAACTCAGCGCACCCAAGCCTATGACGGCGGCGGTGAGCAGGAAGAGGAAGCCGCGGCGCCCGCCATTGCTGTCGACCATGGCGCCAAAGGGTATGCGCAGCAGAGAGCCGGTGAGCGACGGCACCGAGACGAGCAGGCCGAGTTCTGTGGCACTCAAGCCCATGGCAGCACCGAGTGTCGTGCTCGTAGGACCGAAGAGCGAGATGGCCATCACGCCAAAGAAGAAGCCAAGCGTGGCACCCAACAGCGCGGAGGAGGGAGTCCCTTTCAGTTTGAATTGCGATTGTATCATAATTCTTTGATTAGGTTTTGTTGTATTGTCTATTGAGGAGGCGTCTGATCCGTTTTCCAGTCTTCCGGCCGGTTAACATTACTAAGCAGGCGGTCGAAGGGTGCTAATATATAATAGGTGTCCAACGCGCCGAGCAGTCCTTTCATGCTTCGATGATCTGAACTCATGCGACTCCGCACGACGGACAGTGCGCTCCGCTCGATGAGCAGCGGGAATGGCGAAACACTTCCGTCGCTGCGTTGCCAGGCGAAAGCCCGTGGAAGCGATTCTTGACAGATGCCGCCCTCTGACTGCTGAGCATGACGAATCATCGTCCGGAGAGCCTCGCTGTCGACGTAGGGCATGTCACACGTGAGGATGAGCAACCAGGACGTAGCGCAACGGTCGAGCAGTGCTTCCAGTCCTCCTAAGGGACCACAATCGGGATGCTGGTCCTCCACGATGCCCAGTTCGAGGAAGGCATAAGTCCCGGCATTGGCGTGGCTGGCACTGACAAGCACCTCCTCGCATAGCGGACGAAGCAGGTCAGCGGCCTTACTGATGAGCGTCTCACCGTCGGGAGCAAAGAGCGCTTTGTTGCTGCCAAACCTGCTGCTGTGGCCTCCGGCAAGAACGGCTCCCGTCAGTTCTAAATGAGAAACGGATGCTGCATCATGAGAAGCAGCTGTTGCATCGCCCATCATCGTCTGTTTTTATCCGACAACGAGCGTCAATGCAACGGCCACAGCGAAAGCGGGCACGGCCAGACGCGCCTCAAGGAGCGACCACGCGGAACGGCGTGGCTTGCGTGGCTCAATAGAGAAGAGCAGACTGACCACGGCTGTCATGGCTCCCTCCAAGAGAATATAGAAGGCCGGATGCAGTACATTGCCGGCGGAACCGGGCAAAGCAAAGTCCACCAGCTTGATGGCGGCGGCAACTACAGAGGTGAGCAGCACGGCCTGCGCGCCCTTGCCCGACCGGGTAGCAGCGGCAAACATGCAGCAGAGGCCAAAGGCATAAAGAATCGTGGAAGTGCCGTGATGGAGCTGCAAAGCATGGAGAAGCCATCCCATCGTTGCCTCAACAATGCCCCACACGCTGCCCCAAAAAAGGACAGCCCACAATAGCTGTAACTTTGATTTCATCTTATTCTTGTTTCTAGTCTGCTTCAAAGTTACGTAATTTATTCTTGAGTCCACTTTAAAAAGTAAGATTATCGTTTTTTCTGATTGTACCACGACCGATTTTGAGCGGCTATGGCTATGGAGTTCTACTCTATTAAATGTCAATTTTAATCCGTACACAGGAAATATTATGGCCCTACGACCCGTTTTAAGGCCTCATACGAGGCATATCTCGCCCTTTAACTTGATTATGCCATTTGAACGGCAATTCTTGCGTCAAACAGAAATAGTCGGCGCATGTTAATCCATACGCAACGGGCTACAGCCTGTAGCATGTGCTTGA
>UQFS01000044.1 GCA_900540375.1 uncultured Prevotella sp.
ACCAAGACGCTCAGAAAAGTGAGCTAAAATTGGCACAACGAACTGGACACCCTAGAAAATAAGTTTCATAATCGCCTCATCACTTGTTGTGGTCCTTAGTCTTAACCTTGGACTGCTGACCTCGTGCAGCAACAAGCCGTCCAACGCTACACAGGTCAACGCTCAGCCTAAGATCTTTCCCGACTATGCTGGTACAACCATCCCCGTGGACATCGCACCTCTCGACTTCAGCGCGGTGGGGCAGGATGCCGAGGCCATGTTCGCCGTGGTGAAAGGTTCGAAGAGTGGAGAGATGGAAGCCTGTGGCGACTATGCCGACTTCGACGTTGACGAGTGGCACAAACTCACGGAAGCCAACAAAGGCGGAAAGCTCGTGTTCTCGGTATACATCAAGCGCGGCGGCGAGTGGAAGCAATATCGTGACTTCACGGTCAGCGTCTCCTCTGATCCGCTCGGCGAGTGGGGACTCACCTACCGCCTTATCCCTCCCGGCTACGAGGTCTACGGCAAGATGGGACTCTACCAACGCAACCTGAGCAACTTCGATGAGCAGGCGATTCTCGTCAACACGGCGGTGCCCGGCGCTTGCCTCAACTGTCACACAAGCAACCGTACTTCGCCCGAGCTGTTCACCTTCCACATCCGTGGCGCCAACGGCGGTACGCTCATCTCGCAGCACGGCAGCGTGGAGGTGCTCAAGGCCAAGAACGACTCGCTCAAAGGCTCTATGGTCTATCCTTATTGGCACCCATCAGGACAGTGGGTCGCGTATAGTACCAACCAGACCCACCAGAGCTTCCATGCCATCCGCAGCGAGCGCATCGAAGTCTTTGACCAGGCTTCCGACGTGCTTATCTATCATCCCGCCACGCATCAGATTGTACTCAACCCGGCGGTGATGACGAAGGACCACTACGAGAACTATCCGGTGTTCTCGCCCGACGGACGCACGCTCTACTTCGTCTCCTCTACGGCTTGGGACATCCCGGCGCACTATAAAAACATCAAGTATAACATCTGTCGCGTGGGCTTTGACCCGAAGACCGGACGCACCGTAGGCAAGGTCGACACCATCTTCAATGCCCGTCAGATGGGTAAGAGTGCCAACCATCCGCGCCCGTCCTACGACGGCCGTTTCCTGCTCTTCACACTGAGCGACTATGGTTGCTTCCCCATCTGGCATAAGGAGGCCGGCCAGTGGCTGCTCGACCTGCACACGATGAAGGCCCGTCCGCTCACGGAAATCAACAGCAACAACACTGACTCGTGGCACAACTGGAGCCGCAACAGCCATTGGATCGTCTTCACTTCGCGCCGCATCAACGGCTACTACACCCAACTCTATCTGGCTCATGTCGACAGCCGTGGACGCATGGGCAAGCCTTTCCTGCTGCCTCAACACAATCCCTGGCTCTATTACGACCGCCAACTCAACAGCTACAACACGCCCGACTTCACTCTCCAGCCCGTCAGCCTCAATGCCCGCAAGGCAGCCGGTGACATACTTAGCAGCAAGCGCGTGGCGCCGGAAATCAAGTGATTCCTGTGGTTAAAAAGAAGGGAGTAATGCCATTTGGGGGGTTAGAGCGGCCTTTATGGCCGTCCTAATCCCCTTAAACGTAATCAAAAAAATTCACAAAACGCCTTCCTCTGAACCTTGCATTCTAGAGAAGAGCAGTAGCCAAAAGAAGCCTCTTTCCACCAAAAAACAACAAGATAAGAGTGAAAAAGGTGGTTTCTCATCATCAAAACAGTGGTTTTACTTGGTCAGAAAGGTTGTTTGACACGATCATCTCGGTAGTTTTACCTTGTCAAAGTGCCTTTCTGAGCAAAAATTCTCTAGAGAATTTTTGCTCAGAAAGGCACTTTCATTTTTATTCCCTTGGTCTTTTCTGTCCCCGAAAAAGAAGAATCTTTATAACACATTTATTATCAATAGATTATAAAAACATGCGAAATTTTCGCAAAATTGGGCACAAAGTGACCTCTCGTGCAGAAAATCGCCAAAATAAGGGCTGTTTTTTGTCAGTTTTTCAAACAAGCACAAACATTATAGCATAACAGTTTCTTCTGCTGTAATTTGGCCTCTGAGGATTCTGTCATCGACTGACAAAATGATCTGGCGATAATAGCCAGAATATAGCAAAGCTACACTACCCGTTCCGAAAATGTGATGATCAGCTTTCTTTGCTTATCTTTGCAAAGTAGAAAACATACCGAAAGATAGTAAATCGAAAGGTGAGATAAGGCGAGATTCATGGTTGGTTGAGTAAATGATACCGGGCATTCTTGACGAGCGGCGTGCTGAGGTATCCGCGTACGGTATAATATTCCGGTTGCCCATTTTGGTTATGGGTGAGCAACAGATAGATGTCATCGGGCGCGCCGTTGTCGTGTTTGATGATGGTGTCGACGACGAGAGCTATCTGTTGCGGCTTTTGTTTCTCATCGGTCTGTCCGGTCTTCACGTTGAAGGCGACATTAAAGTATCCCCCACTCTCCCAAGTGCTCTCCACGGTGATAGCGTCAGTAGAGAGTGTGGCGGCCTTTTGTTTGCTCACCGGCTGCGTCACCAGCACGGAAGTGGCGGAGAACATTTGACGGGTGGTGACATCGTAATAGACCAGTGCCCGATACAGCGAGTCGGCCGTAGAAGCCCAATTGAGTTTCACCGGTGTGGCAATGCTCACGGTGTCACCGCCGTCTACAATCAGATAGTCAATGCCCCCCTTGTCCGACGTGTGTATCATGCAGAAGTCGGCACGAAGATAAGAATAGCGGCTGTCACCCGACTCATAGGAGTCGTTCTTGCACGATAGCAGGAGCATAGCTCCCGCTATCAGCATGAGTACCGCTGTCAATCCTGGGATTCTCATTGACATACGGATGACATCAGAACTTAAACGTGAGCTTGCTCATCAGCGACTTCAGACGACTTGTCTCGGCGTCGCGTGCGTTGTAGTAGCTCTTCACTGGGTTGGCATACTGGTTGAGCAGGCACTCGCGGAGGAACTTCTCGTCCTTGTTCTCGATGTCGATCTTTGCCAACTGGCCGTTGATATACTGCTCGAAGATAGAGCGCTGCTTGGGCGAATACATATCGTCGTGCTCCTTGTTGCCCTGGAGCATGTCGAGAGCGACGTAGTTGCCTGGGTACAGACGGTAGTTGTAGTGGATCTGCGTGTCGATATATTTGGCGACATTGTCGAAGAGCTGGTTCTTGGGCGTACTGGCGTTTTGCTTGCGCAGCCAGTCGTTGATGCAGGGAGCGCAGTGGTACTGTATATGTCCCTTAAAGCCCTTGATGCCCACGCTCATGCTCTCAATGTCGTCGCCCGGTGTCTTTTTCCAGAACGGGACGTCGCGCTTGAGCTGGAACTCGCGTGCTTTGAGATAGTCGCATGGGTCGTACTCATAGGAGATCGTCAGCGGCACGATATGCAGAGCGGTCAACCGGTCGATGATGCTGCCTTCGCCGCCCATGACCATCATCTTCAGGATGGCAGGCTGCGTGTGGTCGGTGGAGTCCTTGGAACGGCCCTCGCGCTGTGCGATCCACACGTTTTCGTTCTTCTCACTGATAACGAAGTGCATGTATTCCGACATGCGCTTGCTGGCCTTGTACATCTCCACGGCATGCAGGGCACGCTCCACGGTAAACGACTTGTTGATGCGCACGAGATCCTTCACCCATGGAATGGTGAGCAGATTGTCGCCAATGGCGATCTCGCACGTCGTGCTGAAGCCCACGTCGAGCAGCAGCTTGTCGAGCAGAGCAGAGTCGAGGACAATGTCGCGGTGGTTGCTCACGAAGGTGTAGCGGTGGTTGATGTTCACGCTCGAAGCGTCCATACTGCAACCGAAGCTGGCTTTGTGTACAAGATCTTGCAGCACGGGATAACAAAAGGCTTTCTGAAACTCCAGGTTGGTCTTGCAGCCTTTCATCTTCTTGCCCAAGTCTTCAAGCGACACACCCGGGAAGAGGCCGGTGAGGACTTGTTGGAACTGAGGGTCGGCCAATAGCCGGTCGTATACTTCTGGCAACTCTTCTGGATTGAAGGGGCGAATGGGATCAAATTCTGATGGAATGTTCATATTGCTTAATTTTTAGAGGTGTCTATGGTTACAGATTCGTCAATCTCTAACGCTTATCAGTTTTTCATCTCGGCGATAATCAACTCGATGCCTAACTCTTCGATGCGGTTCCTGTCCGCAGGACGGATGTTTGAGTCGGTGATGATCGTGTCGACAGTGTCCATATCGCAGATCTTGGCAAAGCCGCGGCGGCCGAACTTCGTGGAGTCAGCCAGAACGATGATGTGCTGGGCAGCCTTGATCATCTTCTGATTGAGGTGAGCCTCGCACATGTCGGTCGTGGAGATGCCGAAATCGAGGTCTATACCGTCCACACCAATAAAGAGTTTGCTGAACGAGCAGGCCTCGAGGATCTTCTCACTGTATTGTCCTACGACAGAGAGACTGCTGTGACGCAGCATGCCGCCGAGCTGGATGATGTCGATATTCTCGTTCTTGGCCAGTGATATAGAAGCCCGCAAGGATGCCGACACGACGGTGAGACGCTGGTTGGTGGTAATGCAGTTGGCAAACGCATGGATGGTCGTTCCCGAGGCGATGATGATGGAGTCGTTGTCCTCAATCAGCTTGGCAGCCTCCATACCGATGCGGTGCTTCTCCTCGGGACAGTAATGCTCTTTCTCGTTCACCGAGCGGTTGTTGGCAAAAGGATTGATAGCGATGGCCTTGCCATGGCTGCGATAGAGCTTACCTTCCTTTTCCAGTTCGGTGAGATCCTTGCGTATCGTGACTGACGAGACACCGAGCTTGTCGGCCAGATCAGACACGAGCACGACATTCTGCTTGAAGAACTGATCCATGATAGCCTCATGCCGCTCTTCCTTGGTCATATTTGTTGTCAACATAACAAGCTTTTTCGACGATTGTTTTACAAATATACGACTTTTTCTTATTACACGTTTTGCTGTAAAGAGGTTTAACAATAAATTAACACAGAAACCATTGCTCAAACATCAAGAAGAAAATGCACTGATCATTTGCGACTGCCGTAGAAACGAAAAAAGGGACGCGGCCACGATGACCGGTCCCCAAATTAACTACAATAGAAATTAAGCGAGATTATGAAATACAGTAGTTACGAAAATGTTCTCTACGCTTATAAGTCCAGCAAGGTGACGGTAGCGCGGAAGTAAGCTTTTGAAGCTTCCGGGTTCCACATCATCTGACCGCCGACCGGCATGGTATACTTTCCTACCTTCAACTTATAAGTGGCACCAAGACGGACATCGTTGACACCAGCGTGCTTGCCGTAGAGATTGTTCTGGATTCCATACGCGTCGCGAAGCTCCTTCTTGTAAGGATCGAGAGCGAAAGCGGCTGCCACAGAGGCATCGACATTCCAGTTCTCATCTTCATAAAGACGATAAGAAGCCTGCACGAAGGTGGAATAGACGTTCTTTGCAATGTCCTTGTTGACAATTTCTCCACGGGCGTCACGGGCCAAGTTACCACGATCACGTCCTTGGACAAGTGTAGCCCAAGTCAGAGTAAGCGGGAAGTTGCATTTCGGAGCGAAATCATAGCTGACAGCCACATCGGTCAGATGAGACGTACGGTCGGCAGCCCATGTGAAGTATTTACCATTTCCGGGGATACCGTCAGAGAAGTTCCACAAATCCCATACGGCAAGATTGAAGCCACTATGGTTGAAATTGAAATACACATCAGCCTCTTTATAGTCACCGTCGGTAGCCATGCCACCCCACAAGCCGAGCTTGAAGTGACCATTGTTATCTGAGATGGAGACATCATTGTTGAGGATGAGTCCGTTGCCAACCTCAAGACCACGCCAAAGGTGAGATGTCTCGAGACTTGCGTTCTCGTGTAACTTCTGTGCCTGAGCAGGTATAGCTGCCATGCCAAGGAGGCAGAGAGCTGCTAAGAAAAACTTTTTCATAGGGAGATGTCAATTGAAGTGAAAAACAAAAAGCCCCGAAATAAACACAGGAATGATCCCGGGGCTCCAAATGATAGTTATGGATGAGAGACTCTATTAGCAGAGACCGAATGCCTTGCCTACAAAGGCTGCGATGATAGCACCGCAGATAGGACCGAAGACAGGCACCCAAGAGTAGCCCCAACCACTGTCACGCTTGTGAGCCATCGGCAGGATAGCGTGGGCAATACGTGGTGAGAGGTCACGGGCAGGATTCATGGCGTATCCGGTAGGACCACCAAGAGACATACCCAAAGAAACGATCACAGCTGTGATAGGCCATGCGCTGACAGCACCGACATTGGCAACATCACCATAAGTGCCTGTACCGATGATCATCATCAACAGCACGAAAGTAGCGACAAGCTCGGTGAAGAAGTTGGCTGCTTTGTGGTCAATAGCCGGCATAGTGCAGTAAGTACAAAGAACGGCTTCTTTGTTCTCTGTGATATTGAAGTGGTCGCGATAAACGAGCCATACCAATACTGCGCCTAAGAAACCACCGAGCATCTGGGCTACGATATAGCCGATGACACTGGTTGCGAGAGAAGCTGTCACACCGGCATTGGCGAGGAAGGTGCCAAAACCGCCTGTAGCGGCCAGACCGATCGTAACGGCCGGATTGAGGTGGGCGCCACTCCCATGAGCAACAAACACACCGGACATCACAGCAAGACCCCAGCCAAAGGCGATGACTACCCAACCGGCACCCTGTGCCTTACTCTTGTTAAGATTACATGCGGCGCATACGCCGTCTCCCATAAGTACGAGAATGAGAGTTCCAAGGAACTCAAGAGCACATAAGTGCATTAATACTGGATCCATAATAGTTATAGTTTTTAGTTTGGTTATTTAGAAGTTGCCGAACAAGATTTCGGTAGAAGGGGATAATAGGATGGAACTTCTCAGCACGCATCCTATTATCCTTTGTTTCTACTTCATCGTTCCATAGCAATTCCCTAATTTTATAGTGATATTCTAATGGGATCATTTCTCTGTCAGAGTTCTGCTGACAGCGTCAGCCCAACCCTTCTTAGCCTCTTCGATCTCCGGGCTGTCCTTGACAGGCTCAAAGGTACGCTCCACCTGCCACTGCTGGCGCAGCTCGTCGACATTCTCCCAGAAGCCTACTGCCAAACCTGCGAGGTAAGCAGCGCCGAGAGCCGTTGTCTCTGTGATCTTCGGGCGTACAACGTTAATGCCCAGCAAGTTGGCCTGGAACTGCATCAGCAGGTTGTTGCGTGAAGCACCGCCGTCGACCTTCAACTCTGTCAAAGGAGCATTCATATCCTTGGCCATCGCCTGTGCGATGTCGTAGGTCTGGAAGGCAATACCGTCGAGGGCTGCACGGGCGATATGGGCGCGGGTGGTACCACGGGTAATGCCGCAGATCAGGCCACGAGCGTATGGATCCCAGTAAGGAGCGGCAAGACCGGTAAGGGCTGGCACAAAGTAGACACCGCCACTGTCCGGCACGGTAGAGGCCAATTCCTCTATCTCACTGCTGCTCTTGATAAAGCCGAGGCCGTCACGTATCCATTGCACGACACTGCCACCTACATAGATGGAGCCTTCCAACGCATATTTCACCTTGTCTCCAATCTTCCACGCGACAGTGGTCAACAGATTGTTCTTAGACAAGATTGGCTTCTCACCAATATTGAGCATGACGAAGCAACCGGTGCCGTAAGTGTTCTTGATGGAACCCGGCTCGATACACATCTGACCGAAGAGAGCTGCCTGCTGGTCACCGGCAACACCGGCGATAGGTACCTCATGGGCGAAGATGGTGGTCTTGGTATGTGCCATGACCTCTGAACTGCTCTTCACTTCCGGCATCATAGAGCGTGGAATGTCGAGGAGCTTCAGCAGGTCATCGTCCCACTGCAACGTGTTGATATTGAAAAGCATGGTACGCGATGCGTTGGTGACATCGGTGACATGGGCTGTACCACGGGTCAAACGCCAGATGAGCCAGGAGTCCACATTACCAAAGCGCAGCTTACCCATCTCTGCACGCTTACGTGCGCCAGGTACGTTGTCAAGGATCCACTTGATCTTAGTGCCGCTGAAGTAAGCGTCGATAATCAGTCCGGTCTTCTCACGAACTTTGTCAACGAGACCCTGAGCCTTCAGCTTGTCGCAGTATTCTGCAGTACGGCGGTCCTGCCATACGATGGCATGGTAGATTGGCTCCTCGGTGTCAATATCCCAGACAATGGTGGTCTCACGCTGATTGGTAATGCCGATGGCGGCGATGTCCAAGCCGTTGATATCAATCTGAGTGATAGCCTCGGCAATCACGCTGGCCTCACTGGACCATATCTCGTTGGCGTCATGCTCCACCCATCCCGGTTTGGGGAAGTACTGTGTAAACTCTTTCTGTGCTACTGAACAGATCTGTCCATTGTGGTCGAAGACGATAGCTCTCGAGCTCGTCGTGCCCTGGTCAAGAGCCAGAATGTACTTTTTTTCGCTCATAGTGTTATTGGTTTAAGAGATTATATAACTTGTTTTTAATTGTTTCTAATAGGATTTGGCGTATAGCCTTAGCGATTCTGATTCAATGCTTTTGTCGCTTCCACATCAAGCGCGTCGGCGAGAATGGAGATCGGATTCATGACGGGATAGCCTGTCGACATCTCGATCTGCCACTTACACGTCTCGCAGTCGGTGGAGACATAGTCGGGATTGACTTCCTTGATCTGCTGGAAGAGCGGCGCACCGATCTTTTGTGAGCGCTCGTAATTCTCTTTCTTGAAGCCATAGGTACCGGCAATACCGCAACAGTGGCTGTCGAGCATCATGAAGTCAAGCCCGGGAATCATCTTCAGCAACTGGGTGCTGTAGATCGTCCAGCCCATCCGCTCCATGTGACAAGCGGTGTGATAAGCCACCTTCTTGTGATAGTCTTTGCGGAAAGCCAGCTTGATCTTACCCTCATCGATCTTCTGACAGAGGAAGCGGGTAGCCAGCATCAGACTGTCGCGAACGCCTTGGTTGTCGACCTTAAGCAAGTCTGGATACTCGTCACGCATGGTAAACGTACATGTGGAACTCGTCGTCAGCACGGCTTCATTGCCCTCTGAGAGTGAGCGGCGCATGGCCTGAATATTATTCTCGCCCTGACGCTTGGCCTGACCGGAGAGTCCGTTGACAATCAGCGCGACACCACAGCACTTCTCTTTCTCCAAGAGATGGACGCCATAACCGCAGGCATTCATGATCTTGACAAAGTCCTGACCCAACTTAGGATAGTTGTAGTTGACATAGCAACCATGGAAATAGCCGACAAAATGCTTGTAGTTCTGCTGCTCAGCCTCAGCGTGACGATGGAACCAAGTCTCGAACTTTGTACCACTGTAAGCCGGGAACTGACGATGATGATCGATCTTCATCACCTTGTCCAACACCGTTTTTGCGGGAGACAAGCCCAAGAAGAAATTGGTCAGAGGCGCTACGAGGGTAGCCATCGAACCGACGAAATCGGTATTTGCCAACATGCGGTCGCGGAGACTGGGGCTGTGCTGACTGTATTGGATTCGGGCTTCCTGGATGATGTCGCCGACTTTGACGCCATGCGGGCAGGCTACTTCACAACGCTTACAATTGAGACAGAGCTTCAGGGTCTCGTTGAAGAAATCGGGATCCTTCATGCGGTAGCGCATCAGATCCGGTCCGGCATGCTTAGGTCCCGGGTAATTGGGCTCCACGGCAGACACCGGGCAGTAGACCGTGCAGATGCTGCACTTCAGACACTGCTCAAAGTCGTGGGCACTGAGATTATATAATTGAATCTTGTCAGACATAATAGATAGCGTTTAAAGGGAAAGTGTTGCAATCACAAAACAGCCAGGGCTGTCAGCAGATCCACGCCGGTGGCATCAGCCTCGTGCTGGGGATCATTGCCGCTGAGGACGGAACCAATGGCATAGAGGTTGTCTATCGTCGTACCGTCTTTGCTGACTCGGAACTGATCATCGGCTTTCACGCCGAAGCTCTCATAGGGTTGCTTGTCAAAGAGCTTGTCTGTTGTCCAGTCTACATGGTTGGCAGCTCCGTTCAATTCCACGTCCAAACCAAAGACAGACTCGCGCACGCTGTAGTAATCCGAGGAAAGACCGCCGCCGAGGAATGAGCCTGTAGCCAGCACAAACTCATTGGCCTCCAGACGTGTGTCGGCAAGATTCTCGGTACAGATATACTTCAGACGGTTGTTCTCAAAGCCTCCTCCCCTGACCGTGTCATTGGGAAGCAGCGTGCCACCCACCTGCTGGAAGCGGCGGCGCAACAAACTCTGAACACGTGTGCCGGGCACCGAGGGAGGGATCGTAGCCACAAAGCGAAGTGGGGTCTTTACGTTTTCTTTCAACAACTTCACCGCGTGGTCGTTGGCAATGCCGAGGATGGCAGGTAAGAGCAACAGATCGCAGTAGCGGGGAGTGATGGAGTTCAGCCGGTCGGCAACCTCTTTCACATGGCTGTCGTCATCGAGATATTTGGCAATATTCGTCGCTCTCATCTCAGAAGGACTGCGGCGTGCATTTTCCAACAACGGTGTCGTAAACGAGCGGGGCGTCACCTCAGCACCCATATCATGCAGGGCGTCGGCAAGATAAGGGACTGCGAAATCGAGAAATCCCACGATATTGACCAGTCCTATTTTCTTTCCTTTCAACTCCTCAGCACTGTCGACAGTGAACATGTCTTCCATCGTCAACCATGTAGGAAGCAATTTGCCTATCGGCGAGAGACGGAAATGATTGTGACGAGCGTCGCCCTGCGTGCGAACGCCGGCATCGGCAAGCAACTGACGGGCTTGCGTTGCCAACTGCTCTACATTGCCAAGACGATGATAAGGATGGCTTTCGGGAAGTGCGGCAATAGCGGCCACCGGATCACTGACCGGTTGTCCCTGCTGGTAACCCAACAGATCGAAAGAGCCGGAATGGAAGTGGAGATTGCTTTCTCCAGCCGCGATGACTGCCACTCGCTTACTTTTCTGAGCCTGCGCGATGGCGCAGGTCATGCCACTCAGACCTCCACCTATTATAATAGTATCGAATTTCATAATCTACGAGAATTAGGTTTTAGTTCATTCCAAACAGTTCCTGATAGATCTTCAGCGTCAGCTGATTCTCTTTCAAAGCGTCGCCCCAGGCGATCGGTCTGTCACCTTTCCAGCGTTCCTGCACGAAGACGCTCAGATCCTCAAGGCCTTTCTTGGCCTCGCTATGCCCAAGCTGGCACAGCACGCTCAACGCGCGACAAGCACAAAGCTCACCTTGACAGGTGCCCATGCCGATGCGGGTACGACGACGAAGATTGGTCAGACCATGAACATGAAGCTTGTCGATGGCGAACTTCACCTCGCCGACACTCACCTCTTCGCACTCACAGACAAGTGCGTGGTCTTCTATCTCGTTGTAAGGAATCTCTTTCGTGAAGGTGCCATGACGCCCGATCTCAGCCATCCGGCTTGTAGACGCTGTGAGATTTCGGAAGTCTGCTTGCAGCTCACCTTTGATCTGTCCGGCACTCTCCTCGGAGCCCGGCAACGGTGTGGTGGCTGTCTCGCAAGGCTTATCAACGCCTAATTTCCTGCAGGCCAAATTGGTGGCTTGCTCTGCCATCAGACGATAGGTCATCATCTTTCCGCCCGTGACGGTGATGAATCCCTTGAGTCCGTCGCGCTGCTCGTGGTCGAGGACGATGATACCGCGACTAATGCTGCGTCCCGAAGGATCGTCGTCAGAGGCTACCAACGGTCTCACACCGGCGTAAGCGCGGAGGATGCGTG
Source organism: uncultured Prevotella sp. (assembly GCA_900540375.1). Classification (GTDB taxonomy): domain Bacteria; phylum Bacteroidota; class Bacteroidia; order Bacteroidales; family Bacteroidaceae; genus Prevotella. The sequence goes on from UQFS01000044.1 coordinate 11,832, forward strand.
AGGTGGAAAGACTGGGAGCCAACTGCATGCCTTCCCTGATGAGCAGATCCACTTCCTCAGGTGTAGCCCGCATGTCATCGATCTGGTCGAAAGGAACACGGTCGCTGGTCGTACCAATCACGCAGACCGCATCGTCCGGAACCAATATATCGCCATTGGCAGGCTTGCGGCAACGGTTGATCACCATGTGGTTGACACGATGTCCGAAAATCAGCAGCGTGCCCTTGGCAGGGAACATGTTGATTTTGATATCAGCGAGCCGGGCCACAAGATGTCCCCAGATGCCGGCTGCATTGATGACTAATTTACAATGGATTTCGGTTTTTTCACCCGTATGATTATTGCGCAGATGCACACCTTTCATCACTCCGTTCTCTATGATGAAGCCTATGACCTCCTCATAAGTCATCACTTCTGCACCATGACGCTTGGCGTCCAAGATGTTGGCAGTGGTCAAACGGAAGGGATCAACGGAGGCGTCGGGCACACGAACAGCACCTTTCAACGCCGGATTCACGGCAGGTTCCAATCTGCGGGCTTCCTCAGGAGAAAGCACATCCGCACGGATTCCAGCCTTCTGACAAGCTTCTACAAACTTCTGTTGATACGCTAAGTCATCTTCAGGCAAGGTGATAAAGAGTCCATCGGTCTCTTCAACACAGTGACGGGCTATGCGGCGGAGTATCTGATTTTCCTGTATGCATTCCTTGGCAGACTCCTGATCGGTGACAGCATAACGGGCACCACTATGCAGAAGTCCATGGTTGCGGCCTGTGGCTCCATTGGTGAAATCGCGCTTCTCCACCAACAGCACCTTCAAACCACGCATGGCACAATCTCTTGCAGTACCTGCTCCTGTGATTCCTCCGCCAATGATGACAACATCATATAGATTATTCTCGTTCATGTCAAAAGACCTTTTAGGTTGATATTTTTGTCTGTCGATGCACAATCTTTCGTTTTTGCTTCGCTTATGAAACTATTACATCTTCAAACCGAAACAAAATTAAGAGAAAATCTCCATAGTTGTTTCTTTTATTAATTCTAATTAACATAAAAGTGCGTTTAGTGTATTCTGTCCTATCTCAAGGTTTCATTTTAAAGCACAAAACGAAACAAAAACTGAATTAAATCGCCACAAGCACACTTTCATCAAGCAGATTTTACAGTTATGAAAAAGGCGGAGCACGATGCTCCGCCTTGATGGGACAGTTTATTGAAAATAAAAGGATCACCTATCCTCAATAAGCCGACATTTCTTTTCTGAAAATTATTTATCTGTCTTCTCTGTTGTCTTATCAGTAACCTTGCTATCAGACTGGCAGCAGTTGCCCTTTGCTTGCTGGCAACACGTACCATCCTTCTGCTGTACATGGCTCATACCATGGTGCGGACGCATTTGCAGATAAGTCTTATACTGGTCTTCTGACAGGATGTCTTTCAGCTCCTTTTCATAAGTCGCACGCTGTTCGAAGCGCTGTTTCATCTCAGCTTTCTGTTCTTCAGTGGGTCCCGGACGCTGTCCGGCATTCTTGTCCTGGACAGAATCTTGTTCCTTCTGAGGACGCGGACCGCCGAATCCTGGGCGCAGGACGCTTTCGTACTTTTTGTTCAACGCCTCCACCTTCTTTTGCTGATCGTCATTCAATCCGAGTTGCTGCGTCATCATAGTTGTCACCGTAGCCGCATCCATCTTACGGGGTTGGCGGCCGTTTGCATTCTGCGCCATGGTCACTGTCATAGCGAACAGTGCCACAAGCATCAACATCATCTTTTTCATATTCATGTGTTTTATGTTTCAAAGCAGAGCAAATTGCAATTCTCTTTGTTGCTTCTTGACTACTTTGACGCACCCGGCCAGCAAGTGTTTAACGACAAAATAGTGAAAATAAGCAAACAAAACACATCAATCTCCAACAAGCGGAAACGAGGGCACGATCAGTCGCCCATCATATCCACAATAGCGCCCAGGTCTTCGGGGTTGATGTCTCCCTTGACCAGCACACCCATACAGCTACTGTCACTATACACCGACATGACAATCTCATGGATCAGCTCGTCGTCTTTCTTGATCATCACCAGCACGTCGCTGTCACCCTGTTTGGTGCGCGCATATTCCTCATAGCCTTCTTTACTCAAGGCGGCTACTTGCTCTACAAACTTCTTGCGTGTGCGCTTCTTGCAATTGCCCAAGCGGAGAACACGTGCAGACTTTACCTCTTTCAATACGGCAGCCACATTGTTATCCTTCACCTTGCTTCCTGCCAACGACATCAACACGCCGGGCACACTGGTGTACTCTGCTTTCTTCTCACTGCGAAAGGCATCAAAGACTTTCTGAGCCTGCTGGGCACATGCAAACTGTGTGGCAAACGCCACCAGCAGCATCAATAACATCTTCTTCATCTTCATTCGTTTTATTTCTTCCAAAACTTACATTTCATTGTTGAAAAAACGAGCTGTCCCCCTCTTTATTGTTCATCCAAGCTATTATGATAGCCGTGATACTGTATACAAAAACCATGAACAATCGGAAAAGCAGAGCAAACAACACATGCGAAAAGAGCTGTCAGACCGGCAGCAGGCAAAAAAGCAATAGGGGGAACCCGAAGATTCTCCCTATCTATTAATTAGGTATCAGTTATATCTCACAGACCTCCACCTGTCGGTCAAGCGTCTCGTCATCCCAAGACCGACCCTCTCTATACTAAGCGCAAGTAGCCCTATATATATAATATGTGTGGACAGTGAGTATAATCTGACTTTTGATCATCTCACTGACGATAAGCCGGATTCTGATAAGCCTGCTTTTCCTCCGTTGTCATATCCAAAGCATCGAGCTGTCCCTGAGGTATTGGGCGCAGATAATATTCCTTCGGAATGGTACGTGTATAGACTTTACCAGTATGGTCGTTGTTGCCGGCACCTGCAATGGTATATGTTCCGGCACGCTCAGCCCACTTCTGTGTGCGCACAAGATCAAACCAGCGGTGTCCTTCACCAAAGTATTCACGTCCCAACTCGTCAAGCAGGAAATCAACGGTAATCGTTTCCGGAGTGGCAGCCACCATTTCTTTGCTGTAGTCGGCGACCTTCACTTTATTCTCTGCATTGCTGTAGCGCCACTTACCGGCTCGTGCACGAATGACATTGATCATCTTTCTGGCATCATCGTTCTTACCTAACTTCACGGCAGCCTCAGCAGCGACGAAATAGAATTCCGAGAACTTCAGAGCCACAAACGGACGTGTGCTGCCTGCATTAGGCTGTCCCAGTCCGTTGCCGTTGTCGGTACGATACGGTCCAATCTTCCAAAGGATCGGATACATAAATCGGCTGATGCCGGCAGGATCGACCACATAATCAGAGCGTCCGGGCAGTGTTCCGCCACCGACGCCATCGGCATTCTTGGAATAGTCAATGCTGCTGTTGTTGTCATTGAGGAAGGTCAGCACAGCATCTCTTGGCTTGATCTTCATGTCATTGGCATTGAGCGCTTCTTCACCCTTATACTGCGAGTCCTTGTTCCAATTGGCACGGAAGCAAGTGGTGAAGGTACCGTCGTAGCGTGAGTCCTGTGTCTTGTTGGCAAAGGTATGGGTGAAGACTTCCTGTGGAGGTGCCATACGTGTCCAGGGACGACCCAGCGCCTGCACACACTCACGGCGTACTGGATTGAACACCTTACCGTCCGTTGTCTTAGCAAGCATGTTGGGATAGTTCCAGCAGACCATCCATGAAGCAAAGTTATCAGGTGCGCCACCACTGCCATAGGTCAGCGATCCACCGTTGTACTCCTCGCTCTTCTCGGTATGGTCAGCCCAGAGCATACACTCAGCATTGCGGTCGTTCTGTGCAAGGTTGACATCATAGTAGGTATCCATCAGCTTGTACGGACCAGGATTGTTGATTCCTTCCACCGCCAGGTCATAAGCCTTTTGGAAATACTGCTGTGCTGAGAGTCCATCAGGATCCTTCCGCTCACATTCGGGATAAGTAGGAATACCATTAGGATTCTCCAGCCACCAGCCATAAGTCAGGTAAGCCTGAGCCAAGACCAGGCGCGCCACGCCCTTTGTCACGCCGCCGCTGACACGTGGCTGCTCGGGCAGAGACGCTATGGCTTTGGTCAGATCGGGGAAGATGGCCTTCGTATATACCTCCGGCACCGTGTTGCGCTTCGATACGCGCGTAGCGTTGGAGTTGAACCTCAGCTCTCCGGCACCCAAGTCAAGCGGCACACCGCCGAAGGTCTGCACCAGTCTGAAATAGTCAAAAGCACGGAAGAAGCGAGCCTCGGAAAGCAGGCTCTCGCTGATTCCGGCCGCCTCGCCATTCTCAATGGTGCCGCTTGCTGTATTGATATAGGTGAAGGCATTGCCCCATAAAGCGTCGGAACGGCTGGTGGAAGCATTGAGCGATCCTACGCCGGAGAGGTCGGCATCCTTGAAGTTACCGTCTGCCGACTGCGCCCAAGTGTACTCGTCGGTACCCGTCTCACAGATATTATAATAGTAAGCATTGCCATACGTGTCGCGCAAATGGGCGTACAGCGCAGTGATACCACCCTCGACACCGGACTGTGTCTTAAAGAATGACGGGTCGTAGATGGAGCGGGGCTGTTCATCGAGCACATCGTTGCAAGAAGCCAGCGAGAAGAGCCCCAAGGATATAATTCCTATATTGATTAAAAGATTCTTTTTCATGATGATAGCAGATTTAGAAGGACAAGTTAAGACCAAAGAGGAAGTTACGTGTTGAAGGCGTGTTGTAGCCTACCACCGGCATGACATGCGCACCAGTGTAACCCTCCATCGTAACAGCCATTGTGCCTCCATTGTTACTCAAGGTATTGGTTTCGGGATCGAGACCACACTCATTCTTAAACGGTGAGAAGAAGACAAACGGATTCTGAACAGACACGTAAGCGCGCAACTTGCTGATGCCCAACTTCTTCACAGCGGCCATAGCACCGAAGTCATAGCCCAGGGTGATGGAGCGGATCTTCAAATAGCCGGCGTCGAAATAGCCGAGCGTAGTGCCATACTTCGGGTTATCGCTTGTGGTGATGCCACCCGGTTTCGGATACTTGGCATTGGTGTTGTCCTCCGTCCAGTAGTCTACGTCAATGTTGTTTCGGCGGCCGGAGAGCATGTTCAGATAACCATTAGCAGAGTGGAGCGCGCTGATGAGCTTACCACCGATCTGGAATGAACCGATGACACTCAGGTCGAAATGCTTATAACCCACACTGGTGTTGAAGCCACCCATCAAGTCTGGCTGCATGTCCATCACCTGACGGTCATCAGAGTTGATCTGTCGCTTTGGCGAGCCATCCTCGTTGTACTCACCCGTATATTCCACTTTGATCATACCAGGATTGCCACCCGGCTCAAGGATATCCATATACCTGTCGTCTTTCTGCCAAAGTCCGATCTTCTTGTAATCATAGATGACATCAATCGGATGACCGACAAACCATCTGTTGGCCACGTCCTGCTGGGCACCGGAAGCCAAAGCGACGAGTTTGTTCTTGTTGAAATAGAAGTTCACGCCAGCGTCCCATGTCCATCCGTGATGGTCCTGAAGGATTGTACCGTTAATGGTAAACTCCATACCTGTGTTGCGTGTCTTACCGATGTTGGCAGTATAGCTGTTCACACCGGAAGTGGACGGCAGGGCCACACCTAACAGCAAATCATGTGTGTTCTGCAAGTAATACTCCACCGTACCATACAGTCTTCCACCGAGCACCGACCAGTCAACACCGACATTCCACGTGGAGGAATACTCCCAACTCAGTTCGCTGTTGGGCAGTGTTGAGACATAATAGCCACGTGTAAACTGGTCTCCGAAGTTATAAGTACGGGAGCTCAGGGCACCAAGAGTGGAGTAAGGAGAGATACTCTGGTTAGAAGTCTCGCCATAACCGGCACGCAGCTTGAGGTTGTCCAGCCAGGTGACACCTTTCATGAAGCTCTCCTTGGCGACATTCCAACCGAGAGACACAGCCGGATAAGTGTGCCATTGATGGCCTTTAGCCAAACGCGAGGAAGCATCAGCACGGAAGGCAACGCTAAGCATGTAGCGGTTGTCATAGTCATACATCACACGTCCCATCCAGGACACGAGTCCGCTCTGCCAGTAGCCTTGATTAGCCGGGTTGACAGCAAGGTTCTGTGTGGCTGCACCTATATTATAATATTGGAAGTATTCAGCCGGAATAGCCTGACCGGACATGAAGGTACGCTCGAAGCGCGTCTGCTCAGCAGAGTAGAGTCCGGTGAAGTTGATATGATGCTTCTCGGCAAAGATACGGTCATAGGTGACGATATTCTCCACCGCCCAGTTCTTTGTAATGTCTTGCTGCACGGAGGCTGAGTTAGGTGTCGTGGCTGTAGCACTACCCACACCCGTACCGGTAAAGGCGCCCTGCTTGGACGAGCGATAGTTCAAACCGATATTGATACGGTAAGAAAGACCCTCTATCCACGGGCACTTCACCTCTGCGAAGAGCGTGTTATAGGATCCAAAGCCTTTGTTCTCATTGAGCCAACTGTCCTTCAAGTCCTCGGCCACACTGCGCGTGAGCACCCATTGGTTGTCCTGCGGCATGTTGATGGTACGTTTGAGCTTGCCGTCTGCATCGTAAGGCGACGCCAGCGGGCTCATCGTCAGCACGTTGTACAGTCCCACCTGTGTGCCGATCACCTCACGATAACTGTTGTTGGTGGTCAGTCCGAAACGGAAATAGTCACCCACACGCTGGTCGAAGTTGGCACGCACAGAGTAACGGTCAAAGCCTTGGGTAGGCACCACACCGTCGTTGTGATAGTAACCTGCGCCGAAGCTATAGCTGCCACCGTTGGTACCTCCCGACACGCCGACATCATGGCTGGTAAGGAATCCCGTCTTGAAGAAGAGATCCTGCCAGTCGGTATTGACGTCATCCGACTCGTCGACAGTGTTCTCAAACTTTCCGGCATATTTGCGGAGCTTGGCAAACTGCGGTCCGCTCATCATCGGATACTTATGGAAGAGCTTGGAGAAACCGGCGTAGGCGTTGTAGCTGACCTTTGCGGGAGAGCCCATAGCGCCCTTGACGGTAGTGATCATGATCACGCCGTTGGCACCACGAGAACCGTAGATAGCCGTAGCAGAAGCATCCTTGAGGATGTCCATGCTCTTGATGTCTGCCGGATTGATGTCTGATAGGTTGCCCATAAACGGGATACCGTCCAAGACAATCAACGGGTCGTTGCTGGCATTGAGCGAGCGTTGGCCACGGATGCGGATTTGCATCTCAGCACCCGGCTGCGACGATGTCTGTGTCATCAGTACACCGGCCACACGTCCCTGCAATGCTTTGGCAGCATCCTGGGCAACGATCTTGTTCAAGTCCTCACCGCCCACATTGGCGACCGAACCCGTAACGGCCTCACGACGCTGCGTACCATAGCCGATGACGACCACCTCATTGAGGCTGCATCCGTGCTCCTTGAGCGTGATGTTGAGATTGGAGTTGCTGCCAACCGGCACTTCCTGCTCATCATATCCTACATAAGAAACAATGAGTGTAGCACCCGGTTTGACGTTGAGCGTGAAGTGACCGTCGAGATCGGTCACCGTTCCATTCTTAGTACCTTTTTCCATGATGGTAGCACCAATAAGTGTGCCCATCTTGTCACTGACAGTACCTGTAATCCGCTTGGATTGTTGCACAGCTTGTGTCATACCGACATTACCGGCCAGAGCAGTCTGCGGTAGAGACAGAGCAGCAGAGGACAATAAGCCTAACACAAGGGTCGCCTTTCCTAAAGTAACGTTCATAGATTTAATAAATAATAGATAGGTTTAGATTAAACACATTGCAAAGTTAAGTCAAAAAGCTCAAACATACTTTTTCCTGACTTCATCACTTTTTTGTTAAGATAAAATACTACTCTTGATAATCAGTCA
>UQFS01000045.1 GCA_900540375.1 uncultured Prevotella sp.
TGTGTGTGTGTGTGTGTGTGTGTGTGTGTGTGTGTGTGTGTGTGTGTGTGTGTGTTAGCAAAATATTTGAATTAACCAAATACAAAAGGTTAAAAAGTGCAGGAAAACATACATTTTCTTGCCCTTCCATAACTTTTCTCTTATTATCGTTGCTATTACACATTACAATCATTGATAATGGTGTAAAGTTAGTATTTTTATTCTATAACTGCAACCTTTTTACTTGTTTTTTTTATTTTTTTATGAGAAAACACTGCGGATTTTTATGAGAATTTTCCTACGGCCATTCCACCCGATGTCCCCTAAAGCTAAGAATATGGCATATTCTCTGTGTTTCTATGTCCCTGTGTGAACGGATAAATCTAAGACAAAAGGGTTGACAGGACCATAACGTCTTGTCAACCCTTGACTATTTTTTGAGTCTTCTGCTGCCGGATCCGTTCGAAAGAGAAGCTCTGATCATCATCTCAAGATTATTCGAAAGGATTCTCTGTCGGATAGGGCAGGCTCTTTGGCTGGTTGTAAGCCACATCCTCGACGCCCATGTACTTCAGGAAGTTGAAGAGATGCTTGCCTACATGAGAGAAGGCAACGGCACCGTGGTGAGGATAGTGCTTCTCGATGAGCACGTGACGATAGAAGCGGCCCATCTCCGGAATAGCGAAGACACCGATGCCACCGAAGGAGCGTGTCGGCACGTTGAGCACCTCGCCCTCAGCGATGTAGGCGCGGAGCACACCCTCGGAGTCGCACTGTACGCGGTAGAACGTGATCTCGCCCGGAGCGATGTCGCCCTCCAACGTGCCACGTGTGAAGTCAGGCTTGCCGCCGTTCTCCAGCAGACGGTTCTGGATGAGCTGGTACTTGATGGCACGTCCGGCGCACATCTTGCAGGATGGCGTGTTGCCGCAGTGGAAGCCCATGAAGGTGTCGGTGAGCTTGTAGTTGTACTTGCCGACGATGTCCTCGTCGTAGATATACTTAGGCACAGAGTTGTTGATGTCGAGCAGGGTGACGGTGTCGTCGCTCAGGCACATGCCGATGTACTCAGAGAGCGCACCGTAGATGTCCACCTCGCAGGCCACGGGGATGCCACGGCTCACCAGACGGGAGTTGACATAGCAGGGCTCGAAACCGAACTGGCTTGGGAAGGCAGGCCAGCACTTGTCGGCGAAGGCCACATACTGGCGGGAGCCCTTGTGCTGCTCAGCCCAGTCGAGCAGTGTCAGCTCAAACTGCGCCATGCGGCGGCTGAGGTCGGGATAGTACTTGCCCTCGCCCATCTCGGCAGCCATGTCCTTGCAGACGTCGTCGATGCGCGGGTCGCTCTCGTGCTGCTTGTAAGCCACGAGGAGGTCGAGCTCAGAGTTCTCCTCGATCTCCACACCGAGTTCATAGAGTCCCTTGATCGGAGCGTTGCAGGCGAAGAAGTCCTGAGGACGCGGACCGAAGGTGATGATCTTCAAACCCTTCAGGCCGATGACGGCACGGGCTACGGGCACGAAGTCAGCGATCATCCTGGCGATGTCGTCGGCGGTGCCTACAGGATAAGCGGGGATATAGCCCTTGAGGTGACGCATGGCGAGGTTGTAGCTGCAGTTGAGCATACCGCAATAGGCGTCGCCACGGCCGTTGATCATGTCGCCGTCGCCCTCAGCGGCAGAGACGAACATGCAAGGGCCATGGAACTTCTTGGCGATGAGTGTCTCGGGGGTCTCCGGACCGAAGTTGCCAAGGAACACGACGAGGGCGTTGCAGCCAGCCTCGCGCACCTCTTTGATGGCCTTGAGCATATCCTGCTCGTTCTCTACTGTAGTCTGGCAGTCATATATCTCGCCCTTATAAGCTTTCACGATGTTCTCGCGACGCTGGGTGGAAAGAGCGATAGGGAAACAGTCACGGCTGACGGCGATGATACCGAGCTTCACCTGGGGAATGTTGTTGCTTTGCATAATCTTTTTGTTTAGTTGATTTTGGTGTTATTAGTTGTTGTCTTTATTTTCTGTTGATTGCTGGTTTCGCATTACGGTGACAAAGATACACTTTTTCTTTGTAACAACAAAGGGATGATATAAAAGATAAAGTTTTTGAAACGAAACATAACATAAAAGATAACAAAGAAAGGGTGTGTCCGCATTGGACACACCCTATATATAATAAGGTGTAGTGTCACCTTATCGTTACGGTATCACCTTGAAGCGGATGCGGAAGGTGTGAGTCTGCTCGTCCCAGTTGGTGCCGAGAATCTCGAAGCGACCAATCTGTGAGGTAGAGCGCACGTGTTTGCCGATGCACGGGCAGACATCGAAGTCGCCGATGCGTACCAGCCGGATGGTCTGCGAGGCGTCTTCCGGCAGGCGGTCGAGGTTCACGCCCTCAGGCACATGGTTGCGGTCCACGTCCTCGTAGGTCACGGGGAGGTCCTCCTCGATGAGCTCGTTCATCCTGTCACCGATCGCCTTCTCCTCCTGCCGCGACGGCTTGTGGTCGAGGTGATAGCTGATCTTGCTTTTCTTCCGCTCGATATGGGCTTTGCGTGAACGCTCGCATCCAAACATGCGGATCATCACCTGGTTGAGCAGATGCTCGGCAGTGTGTGCCGGCGGGAACTCATCCTTGTTGTGCACATTGAGCAGGTAAGGTGTCTCTTCCATCTTGATGCTGAATTTATAGATACGTCCTGTATAGGGTCTGAGATCCATGTCCACGGCACCGTCCCTCTTCAACTCGATGTCCATCTCCTGTCCTGTGAGCAAGTCGATGGCGCGCACCTCCTTCTCCGGCAGTCCGAGGAAGTCGAAGGCGTGGGCCGGGATATTCACGCTGGTGTTGACGCGGTCGGCTCCAAAGTTCACCACCACGAGCAGCACTTCGTCCTCGAACTTACGCAGGAAGGCGAACTCATGGCGGGGATTGAACTTCCAGGTCTGTGGATTGACATACATCAGATCGAAGAACTCACCCTCGCGCACAGCAGCCTCGCGGTTGGCGATATGCAGGATCTGCTGGTATTTCAGTTGCAGGTGCATCTCGTCCTGCGTGAGATGACGGCGGTCGAAATAGCCGCGGCGGATGGTGTCTATGCACCAGTAGTCGAAGATCGTCGTACGGCCGTCACATCCCGAGAAGCCCTCGGCATCCATCCCACGCTCGCCGAGCTCCTGTCCGGAATAGACCATGAAAGGATTACTGCCCATGAGTGCGGCGACGATGATTGCCGGAATGGCTTTCATACCGTTTCCGCAGAGGAAATCACTGGCAATGCGCTGCTCGTCGTGGTTCTCCAGGAAGTAGAGCATGTGTGGGCGGATGTCGTCAATGTGCTGCCAGTAGTAGGTGATGCTGCTTGCAGGGCGGCGGTCGCAGATGACGTCGCGCAGACAGTCGTACATGCCCACCTTGTCGTAGAGATAGTCAAATCCCGACTGTATGTAGGTGCGATACAGGTTGGTGTCGTATACCTCTCCGATGAAGACGACACGGGGATAGCGCTCCTTGACGATGCGTGTGGCGTAGGCCCAGAAGGCCGGCGGCACCATCTCCGCCATGTCGCAGCGGAAGCCGTCGATGTCTTTTGAAGCCCAGTAGAGCAGGATGTCGGTCATCTTCACCCATGTGTTGGGCACCGGTTCGAAGTGATAGCTGCGCCCTCCGGCATCGCAGTAGTCGATGCCATAGTTGAGTTTCACGGTCTCGTACCAGTCGTTGCGCCCCGGACAGTTGTCAAAGCGGTCGTTGCCGGTACACTTGGCGGGGTTCTCTACATAAGGTTCTTCACCTTCCTTAGGCTGCACCGGTGAGACGAAAGGCAGTCCGGGACAGTAATAGAAGTTGTTGATGGGCGAGAAGTGCTTGCCTGTGTCGTCGTCCTCACCGAGGTCGCGCACGCCTTCTGGCTTCATGATCGAGTGGTACTCGCGTGCCACATGGTTGGGTACGAAGTCGATGATGACCTTCATGCCGGCCTGGTGTGTGCGGTCGACGAGCTGTTGGAACTCGTTCATGCGCTGGTCGATGTCGTCGGCCAGATCCGGATCGATGTCGTAGTAGTCAGTGATGGCGTAGGGCGATCCCGCCACGCCCTTCACCACAGAAGGGTGCTGGCGCGGTATGCCATGCTTGCTGTAGTCCGTCGCGGTGGCGTGGCGGATGACACCCGTATACCACACATGGGTGAAGCCCATGTCGTGGATGCGGCGTAGCCGTTCCGCGTCGAAGTCGCTCATCTTTCCCGTCCCGTTGACGCGCAGCGTGCCGTTGGGAACACGGGCCGTGTTGCGGTTGCCAAAGAGACGGGTAAAGACTTGGTAAATGATGATTTTTCTCTTCATCCAATCATTTGTGTTTCACACTGTCAGATGCTTATTCGAGGCCGGTGGTCTTGACATTCTTGTCGATGCGGCCAATCATTCCGCGCAGAGCCTTTCCCGGTCCGCACTCTACGAACTCGTCGGCGCCGTCGGCGATCATGTTCTGCACAGACTTGGTCCAGCGCACAGAACTGGTGAGCTGAGCGATAAGGTTCTGCTTGATCTCCTCGGGATCGGTGTGCGGCATAGCGTCGACATTCTGATAGACGGGGCATACCGGCTTGGCGAACTGCGTCTTCTCGATGGCAGCCTGCAGCTCTTCCTTGGCGGGCTGCATGAGGGGAGAGTGGAAAGCGCCGCCGACCTTCAGAGGCAGGGCACGCTTGGCACCGGCAGCCTTCAGCTTGTCGCAAGCGACGAGGATGCCCTCTTTGTCGCCGGAGATGACGAGCTGGCCCGGGCAGTTGAAGTTGGCGGGCACCACGGTGTGGCCTTCCTTGCTGACCTCAGCGCAGATCTCCTCTACCTTCCCGTCGGGGAGCGCGATGATGGCAGCCATCGTGCCGGGATTGGCCTCGCAGGCTTTCTGCATGGCGTTGGCACGGGCAGCGACGAGACGCAGACCGTCCTCGAAGCTCAGCGCACCGGCAGCCACGAGAGCGGAGAACTCACCGAGGGAGTGCCCGGCCACCATGGCGGGCTTGAAGTCGTCGCCGAGGCACAGTGCCGAGATGACGCTATGGAGGAAGACGGCAGGCTGTGTGACCTTGGTCTCCTTGAGCTGCTCATCAGTACCGGCGAACATCACGTCGGTGATCTTGAATCCGAGTATCTCGTCGGCCTGGTCAAATAGTTTTTTAGCTAACGCGTTGTTGTCGTAGAGGTCTTTGCCCATGCCTACGAACTGGGAACCCTGTCCGGGAAAAACAAATGCTTTCATCTTCTTTAGTGTATATTCTTATTAATGATACGTTCTGATGTCCAGTACGAAAGACAGCCGAAAGACTATCCGCTCACGGTGTTTTCTACTGTAATATGCAAATTTACATAAAAAAAGTAAGAATAGGAACTCCAGCGGCTAAAAAGTGAAGGTGCTTAACCGTATTTATAGTTTTGGGGTAGTATATCGCATTATGGATACCGGCGGAGAATTCCTTTTTATTTCTTCACCATCCTGCGTCCGTTGGCGATAGGGACGTCGGCGGGCAACAGGTCGGACGCGACCTGCTTCTTCACGGTTGTGGATGCCCTGCTTCTTCATGAGCATGTCAGCTGTTTTGAAACAGATTGACAAAAGTGCTTCATCGTGGGCGACCATTCTGGAGAAAGATTTTTGAGAGAAATCAGAAAATGGCTGGGTGAAAACTACAAAAAATCAAGGTCACGTTGTCAAAGTACCTTTCTGATGCTATCAAAGTACCTTTCTGACCTGGTCAAAGTGCCTTTCTGATCAGGTCATCTTACCGAGATGACAGCATCAGAAAGGCTTTCTGACAAGCAAAATCAGCGAAAATTCATGGTACCCCTCCTGTTTATTTTGGAGGAGAAAATGCTTTAGGTTTGTAATCGTCTAAGTGCCAGCTAATTATAGAAACACCCTCAAAATTCGCGAAATTGGGAGCAACATAGGTGTTGGTTCAGAAAATCGCAAGGAAAACGGCGCAAAAATGTCAGTTTATTCAACAAAGAAGAGGATTGTGATATGCGTTAAGGGAGAAGGGCCGCAAAGAATTAATAATTAGACGCCTAAGCCCTCACAAACACAATCAAGGCCCCCCGTAATCACTACGGAGAGCCTCAGGAATCATTAAAATCATCGGTCTTACTGAAAAGAAGTAAGTACAGCGAACCTACATAACATCTTGTAACCTAACTTTACACTTTTAAAAACCTAAACTTATAGCATTATTATGAAGCAATGCTTATCACATCTATATCACAATCAAATCATATCTTGATCACATTGACAGACAGCGGAGCGAGCATCACCTTAAAGGTCTTGCCCGTCTTCTGCTTGGCGGTCACCGGCACGACATGCTTCGGATTGTCGATGGAGTTGGTGTCCTCGGGCTTGGCAGCTTTCAGCGTGGTGATGGTACCCTTACCGGATACCTTGCCGCCGCTGACGGTGACGGTGAGCGTCTGCGCGCTCTTTCCGCCGTTGACAACCTTCAGGTATGTACGTCCCGAATTGGTGTCGGTCGTTGCAGAGTAGTATAGCTGCGGCAGTTTCTTACCCTCATATTGCATCGTCGGCATGTCCTTGTCGGTCATCGGCACAATGCAGTTGCCGACATTCTGGGCGAACATGCACTGAGCGTAGTAGGAAGGCGAGCCGTAAGCGTTGAGTGCGTCATAGCCGATGAGATCGCTCTCCCATTGCATGCCTCCCTTGTTGACGTTGACGAAGAGCGGGGCATAGCAGTGACCGATCAACAGGTCGGCATTGCGCTCCATGCCCGTCATCCATGCAGCGTCGCCAAGTGCCGCGTTCATGTTGGTGGTCGGCTTGCCCTCGCGTGCGGCCCACTCGCCGCAGAAGATCTTCGGGCCCTTGCGGTCGTATTTGTCGTATTGGTTGGCAGTCTCATACATGCCACCCGTACTGCGATAGTAGTGCTCGTCGATGACATCGAACTTCAGTCCGGTCACGCCCGTCTCCTGTGCCCAGCGTTCCACCATCTTCTGGTCAGCGGTAGAGATGAGCTGCAGTTGAGGATACTTGGCTTTGATGGCCTCGTAGAACTTTTTATAACGTCCGGCATAGGAGCCGCTTTCGTCGAAGAAGTCCTCATTGCCAATCTCCATATAGTGCAGAGGGAAAGGCTGGGGATGACCGTCGCGCACACGCTGCGCGCCCCACTTGGTCTCGGGACCGCCCGTAACATACTCGATCTCGTCGAGCGCATCCTGGATGAAACCGTCGACATAGTCGGCAGTGAGGTAGTCACCGCTGAGCGTATATCCGGCGAAGACGGCGAGAATCGGTTCCGCGCCACAGTCCTCTGCCCACTCCAGGAACTCCAGCAAGCCAAGACCATCGGTAGAGCGATAGCCCCACGGACTCATGTGGCCCGGCCGCTCATCGGGATCGCCGATCGTGCGCTTCCAGTCAAAGCGGTTACGGAAGTCGTTGCCTTCGACATAGTTGCCGCCTGGGAAGCGCAGGAACTTCGGCTTCATCCGGCACATCATCTCCATGAGATCCTTACGCAGTCCGTTGGGACGGTTGTTGAACGTCTCAGGGAAGAGTACCGTCTTGCTCAGATCATATGTGCCCTCTTTGTCAGCGGTAATCATGAAGCGGGCGTCTTTTGTGGCTTGGGTTTTCTCTGGCACAGTGAGCTCAAAGCTTTTCTTCTGCCAGTCCTCGTCGAGTCCGTCGATCTTTGTGGATGCAAAGACCGTCTTGCCGTCGTTGCTGACGAGGCTGAGCGTGAGCGAAGAGCCGCTGCCTTTCTCTGCCTTGGCGATGACATATCCTTTATAGAGTTCTTTCGCGCGGATGGGCACGCCCCAGTATCCGTCATTGGCGATGCTTGCTCCGGCTTTAGCTTTCCATTTCAGCACGGCAGGATTGGCGCGGTTGTATCCGCCTTTCTGCATGAGCGTGAGCTGTGAGGCCAGCGTGTCTGTTGCCAGCCAGTATTTCGGTCCGCCCGAATGCCAGGGCGTCCATGGGTTGCGCCGCTGTCCATTGGCATCCTCACGGAAAGAAGGATCGCGCAGGATCTGAGCGTAGAGACCGCCTTCATAGGAGTAGTTGATCTCCTCGGTCATCATACCATATAGTGTGGGACTTACCGTCTTCCGGGCTTCGTCGAGATGCAGGGTCAGTTGCTGAGCGTTGGCACCGAGCACTGCCATCAGCATGAGAGTAGTTAAAGCAGTTTTTGTCGTTTTCATATTTGGGTGATTTGATTTCTGCTGCAAAATTACGACATTCGTCCCATACCTACTTTATGATTAGTCTCATAGAGTTTCGAAATTTGTTTCACGATGTAACATTTACTTTGTAATACATCTCTTTAGACACTTTTTTTATAATAAAGCAGTAGAGACTCATCATTTTTTGCTATCTTTGTAACTATAAAATAAGGGGGGCGCGTCAGTTTCGCCGTACATCTTGTACTCCCGGATGTCGTGTCTCCCTAAACCAGAATCACATAACATCTTGTTATCGGCACAGATAAGAATCATCATGCGGAACCTCAGACAGACTCTTCTTTTCCTTACCCTATTGCTGACTTCTGCCATCGCGGAGGCACAGACCGGTAAGCTCTATGACACCGAGAACGGCTTGTCGAGCAGCTTTGCCAATCAGGTGTTTCAAGACAGCCGTGGTTTTATCTGGGTTGCCACGCGCAATGGCTTGAGTGTCTTCGACGGTTATCACTTTGTTGTGATCAACCGTGACAACTCCAGCTCACGTGGTTTTGACAGCAACTATATTAATAAGGTGGAGCAAGACCATCAGGGCAACATCCTGTTAGGCTCCAACAAAGGACTTCTGAACTTCGACGGACAACAGTTCCACGCATATAAAATCTACAACGATCAGCACAAGCTCGTCAAGACCTATGTCAACGACATCGTCGTGCGGCGCAACGGACAGGTGCTCATCGGCACGTCGGGCTACGGTATTCTCCAGACTTCCGGAAAAGCTGAGGATTATGTCTGCCGGCCGGTGAAAGGTGCTGTCAGCAAATTAAAATACATCCGTCGGATGGCTGAGGACCGGCTGGGGCGGGTGTGGATCAACACTGAGGACGGACGTCTGCTGTGTCAGGACCGTCAGGGGCGACTGACGCAACGGCTTCCGATGGGTGGAAAACAGTCGGTCTCTTCTGTCGCCTGCGACGCTCAGGGCAACGTCTATGCCGGCACGACGGGCGACGGCGTCTACTTCTCGCGTGGCGGCGTGATGCCGTTTACGCAGGTCAGCGCCTTGGGCAAACTCTCTGTGTCGTGTGTCTTTGTCGCTCCTTCTGGCAAAGTCTATGTCGGCAGCGACGGTTATGGTTTGTACTCCTATCAGCCTGCCACAGGTCTCGTGGTCAACAATCCATTCTATTCCAATCGCATTGACCTCACCACGGGTAAGGTCAACTCCATCATCCAGGATCGGCAGGGCAACGTGTGGATGACGATGCTCCAAAAAGGACTCTACATGCAGCCCGCGCTCGCCTTTGACTTTGGCTATATCGGCTACCGCGCGGGCAACACCAATCCCATCGGCGGCAATTGCGTCACGCGTGTACTCTTCGGCGACGGCGGCACGATGTGGGTAGGAACAGACCGCGACGGACTCTACCTCCTCGACGCCATGGGCAAGCAACTCCGGCACTATACTTTCCCCAATACCATTGAGGCGCTCTGCTTCGACAGTCATCATCGGCTCTGGATCGGCAGCTACCTCGAAGGATGCGGCTATCTCGAGGGTGGCAGCTATCATCCCGTCAATCTCGGACAGGGCGTGAGCGTCTTCGACATCAAATGTGATGCTCGTGGCAACGTCTGGCTGGCGACGCTCGGCAATGGCCTCGTCGTGATCCGTCCCGACGGCACCCGCCGCACTTATACTATGGCAAAGGGAGCTGACAACAACCTGAAAGTAAACAGCCTGCCCAACAACTTCCTCTTCAAACTGGCTTTCTCGCGCGACGGTAGCCGACTCTTTGTGGCCAACTCCGTGGGCATGTCGTGTCTCGATCTTAAGCACGACAGTTGGGTGACTACCTTCGGCGTGAACTGCGTTGACCAGGGTTCGTTTGCCCACAGCCTCTATGTCGACAGTCGCGACCGCGTGTGGGTGGGAAGCAACGACATGCTCTACTGTCACGACAAAAACCATTGGAGCAAGCCACTCGTCTATACGGTACGGCAGGGACTGCCTGACAACAACGTGGCTTTCATGCAGGAGGACCGGCAGCAGCGGTTGTGGTTCGGCACGCTCCATGGTCTCTGCTGCATGGACATGCGCACGGGCAGGACCCAAAGCTTCTTTGTCGGCAATGGCCTGCAGAGCAATGAATTCAGTGACGGCGCGGTCTCGCTGTCTGCCGACGGTCGCCGTCTGCTCGTCGGCGGACCGGGCGGCATCAACGTCTTCGATCCTTCGCGCATCGGCCGTACGTCGTGGAGAGGCTTGGTGCAAATCTCGCGCTTCCTTGTGGGCAATGAGCCTGTGGTGCCGGGGATGAAGTCGGGATGGTTTACGATCACTGAGAAACCTTGCTACGAATCCCGCCTGTTCTCCTTGGCACAGGACGACAACAGCTTCTCATTGGAGCTGACGACATTCACATATAACAATGTGGAGCAGGTGACCTATGCCTACAGCATCAACGACGAGGGCTGGAAGACGCTGACCCAGGGTCAGAACGTACTGTCCTTCGCCCATCTGCCTGCCGGTAAATATCAGTTCCGCGTCAAGGCGCTCTACAACGGGCAGTCGTCGGCCGAGGAGGAGTTCCAGGTCGAGATCCGTCCTGCGTGGTACGCTTCCTGGCCTGCAAAGTTTGTCTATCTGATCTTGTTAGTCTGGGCTTTCTATGTTTATCTCGCCTACCGCAAGCGCAAGGAACAGGAGCACCTTACGCTTCAGGAGCACATCCATGCCGAAGAGATGGGTGAGGCCAAGCTGCGCTTCTTTGTCAACATCAGCCACGACATCCGCACCCCGCTCACGCTGATCATCACGCCGCTGCTCTCGCTCATCAAGAGTGACCGCGACCCGCAGCGACAAAACACCTACGCGCTCATGCGGCGCAACGCCGAGCGTATTCTCCACCTCGTCAACCAGATGATGGACCTCCGCAAGATCGACAAGGGAAAGATGGTCATGCATATGCAGAAAACTGATATGGTCAGCTTCATCGACGACGAGGTGCAGCTCTTCCAGCAGCAGGCCAACATCAAGAAAATACACTTCGTCTTCCACCACGACAGCGACATGCTCCCGGTATGGGTGGACCGCGACAATTTCGACAAGGTGATCATGAACCTGCTCTCCAATGCCTTTAAGTTTACGCCGACGGGCGGCGAGGTAAATATCAGTCTGACGCATACAGGCGCTGATGCCATCATCACGGTGAGCGACACGGGCTGCGGCATCCCGAAGGACAAACTCGAGACGATCTTCCAGCGCTTCTATCAAAGTCCTGCCAGCATGGGCGAGCGCAACACGGGTACGGGCATTGGCCTCGACCTCACCCGTTCGCTCGTGGAACTTCACTATGGTACGATCACGGCGCACAACAACAGTGATGGACCGGGCTCCTGCTTCGTCGTCACCCTGCCCTTGGGCAACAGCCATCTCAAGCCCGAGGAGATGCTCGCCGACGACGGCGGCAGGACACCCGTGCAGCATGACGATAGTGAAGCCGACAGGCAGTTGGCTCAGGAACTCAAGGAGATGGAGGCAGATCCGCTCGTGCATCCGGTGGCTTCGCGCGACGATAACAGCAAGCCCACGATCGCCGTCGTGGAGGACGACGATGAGATCGCCAGCTATCTGCAGACCGAGCTGAGCAATGAATACAACGTCCGCTACTACCCCAACGGCAAGGTGGCGCTCGCCGAGATTCTCAAGGACATGCCCAACCTGGTCATCAGCGACGTGATGATGCCTGAGATGGACGGCATCACGCTCTGCACTAAGCTCAAGTCAAATATCAACACCAATCATCTTCCCGTCATCCTCCTCACTGCCAAGAGCCGTGATGAGGACCGCATGGAGGGCTTGGAGACGGGTGCCGACGCCTATGTGGTGAAACCGTTCAACATGGATATCCTGCGCCGCACCGTCGCCAACCTCCTTGCCGTGCGCCGTACGCTGAAGAACAAGTTCACCGGACAGGAAGATCAGGCCGACAAGGTCAACAAGGTCGACGTGCAGACGCCCGACGACAAATTCCTGCAGCGGGTCATGGATGTCATCAATGGCAACCTCAGCAACTCCGACCTTGGTGTCGACGACATAGCCGACCGGGTGGGCATCAGCCGTGTGCACCTCTACCGAAAGATGAAGGAGCTCACCAACCAGACACCGCACAACTTCATCAAGAACCTGCGACTGAAGCAGGCTGCCCGCCTGCTCGAGGATCCGAAACAGAGCATCACCGAGGTGATGTATGCCTGCGGATTCTCCAACTCGGCCAGTTTCTCCACAATGTTCAAGAATATGTATGGCATGTCGCCAAGGGACTATCAGCGGTCGAAGATGTAGTCAAATATCCCACAGCGCCACTGACTCTAAGAAAAGAGAGGACTGTACGCGTGGGCTTCACTTGTCAGGATCTGAGGGATCGGCGGGTTGAGGACAGTTAGAAAACTACTGCATGGAGCGTCAACCTTATTTCAGCTGATCCAACCGCTGAAGGAGATAGGCACGCACATCTTTCCAGTGGTAGTAAGGCGCCTTGTCGGTGGAAACGGGTAGGGCAGCCTCGTTCTCGTTGAGAAGCACCTTGACGAGGATGTCGGCTTTGCTGAGATCAGTGGCCATGTTGGGCTTATAGAAGATGAACTGCACGTTGCAGGCCATGGGATAGATGTCGTAGTTGTTCCATCCGCGGTCATCGAGCTGTTCGAGGTCGTCGATGGTCTCGCCGTAGTGGTTGAGGTTGAGCAGGCACACCAGCGGCATGACATCCGACTCATGGGCAAAGCGCAGCGTGGCACCGGGATGCTGGAGGAGCAGGCAACTGTCGGCCGTCGTGATGATATTGTTCAGCAGATTGGCTTGCGTGAGCAGTCCATAGCTGTGGGCCTGTCGTGAGGGACCGTAATACATATACCACATTGCGTTCTTGCGCTGCCAGGAGTCATAGACCTCCTTGTCGGTGAAGATCGGCCAGAGGCTGAACTTATGTCTGAGTTCCGTGCTTTGGATGTTGGCGGCCAGGTCGAAGAGCCGCTGCCCGAGTTTGTTGGTATCGATGGTGTGGGCGTAGGCCGTGTCGTTGAAGAGCAGTCCCATCAGATGACTGTAGTTTTCGTGGTTCTTGTTGAAGTCGGCGAGCGCCTGACGTGCCTCCGGCGTGTCGCGCAGCTTGTTGTATTTACCATGCTCATCGTTCATGTAGTACATGTCGTGCTGGCTGGCATCGCTGGTGATGACCATGCGCGGGTTGAGACGCGCCAGTTCCATGAGCTCATTCCCCATGGAGAGGATGCAGCGGATGACGATGGTGGAGCGTGCGTCAACGTGTACGTTGCCGTTGAAGACCTGCGGGAAGCGCATGTACATGCGATGGGCGATGTCTCGGTGCTGCTCAGCGCCAAGTGGAGTCAGTTCGCCCAAGCGTCCCTGAGCCTCGGCAGCCAGCATCCTGACTTTGTCGAGCACGTCGTGACCGCGTGGCGAGAGCTTGTCAAGGCTGTCGGCTTTGGCCAGAATGTTCACCGCGTCGCTGTACTGGGCGGGGCTGATGAGATAGCGGGAGCCATGTCGGCCGTAGTGACTGATATAATAAGGTGTGTAGCCTTCCGGTGCCTTGGTCAGCTTCTGTTTCGGACCGGGATAAGCCAGATAGTTGCTGGCTGCGAGATTGCGGTCAGCTTTGATTTCCTCCTTTGCCCTTTGCGCCATGGCCGGCATCATGAGCACGAGCAACATGGCAATGAAAATCTTTCTCATCTGCATATTATATGATTTCATTTTAGCTCTGTTCTGCATTCACAATTCAACACTCAACACTCAACATTCAACACTCATCATTCACCTACCGGGTACGGAATCTCGAACTCCTTTTGTACCTCCATTGTCGCCTTGTTGAGTTTGATCTCGTTGAGCAGGAAGCTGTGAGGATAGATCACGGTGTATGTATAGGGGTTGATGACATTGAAGACATCCTCTTTATTAGAGACAGCGAGGATATTCATCAGCACATCGTCTGACGGCGTTGTGTCCTGGTCGGTCTTCATCAGTTTGATGGCTCCCGTTTTCACGTCGACCTGATAGAGTCGTGTGGCAGACTGGCGGCACGGCAGCTCCACGATATAGGCGAAGGGCAAGTTTTCCTTCTTCGCTTGTTTGATGAGCAGCTTCACCATTTCTTTCTCCTGCGTGGTTACCGCCGCCTGTACCTGAATGGTATTGAAGCCCGTGGCGATGCTCGGCTTGTCGGGATCATTGAAGAAGCGTGCACTGCCCGTGGTGGTAGGAGCGAACAACGTGGGCTCGGCACCGTTGAGCTTTGCCTTCAGCACGCCATGGTCGATGAGTGTCAGCTGTGGGACTGGCGTGACGCCGTCGGCATCTGCCACCATGTGGCCATAGACCGGCTGTCCCTCGTAGGTATTCAGGTCGTTGCGGTTGACGACAGAGATCATCTTGCTGATGACGGGCTGTCCGATTTTCTGTCCGATGTCGTTGGCATCCTCTTCGTAGGAAGGTTCTGAGATCAGACGGCTGTCGAAGAGGGCGTTCATGGCGGCACCGTCGACATAAAGGGCCGGACCCTTGTAGTATTTTGGCATAGGGGAGGCCTGACAGAGCGTCATGCAGCTGTCGGCAAAGGCATGCACCTGAGCCTCGAGTATGTCGTCGGACGGGATCTCGGCCGTGCTCTCGTAGGCGAAGGTATAGTCATCGCTTTGCTCCACCTGGTCGGCATCGCGGAAGTATGTCTCGGCGGTGATGATGACGCGGTGATGGGGTTGCTTGATCTTCACGCCCTCAGACGTCAATCGGTAGGAGACCATCTGATTGCCGCTGATCTTCACCGAGGTGTAATAGAGCTTGGGATAGTGCTTAAAGACTGCGGAAAGACGCTTGGCGGTCTGCTCCAATCGTGGCATGTCGATGTCAAAGCCGGAGTTGTCGTCGACGATCTGTGTGGCAGGCTTCATCGGTTGCAGGTTGGGGAGCTTTGACAGATCGAGCGAGGGCGGGTTTTGTTTCAGATAAGAAGTCTTCTGTGCCTGCAATACCACTGCCTGCTTATAGGCGGCGTCGTTGAGCTGCCAGAAGGAATGGCGGATGTCGTCATAGTCTACTTGTTCGCCATTGTTGAGTCCCAAAAAGTTTTCTTGTCCCGGCAGCTCATTGGTACTCTTGTAGTTGCCAAGGAGCAGATGGGTGGACAGATAGGTGTGCCATGGCTTTTGGTCGCTCATGGAGATGCCGCCCAGCTCGCCGGTGATGTCGAAACCGCGTGAGCGCGTAGCCGTCATGTCGAGATAAAACGGCTTGGGTGAGCCCTCGAGTTGCAGGCTGTCCATCGATCGCTTCATCTCGTCGCTCATTGCGGCGAAGATCACGTTGTCGACATCCTTGCCGACAGCGTCGGCGAGCGGTTTGTACTCCTTATTATATATAGGAGCCTTGAGGATCGGCGGCACAAAGTCGCTCTTCTGTGCACGCTGGGTCTCTATCTGACTGACAAAGACAGTGGGAGCACAGGCTGTCACGGGCACCCAACCCGACTCGGCACCACAGCTGCCGGTGAACACGGCGGGGCGGTTTCCTGCCGCCTGAATGTGGGAGAACATCGACAGTGGCGTGCCGATGAGGCTCACGCCACGCACGAGCTCGTCGGGCTTGCCGTTGACAAAGACACGGTAGACCTCGACAGGCGTAACGTTGAACGAGTTGATGCTTCCGCCTTCGCCCGTCATCGTGTAGCCACTCGTCACCGTACGGAAGAAATAGCCGTAGGGCTTGCCCTGCCGTTTGGCCTCACGGATGAGCATGTCGCGCAGTTGGGCGTCGGTATAGGACTTGGTGGTCTCCACGATGAGGTTGGACTGCCGGCTGACAGGATCGTTTCTCAGGTCAGCGCGGCCGTGGCCATTGCTCTCGGGGAAGCCGTCGATAGGCTTGCGGCTCATGAGGAAGGAGCGCAACACGCCGCTCATGACATTGTCAACGCGGCGGGCTTTCACGCCCTCGTCGTCGTAGCGGTAGCTGCCGTTCATGTCCACGCCGGCATAGTGGCGCAGCGTAGGATCGCAATAGACGTTGAAGGTGGTGGGCAGCACTTGCTTGCCGACCATATCTTTGAAGGTCTCGCCACCTTTCTTGAGGCGGTGCCCTTCCAGGCGATGACCGAAGATCTCATGGAAAAAGACGCCGGCAGCCGGACCGGAGAGGATGGCCGGACCGGTATAGGGATTGGCTACGGGAGCGGCTTTCAGCGCCTGCACACGTGTGAGCAGGTCTTGTGCTGCAGCGACGAGACGGTCCTCGGAGGGAAGCGAGTCGGGGTTGAAAGCAAAGAAATCCTGCAACATCGGCAGCATCATGCCGTCGTCGGCCATGGCCTGGGCGATGATGACGACGCGTGCCGTGCGCCGGTTCTGCACCACCTCAGTGCCGTCGGTGTTGACGAGATAGGAGCGGTTGACCTCATAGATCAGTGCTGCCGTTCCGTTCTGCAAGGTAGGATCAGCCTTGAACACGGCGCTGACGGCATTGAGCTTCTTTGCCCATTGCTGGTCGTCGAGCTTTGTTGCGGATGGGTTGAGCGGCCCTTCGTAGTAGCGTTCGGCCGGTGCTTTGGAGAAGCAGGGTGCCTTGTCCTCGTCGGCGGCTGACGTGGCGGCCTTGCTCTTTGCGTCCTCATAGGCCTCTACAGCACCGTCGTAAGCGGCCATCGTGGCTTGCCAGAAGTTGGTGGTGATGCCGTCGGTGGCATTGTCGTCAAAGGGCAGTGTCGCTCCTTGCTGGCGTCCGCCGCTGTTGTCGTTCTTGTAGTTGTCAAGTGCCATGGAACCGACGCGCACCTGCGGGATAAACGAGCGCACGTGGCTGTCGTCGTTGCCGTTCAGCACGCCAAAGGAACTGGTGATCGTACGCGTGTCGTTGTCCTCCACTCGATAGCTCATGAAATAGGGCTTCACGGTCTGCTTTTGCAGTTGTGTGAAGTTGTATTTCAGCCGGTCACGAAGGAGTGTGAGCAACTTGTCTTGTTGTTGGGCAGAGGCTGTCAGCGGACAGAGGCAGAGCAGCAGCAGTGCCCGGACTAACTGTCGGTAAGCAGTAGCTTTGTCATTGAAAAGGTGTTGTTTCATGGTGACTTGAATTTATTTATGGCAAACTTACATAAAATATTTGGAATATTCGCTATTTGTGGCAATAAAATGCAAATCTATGTGCAAAAAAGGGGCAGGGCTGAAAGCAGACGTATAAGTCTCAGTAGAGATATGTTGCTAATGATGTACAAAGTTCTCGGGGGATACGTTGCTTACGATGTGTGATGTCCCTTTCAGGGATATCACATATGTTAGATAGGAATATCCTAACAAGATTGTTTGCCTCTTTTGTCTTGTAAAGTGACAAATTTCCGCCTCTGAGAATCGATTTTTTTCGATGAACACCTGTCTTGCTCTGATTTTCGCGAAAATACGCATATTTTTATAAGTGTCAGAAAATCAACGTATTACAATTTTCTGGCTTTCGCGATGACATGAATCCGCCTGTTTCTCGCATAATTCTTTAGAGAATTTCTTGTCAACAAGCCTTTTTCTAACG
>UQFS01000046.1 GCA_900540375.1 uncultured Prevotella sp.
AGGACGAGTTTCAAGCATAGAATCTACTGATTTGGATGATTGCGGATATTCATATTATATTATAATCGACAATCTAAATGCCATCGTTGAGGTTTCCTATATATGGCATCTTCGGCTAGAGTCGTTTATTGCTCAGCCGGAGCATCCGGTGTTGTAGGCCAATAAGGATTCTGGTACAGCGGACTTTCAGAGACAGTAGCGTGATCTGAGGCTGTCAGCAGGAACTGGCGGATGGGCAGCGGCTCGAGATAGTGAGCCATGTGCCATGTCAGGCCGTTGAAGAAACTGTTGTTAGCTTTGATCTTCTCATGAGGACGCAGGTAAGCACTCAACTCCGGTGAAGAAACATTGGAGCTACTGGATCCGTTGGCAACGAGATTGTTGTACCATTTCTCCATTGGCGAACCCCACAGATGAATGCCTTCGGTATGAGCCGGAGTCTTCATCAGCTGGTCATAGGAGCGCCAGCGCTGCAGGTCCATGCCGCGGAGACCTTCGGCGATCAGCTCGCAACGACGCTCACGACGAATGTTGTACAGCGCCTTATCACTCAACAGTTGACCGGCAGAGTAAGCGCCCCAGTCACGAGTCTCTTTGCTCATGTCGGTAGCATTGATGGTTGTCATCGGATTCACAGCCTCGCCCGTGAAGCCAGCCGCACGGCGCACGTCCTCCCAATATTCCAGCACTTTGCCGGAGAGGCTCTTTGTCAGCATATACTCAGCTTCCATATAGTTGAGCAAAGCTTCTGTAGCACGAAAGACAACACACACGTTGTAGCTGCCGCCATTGGCTGTCAGTGCGCGGTCAAAAGTCATGCCCTTGCGGATCGTATAGCCAGTGATGTAGCCGTCCTCAGCGTTGGTATTGGTAATGGCCGGTACGGTCTCAACACGTGTCCAGTGATCACCCGACACGTCGTCGACATTCTTGAAACAGTTGATGTCGCCGGGAGCTTTCAGGAATACGCTCAGTCGTGGATCACGATTGGTGCGCACTTTGTTCAGACTGGTGTCTACATACTCATATTGCGAAGCGTAGATAGGCTTGCCGTCCTTCATCAGGTAGCTCTCGATGAGGCTGCGTGTGAAGCCCGTGCCAATATTTCCCTTTTGAACGGCTACCTCGACATCGTTTCTGACGCCCAGTGACTTGCTGTACTGTCTCCAGAGAATCACATCGGGCACCTTTGAGTCATCGGTAGACCCCCAAATGCTCAGGTAAGGATTGGTGGGATCGTCAAGGCTCTGAGGCACTTTGCCCGTGTTGACAGACAAGTTGCCCTTGTATTTCTCGGCTACCTGCTCAGCAGCCTTGGCAGCTGTGGTGAAGAAGTACTTGGCTTCAGCCTCAATGCTTCCGGAAGGATATTTATAGTCAGCGTTCTTTGCTGCTCCTGGCCATCCCTTGCCATTGGGCACGAAAGGCGTACCGGCGAAGTTGGTCAGCCATGATCCTTCATACAGCGCCACACGGCTCTTGAACAGGTTAGCGGCGTCGTAGGTCACACGTGTGGTGGCGAAGCCCGACTTAGGCATATAGGTCATTGCCGTGTCCAAATCGCTGATAATGAAACGGGCCACCTCGTTGCACGGCTCACGCTTGTCGGCAGCCACCAGCACAGCCTCGTCGTCGGGCAGAGCCTTCGTGATGATCGGCAGGTCGCCAAAGCGCTGCAGAAGCGTGAAGTAGGCGTAAGCACGGAAGAAATACAATTCGCCGATATACTGGCGCAGGTTGTTGTCCGAACCACTGATCTGTCCTGCTTTGTATTTCTCCACGATCTGTCCGAGCTGGTAATTGACGTTGCGCACGTTGCCCCAGTTCCAGTCGCCATTGGTGTTGCTGACTTTCCACAGTCCTGTACCGAACTTATCGTCGGGATAGAGTGACATCTGGTTGTCTGTGTTGTTGTCAGTGATATAGGTACCATAGTCCCAACCGCCGTGTCCGGGCAGAATGTCCTGATAGAACTTATTTGCGGCGGCCTGCACCTGATCCTCGGAAGTGTAGAAGTTCTCCGGTGTCAAGTACGAAGGAGGCACCTGCTCGAGATAGTCATTGCAAGAAGTAGCCCCCAAGATAGGCAGAGCCAAAAGGAATAACTTATATAGTTTCATAGTTGTACTGTTTAGAATGTGAGGTTAATGCCGAAGGAGAATGCTTTTGAAAGTGGATAACCATTGGAAGTATAAGCTGATGTTCCAATCAGCTCAGGGTCAAACTGGTCGGGCATATCCGTGATGGTGAACAGGTTCTCAGCCGAGAAGAAGACACGCAGATTCTGGATATACCACTTCGAAGTGATGGAGCGAGGAATGGTGTAGCCCACCTGCAAGTTCTTCATACGCAGATATGCAGCATTCATCAAGTAGCGTGTTTGGCACTTCTCGTTCTTGTCGCTGAAGGTAGCGCGCGGCAGCCAAGCATTGGTGTTGGCCTGCTGATAGCCATTGGCCACAGACCAGGTATTGGCATCGCGGTAGTAGTCATGTACCGCGGTGATGCCTGCTGACCACCACTGACCGGAGTTGGTAGCACCGAACAGATACTCCAGTGAGCCCCAGGAGCCGCCGAGCCAAGCGTCACGCTTTGCTACACCCTGGAAGAAAGCACGCACGTCAAAGCCTTTCCAACTGGCATTCAGGTCCAAACCGAAGAGATAGCGGGGCGTGGAGTTGCCGATGACCTTCAGATCACCGTGGTCTGCCAGTGTGCGGGCGCCTTGTGTGATCTTCTTGTCACCGTTGAGGTCGGCATACATGATGTCGCCGGCAGCCCAGTTGTTACCCAACGAGGACTGGTCAACAGCGGCGAGATGCTTGTTCATCTCGTCATCGCTCTTGGCAATGCCTATTGTCTGATAGCCCCAAATCTCATTGAGGTATCGGCCGGCAATATAGTTGTCGATAGAGTTGGTCGGGTTGTTGGGATAGCGTGTGATCTTTGTACGTGCGTCAGAGAGGTTGAACGTAGCGCTGTAGCTCAGTCCGTTGTGCAATTTGTCACGCCAAGAGATCTGAAGCTCCCAGCCTTTGGTGCGCAAGTCAGTGTTGTTGGTGACAGGCACGCCGGTACCCAGAATAGCAGGCAACTCAGGTGCGTTGCCGACCATATCCTTGGTGTTACGCACATAGTAATCGAACGATCCTGATAAGCGGTTGTTGAGCAATCCGAAGTCAAGACCAATGTTATAGCTCTCTACCTTCTCCCATGTCAGCAAAGCAGAGACAAGACTTGGAGCAGTAGTGATATTGGGCTTCTGTCCATTCTGCAGCCATGTGCCGGCGACGGAGTTGTAGGAGATCGTCTGATAAGTCTGATACCAGTTGTTGAGGTTTTGGTTTCCAAGAGAACCGTAGGAAAGGCGGAGCTTCAAGTTGTCGAGCCATGAGCGGGTGTTCTTCATGAAAGCCTCCTCGGAGATGCGCCAGCCAAGAGAGACAGAGGGGAAGAACTTCCACATCTTGTTGGTGCGGAACTTGGAAGTACCGTCGTAACGCATGTTGAACTCAGCGAGATAGCGCTCAGCATAGTTGTAGTTGATACGGCCGAAGAAACCTGCTGTCTGCCATTGGTTGCGGGAGCCGTTGACAGAAGGCGTCACAGCCTCACCGGTATAGCTCAGTCCGTTGGTCAGATCCACCTCAGGCTTGCTCGGATCAAGGATGCCGTCACGTTGCAATCCAAAGGCCAGTTGCTTGAGTTGCTCAGTCTGGAAGCCACCCATCACATGGAAGTTGTGCTTCTTAGCCAAAGACCATGAATACTCAGTATAAGCCTGGAAGTTGAGGTAGTTCTCCTTGAGCTCATCCTCGTGCACGTTTGATCCGGTGTTGTAGACGATAGCCTCGCCGGCCACATTGTGGTTGTAGGTGCGCTGCGAATCCCAATGGCGTGTGGCATTGTCTGTCTTATAGTTGAAGTCGATATGTGTTTGCCAGTTCTTGATGGGCTCGATGATGAATCCAATCTGATGGCTGGTGATGTCGTGCTGCTTGGTGTCTTTGCCGCCGGTGGCAAGGCCAAGTGCGGGAGAGGGCGAGCTATAGTAGTAGCCATTGCGGTCGTACAGAGGCAGTGTCGGCCAGCCCTGACGTGCCATGTCGCTGTAGAGACTGTTGGTCAAGCCTGCGGGACGCTGATAGTCGGTCCGTGTCCAGCGCATGCTGTAGGACATACGTGCCCACGGAGTGATCTCGGCATTGATCTTCGCCGTGCCGTTGTAGCGATTGTATTTGTCGCTGTTGAGCTTCATGAAGCCATTGTTGTCGAGATAGTTGAACGACGTATAGTAGTTGAACTTCTTATTTCCTCCACTGATGCTGGCGTTGTGCTCCATGGCAAAAGCCGTATTTTTGTAGACCACGTCGTACCAGTCGACATCATCGATGCCGTAAGCATAACCGTCGCCCCATACCGACGGGTTGTTGGGATTGACTGGAAGCGCATAGAGCAGCGTGCCGTCGGCAGCACGGCGCACGCCGGGAGAATAGGGAGAAGCGTTGTGATAAGCCACGATGTCTTTCATGCGCTGATCGTCGAAGAAGGTACCGGAACCGGAATTGGTGCAGGCATCGTTAGTCCACGACGCGAAGTCGACAGAGTTCATCATGTGTTTCTCGCGGATCAGATTGCTGAAACGGAAGCTGTTGTTGTAGTTGACCGTTACCTTTCCATTGTTGTCGCCGCCCTTCGTGGTGACGAGGATCACACCAAACGGTGCGCGCGATCCATAGATAGAGGAGGCGGCAGCATCCTTCAGGACAGAGATGCTGGCGATATCCTGCGGGTTGATGGTGTTGAGATCGCCCTCTACACCGTCGATCAAAATCAGAGGAGAGCCACTGGAACCCTGACCGATGGTACCTGTACCACGCACATTGATAGAGGAATTGGCCTCAAGACTACCACCCGTTGCCGCAATCTGCAAACCAGGAACCACGCCTTGAAGAGCCTGTGTGGCGGTCATCACCGGGCGCTGAGCCAGCTCGTCACCGTCAACCACAGCCACGGCACCGGTCAGGTTCACCTTTTTCTGCTTACCGAAACCCACGACGACCACCTCGTTGAGTGTCTTGTTGTCTTCCTTCATCACGATGTTCACCGAAGACTTACCTTTGGCTGATACGTGAGTTGTCTGGAATCCGATATAGGAGATCGTCAGATTGCCGGAAGAAAGATGTGAGAGCGTGAAGTTGCCGTTAAGGTCAGTTACCGTTCCGTTCTGTGTTCCGTCTTCCGTAACACTTGCACCAATGATGGGCTCGCCATTGGCGTCCACGACAGTTCCCTTTAATACGGATACGTTTTGTTGTACGTTGTCAAGACGCTGTACAGCAAATGTCGATTGAGGAACCATGCCCAGCAGGACAGTCGCAGCAATTGCGGAGTCAAGCAAGACAGATCCTCTGCATTTCTTAGGATTAGATTTCATACATTCAAGTTTTTTAGTTATAAAGTATATTGATGTGTCTTTTTCTACTTTAGGTCATCTTCAACGATAAGTTAAGACTTCAAACGCAAAGATAATACCCACAGAGTTCGCATGGGGTACAAAATAGTTAAATGAGGGGCACAAAATGTGAATTATTCACGATTCCACAAGTTATTTACAGCAATAAAAGAAAAGACGGGAAACGACATGACTAAGGGCCAACTACACAACAAACAAAAGACATCTACAGGACAGCAAGGAATCTAATCATCATACAAGAAATCAGAGATAGAATAAGGGGGAAGTATGACTCTGTAAGTGCAACCTTACAATCAAGACATACTCCCCCCCAAGATTCCTTTAGAACGAATGAATTATTCGGTCGTCTTCGATGGAGTTAGTGTCGCCATGGTACGATACTGTTTTCCTCCCTCGGCATAGTCATACCAGAAGGAGAAAATCTTTGTTTCCGGATCATATTTACCTTCACCCACCGAAATGTTCATCTTGTTATATCCTTTAATAGTTAGTGTGTTGTCACTATTGATGCGAATGGTATAGGTATTTGCAGCAACGTTAGATACCTTTTCGAGCACTACTTTTTGGAACAAGCGAATGGTATTAGCATCTATGGCCGTGGCATTGCGGAGTGTAGAAATTGGTGCGGCCGTGCTTGTCTGTACCTTGCCGTCCTTGAGCTGGTAGGTAGTTCCATCAAAGGTATAAGCTCCAGAATAGTTGTTGACCATCTTCGGATGGAAGAGCAATGTGGTATCTTTGGTCACTATGGTATAGGCGCTCGTACTGACAATACGCAATGGAATGACGTAAAGAGAGTCGGGATGTACCTTCGTCATATCTATAGTGAAAGGAATTCTCGTATAGACATCTCCTGCTTTGATGACACCCGTGACAGAAGCAAAGTTATACCACGCTTTAGGCATAACTTGATATTTTACATCGTCAGCCCCAAAGTTCTTATAGTTATAGAGTTCCATCTTGGCATTATCAGCCACCTCGATAGTTACAGTAATGTCTTCGGAGGAGAACTGAGAGCCGCCAACAGCTACCGAAACATACGAGGTTCCGTCACCATTAAAGCTGACTTCTCTGTCCCAGATATCCTGTGCAGCCCCCACAAGATAGACCTCTTTCTTATATTGCTCGTCCTTCAATGGATCGTTGTATGGCTCACACGATACCAAGCCGCCAAGAAAGGCGGCACCAAGCACGAGGATCTGTAATATTCTAGTTTTTTTCATTTTGATTATTAATTAAGCGTTCTTGTAAATGGGTCTTGCTACGTATTACCACCCCGGGTTCTCGTCAAGCTGTGAGTTCTTGTCGAGAATAGACTGAGGGATGGGAAAGAGACACATCTTATTTGTGATAGAGAACAATGAGTACTGGTAATTGCTCACTGTACGTGTATAGAACTTTTGTGGTTCATTACTACGTGCGTCAACATTCATCGTGATAAACGGATCATCCATAGTCTTCGTCAAGTCGCCCCAACGGCGCAAGTCGTAAAAGCGCCGACCCTCGAGCGCGAACTCCACCTGACGCTCACGCTTAATAAGATCACGCATGTGATCCCGATCCTGCGCATCGGCTGCGGTGATACCCGGAAGTCCCGCACGGTAGCGGATCATATTGAAGTACTTCACCATCTCATCAACGTTTCGGCTGACAGTGACATTGTTGGCTTCATCGGTGTAGGGTGCTTCCATCTCGTTCATGGCCTCCACGTAATTGAGCAGCACCTCTGCATACCTGATCATCGGGAAGTACTTTGAGCGGTACGATCCAGGATGATCCGACGGATGGGTGTATTTCAGAATTCCATATCCCGAGAACGATTTGTCGTTGGGATTGTCAGACCATGCAGCAAAGGGGCTATCCTTGTAGAAGGTCTGGAAAACATTCTTGTTATTGGCAGCATTTCCCGTATAAGAGCTTGCCTCGCGGTAGGTGTAATTAAAGACAATAGTGGCATAGAAGCGCATCTCGCGATTGTCATACATGCGCGCCACGTTTGGACTGAGCTGGTAGCCCGAGAACGTCTTGCCTTTGCCGATACTGACCCATGCAGAGTCTGCTCTTGGGTATCCGCTTCCTTCCTCATTAATATCCTTACCATTTTGCATGCGATAGGCATCCACCAGATTCTGGCTGACACAGAGTCCGTTACCGCCTCCCATGACAGCCGGGAAGCCAATCCATGCCAAGTCATTAGTTTCAGACTTTGCCCAGATTATTTCCGGTATATTGAATGCCGTCTCTTCGCCTGTGAACATATCTGCATAGGAGTGATAAGGATCTATGCCACCAATGCCATTAGGATAGGTATCCTTAGAGACATTGCTTGGAAATTCAGGAGTATCGCGGTCGGCAGGGACAGTGAAGATAGAGTATCTCTGCGTGTCTATGACTCGTTTGGCGGCAGTAGCAGCCTTTCCCCACTTCGTAGCGTCATAGGCCTGGCTGAAGTAATTAACGCCGTCAGATTTCCGTTTGAAATCACTGTAAAACTTATTGCCATTAAACCAAGGGCTCGCAGCTTCTAAAAGGATTCGTGACTCCAAAGCGAGCGCAGCCCCGGAAGTAGGCACCTTATACTCCTGTGTTGAAGAGCGTTCCGAATCTAACATCTGAGCTGCAAGCTCAAGTTGCTCAATAATGTAGTTGATGCAATCGTCGTAAATATCACGTGGAAAAGACATGTTTGCCACGTCGGCATTGCTCGGCACCGTCTCTTTGATCAGTGGCACTGGACCATACTGACGTACAAGGCAGTAATAATACCAGCCTAAGAGGAAGTGCGCCTGTCCTGCGATATCGCGCCGCTCCATCTCACTGAGGTCATGGCATTCCCCCATCCGCTCTAAAATCATTTCCGTACGGCGGATGCTCTTGTAGAGATTAGTCCACTGATTAAAACGGGAAGTGTATCTGTCAAGCTCACCCATGGCGTAATAGATGCCTTCATGTCGGTCGTCTTTCCATGAGCAGAAAGCCTCATCAGAGCAAAAGCTGAATGGCGATGGACTGTTGGTCCAAAGTTGATCGTCTGCCGGCACTTGGCTTGAAGCAGAATTGAGATACTGCATAAGCAAGCTCTTGCGCTGGAAGATAGAATCCAGCGAAGTCTGGTTGTAGAAATATTTATCTGTATCAAGGTAGCTGTCGCAAGAGACAAAGGAAAAGCCCATGGTAAGTGCAGCAGCAAAACCTAATATATAATGTTTGTTCTTCATTGTCTAAATATTGAAGGGTTATAGGATCATATTCCTTACATCACCGCATGTTAGAAATTCAACATGAGCTGCAGAGTATAGGTACGTTGTATAGGATACGCAGCACCATTAGAAGCTACCTGTCCCGGATCCCACAGCTTGACGTTGTCCCATGTACAGATGTTGTTGACGATGAAACTGACATCAATGTCGGAGATGCTCAACGTTCTGGTGAGCCAAGGGTGTGTAAAGCGATAACGGACTTGCAGGTTCTTAAAGCGCAGATACTTGTTATCAGCCATCCAGAATGTGGAGTTGCGGTTATTGTTTTTGTTCTGGCCGTAGGTCAAACGCGGGAAGCGGGCATCCGGGTTCTCTGTAGAAGGGTCACCAGAGATCTCGCGCGGGGTCCATCTGTTCTTTTGGTCAGCAACAATAGACAATACATTGCCACGTGTTTCCCATGCAAATGGGTAGAAGCCAGTACCGCCATAGAAGAACGTAGAGTGTCCGGCACCCTCAAAGAGCGCACTGACGGTAATCTTCTTCCAGCGTGTCTCAAGAGCGAAGCCATATTGAATCTCCGGTGTATTTGAATAAGAGAGTGGCACTACGTCGTCATCATTGATGACGCCATCATTGTTCACATCCTTATACTTAATATCACCGGGATAGACTTTCGACTCAAAGGTCTGCTTTGGAGAACTGTAAACATCATCCCAATCCTTGAAAAGTCCGAGAGCGATCAAGCCACGTTGCACACCATAAGGGACGCCTGTATAGGATTGATAAGGATAGCGGATGTTGGCCTGCTCCCAATTCGTGACCTTGTTGCGTGAGTAGGTGAAATTGGCACGAACTGTTGTGTGCCAGTCTCTATTCCAGTTTTTGCTGAAAGTGATGTTTCCGTCCACGCCATGACTGACCATGGAGCCCACATTAGCCCAAGGCAAGGTCTGGAGTCCGATCTCGTCTGGCACGGTAGCGCGCTGCTGGAAAATGTTGTCACGCTTATCGTGGAAGTAATCCACCGTGAACTCGATCATACTATTAAAAAGATGTCCATCTACACCGAGGTCAAACTTCTTTGCTTTCTCCCAAACAAGGCCGTCGGTTCCAACCTGGTCATCACGCAAAGATCCATAGAGGTTGTTCCAACCTGTTGCACCGCCAGTGATAGTAGTACGGTATGGGAAACGAGCACCTCCAATTCGGTCATTACCTACAAGACCATAACTGGCACGTATCTTAAAATAGTTAAGCCAGGGCATAGACTTCTGCACCCACTTGTATTGTGAAGGTATCCAACCACCGGAAATAGCAGGGAACCAACCAAATCGGTGACCTTTCTCAAACTGTTCAGAACCGGTATAGCCAAGGTTGAACTCTGTGAAGTAAGTATCTTTAAATCCATAAGTCAGTCGCCCGGACAGCGCCTCGTTGCGATAAGGTATCGCCGCGATGGTGTTGTCGATATTCTTTCCGTCCTTGTAAGAGTATGACTTACTTTGAAGATAGAACAAGACTAGAGCACCAATAGAATGATCTCCAAACTTACGGTTATAATTACCATTGATTTCCCAGTAATAATCACGGTTGAAGATGACATTCTGTGAGTACTGTTCATCAATCTTTTCAAGAGTACGTTCAGTATGGAGACTACCGTCAGC
Source organism: uncultured Prevotella sp. (assembly GCA_900540375.1). Classification (GTDB taxonomy): domain Bacteria; phylum Bacteroidota; class Bacteroidia; order Bacteroidales; family Bacteroidaceae; genus Prevotella. Next base: position 10,344 of record UQFS01000046.1, read on the forward strand.
ATATCGCTCTCTTGCAAGGTAGAGATCTGGGCGCATGGTGTGGCTCGTATTGTGCTCACTTTGTCCAGAGTAGGAGAAGAGTCCACGCACATTGAGTCCCTTGGTGATAAAGTCAAGGTTTTGCTCCAAAGTCACAGAGAGGTCTGTATTCAGTCGGCGATTCTCCTTATAGCCCATATAGTTAAGCTGCACATAAGGAGAGATCTCATCTCCATTCTTTCCGAATGACGAGAGCTGTCCATTGGAATACCTGACAGGCAAGAGTACAGGAGTTAAGTTAGCCTGGGCAGACCACAGGGTAGAGTTGTCAGAGAGTCCCGGTCCGTCATTGTCTACGATCACTTGATTAAGTTTCAATCCTAATCGTGTTGTCTTGGTCAGGTTGGCATCAACCTTAGAGAGGAAGGAGTACTTTTTATAGCCAACATTCGTATTATAGTCATGTGTGTTCTTATCCTGTTTAAACACACCATCCTTGCTCAGAATACTGAGTGACATGTAATAGCGTGCTGCAGTACCACCACCGGAGACACTAAGGAACTCTTGATTCTGCCATACATGTTTTCTGAGAATGACATCACGCCAGTTGACGTTGGGATACAGATCTGGATCCAGTCCTGTACGGAAGAGCTCCATTTCAGTATCATTGTACTTCGGGTCAAAACCACGAGCCAGACGCGCCTCGTTGGCCAGTTTTGCATAAGTGTATGCGTCGCAGTATTCAGGCTCACGACCATTTTCACTCATGATAAGGTTTGATTTGAAGTTAATCTTCAATTTACCAGCCTTACCACTCTTTGTTGTAACCACCACAACACCATTTGCACCACGCACGCCATAGACGGCTGTAGCAGATGCATCCTTCAAGATAGAGAAGCTTGCAATATCAGAAGCATCAAGATCATTAAGGTTGCCTTCTACACCATCGATAAGAACAAGAGCAGAAGAGTTGGCACCAAAGGTACTGATACCTCGAATCCAGAATTCAGAGAAGTCATTGCCGGGCTCTCCTGAACGTGTTACTGCAATGATACCAGGAACATTGCCACCCAACATATTTGTGATGGACTGCGCAGGAACGTCGAGATCTTCTGGCTTCACCGTTGTGATAGCACCTGTCATAGATACTTTTTTTTGCGTACCGGCACCAACGACAACAACCTCGTCAAGTGCTCCCACTTCTGCAGCCATGACAATCTTCAGTCCTTCTTTTGAATAGTTGACTTTATATTTGTATGGCTTGTATCCTATGTAGGAAAAATCAAGTTGCGTGTTCTCCGGTACGTCCTTTACACGGAACTTACCATCAAGGTCGGTAACCGTTCCTTGAACGCCCTTGGTCTTGCTCGTCACGGTAACGCCAACAAGAGGCTCACCCTTGTCATCCATCACGGTACCGGCCACCATATAGGTCTTACCCGCGCTTTGTCCAAAAGCCGCTGTACAAAGCAACATGATGAAAAGAGCCAATAGTATTCTTATGTGTTTCATGTGGAAATCTTATTAGGTATTAATGATTATTCGATGGCGAACTTTCTGACGTCTCCGCCCCATCCTTCGATGATGTAGAAGTCGCCTGCATCATCAACAGCAATATCGTAAGGATAATTAAAGGTAACATCTTCGGGCAGTCCCTCTACTTTATTGTTGTCACTTGAACGATATTTACCTGCTACTGTGGTCACCATACCATCGGCATGTGAAAGTTTTCTGATGGTATAAGCGTAAGAGTCTATCCAATACATATTGCCATCCACATCAAATGCCATGCCTGTGGGGTTGGCAAGAGTTGCCGTCATTCTTGGTCCGTCTTGCGAGCCTACTCCTCCAAAGCCTACCCATTGCTCAACGCTCTTGCCGTCCTTCGATACTTTGTAGATACCTTGTTTGTTCTGTACGGAGAGGTAGAAACACTTGTCTATCGGACTCCAGGCCAAATAAGATACGTTTTTATCTACATCGCCACAATGCTCATTGAGAATGGTAACCTTTTCAGGATTCTGCACGTCAAAGTAGCCGAACTTGCCCTGATGGTCACGGAAGTAGAGATAGCGATCGTCATCAGCAAAAGCGCAAGCATAGATATCACCATCCACTCCTTCAAGCGACGAAACGAGACGTTTGGCATTCCACGAATTGGCTTGGTCGAAATAATAAACTTGATGCGGGCGAGTCAGCTGGATAGCATATGCTCGCTTGCGGTCACGTGTAACAGCCGGATGACCGAAATTGGCACCAGTGAACAATGTTGTAACCTTGTTGTCATTCTCTGACACCATGCGCACACGATTGTCCCTGCCTTCCATGACGATGAGATTATTTCCCGCCACCACACCAACGCCATACATATATCTGAAACGGGAATCGATAAGATTGCCGTCGGTGTCGCCAAACGTTCCTACCTTACCGGCAAGAACCGAGATGCGTTCCACTTTGGTATAGCGGAAGGTGGTGGGGCACACAGCCGGCTCCTTCGTGGAGTCTACCTGTACCGTAACTTTGTTATTACCATTTTCTTGTTTGGGAACGAGTCCATAGATAACCTCACCATCACTGCTGACAACCGTAGCGCGACGATTACCATTAAAGGTAACTCTGATTTTGGATGGATCGGTGCCAAAGTTCGACCCTTTGATAACAAAGGTAGTTTTGTAACCTCCTGAGTCTGGCAAAATCTCAGAGATAGTAATAGGTAGTGATGGATTGTACTCTATTCCGTTTATTGTTGGCGGCTCATAGTGATAACTACTGTCACACGATGTTAGTCCGTAAGACAATAATGCCAATAGCAACAGAATGATGCCCATCGTCTTTTGATTAAAAGATTTAGACATAAGTTAATTGGATTTAGATTTAAAAATGTTATTAGTAGTTGCAAATTTAAAAACAATATTTTCTAAGATGGGGAACAAAATAACAAAGATAGGGAAGAAACTATGATTTTTCATCGTCTCTTTATTAATAATTGCTTATCTTTGCAATCACATGAAAAGAATCGCAAAGAAATATTTTATCCTCATCGTGCTGAGCATCCTCTGCATACAGCAGAGCATTGCTGCAGTTGCCCTCCGCAGCTTCCCTCCCCTACTGCTCTCTCCCTCGGAGAATGCCTACTGCATGATGTTTGACCATAGAGGAGTGCTGTGGATCGGTACCGACAATGGGCTCAAGAGCTACGACGGGTATCAAGTGAGAACCTACCGGTCGGATGCCTACTCGCCGCATCTGCTGCCCAACAACACCGTGCGCTCACTCGCTGAAGACAAGGACAACAAGCTGTGGGTGGGCACACGCAACGGACTGCTGCGCCTTGACCTGCGCACAGGACAGGCCACGACCTTTCATCTGACCGGCGAGAACCAGCGCATCATCTATACGCTCTATGTCGACCCGCAAGGCCGTCTGTGGGTGGGTACCGACGGCGGACTGTCGGTTTATGACGAGAAGACACAGCAATTCCACACCTATACGAATAAGAACTCGTGGCTCGTCACACCTGACGGGAAAAGGATGAGGATGACTTACTACAGTGTGAAGAGCATGGTGCAGGCTCCCAATGGCGACCTGATCATCGGCACGTGGTCGGCAGACCTCTTGCGGCTGCGCCGCGGCACGCACACTTTTCTGCGTTATCCCGCCTTCAACGCCATCCATTCGGCCTATTCGCTCTGCTATGACCACCGCGGACGCCTTTGGGTGGGCTCTTGGGGCAGCGGCGTGGTGCGCGTTGACTCCCCCGACGATATTCTTCATTCCACGGTGAAAGCTTATCCCTTTATGACCGGCAACTTCGACATCTTCCTCAGTATTGTGGAAGATCCGGTCTCCCACAGCCTGTGGGCTGCCACGCGCGAAGGAATCTGCACGGTCAATGCCAACGACGACCAGGCGCAGTGGCAGCGGATTACCAACATCGACGGCACTAATCTTAATTACAGCAACGGCATCGCCACGGATCTCTGCGGCAACGTCTGGGTGCTCACGCAAAACAATGGTATCATTCAGACGACATTCGACCGGTCGCCGTTTCTCAACTACGACTTGAGCATAGGACAGCAAAATTTCCCCGTCAACTTTGTAAGCTCGCTCTACACACCCGACGGCAACACGTTTTGGATCGGCCTCAATCCCTATGGCATCGCACGCTATGACCGCCGGACAGGCGCCACGCTGTCCAACCACGAGATCCCCGGCTTCGGCAATATTCCGGCAAGTGCGCTGAATACAAGTTTCTCGAGCATCATCCAACGAAGCAACGGCGACCTGTGGTTTGCTGACAACAACTACGGCATCATCGTCAAGAAGGCTCAGGGCGGGGCCGAAGTTCTCGACATGAGCAACTCTCCGTGGTTGAAAGAGAATTTCGTCAATACGATATTCGAGTCAAGAAAACATATTCTTTGGATCGGACAGCACAGCGGTCTGAGCATGGTGCTGCCCGACGGACGCGGCTTTCAGGTCACGCTCCGGCAAGGCAACCGTGATCTCTCCAACTGTGACATCCGAGGCATCAGCGAGGACCGGCAGGGCAACATCTGGCTGGCTACTGACAACGAGGGCATCATCTGTGTGGTGAAGCCCGACGGCCGTCATGCCCGTATGGCAGTGAGACAGTATGCACCGCAAAACGGGAACTTCGCCGTTGACGACGCCACCAAATGCCTGCAAGACCGTGGCGGAAGGCTGTGGGCGATCTCCAACAGCGGCGGGCTTTTCCTCTACAATACTGCCGACAACCACTTTGAAGCGAAGAACCGTGACTATCACCTTGCCGGCGACCGCATCCTCGCCATCGCGCAAGACCATAAGGGTGACCTGTGGCTGACATCTGACCGTGGCCTCATCCGCCTTTGTCTCGGCAAGAGCAACAAGCCGACAGATGTGAACTACTACACCCGCGAGGACGGACTGGGCGACCTGCTGTTCTCGACAAACAGTATCGCTACCTTCGGACGGGAGATCTATCTCGGCAGCCGACATGGTTTTATCGCCTTTGACCCATCCTACATGGCTAAGAAACAGGCGAAAAACTACCGGCTGATCATCACAGACATCATCATCAACGACGAGCCTTGGCGACAGATGACCGACAGCACGCTGCAACAGCGTATCTCAGAAGAATCGCCGTCGTTTACGCGTCGTGTCACGCTGCCTACATCCGTGAAGAAGATCAGTTTCGACTTTGCACTGCTCTCCTACGGCAATGCCAAGAAGAACATCTACTCGTATATGCTCCAGGGCTATGACGACGATTGGAAATACTGTGCAGGCGGCAGTCACAGCGCCACGTATCAAAATCTGCCCTCGGGTACGTACCATCTGCGCGTGCGCGCCGCGGGCAGCAACGGACAATGGCAGGAAATGGACTATCGCATCACCGTCAGCGTGCTGCCGCCATGGTATGCTTCATGGTGGGCATACCTTATATATATAGTACTCCTCTGTGCGGCTACCTTCGCTACGATTTTCTGGTATCGTGAGCACCTGCGCACGCAAAACCGCTTGCGCATGGGCGTGATGCTGACCAACATCACCCACGAACTGCTCACACCGCTGACGGTCATCTATGCCACGATCTACAAGCTGAGGTCAATGGCACCACAATACGAGGACGAATACGGAGTGATCGACAACAACATCCAGCGCACCAAACGACTCTTGACACAGATACTCGAGGTGCGCAAGAGCCAGGCAGGGCAACTCCGGCTGAAGGTGAGCCGTAGCGACCTTGCGGCGTTTGTCAGCAATGTGGTGGAAGAGATCAGACCCATGGCCGAACAGAAACACATCAACCTTGAGACCGCACTGCCGGAAAAGGAAGCAACAGTCTGGTTCGACACCGACAAGCTCGACAAGATCCTCTACAACCTGCTCTCCAATGCCATCAAATACAACAAAAAAGACGGGCACATCCTGCTCTCACTCGTCATCAAGGATTCCACGGCGGTCATCAGCGTGGAGGACAACGGTATCGGCATGGACAAACAACAGCTCAACCATCTCTACACCCGATTCTTCGACGGTGACTACCGGCGGCAGAACACCGGAGGAACAGGCATAGGCCTGGCACTCGTCCACGAACTCGTGACGCTCCATCATGGCACGATCCACTGCAAAAGCAGCAGGGGTGTGGGCACCACCTTCACCGTGACAATACCCATCAATAAGCGGGCTTATCCTACTCACGAGATCGACAGCTCGGTGATCAGCAAGGCGGTAGACAGCGAGACGATGCGCAGTCTCACGAATGACCGAGAGACGACACCGGGCATCCGCGAGGAGCGTGTCGTGGTCAGAGCCAACGTGCCCGTCATGCTCATCGTGGAGGACAACGCCGACCTGCTGGAGCTGATGAAGCAGGCGCTCAGCAAACACTATCGGGTGATCACGGCGAAGAACGGAAAGCAGGCGTGGAACGTGATACAGAAAGAGCGGCTCGACATCGTAGTCACCGACGTGATGATGCCGGTCATGGATGGTATCGAGCTCACGCGGCTGATCAAAAACGACCAAAGCTTCTGGCAGTTGCCCGTCATCCTGCTCACAGCCAAGGACCGGCAGGAAGACGAGAATGAAGGCTACGCCATCGGCGCGGACGCATACATCACGAAACCATTCTCGTTTGAGGAGCTCACGTTGCGGGCCGACATGCTCGTCGCCAACCGACAAAAGGTCAGGGACAACGCGCAACAAGAAGCCAAATTCCAACAAACCGAAGAAACGACCCCAACAGCCAGCGATCCCGACAAGGCTTTCTTGGTGCGGGCTACACAGATCGTGACGGACCATCTCGACGACGCGGCCTTCGACCGTGAGGCTTTTGCCAAGGAGATGCTCGTCAGCTCGTCGACACTATATAATAAGGTGCATGCGCTCACGGGTAAGACGATCGTGGAGTTCGTCAATGGCATCCGCCTCGAAGAGGCTGCGAAGATCCTGCGTGCTGATCCTTCGATCACCATCGTGGACCTCGCCGCACGCGTAGGCTTCAACACACCGAAATACTTCTCGCGCTGCTTCAAGAAGCAGTTTGGCAAACTCCCGAAAGAGTATCTGTAAGACCGCAAAAGCATAAAGGCAAAAGAGAAGAAAGACAGAGTAACAAAAGGACGGATAATAATAGATAGGTTGCAAAAGAAACGGTACACAACAGAGGCGGGAAGAGCCATAGAATCAAATGTCCGCTAAACTGACAAAAAACAGTCCCTGAGAATCGATTCTTTTCGACGAACACCTGTCTTGCTCTGATTTTCGCGAAAATACGCATGTTTTTATAAGTATCAGAAAATCAACGTATTACATTTTTTTTGCTTTCGAGATGACATGAATCCGTCTGTTTCTCGCATAATTCTTTAGAGAATTTCTTGTCAACAAGCCTTTTTCTAACG
>UQFS01000047.1 GCA_900540375.1 uncultured Prevotella sp.
CAGAGCTTTATATCAGATTATAACGTTAGTAGTACGAAGGCATAGAAAACTCAGAGAACCATATTATCAACTTCTATTCCGCCCCTGTCAGGAACGAGGGCATCAAGGCCGGAGTGCCCTATCTGATCAAGCCGGGAAAGAACTTCACCACTGACAATCCGTTCTTTGTCACCAACGTCACCATTTCCAAGGACGTGCAAACACAGAAGACGGCTGATGCGCAGGTCTACGGATACAATTTCTGTGGTCTGTTGCAGCCTACGGTTATCAAGGATGCGGTTTCTGCCTCACAGGTACCTGTCTATATATCCGGTAACCATCTGTATAAGGACACCGGCACCACGCCGATGAAGGGCTTCCGTGCCTATTTCGAGTTCCCCTCCGTTTACCCTGATGGCACGCCTGCCGCCCCAGCCAAGAGCATGGCATTCAACATTGACGGTGGGATGACAACCGCCGTTGACAGGGTGGCGGTGGATCATATTGCCGGGAACGCAGAGGTCTATAACCTGCAGGGGCAGCGCGTGGCATCGTCAGCGGACAATCTGCCCAAAGGAATATATATATCATTAATGGCAGGAAAGTGATGGTGAAATGAGAAAGCAATTCCATACCGGGCAGGAGTTGCTCTCCCGGCTCTGTATCTATCTTGGTGCATTGCACTGCAAGCCGTAAATGCCAGTCGGAAAGGAAATCAGTGAATTCAAATGAGGCAATGTCCATTTCCTGACCGTTTACCGTCGTGTGACGCCATTCCTTGCACTTTTCATACATCTGTCTGCGGTCCGCACAACTGCCAGCACGGAGGTAGAACGTCTCTGCCCGCAGGATAAGTTCCTCGACAAGCTCCTTGATGAACGAGCCGCAATCAGCACGGAACATGCGGACGTACAGTCCGTGAGTCTCGACATAGCTCATGGATACACACAGAACAGGGCAAGCATGATGTCGCTGTACTGATAGCCATAGTTCTCACAATGGACATTGAGACGGCTGTCTGCCAGTCTGCCCAGTCCGGTGCGCCAAGTTATTCCTTGGTGTCACAGCGTTAAAACAACGTAAATGTCACGCTTGCGTGAGTCACGTTTGTGTGATATTGCGTATATTTGCACGACAACCATAGAGCGCATCAATATGAAGAAGCCATTTGTTTACGGAGAACTGGCAACAAAAGACAACTTTATAGACCGACAGGAAGACAGGAAGCGATTGAAAACATTCTTGGAGAATGGTATCAATATCATGCTGATATCCCCGCGCCGGTGGGGAAAGTCTTCGCTTGTCAAAGTTGCCATGGATGAATTGCGCAACGAAGACAAGAACATCCGCACTTGCTTCATCGACGCGTTCAAGATTCACAGTGCTTCAGATTTCTACAATGCCTTTGCCTCCGCTGTCATCAGTGGTGTAGGAAATACTTTGGAGAAGGGAATAGAACTCGTCAAGAAGTATATCCCTTCGCTGACACCAAGCATTACATTGCAGAACGATCCTCTCAACGCCGTGTCCCTTGACTTGAGGTTCAAGCCTTTGGAACGGAGCGCGGAAGATATTCTGAATCTACCCGAAACGTTGGCCAAAGCCCATGGTTTCCATGTCATCGTCTGTATTGATGAGTTTCAGCAACTGGCCCTGCTCCCCGAATGGAAACAGATGGAAGGGTTCATGCGGTCCGTCTGGCAACAGCAGGAAGACGTGACCTACTGCCTCTACGGCAGCAAACGGCACATGATGGTGGACATCTTCAACAATGCCAACAATCCTTTCTACCGCTTTGGGCAAGTGTTCTATCTGAAGAAGATAGCGAGAGAATATTGGACACCTTATATCATCAAGACGTTTGCGGAAACAGGAAAGAGTATCTCTGAGGAGTTTGCCAATAGAATCTGCGACATCACCGAGTGTCACAGCTGGTATGTCCAGCAATTGAGCTTCTTTATATGGAGTGGAACCCAGACGGCAGTGACGGAAGAGATATTTCAAGAGCAGACTATCCTGCTTGTCGACACCAACGCCCCTGTCTTTGAGGCTGACGTTGATGGCCTCTCCCTGTCTCAGGTCAACATGCTGATTGCCATTGCCAACGGAGAAAACCATTTCAGTGCACAGGATGTCAATCAAAGGTATTCCCTTGGCGCACCGCAGACCGTCAGCAGGAATAAGCAGACGCTGATCAAGAAGGACATTATAGAGAAAGACGGGGACATCTACACCTTCGTTGACCCCATCTTCAAGTTCTGGTTCAAGAAAAATCATCATGTTTAATTATAAAATCGGCCACCCTTATCTCTTATTTATTAAAATGTGTAAAACGCTTGGCGGTTCAAAGAAATAGTCTTACCTTTGCAAACATAACGCGGCAATAGCTCAGTTGGTAGAGCGCGACCTTGCCAAGGTCGAGGTCGCGGGTCCGAGTCCCGTTTGCCGCTCTTTTTTTATTCATACCGTCGCCGCAATGGTGGAATTGGTAGACACGAGGGACTTAAAATCCCTTGGCCAGAAATGGTCGTGCGGGTTCGAGTCCCGCTCGCGGCACGTTAATCATTTATATATTATGCGCAACCATTTCGTTCTAACCTTATCAGTTTGTTCTATATTGGCTCTGTCGTCATGCTCTTCCAAATTGGGAAAACTCTCTGCCGATAACTTTACGGTAGATCCCAACCCGTTGGAGGCTTTAGGCGGCCAAGTTCCTGCTACCATCAATGGTAACTTCCCCGTGAAATATATGAAGCCGAAGGCTGTGGTGACGGTGATCCCTGAGCTGCGCTATGGCAATGGTCAGGTTGCTCAAGGCAAAGGAGCTACTTTTCAGGGCGAGAAAGTCATGGGCAATGACCAGACCATCTCCTACAAGATGGGCGGCCACTACACGATGAAGACCGCTTTTGATTATGTTCCTGATATGCAGAAGAGCGAGATGTATCTCACCTTCGACGCCCGTGTCGGCAAGAAGAAGGTCTACGTACCGGCCGTGAAAGTCGCCAATGGCGTGCTGGCTACAGCAGAACTCTATAAGCAGACACTGATGAACGCCGGCGGATGCATCGCACCTGATTCCTTCGAGCGCGTGAAGGCACAGAAGTATGAGGCCAACATCAAGTTCCTCATCAACCAGGCCAATCTCCGCAAGAGTGAGCTGAAGAACAACTCGGTCAAGGAGTTCCTCGCCATGCTGAAGAGAATCAATGCCGACCGCGAGGGCATGAACCTGAAGAATGTGGAGGTGCAGGCTTATGCCTCTCCTGATGGAGGCTATTCCTTCAACGACAAGCTGGCCAACAAGCGTCAGAACACTACTGAGGGGTATGTCAAGGAGCAGGTCAAGGCTGCCAAACTCAATGCCAAGGATATCGATGCTCACTATACGGCACAGGACTGGGACGGCTTCAAGCGTCTCGTCAAAGCCAGCAACATCCAGGACAAGGACGTGATCCTGCGCGTCTTGGAGATGTACAAGGATCCCGAGGAGCGTGAGCGCCAGATCCGCAACATGAGCGAAGGCTTCCGCGAACTCGCCGACGGCATTTTGCCGGAGCTGCGCCGTAGCCGTATGATCATCAACTATGAGACTGTGGGAAGAAGCGACGACCAGATCAAGCAGCAGTACGCTGCCGACCCAGCCCGTCTGACTCCTGATGAGTTGCTCTATGCCGCTACACTGGAGAGCGATCCTGCCAAGAAGGAAGCTATCTATAAGAAGACAGCAGAACTGTATGACAAGGACTATCGCGCCTTCAACAACATGGCTGTCATGGCCTTCAACAAGGGTGACGAGTCCACGGCCAAACAGTATATCGAGCAGGCTAAGTCCAAGCGTGCTGACGCTCCTGAGGCCAATGCCAATCTCGCACTTATTGACATGAAGCATGGTGACCTCAATGCCGCTACCAATCACTTGGCTGACGCTATCGACGCCAACGGCTTCTATGAGGTGCTGGGCAATCTGAACATTGCCAAAGGTAACTATGCTACTGCCGTACAGAACTTCGGTAACAGCTATTCCAACAGTGCCGCTTTGGCGCAGCTGCTCAACAAGGACTATGCCGCCGCTGTCGCTACGCTGAAAAACGTGAAGAACGCTGACGCCATGACAGACTATCTGATGGCGCTCGTGCTCAACCGTCAGGGCAACACAGCCACTGCCAAGGACTACCTGCAGCGTGCCTGCAAAAAAGACGCTAAGCTCGCAGCCTATGCAGCCAACGACTTGGAGCTGGCCAACTTGAAGTAGTCATTTCAATATTCATTAATTATCTGATAAGCCTTCGACCTCAGTATGGGGCGGAGGCTTTATTTTTTAATCATTATGCAGTTTCATAATCGTTATAGCCGTTATGTAGCCGGATGTTTCTCTGGACTTCTGCTCATGCTGACCCTGCTGATTTCTTCCTGCGGTGTCGATGGCAGTCACTTTGAGATAGAGGGGCATCTGTTGAACATCAATCAGAGTGACTTCTATGTCTATGCCGAAAACGGGTCCATCGACGGGCTCGACACCATACATGTCGAGGGCGGGCGCTTCGCCTACGAGGTTCCCTGCAAGCATCCCACCATTCTCTATCTGGTCTTTCCCAATTATTCTGTCGTGCCGATCTTTGCTCAGCCGGGCAAGAGTGTCAGCATCAAGGGAGACGCCTCTCACCTGAAGGAGATTGAGGTCAAAGGCACCGACGACAATGAACTCTATACCAAGTTCCGTGAGCAAGTGTCCAAAGCCTCGCCACCCGAGGCTAAGCGTGCGGCTGAAGTCTTCATCGGCGACCACCCCAAGTCTGTTGTCGGACTGTGGCTGATCAAGAAGTATTTCATCTCTGACGCGCAACCTGACTATCAGGCTGCCTTGCGGCTGACTCAAAAGATGCAGTCCAAACAGACTGATCAGGCTGATCTGTCGCATATGATCCGTCAGCTGAGCTCCATGTCGCATGTAGGCGTTGGTTCTGTATTGCCGACCTTCTCCACCTACGACACCAAGGGACGCCTGGTTTCTTCTTCAGATCTCTCTTCCGGTTTTGCCGTCATCTGCACGTGGGCATCATGGAGTTACGACAGCATGGACATGCTGCGCACATTGAAACAGTTGCAGCGTCAGTCAGGCGGCCGGCTCAAAGTGGTGTCACTCTCTGTCGATGCGAGCCGTAGCGACTGCGACGGCGCCTTACGTGTCGACAGCATCTTGTGGCCCAATGTCTGCGATGGCAAGATGTTCGACAGCCAACCCTTGCAGCAATTAGGCATGATGGGAGTTCCTGACAACATCATTGTGAAAAACAACCGTATTGTCGCCCGCAATCTCATGGGCACGCAGCTCCATGACAAAATCATGGAATTGCTGAAATAGAGACAGCGACAGCATATGGCTGGTTGACAAAAATGACTGTTTAACTGAAACAGAGGTAGAAAAAGAGGAGAACAGAACGATGTTGGTAAAGACATATAGTGCTGCTGTCAACGGTTTGGAAGTAACGACAGTGACCATTGAGGTGAGTCTGACGCGCGGCGTGATGTATCATCTTACGGGGCTTGGCGACGAGGCTGTGCGCGAGGGACGTGACCGCATTGCGGCCGCCATGCAGAACAATGGCTATAAGTTTCCGCGTGCCGACCTGACCGTGAACCTCGCTCCTGCTGACCTGCGCAAGGAGGGTAGCAGCTTCGACCTGCCGTTGGCCATCGCCATCCTCACAGCTTCGGGACAGATGGACGCACCAGAGCTCGACCGGTATATGATGGTCGGCGAGCTCAGCCTTGATGGTAAGCTGCAACCGGTGAAGGGTGTTCTGCCCATCGCCATCAAGGCGCGATCTGAACATTTCAAAGGACTGATCGTCCCGAAACAAAACGTCCATGAGGCTGCCATCGTCAACAAACTCGAGGTCTATGGGCTGGAGACCATGACCGATGTCGTGGCTTTTCTCACTGGTGTCAAGCAGTTTGAGCCTACGGCGGTGGACACCCGAAAGATCTTCTATGAACAGCAATACAACTTCGACCTCGACTATGCCGACGTGCGTGGTCAGGAGAGCGTGAAGCGTGCTTTGGAGGTGGCTGCCGCCGGTGGTCACAACCTCATCATGATCGGACCGCCGGGATCGGGCAAGAGCATGATGGCGAAGCGGCTGCCGTCTATCCTGCCGCCGCTGACGCTCTCGGAGAGCCTGGAGACCACACAGATACATTCTGTCGCCGGCACGCTGGGCAAGAGCTCGTCGCTCATCTCGCAACGGCCGTTCCGTGCTCCTCACCACACGATCTCGGAGGTGGCGTTGGTCGGCGGTGGCATGAACCCGATGCCGGGCGAGATCAGTCTGGCGCACAATGGTGTGCTCTTCTGTGACGAGTTGCCGGAGTTCAACAAACATACGCTGGAAGTGCTGCGTCAGCCGCTTGAGGACCGCGTCATCACCATCAGCCGTGCCAAGTACACGGTCACCTATCCGTGCAGCTTCATGTTTGTGGCGTCGATGAACCCTTGTCCTTGTGGCTACTATGGCGATCCGACGCATCACTGTGTGTGCACGCCGGGACAGATACAGAAATACCTCAATAAGATCAGCGGGCCACTGATGGACCGTATCGACATTCAGTGCGAGATCACGCCGGTGCCTTTCAAGGACATCTCCAAGGGAGAGCCCGGTGAGCCGTCGGCAAAGATTCGGGAACGGGTGATCAAGGCGCGTGCCATACAGACGGAACGCTTCCGCGAGTACCCGACGATCCATTGCAATGCTCAGATGACGGAGCGGCTCATCCACCGCTTCTCCGAACCTGACGCGGCCGGCATAGAGTTGCTACGTACGGCCATGGAGCGTCTCTCACTCTCTGCCCGCGCCTATTCCCGAATCCTGAAGGTAGCCCGCACGATCGCCGACCTTGCGAACAGCGACAGCATACTGCCCGACCACATCGCTGAGGCCATCGGCTACCGTCAGCTCGACCGGGGCGACTGGGCGGAAAGAGGAATGTAAGACAGAAAGTCGATATAGTCTTCATACAAAAGCCCTGCATATTTTAGACACACAGCGTCTAAAATATGTGGGGTTGTTGATAAAACTGACAAAAAACCGGCCAAATTCAGGCGATTTTCTGAACGAAGGTGTATGTTGCCCTCAATTTCGCGAATTTTGCGAGACTTTCTGTAAATTATTGATAATCAGTGTGTTATGTTTAAAACATCTTAGTGATGCCAGTCAAATACGTTGATAAGGAGTCTAAAAGTACCGTTTTCTCCCAAAATTCTCTAGAGAATTTATGATCAAAGTGCCTTTCTGACCTTGTCAGAAAGGCACTTTGATGGGCACAGAAAGGCTTGATGACATAGTCAACACGCCTTTTTCTTACTATCAAAGTACGTTTCTGACAGTCTTCTCCTTGTTTTTCCGTTTTCTGCTTCTCTAGATTGCAAGTTCTCGCGGGAGTGTTTTTGTCAGAAATGTTTCATGGATTTCTCCAATAAAGAACTGTATCTTCACTTACGCTTACGTTAAAAACAGATTTTGGACTCGGTGAGTCCAAAATCTGAAGAGTTGGTCTTATGCCACCGCTACCGTCCGCTTTAGATGATGATAGAGCCAGAGGAAAGCGGGAAGGAGGAAGAGGTCGGCAAAGACCCAGGCCACCGGATCACCTAAGCACACGCCCTTGAAGGCCAAGGCCGGCACAAGCCACAGGCTCACTCCGCAGCGCGCGATCATCTCCATCACGCCCGACATCATCGAGAGATTGGAGTAGCCCAAGCCCTGGATGCTGTAGCGGAAGATGGTGAGCAGGCCAAGGGCCGGATAGAAATAGTTGGCAATGCGCATGAGCATGGCGGCGTTGTCGATCACCTCCTGCTCGCCGCTCTTGACAAAGAGCATCATCATCTCGTCGGCAAAGGGATAGATGAGGATCACGGTAAGCATGAAATAGACGAGCATGATGGCAATGGCATCCAGCACGCCACGGCGCACGCGGTCGAGTTTGCGCGCTCCGATGTTCTGTCCGCAGTAGGTGGCCATAGCCACGCCGATGTTCTCGAAGACGCAGGTGAAGAGATATTTGATGCGCATGGCAGCAGTGAAGGAAGCCACGCAGACTGTGCCCAGCGCATTGTTGGCACTTTGCAGCATGATGATGCCGATGCCTGTGATGCTGAACTGCAAGCCCATGGGCACTCCGTTGTTGAGGAGTATCGACACGCGCTTATTGTCGTAGCGGCACTCTTCCCCCGTGGGGATGAGCAGTCTCATCTTGCCGCGGATGTAGAGCCAGCAGAGCAGCGTGGCAAAGGCCTGCGACAAAAGCGTGGCAACTCCGGCACCGGCCACGCCCATGCCCATGACGAGGATGAGCAGCACGTCGAGGGCGATGTTGATCAAGGAAGCGATGATGAGAAAATAGAAAGGCTGTTTGGAATTGCCTAAGGCACGGATGAAACCCGACAGCAGGTTGTAACCCATGGTGAAGGGTATGGCGAGGAATTGCAGAAAGAGAAACGTCCAGGCATCGTGGAAGATGTCGGCCGGCGTGTTGACCAGTCCGAGGATCTTCGTGCAGAACATGCAGGTGAGCAGCGTGATGACTGCCGCGAAGGCTACGGCGATGCGCAGCGCATTGGCCACATAGCTTCGCATCTTGTGATAGTCCTTACCGCCGAAGGCCTGCGCTACAGGGATGGCAAAGCCGGCACACGACCCGTTGCAGAATCCCATGACCAGGAAGTTGATTGACGACGACGCGCCCACGGCAGCCAGCGCACCTACGCCTATCCATCGTCCCACGATGGCCGCGTCAATGACCTGATACATCTGTTGGAGTATATAGCCCAGCACCAGAGGCAAGGCAAAATGAAGAATGCCGCGGGCCGGTGAGCCCACAGTCATATCATTGACATTTGTGTTCATCTGTTATTCTATATATATAATAAGGTATACCGAAGATGAGTCATCCCCAGCATCCCGTTTCTGTTATGTGGCTGAAACCACTATTTGGCTTGCGTCATTTCTTTGATTTGTCTCATCCGCTCTTTTCGTGTCAGCGAGTACTCCCCGCTGTGGGTGTCGACATAGTCGTAGAGTCGGAAAGCTTTCTCTAACAGCATCGTGCGCAATGGATCAGCCTTGTACACACCCTCGGCATGCCACAGTCCGGCCAGCATCTCGAGCTTACTCATCCTGCGATCTGCCTCCCACACGTCGTGGGCGTAGGCGATAGCCTCCTCCACGGTGAGGTTGCGCAGGTCGTCGTAGCTGCCGATATACTGTCTGTAGAGGTCGCGCAGCGCCACGTCGCGCTTGCCCTCCTCCTCTTTCTTTTCAAGAAAACGCTGCACGGCAGCCATAAACTCTTGAAGGATGCGGATGAAATAGTCTCGTTGTAACATGGTGCAAAGATAGTGCAAACGAGTGGGATAGCAAAGAAAATGGTGATTTTTCATCTATCACTTCTCATGATTCATCGTTGTAACTGCCGATTTCTCAAAACCTTTTTGTAATTTTGCACCTAAATAGACAAATAATAATCAAGATGGAAGAAAAGAAATTCAAACGTACTACTGTCACTGCCGCGCTGCCCTATGCCAACGGCGGTGTGCACATCGGTCACCTGGCCGGTGTATATGTACCGGCCGACATCTATGTGCGCTACCTTCGTCTGAAGAAGCAGGATGTGATCTTCATCGGCGGTAGCGACGAGCACGGAGTGCCCATCACCATACGCGCCAAGAAAGAAGGAATCACGCCGCAGGATGTCTGCGACCGCTACCATAAGATCATCAAGGACTCGTTCCAGGAGTTTGGTATCTCGTTCGACATCTACAGCCGCACCACATCAAAGGTGCACAACAAGCTCGCCTCCGACTTCTTCCGCAAGCTCTACGACGACGGCAAGCTCATCGAGAAGGAGACAGAGCAGCTCTACGATCCCGAGGCCAAGCAGTTCCTCGCCGACCGCTACGTCATGGGTACCTGCCCCCACTGTGGCAACCCCAACGCCTACGGCGACCAATGCGAGAAATGTGGCAGTGACCTCAGCCCTATGGAGCTCATCAATCCACATAGCACCATCAGCGGTGCCAAGCCTGAACTGCGCAAGACCAAGAACTGGTATCTGCCGCTGAACAACTATCAGGACTGGTTGAAGCAGTGGATTCTTCATGGCCACAAAGAGTGGCGCCCGAATGTCTACGGGCAGTGTAAGTCATGGCTCGACATGGATTTGCAGCCGCGCGCCATGACCCGCGACCTCGACTGGGGTATCCCTGTGCCCGTAGAGGGTGCCGAGGGCAAGGTGCTCTATGTCTGGTTCGATGCGCCTATCGGCTACATCTCCAACACCAAGGAACTCTGCGATGCTGAGCCTGAGCGCTGGGGCTCATGGGAGAAGTGGTGGAAGGACCCCGAGACACGCCTTATCCATTTCATCGGTAAGGACAACATCGTGTTCCACTGCCTCATCTTCCCCGTCATGCTCAAGGCTCACGGTGGCTATATCCTCCCCGACAATGTGCCGGCCAACGAGTTCCTCAACCTTGAGAACGACAAGATCAGTACCTCACGCAACTGGGCTGTGTGGCTCGACGAATACTTGAAGGACTTCCCCGGCAAGCAGGACGTGCTGCGCTATGTGCTCACCGCCAACGCACCGGAGACCAAGGACAACAACTTCACGTGGAAAGACTTCCAGGAGCGCAACAACTCGGAGCTCGTCGCCATCTACGGCAACTTCGTCAACCGTGCCCTGCAACTCACCAAGAAATACTGGAACAGTGCGGTGCCGGTCTGCGGCGAACTGCTCGACGTGGACAAGCAGGCCATCCAGGAGTTCAAGGACGTGAAGGAGAAGGTGGAGCAGTATCTCGACAACTTCAAGTTCCGTGAGGCACAGAAAGAGGCTATGAACTTAGCACGTATCGGCAACAAATACATCACTGAGTGCGAGCCGTGGAAGGTGTGGAAGACTGACCCGAAGCGTGTGGAGACCATCCTCAACATCTCACTCCAGCTGGTTGCTAACCTCGCCATCGCCTTTGAGCCGTTCCTGCCGTTCAGCTCTAAAAAGTTGCGTGAGATGATCAACCTCAAGAGCTTTGACTGGGCAGAGCTGGGCAGCACCACACTGCTCGAGGCCGGCCATCAGCTCGCCGAGCCACAGCTGCTCTTCGAGAAGATCGAGGACGACGCTATCCAGCGTCAGCTCGACAAGCTCGCTGCCACTAAGGAAGCCAATGAGGCTGCCGAGGCCGCAAAGGACTACAAGGCTGAGCCTGTCAAAGCCAACATCCCGTTTGACGAGTGGGAGAAACTCGACATCCGTGTGGGACACATCAAGGACTGCCAGGCTGTGAAGAAGTCCAATAAGCTCTTGCAGTTCACGCTCGATGACGGCAGTGGCAAGGACCGCACCATCCTTTCCGGCATTGCCAAGTTCTACAAGCCCGAGAACCTCATCGGAAAGGATGTGCTCTTCATTGCCAACCTTGCGCCTCGCAAGATGATGGGCATCGAGAGCCAGGGCATGATCCTCTCTGCCCTCAACTTCGACGGCTCGCTCAGCGTCACCACGACACTCAGCGCAGTGAAGCCGGGCTCGCAGGTAGGATAACCGCAATCGCATCAACTCATATAGCAAACATCCACGCTCCGCAATTGTTGGGCGTGAATGTTTTTGTTTTAAGAACTTATTACCATCTATACCCTACACTCACATGGATGGGCAATGAAAAAACAAAATTCAATTCCAGTTTACTATCCTACCGCAAAAAAACTGCAGTTACTCTTACCATTGGCACTCGAGGACAAGAAAAGAATTGATGTGGCATTGGTTTGTAATCATGTTTACAAGCCCGAAGAGGGAGTAAACAACTATGAAGGTCGTACTATCTTCACGTTGCAGATGGCATACAACAACGCTCGACTCATCACTCGCCCTGATAGCGACTGGCTCATGGCTGACATGGCAATAAACAATAAACAATTAACAATATAAACGCAAAAAGCATTGGAAGTGCACACTGTACCCAAAGCTTTTTGGGTATTTTTATATGAGGTATCCGTTCTTCGTCCTTACCCCCCAATCGGTCATTAGGATTTCTCCGTGTCGTACGGCAAAGAGAATTCCTAATGACCGATTTGAGTTAAAAGAATCTGTTTTTACCCGATTGCGTTTAACCCTGTTCAAGTATTTTCTTGTCTGTCAAGAAATCCAAGAGTCCGACAGTCAACACACCGAGTTCGTCCTCCTTGCGATGAATGTCATCACCAACAATGACAATCTTACGAAAGTGGTCATTGATTGACAATAATGGGCGACGTTCTTGCAGTTCCTTCTCTGGCGTAGGCATGTAGAAAGCCGACTGGATATACACTCTGTATGGAGGGCGGTTCACCACAAAGTCTACCTCCAACTGTTTTCTGACAAACTTACCGTTCTCATCCTTGCCACCAAGTTCAACCAAACCTACGTCCACATTATATCCTCGACTGCGAAGCTCATTATAGATAATGTTTTCCATAATGTGTGTTTCTTCCTGCTGACGATAGTTGAGAATGGCTGCGCGTATGCCGATATCTGCGAAGTAGTATTTCGTCTCGGTTCCAATATATTTTCTGTCTTTCACATCATAGCGCAAGGCTTCCTCTATCAAGAAAGAGTCTTTCAGATAATCAATGTATTGTTTTATAGTGTCTCTTTTTATGGTTACCCCTTGTGAAGATTGAAAGGTATTGGCTATTCTCGTTGGATTGGTTGATGAACCAATGCCTGAGGCTATTACACGCACCAATTCCTTCATTCCTTCAGGATTACGCAGATGGTTGCGCTCAATTACGTCACGCAGATAGGTAGTTTCATACAAACTACGCAAATAGTCTGTTTTCTTTTCTTCCGTTTCAAGCAAAGCCACCTGTGGCAGTCCTCCAAAAGTATAGTAATCCAACCAAGCTTTGCGTATATCGCCACCAATACCATTAAAGTATTCGTCAAAGGTGAGAGGCCAGATGCGTATCTCGTCACCTCTGCCTCGGAACTCAGTCACAACATCACTTGACAGAAAACGAGAGTTTGATCCTGACACATACACATCTACATTCCGCATGTGTGTCAAGCTAAGAATAACCTCCACAAATTCTTCTACAAGTTGTACCTCGTCCAAGACTATATAATAAGGATTTCCATCATCCACAACCTTTGAATCTATATAGTCGAGCAAGGAATCAGGCTTTCTCAACCGTCTGTTTCGGAAATCATCAAGTTGTATTTCGATGATGTGACTATTAGTCACCCCATGTTCCAACAACCAGTTATGCCAGATATCAAACAACAGGAAAGACTTTCCACATCGTCTGACACCTGTTATAATCTTCACAAGACCGTTTCCACGTCCTGCAATAAGTTCATCCAAGTATTTCTTACGTTCAAATATCATATTAGAGTACTATTTTTGATATTAGTATCATATTTTACACCGCAAAGATAATAGTTTTATCCCAAAAGCCAGCACAATCAATGAGAAAACTGCGTTTATCAAGTAAAAAAACACTAAAACGTAGCATCGTAAACTACATAAAAATGCTTTTTAGAACAAAGGGTCTGACATGTAATCACACCCTACGTTCAAGGGAGTCGTTTCAACCGTACCCCTTTATGAATTTCGTCATATAACTTCCATTCACCACATTATGGGGTCGGTTAAAAGCGCCCCCTCCCAAACCTTATTCCGTGATTCTTGATGTGATCGAAAGTTAAATACGTTAAATATTCACCTTTTCGTATCTAATCAGAATCCATACGGTCACTTTTCTACCGTTTAGAGCGTATAGTACTGATAATCAACTAATAATAGATACTGTGCCTGTACTAATCTTGAAAAGATTGTTTTTCCAGATTCAATAACACGACTTACTGCGACATTCTATAACTGCAAGAGGCTTAAATCCATCACTCTGCCTGCATTAACAAAAACGCTTTCAGATCATGATTGGTATAAATTCACAATAGCTAATGCAGGCGGTCGCTTTGATGGTTGCACAAGTTTGACCGAGATAACAATACCTGAATCAGTTACTGAGATGGGCAGTCTATGCTTTCATGGTTGCGAGAACTTGAGCAAGGTGACTTGTGATGCTGTTACACCACCTAAAACATCAAATTCCTTTGAAGATGAAAACAAAAAGATGCTTTACGTACCAGAAACATCAGTATACGCTTACAAAGCAGCTGAGGAGTGGAAAGACTTTGGCAATATACTTTCCTTGGATGCCACGGGTATAAGATCCATGAGCGAAGACAAAATAGGAATGACATTTGAAGATGGTAAGTTATCATTGACTAATGTGCCAGCTTATGAGATGGTGAGCGTATACACTACAACTGGCACTCTTTTGGGATCTGGCAGGGGAGACATCACCGTCTATGCAACTCGCGGGCAGATAGTAATAGCGAAATTCGGGACACATACTTATAAGCTACTATTGAAGTGATTCCATAGGTCTTTGTACCATCATCTTTATGAAGAAAGTTTGTTTGGATCTTTAATAATAGCAGATGGGTTGAAGAATACTGCTACATCCCGTCTGCTCTCGGTGAGGTCAAGCCGGGCTCGCGGGTAGGATAACCGATTTCGAACAAACCTCTTATAACAAACATCCACGCTCCGCAGTTGTCGGGGCGTGGACGTTTTGGTTGTGTCCTCACCTCCTCAAAGAGGGAAGGCACGGCTCCTGCAACAGGATGAGAAACGCAAAATACTTACCAATAGAGATGCCGTTAGAGACGTCATCATCTCTGTCAGCGTGCCAAGGCCATCAGCCTCTCTTCAAACTTCCAGGCCTGAACGTTCTCTATACCGTTGTAATTCATGCGCGGAATGTCGTCCATGGTAACAATCAATTTAGGATAGCTGTCAGGGATAGCGTCCAAAGCCTTATATTCTCTTTTTGCTGTTGTGTCGTCGTCAATTGTCCAGGAAGATTGCACATAGAGCCGCTGGTCATGACGGATACAGACGAAGTCTATTTCTGTATTTTGCATCTTTCCCACGTAAATGTGATAGCCCGCACGTCGCAATGCCTGATAGACATAGTTTTCCAATAATGAGCCTTGCCTATAACCATAGCCTTCATAGAGATAGTTATGATAGCAATTGTCATTGGCATAATATTTTGCGGCCCCTTTCAGTATTTCCTTACCTTTGACATCATATCTATCAGCTTTCAGCATCAGAAAAGTATCCTGCAAGTAGCCGATATAGCTTGAGACCGTATCGTGATTTTCTTTTTTTGCCTTCGGATCCTTTCTCCCCAACTCATTGTTGAGATAGTTTACGATGTTAGCAACAGAAACCAGTGAAGAGCTGTTGTTCACTAAAAAGGCAAAGATGCGTTCCAAGAGACCGACATCCTTTACCTTGTATCGCTCTACAATATCCTTAAGCAGAATTGTGTTTTTAACTGCTTCCACATAGTTACGCCGGGTCTCCTCGCCCTTGAGATTGAGAAACTCCGGCAAGCCACCTGTGCGCAGGTAATCCACCATAGTCTGTCGGGAAGTTTCTTCTATCTTCTGTGAACGCAGATACTCAAGATAACTAAAAGGCTGAACCTCAAATTCTACATATCGTCCGGAGAGCAATGTAGCCAACTCACCGGACAACAACTTGCTGTTGCTGCCTGTGAGAAACACCTCACAGTTGATGCTTGGATCTTGCGACAAAGAGTCCACAGCCTGCTCCCAGCCTTGTATATTGTGTATCTCGTCAAGAAAGACAAAGGATTTGTCCTTAGGGTTCATTTCCCGACGATAGGTTTCGTACAAGTCCATCAGGTCGTCAGGTGTCTGAAGAAACTTATATCGATAATACTCCTTATTAATATAGAGTATCTGATGGGGCTGGGCCATACCCTTGTCGAGCAATTCTGTTACTATTTGCCGCATCAACCAACTCTTTCCGGCCCGTCGTTGTCCGGTCATCACCTTGATAACGCGGTTGCCCGTGAAGGGCATGATGCGGCCGAGATAGAGCTTTCGCTTTATCCCATTTTCGAAATGGTTTCCCTGCCAATAGTTCAACCTTGATATTCTTTCCAACCTTTCGTCCATAGCTCTAATGTTTCTGCAAAGATAGCGATAAAAATTCAAATACACTTGAAAAAGCTTAGTAAATCATGCGAAAATTCAAATGTATTTGGAAAATATGTGTTTGTTCCGCTATGATTCAAGAGTCTGTATTCCTCCAATAGAGCAAGTTGATACTATAGGAGTCACATGAACTTATTATAACCATCACGTTACGGCTCTTTCATTTAGATATTGACTGCCATGGCACAATTATTGCCTTTTCTCCG
>UQFS01000048.1 GCA_900540375.1 uncultured Prevotella sp.
ACTCAACGGGTGATATCAGCCTCTGTTTCTCGGAACATCTAACTGGACACCCTAATTATTTACTGCGCTTACAGCATTTGCCTTTCTGCCGACTGCTGCACAGCCTGCACTGCAATTGCGTGCTGACAATATAGATGCTGTCATTGCGGCTATGACTTTGGAAGAGAAAGCTAACCTGGTGGTCGGTGATGGCATGGGGGGCTTCTCGGCACGGCCTGTCATCGGCTCTTCTTCGAGTATCATGCCCGGAGCAGCTGGTACGACAAAAGCAATTCCACGGCTTGGAATCATCAAGGGAAATGCCACGTTGGCCGTTAAGAAACAAATAAAGACGGTCCACAACGTACTTAAACCGCAAGTGAAGCTTACTTCATTGAAACTTGCGCAATAGGGAAAGGGATTATCCTTGCTTTGAACTGAAAGCAAAATCGTTTGGGCTTGCTCCCCCTCAGGGGAGCATTATATGGTGAGAATTTAATTCCTTATGCCAAGTTGTTTTTTAGTTAACGCTCCGCTCTGCGGAATAAAGAATATAAGATGGTGCGTGAAAAAGTTATTCGGTGTTAGCGAGTGAGATGCCGATCCCTACACCAAAACTGACAATATCAGTCTTTCGGGTATTGCCATTTCCTCCCCTTGGGGAGGGTTAGGGAAGGGCTTTAGGGAAGAGCCTCTTCTTTTAGCATCTTCCCGTCGAGGTTATATACTGCGACATGGCCGTTGTCCATCAAGGCCATGGTGGGTTCGTTGCCGCCCTTGGGGAAGGTGATGGAACCCGTGTTGCAGATGAGCGTGCCGTCGGCAGCGTGCTCGAGTTGCCAAAGATGAGTGTGGCCGAAGAAAACTGCGTCGTAGTGCCCGGTGGGCAGATGGTCGGGATTGTAGACGTGGCCGTGGGTGAGCAGGATGCGGCGGCCCTCGTCGACGAGAAGCACATAGTCGCTCATCATCGGGAAGCGGAGCAGCATCTGGTCGACCTCGGCATCGCAGTTGCCGCGTACGGCAACGATGTCATCGGCCAGCGGGTTCAGTGCCTCGACGATGCCCTTGGCGTCAATGCCCTCGGGGATGCTGTTGCGTGGGCCGTAGTTGAGGATGTCGCCGAGGATGAGAAGCATGTCACACTGCTGTTGGCGATAGAAGTCCAGTGCACGCTGCAGCCGGGGCAGACTGCCGTGGATGTCGGAGATGATCAGATAGCGCATGGTGATGACGGTGGTGTGTTATTTGAGGAGGAATGACTTGATGTTTTTGTTCTTCGAGAGCTTGCAGAGCTTTCTTACGGCTGTGTTGCGGATCTGTCTGACACGCTCACGCTTCAGTCCCATCTCCCGTGCCGTCTCGGCGAGCGTGCGGTGCTCGGCGCCGATGCCGTAGAACCGCTGTATCACCTGACGGCCGCGGGGATCGAGCTTGTCGATGATCTGCAGCAGTTCGGCTGTCGTGGTCTCGTCCTCCAGTGCGTTGTCGGGTTGCGTAGCGTCTTTGTCAGGGATGACATGACCCAGACTCAACTCGTTGCTGCCGCCGATAGGTGCGTCGATCGACAGCGGATGGCTGCGTCTTTTCTCCCATGCCGGATCCTTGGCGTTGCGCGGCACGCGGTAGAGGCCGGCCTGCTGCTCGATAGCCTGCTCGATGGCCTCTCGGATGTAAGGCGCGGCATAGGTGACAAAGCGTTTGCCGTGCTTGCCGTCGAAATGCGTGGCAGCCTTGAGCATGCCGATGTTGCCCTCGCTGACCAGGTCGTCCATGCTGAGCCCTCGGTTTTTGTATTGGTTGGCCACGTTGATGACATAGCTCAGGTTGGCCGCCACCAGCTTGTCCAAAGCCCGCTTGTTGCCTTGCGCGATCTTCTCGGCGAGTTGCTGCTCCTCGGCGTCGCTGAGGAGTTTCTGCTTTCCTACTTCCTGTATGTAAGCGTCGTTGAGTTCTTCGTTCATATCTTTTTTGCTTTTACGATGTGTATGGTCCGGCCTCTCAGGCCAGTCCGCTGTCGACCAACAGTTCTGCTACCTCTTCCGGCGTGTTGTAGTCCATGCCGAAGGCGAGGTCTTCGTCGGAGAGTTCCTGCGAGAGTTCTCTTGCCTCCTCCTCGTTGTATCGTGCGTTGCCGTTCTTGTCTTTGGCCTGACAGATGGCTGCGACGACGCGCTCGCGATAGGCGGCGATATTCTCTTTGCCGTTGGCGGCGGATATGTTGTCTGTTGTCTGCTCCATAGTCGTGACGATTTCTTTTTAGTACAAAGATATGAATTATTTAGGAAATAACTCTTGTATTTCTTGATAAATAAGTAAAAAAATAACGATTCATAGATGAAAACGTAGTGTTTTTTTAGTAACTTTGCATATATAAAGAAATATAGGAAACGCCAATAAAGGTATGGGAAAAGAATACAGAGCCGGACTGGATGTCGGATCCACGACGGCGAAGATCGTTGTTCTTGATGACGAAGATCATATCGTCTACTCACAGTATCGGCGGCACAACGCCCAAGTGCGGGAACTGACCACGACCTATCTCAACGAGATCAAGCATCAGCTCGGCAATCCGTCACTGCGTCTTTGCGTGACCGGATCGGTGGGTATGGCCACAGCCGACGAGCTCCGCTCGGAGTTTGCCCAGGAGGTGGTGGCTGCCACGGTGTTTGCCCGTAACCGCTATCCCGAGGCCCGTGCACTCGTGGACATCGGCGGCGAGGATGCCAAGGTGGTCTTCTTCAATGGCCAGAGCACGGAGCTGCGCATGAACGGCAACTGCGCGGGAGGCACCGGTGCGTTTATTGATCAGATGGCTTTGCTCCTCGGCTGCGACAACCAGCGCATGAGCGAGCTGGCCATGACCTCCACCCATGTCTATCCGATGGCCGCGCGCTGTGGCGTCTTTGCCAAGACCGACGTGCAGAACCTCATGTCGCGCAACCTGCCGGAGAGCGACATCGCTGCCAGCATCTTCCACAGTATCGCCGTGCAGACCGTCACCACGCTGAGCCACGGTATCGACTTCACGCCGCCAATCCTTCTTTGCGGCGGTCCGCTGACATTCCTCCCTGCCCTGCGCAAGGCGTTTTCCGACTATCTCCATCTCGATGCCAATGACTTCATCGTACTCAAAGAGGGCAACCTCATCCCGGCGCTCGGCTGCGCCATCCGTGCCGGGAAGGAGGCCAAAGCGGTGGACGTTGACGAACTGCTCGACCGCATCGCCCATCCGGAAGCCTGCCGTCGTCACCAGAGTTGTGAGCACACAGCTGCCGTTGCGACCGACGGGTTGCAGCCGCTCTTCCGCTCTGAGGCTGAATATACAGCGTGGCTCAACGACAAACAGTGTTATGCCACCCCGCTCTATCCCATGCACGGCGGACGCGAAGAGGTGGTCATCGGCATCGACTCGGGCTCCACAACGACAAAGCTCATCGTGGTGCGTGCAGACAAGGGCCACGAGGGGGAGATCATTTTCAGCGACTACAGCATGAATCTCGGCAATCCGATCCATGCCGTAGAGGAAGCTCTCAAACGTTTGAAGCTCAAGGCTGAGGAAAGCGGAACCACACTCGACATCGTGGGCTCGTGCTCTACGGGCTATGGCGAGGAGCTGATCAAGGCTGCCTTTAACCTCGATGACGGCATCATCGAGACGATGGCCCATGAGCGGGCTGCCGCATGCTTGCTGCCCGACGTGTCGTTTATCCTCGACATCGGCGGTCAGGACATGAAAGCGATCTTTGTCGATCATGGCGCTGTGGTGCGTATGGAACTCAACGAGGCCTGCTCGTCGGGTTGTGGAACGTTTATCCAGACCTTTGCGCAAAGTCTGGGCTACCGCGTGCAGGACTTTGCCGCCTTGGCTTGTCAGGCCGACCGTCCCTGTGACCTCGGCACGCGCTGTACGGTGTTTATGAATTCCAAGGTGAAGCAGGTGCTGCGCGAAGGCGCTACGGTGGCTGATATCGCAGCCGGACTGGCCTATTCGGTGGTGCGCAACTGCCTCTATAAGGTATTGAAACTCAGAGGTAACGATGACCTCGGGAAGCATATTGTCGTACAAGGCGGTACAATGAAGAACGATGCGGTCGTCCGTGCTTTTGAGTTGCTCTCTCATACAAGGGTGGCTCGCAGCAACATCCCGGAGATGATGGGTGCCTATGGTTGTGCCCTGCACGCCATTGCCGCTTGTCAGTCCGCGACACAACTGCATCATGTCTCTCTCGACGATCTGCTCCGGCAGTCGTCGTGCGAGACACGTCTGCTCAACTGCAAGGGCTGTGAGAACCAATGCCTCGTGACAATGTACCGCTTTGGTGGTGGACGACGCTACTACTCCGGCAACAAATGTGAGCGGGTCTTCAACAACCAGGGAAAGAACCACGACAAAGGAGAGAATATCTATCGCGAGAAATATGAATTGCTCTTCGGCCGTGCCGAACAGCCTTCCATGCCGTCGCGCACAGAGGTCGTCGCCATACCCCGCGTGCTGAATATGTATGAGGAGTTTCCGTTCTGGCATACGCTCTTCACGAGTGCCGGCTTTGAGGTGATGCTCAGCTCGGAGTCTACATTCAAGAAATACGAGCGTACGCTGGGCACGGTGATGAGCGACAATATCTGTTTTCCGGCGAAACTCACCCACGCGCATGTTAAGGAACTCGACGAACGGCTCGGCCAGCTGCCTGAGAGCAGGACGGGATTCATCTTCATGCCTTATGTGGTCTTTGAGCATCAGGACGATGACCGCACGATCAACAGCTATAATTGCCCGATAGTTACGGCATACTCCGACGTGATCCGCAGTGCCATGGCGCTGCAACATCGTGTAGAGTCGCCCGTGATCAACTTCCGTGATGAGCCTTTGCTGCGCAAGCAGATCCTGGCCTTCCTCAAGAAGCATGGTGTCGACAAGCACGTTGCTGAGGCTGCGCTGGCCGCTGCACTGAAGGCTGAACGTCAATATACTTCTCAGGTGCAGCAACGCTGCGAGGATATCCTGGCACAAAGTCGCAAGGACGGTAAGTTGACCATTCTCTTGGCTGGCCGTCCTTACCATACCGACCCGCTCATCCAGCACAAGCTCTCGGACATGATCGCGGCACTCGGCGTGAATGTGATTTCTGACGACATCGTCAGGGCTGACGAGCAGACACCGTCCGGCGATACCTGTCTGGTGAAGCAGTGGGCTTATATGAACCGTATCATCAAGTCGGGACAGTGGTGCGCCGAACAGCCCGGCGATGTCCATTTCGTACAGATGACATCTTTTGGTTGCGGTCCTGACTCATTCATCCAGGACGAGGTGCGCCATATCCTTCGTGAACATGGCAAGCCCTACACATTGTTGAAAATCGACGATGTAAGTAATCTCGGCAGCTTGAAGTTGCGTGTTCGCTCACTCATCGAGTCGCTGAGAGGACAGAAGAGCGAAACGGAAAAGCAGAAAACAACCTGTGATGTTGACTCGCAGGCAGCGGACAAGACTGATGCCGAAAACTCTTTGCCACCGATCACCCGCCATATTCTGGCTCCTTACTTCACGGAATATCTCACTCCGCTGTTGCCTCCGATCTGCCGGTTGATCGGTTGGGATGTAGAGGTGCTTCCGCCGAGCGATGCCGAGAGTGCGGAGTATGGATTGAAGTACGCCAATAACGAGGTGTGCTATCCTGCCACGCTGGTCGTCGGCGACTTTGTCAAGGCGTTGCGGTCAGGAAAATATGATCCGGGGAAGGTGTCGGTGGTGATGAGTCAGACGGGTGGACAGTGCCGTGCGACGAACTATGCGGCGCTGATCCGCCGTGCTCTCGATGCCAATGGTTTCAAGCGTGTGCCGTTGATCACCTTGGGCGTGTCGACGAGTGCGGAGGACGAAGACGAGAACCAGAGCGCGGCGCTCGATGTGCCATGGCTGCGTCTGGCTCCGATCATCACGACGATGTTTCTCTATGGTGACACGATCTCGAAGTTCTATCATGGTGCTGTGTGCCGTCTGCGTAAGGATGCTTATCATGTGGGACCACAGGGAGCGACGAACGACGCCGAACTACTGCGTGACAAATTTCTCGCGTTGGCTGCTGATCCGATACTTCATAACAGTCCCAAGGGCCTGATGGACCTTATCGCCAAAGCCGCCGAGGAGTTCGACAGCATCGTTGAGGACAAGGAAGTGCCTGCCGTGGGCATTGTAGGAGAGATCTTTCTGAAGTTCAATCCCTTTGCCCATCAGTTCCTGGCGCGTAAGATCATTGCCAAGGGCTGTGAGGTCGTCCCGCCGTTGCTCTCTCCTTTCTTCTTGCAGGAGTTTGTCAACGTGATAGCCGCTAAGCATCTCGGATTGAAGTGCAGCAACGTGCCGGATTTCCTGGTGAAGAGTATCTACAGTCTGATCTGGCGTCGGGAGAGGAAGATCAATCGCTTGGCCTCGCGTTTCCGCTATTACCGTCCGTTTACCAACATCTTCGATGATGCCAAGGAGGTGAACGGCGTGGTGAGCCTTGCGGCTCAGTTCGGTGAGGGCTGGCTGCTGCCGAGCGACATCATCAGCCTGGTACGGCAGGGTGTGAACAACGTGGCCAGCCTCCAGCCCTTCGGCTGTATTGCCAATCACATCGTCTCGAAAGGTATTGAGAAAAAACTAAAGAAGATGTATCCACAGCTCAACCTGGTATCACTTGACTTCGATTCCGGTGTCTCTGCCGTGAACGTCACCAACCGCCTGTTGCTGTTCATTGACAGCATCAGGGAATGAAGAATAATAGAAAACAAAAAAGTCCCGCGGCAACAGCCGCGGGACTTTTTGTTATTTCAGTGCTTCTAACGCACGCTTATAGTCCGGCTCGTCCTCGATATTCTCCACCTGCTGGGTGTAGACGACCTTACCTTCTTCGTCAACGATGACGACGGCACGGGACTGCAGGCCACGCATCGGGCCGTCAACGATCACGGTGCCGTAAGCCTTACCGAACTCTGGAGAGCGGAACAGGGATACGGGTACCACGTTTTTCAAACCTTCTGTCGTACAGAAGCGGCCTTGGGCGAAGGGCAGGTCCTCAGAGATGCAGAGCACCACGGTGTTGGCCATCTTCGAAGCGTCAGCGTTGAAGTGACGCACAGAGGCAGCGCAGGTGGCTGTGTCGAGACTGGGGAATATGTTGAGCACCACACGCTTGCCGCGCAGGTCGCTGAGCTTCAGGGTACTGAGGTCACCTTTGGTAGCCTCGAAATCAGGTGCGATACTTCCTTTTGCGGGCAGAGTGCCGATGGTGTTCATCGCATTGCCTAATAAACTAACTTTTGCCATAATCTTTAGTGTTTAATGTGTTGGTACTGCAAATATACGAAACATGGTGGTAAGCGCCAAATCCCTCTCTCCTTTTTTCGAAATATTAATAGAGCGACATTTATTTTCCGAACCTCACTCCCACGTTGACGTTGAACAGCAACTGCTTGTCGGTGTAGGCCGACTTCACGCCACTGCCATTCTTGAAGTAATACGCCAGACCGGGCTCGGCAAAGACGCTGAGGTTGGGCAGTATCGAGTAGGAGATACCTGCATTGACATTTGTGCTCAGCACAGGCCGGTGCTCACTGACCGTCGTCGACGTGGTCTTTGTGGAGGCCATGTCATCGTAGTGTGTTTTCTTCTTGCCGTACACCAGTTTTTCGATCTCACCACCTGCGCTGGCGTAGATCTTCACCTTGCTCTGCTGCCATACATTATAGCGGACGCTCACCGGAATACCGAGATAGTGCAGCCGCTGCGTACTGCTCTCACTGTGGTTGGCATAGAGATCCTCAAAGTCGGAACTCATCGTACTGTAGGTCAGTCCCGTCGTCACACCCCATCGCTCATTGACAGGTATCGACACGGAAACGCCCGCACGGACTGGCAGGTGATGATGCTTCTCACTGTGTATTGGTGTTTCCTGAAATGCCTTGCTAAGCAGAGTAGGGTAGGCGTAGAGTATAGGCATGCTGGCCACCAGCGGATCGCTCATCGTCATAGTCTGCCCATTGCCGTTACCACTATTTTGGAAATCGCCAACACCCTGATAATAAGCACTCAAGTGCATCGTACGGCGTGGTCTTTCATTGTTGTATGTCAAAAGTTGGTCATTGCTGTCCCAATCGTCCTTGTAACTGTTATAATAGTGGTTGGGTTCAGCCGTTTTGCGCTTCGCAACCTCTCCCTCCGTATTCGTTTCTTTCTTCTCTTCAGAAAGAGACTGCTGGCACAAAACATCCTTCTCTTTGTTTTCAGCTCTTTCCATTGGAGCTGAAGGCAATGTCCCCTTATTCTTAATTTGAGCAATAAGACTCGAAACAGTGTCGCCTGCGGACAAAGTCGTATGATGCTCGGCGGTCGTAGATGCTTGCCGTTGCGTTCTATGGCTTTGCGGCTGTTGCTGTTGCTGTTGCGATAGCAACCTTTCGCTATCGGGTTGTTGCCAGGTGAGATAGACAGCCGTACCCCCGATGACTGCTGCCAGCGAGGCGGCGACAGCCCATCGTTGCCACGTCAGGCGGTGCGTCTGAGCAACAGATGGTGGTGGCATCATCGTCAGGCCACGGCGTGCCATCTCCTGCTTGATGTCATCAAGCATACCGTCGGGAGCCTTCCGCTCGTAGCTGTCGGCCTTCCGTTTGATGTCAGTCATCCATTTGTTGTTCATCCTAACCTCCTTTTGTAGTCTTTGATCATCTTGGCAAGCATCGTCTTCGCACGGTGCAACTGCGAAGCTGAACTGTCGGGTTTGATATGTAGCATTTGTCCGATCTCCTTATGGCTCAGTCCCTCTATGACGTAGAGGTTGAGCACTTGGCGGTAGCCCTCGGGCAGACGTCGGATCATCTCCATGAGCACATTGCCGTCAAGGCTCTCTGTGTCCGGCTCTTCATCGGGCAGGTCGGGCACTTCTTCTTTGTCGACGACATCGGTCTTTTGTTTTTGGCGTAGCGCTATCAGACATTCGTTGACCATGATGCGTGTCACCCAAGCCTTCAGACTGCCTTTACCGCGGTACTGAAACGAGTGAAACTGTGTGAAGATCTTGATGAAAGCCTCCTGCAACACGTCTTTCACTTCGTCGTCGTCGGCGATATAGCGCGCGCCCACACCCATGAGGTACCCGCTGAACAGCGTGAATAGGCCGTCCATCGCCGAGGCTTCTCCCCGGCGAAAGGCTTCTACGATCTGTTGTTCCTTATCGATAACCTTCATGATGGCAACACGCCTGTGGCGCTAATGGCTTGTTATGATCCTGACCGTTTGCTTGATAAATGCGGAAAAGGTCAGAACCTTGCACGAATCTATACCTTATTTATATTGTTAACTACACCTTATTATATATATGTCCCTACGCCTGATGCTGTGCTGCTACCCGACGCAGGGTGATGGCGTAGGCGGTGAGCATCAGCACGCCGGTGAGCATCCATGAGATGGGATACACGGCCATGAGATGATTGAAGCCGGGATGTGACGGGCAATAGAAGAAGATCCAGCCCAACCGAAATACGCAGGTGCCGAAGATGGCGATCAGCGTAGGCTCCAGCGAATGTCCCAGGCCGCGCAGACACGCCGCCGAGATCTCGTAGCTCGCCGCAATCCATTGGAAGACGAGTACGTCGGCCATTCGCTCACGGGCAAAGGCGATGACCTCGGGATCTGTGGTGAACAGCCAGAGGAAGAAGCCGCGCTCTCCATAGAACAGCAGGTTGCCGGCCAGACAGAACAGCGCACCGCAGACCATGCTTAACCAGAACACGCGCTTACAGCGGTCGATGAGACCGGCACCATAGTTCTGTCCGACAAAGGTGACGGCAGTGCCCGTGAAGGCGCTCATCATAAAATAGCAGTAGTATTCAAAGTTCTGTTCCACCGACGATCCTGCGATGGCTGCGGCGCCGTAGCTGTTGATGCCGGTTTGTACAAACACGTTGCTGAAGGAGAAGAGCATGCTCTGCACGCCGGTGGGGATGCCGATGACGAGGATGCGGCGCAGTGACTGACGGTCCACATGCAGTCGTGTGGCTTGCAGCCGGGACGGCCCGCTCTCATGGCGCAATACTCCTATCATGCACGAGGCACTGAACACATTGGCCAGTCCCGTGGCAGCAGCCACGCCCGCCACGCTCCACCGCAGGACGATGACGAAGAGCAGACAGCAGAGCGTGTTGATCACGCCGGCGGCAAGCAGCATATACAGCGGACGGCGTGTGTCGCCCTTGCTGCGAAGGATGGCGGCACCGAAGTTGAAGATGATAAAGAACGGCACGCCGAGGAAGTAAACGCGCAGATAGGTCGTCGCGTCGGGTAGGATCTCCTGCGGCGTTGCCATCCAGCGGAGGATCGTAGGCGCAAAGGTCAGTCCGATGATCAACAACAACACGCTGCATACCAGGGCGATGACGCATGTAGTACCTACGGCGTTGCGCACACGGTGACGGTCGCGGGCACCGATGGCCATGGCGATGACAGCATTAGCGCCGACCGAGATGCCGACAAAGAGATTGATGAGCAGGTTGATGAGAAAGGTGTTCGCACCGACGGCAGCCAGTGCCTCGCTTGACGCAAAGCGTCCCACCACAGCCACGTCGATCGAGATGAACAGCTGTTGCAGGATGCTGCTCACCGCGAAAGGCATGGCCACCTGAAGCATCTTGCCTAAGAGTGGTCCGTGGAGCATGTCCATCATCTTGCTGTCTTTGCTTTTCTCATTTCTCATCGCCGGGTATTTTCCCTTTCTTGCCATTTGGCATCGTTTCACACCAATTGGTATTTTTTTGCGCCACTTGGTACGGATTCACACCGTTTGGTATTATTGATTCTTAACTTCTTGCAAAGTTATAGTTTTTTTTTGTCACTTTCAATCATATTCCCGTCAAAGTTACAAGAATTCCAAACCTTTTTTCATCCATCACGTTTTATCCTCTATCCACTGCCTTCCTCATGTGATAGTATAGATGCACATACAGCAATCTACAATCATGAACATGTTACTTAATGATCATGTCTGACAGAGAAAATGAATACTTGTGTGTCTTGATCTTCATTTTGCACAAGATTTTCTTGCTACTTTCCCGCAAAAACCGTAAATTTGCAATCAAATTGCGTTAGCAGCCTTACGAAATATAGCACAGCTCTGCGAGAGGCAATTATTTATTGGTCTTATGTAGTTAGCGATCGGTACAAGTCTCTCAGATGTGGAGAATCTATTTTTTCTAACCATCCCTTCCGCACACCGTGACGTGTGGGAGGAAGAAGAGTTGTGCACTTCACTATTCCGGTTGCTTTGCTGATTATCGCTGTCAGACTTGGTTGTTATTCTCAAGGTCTCTCATCCACAAGCACCTGCTAAGCACACAGACTTCTTCTTCACATGCCCTTTTCCTCCCTACGGTGGGGTGTTAGGGAAACTTACAGTGGCGGACTATAGAAAACCTCAACATATCAATAACATATCATACCATGAAGCATAAGACACAACAACGAAAGAAAGAAGAAAAGGATCAAAAAATCGACGAATACAAAGAGTATTATGCCGAATTCCTCCAGCGGAAAGAGGCCGGAAACCAGACCATCGCAGCATTGAGTGAGATAGAGATTATCCTTATGCGGATGGCAGAACTTAAGGATCTGGGTATGAAAAATTCTCCTGAGTACAAGCAGCTTGAGCAACGTTATACCATGCTCAATGGCTTCAAAGACCGCCAGAAAATGCTGTTCGACGGAGTTGGCCTATAGAGGTGTTTTTAGGCAATCAGAAACTCTTATGGTTTTCTCTCCTTGTTGGTGCAAAATAGAGATACTATAGTCCGTCAAGGCTACGCCAAGTACATGTTCGTAAGAAGTTCTTTGCGTAACCTTTGCGGACTCTTCGCGCCCTTCGTGGTTTTGTGAGAGCTCCGTGATGTCGATTTTGCATCAATTCCTTGCGATATTGCAAAAAAAACTCGTAAATTTGCAACCAATTTGCGTTAGCAGCCTTACGAAACATAGCACAGCTCTGCGAGATTCGTCTACCAAATGTCTTGGAGTGATTAGCGATTATCGGTACCAGTCTCTCTGATGTGGAGAATCTATTTTTCTGACCATCCCTTCTGCACACATAGCAGTGAGGAAGGTGCTAGAGTTGTGCGCTTCGCTAGCCTTACTCTAACATAAATGCCCGTTAATTACCCACAAATTGCTCTTCAATATAAGAGGTATTTATGGAAATAGATGACTATTATCGTTATATGAGGAGCACTAGTACCTATTGCCGCTAGAACATTGCTACGAGCTATCGCTATTGCGGATGGAATAAGACGTTTGTCTTCGACAACTTTTATGTGGAATTTGACTTATAACACATACTACGGAAGTTCTAAATGAACATGTATATCATATTTGAGAATTGTAATAAGGCCTATTGGTTGCGCAAAATTAATGATTGCGTCCTAAGATTCAAAAACTATAGAGATGAAAAATATATATTAGATTTCGACAGTTCAATAAAAATAAGCGAGTTGCTCCCATTTCATTTGGTGACATTAGCAAATCTTATTCAATATCTGTTTGATATAGGAAATAGAGTTTTTATATCCTATGATAAAAACAAGAATGTATTTGACTATATTTACAATCAGTTGTATTTTTCAGAATATTGGAGTAATGGCAAGAACCATGTAGATGTCAAGGGAGGAACTAACATTTTCAATCTTTGGAGAATAGTAGATTCGGAGAAGGATTTATACGTACCTAGAGTTGAAAACTATTTTAAGAGAAATTATTTTCGCAATCGGGATTTGAGCGTAATCAGTCAAATAATGACAGAAGCTTATTACAATGTCTTTGATCACGCACATGCACGGAATAATGCATTTTCTTTGGTTATGTACAGAGAAGACACTAGTATGCTTCATGCTGCTATTTCTGATTTCGGTATTGGTATAGCTAATTCAGTTAGAAAGATCGAACCGGCAATAGGGACAGATAAAGATGCTTTAGCAAAAGCCATAGAGGATAATTTCACAGTTCGCTCGACAGAGAGAAACAGGGGTTTTGGTCTTTCAAATATTTTAAATGGGAGCACTTCCGCCAGAATATTTAGTGGTAGTGCTCTTGTCGTGAAACAAAATGAGAATACAACAATTGTTAGTACTAATTTCTCATTCCCAGGTACATTAATCTATTTTGAGGTTGATTTATCTAAAACGGAGGAAGAAGAGGTCATTAATGATTTTGAATGGTAAATTAAAATAGTATGGATATTATAATGAATGATATTCTCCGAGATACTAACAACTTGGAGATTGCTGGGAAAGTTTTGTATGACAATATAAAGAACGCAATTATCCAGAAGAAACAGGTTTACATAAATATGAATGGAGTATCCTCGCTTCCATCTATACTACTTAATGTTTCTCTTGGTCGAATTATTGACGAAGATGGAAAAGAAGTAATTAAGAGGTTTGTAATTTTTCGACAAATAACAAAGCAACAGGCTTTGCGCTTGAAAGACTATATGATGCGTTACAAATAAAGTCGGCAACGACCGTCTTCGACAGTTAATACGAGATATACGATTTTGTCCGAAGATCTAATAGCTTCTCGCTGGGAAACTAGTTGGTTCTTACATAGAAACAAATAACTTTTTACCGGAATAGTGCGAGTTTTAAAGGGAGAAACAGAGATAGATCAATCAAGTGATATCATTCCCTTGTTTCAGTTTGTATATGTACACAAAAGAACTTAAAACTTCCATTTCTCGACGAGAATTGATTTCAGTTCGTATTCAATGCCATTTATCTCCACACACTTCCATCCTCTCAATACGAATATATCGTTATATACTGACTGACAACGGTTTGCACGGATATAATAAAATTTGCTATGCCAGGCAACAGTCTTGACTATTTCCTCAGAGCATGAGCCACAATCCATACGGGAACGATTAATGGTTATTCCCTTACCCTCAAGTCTTGTGTAGAAACGCTCAAGGGTGTCTTGTTGATGAAATCTGACATTGGCGTTTCCGTTGTGATTCTCAATGCCAGCGACCATGTTGTTGATAACTGCCACACCAGGGCTGTATCCCAAAAAGTCCTTGTAGGTCATCTTTGCATCATACTTCTCAGCCTCAAGAAACTCGTGGTCAAAATCAAGATCGTATTCCTCTTTTGGCACAAGCTGTCCTGTGGAGACAAGTGCATTGACAAGTAATTCGTTCACCTTGACAGGCGTTGAAGTCATAGTCTCTTCCGGTATCGGAGGTGTATGTGATGTTGTCGCAGGAAAGTTCTTTCA
This sequence comes from uncultured Prevotella sp., assembly GCA_900540375.1. GTDB lineage: Bacteria > Bacteroidota > Bacteroidia > Bacteroidales > Bacteroidaceae > Prevotella. The sequence continues at coordinate 14,279 of UQFS01000048.1, forward strand.
TCATACGCAAGATGGTGTCTGAACTACAAGTGCGCAATAAAGGATGCAGGCTCAGATGCCCTCTAAGATGGTTGGAAACATCCTCGACGCATGAGCCTCCACGGAAATACACGCACATGAGAGAACGTATAATCTCGCTAATCGTATCCAATAGAGACAGACCTCTTTCCAAGGGTTCCGTCGATGATATGCGACAGATGGCGCTCAAAAAGATCCATAACGTGAAAAAATCCTCCGAATGGAGTAAGTTTCTCAGATTTTATTTGTGAGTCCACTTTGAAAAGTGGGATTATTGATTATTCTGATTGTACCACGACCGAT
>UQFS01000049.1 GCA_900540375.1 uncultured Prevotella sp.
TTCAGTTTTTTATCTCAACTGGCTTATAATTCGGGATTTTATCTAAATTTGCAGCAGTATTGAACCTAAACACAAAACCAATATGGCAACAACTCTCATCCTGATAGAACTGCTGGTCGTCCTGGTGTTCATCTTTATTGGTGCACGTGTGGGCGGCGTAGGCTTGGGCATCTATGGCATGCTCGGCACCTTTATCCTCGTCTATGGCTTTGGTCTGGCTCCTGGAAAGGCTCCCATCGACGTGATGCTGATCATCCTTGCCGTCATCACTGCCTCGGCCGCTCTGCAGGCTACGGGAGGACTGGAATATCTCGTGGGGCGCGCCGCGCTGTTTCTTCGCCGCCACCCCGACCACATCACCTACTATGGTCCGCTTTGCTGCTTTGCCTTTTGTGTCTTTGCTGGTACGGCACACACCAGCTACAGCCTGCTACCGATCATCAGCGAGATAGCCCAAGCCAACAAGACGCGGCCGGAGCGACCGATGAGCCTCTCGGTCATCGCCGCTTCATTGGGCATCACCAGCAGTCCTGTGTCGGCTGCCATGGCTGCCATGATCTCTTCCGATCTGCTCGGCGGACAGGGAATAGAATTGGGAACCATCCTTATCGTCTGCCTGCCGGCCAGTATTATTGCCATTTTAGTAGCGGCGTTTATCGAGAACCATGTCGGCAAGGAACTTGTCGATGACCCCGAATATCAGCGACGTGTGCGTGCGGGACTCATTGATCCCGAGGCCGATGCCAACAATCTCAAGGAGGCTGAGACCGAGCACAACCCATGTGCGCTGCGTGCCGTGTGGGCTTTCTTCTTAGGTGTAGCCCTCGTGGTGCTCTTTGGCTTCGTGCCCTCGTTGCGCCCCGAAGGCGTGACGATGAGCGAGACCATCGAGATGGTGATGATGAGCGATGCCATCCTCATCCTGCTTGTCGGTAAGACCAGTGTGAAGGAACTGCCCAAGGGCAACATCTTCATGGCGGGCATGAACGCCGTCATCGCTATCTTCGGCGTGGCGTGGATGGGTTCCACCTTCTACACGGGTAATGCTGAGGCCATCAACCATGCGCTTTCCGGTATGGTTGCCACGGCACCGATGCTCTTTGCCGTAGCTCTGTTCCTGATGAGCATCATGCTTTTCTCTCAGGCTGCTACTGTCACCACGCTCTATCCTGTCGGCATAGCGTTGGGCATCTCGCCTTTGCTCCTCGTGTCGATGTTCCCGGCTGTCAACGGCTACTTCTTCCTGCCCAACTATCCCACGGAGGTAGCCGCACTGGAGTTTGACCGCACGGGCACCACTCATGTGGGCAAGTACGTCATCAACCACTCCTTCCAACTTCCCGGCTTTGTCACCACCTTTGTCTCCATCGGTGTAGGTTATCTCATCACCCTACTATTCGTTACTCATTATTAATATATACATTATACATTATTCATTATACATTACTTCTATGAAAACAAAACGCCTTTCTCTGCTTCTGCTGCTCTTCACCTTTGTGGTGTGTCTCGCAGCCAATGCCAAGCCTAAGATCAGAATCATTGCTACCGGTGGAACCATTGCCGGTGTGAGTACTTCCGCCACCAACTCTGCCTACAGCGCCGGACAGGTGGGTGTGCAGACGTTGATACAAGCCGTGCCGCAGATGCTTGACGTGGCGGATGTCAGCGGCGAGCAACTCGTCAACATCGGGTCGCAGGACATGAACGACAATGTGTGGATCAAACTCGCCAAGCGCATCAATGAGTTGCTCAACAACGAAGGCTACGACGGTGTCGTCGTCACCCACGGTACTGACACGATGGAGGAGACCGCCTACTTCCTCAGCCTTACCGTACACAGTGACAAACCCGTCATCCTCGTGGGTTCCATGCGCCCGTCTACAGCGATCAGTGCCGACGGTCCCGGTAACCTTTATGCCGGCGTCGTCGCTGCCGCCTGTCCACAGTCGGTAGGCCGTGGCGTGATGGTGTGCATGAACAATCTGCTGCTTGACGCCAAGGATGTCACGAAAATGCACACCACCGACGTGGCTACCTTTCAGGCTGCCAACTTCGGTAAGGTGGGTTATGTCTACAATGGTCAGGCCATCTACTGCCGCGACATCACCAACCTCCACACCAATAAGAGCGAGTTCACTGTCGACACCCTCACCTCACTGCCGAAGGTAGGCATCGTCTATGGCTACGCCAACTGCTCACCGTTGCCCATGAAAGCCTTCATGGATGCCAACTTCGACGGCATCGTGCTCGCCGGTGTCGGTGACGGCAACTTCTACAAGGATGTCTTCGACGTGGCACTGCAGGCGCGCGCCAAGGGCATCAACATCGTACGCTCCAGCCGTGTACCTACGGGTCCCACCTGTCTCAATGGTGAGGTCGACGATAGCAAATTCCACTTCGTCGCCGCGCTCACGCTCAACCCGCAGAAGGCACGCGTGCTGCTCATGCTCGCACTCACCAAGACGCGCGACTGGCAGAAGATACAAGAGTATTTCCAGAAGTACTAAAGCTACACATCATTTCATCTTAATCCTCATCTCATCAATAATCAATAACAGTCTACCACCATGAAAAGAATGATGACATTAGCGGCCGCGCTCATCCTTGCGATGGTTGCTGCCGCCCAGGGAGATAATGTCGGCATGGGCGGTCCCGACGGCAACTATGCCAGTCTGGCCGAGCGCATCGCCAACATCGAGAAAAAAAACGATGCTTTCAACGTCTACTTCAACTATGCCGCCTCGGCGCAAGCTATTTACGACGGGCATACGTGGAGCAGTAAGTTGGCTAACAAGCAGCTGAGACTCGAGATCAAAGGCAACATCACACCACAGCTTTTTTACCGCTTGCGCCACCGTATAAACAAGGCTAACACAGCACAGGGTGAGGACAACTTCGCCAAGGCTACCGACATCATGATGGTGGGATACAACATCAATGACAAGCTCACCGTCATGGGTGGTAAGATGTGTCAGATATGGGGCGGACATGAGTTCGACGAGAATCCGATGTATATCTACCAGTATTCCGACATGGTCGACAATATGGACAACTTCATGGCAGGCGTCGTGGTGGCTTACCATCCCGTGCCCTCGCAGGAAATTGCCGTGGAAGTGTCGGATGCCAACAACGGAAAGTTCTCTGACGAGTATGGTGCCGGCGCTGTGGCTGTCACGGGGCGAGGCGACGGCATCCGCCAACTCAAGAAGAGCAACAACCCACTGACCTATATCGTCAACTGGAACGGAAACTTCTTCGGCGGACGCTTCCAGACACGCTGGAGCTGGGGCTTGCAGACACAGGCTCGCCACGAGTACTCTCGCATGTGGATCTTCGGACAAAAGCTCAACTTGTCTACCGTGCAGTGGTATGTCGACTACATGGGAGCGTGGGACGGACTCGACCGGCTGCGCATTGCCACAAACGACCTTGGTACTTTCCTTAACGGACGGGAGAATGCTTACTTCAGCGACGTGCACTACAACTCGCTGATCTCTAAGGTCAACTGGCAGTTTGTGCCACGGTGGAACTTCGTGGCCAAGGGCACCTATGAGACAGCGAGCGTCAGCAAGATAGAGCAGCTCAAGGACTACCGCAAGTCTATAGGCTATCTCGCCAGTCTGGAGTACTATCCTGTCAAGGATCAGGACCTGCGCCTCTTCCTCGCCTATGTCGGACATCACTACGACTTCAGTCGTAAATGCGGACTTGAGGACTACAGCACCTCGCGCATCGAGCTCGGCTTCATGTATCGCATCAAGTGCTTCTAAGTTCCACCCATAGACATTGCGACAGCAGGGATCTGTGAGAATTTGTGAAATCTGTGTGGCATTCTATGCCTTCAGACTTCTTGAAAATGTGTGAAGTCCTTTAGTTGCGTCTACTATTTCTGGTGCGTTTCGTTATTTGCAAAAAGACGAATGTTTTTTGTAAATAGATTCATACTAAAACGCCTAACTTTGCAGGCGTAAACAATAATCATTTCATCAACCATTCACAATTACTACTATGTCAGAAGAAAAGAATTACAGAGTGGAGTCTGATCTCTTAGGCGAGCTCAAGGTGCCCGCTGAGGCTTACTACGGTGTGCAGACGCAGCGCGCCATCAACAACTATCATATCTCGCGCAAGAAGATGCGCGACTTTCCCGACTATGTCATCGCCATCGCCTATGTAAAGCTCGCCGCCGTGCAGACCAACCACGCGTTGGGTACGATCAACGACGAGATCGCGGGCGCTATCTCGCAGGCTTGCCGCGAGATCATTGATGGCAAACTCCACGAAAACTTCCCAATCGACATGATGCAGGGCGGAGCCGGTACGTCGGTGAACATGAACGCTAATGAGGTCATCGCCAACCGTGCACTGGAGATCATGGGCCACAAGAAAGGCGAGTATCAATATTGCTATCCCAACGATCACGTCAATTGCGGACAGTCGACCAACGATGTCTATCCAACGACCATCCGCCTGGCCATCATCCGCATGAACAAGACGCTGGTCGGCTCGCTCACCGGACTCATCTCGGCATTCCGCTACAAGGCCGACGAATATCGCGATGTCATCAAGATGGGACGCACACAGTTGCAGGATGCTGTGCCGATGACCTTCGGACAGGAGTTTAACGCTTACGCTGACAACCTGGAGGAGGAGATCCTCAACCTGGAGCGCAACGTGAAGCTGCTCCATGAGATCAACATGGGTGGCACCGCCATTGGCACGGGGCTGAATGCCGTGCCGGGCTTTGCCAAGCTCTGCGCCGCTAACCTCAGCAAGCTCACCGGTGAGAACTTCGTCTCGTCGCCCGACCTTGTGGAGGCTACACCCGACACGGGAGCTTATGTCAGTTACTCGGGAGCGCTGAAGCGTCTGGCCGTGAAGATCTCCAAGATCTGCAATGACCTGCGCCTGCTGGCTTCCGGCCCACGCTGCGGCTTGCATGAGCTCAACCTTCCGCCGAAGGCTCCTGGTTCCAGCATCATGCCCGGAAAGGTCAACCCTGTCATCCCTGAGGTGACCAACCAGACCTGCTTCAAAGTCATCGGCAACGATACCACCGTGACTTTTGCTGCTGAGGCCGGTCAGCTCGAGCTCAACGTCATGGAACCTGTCATCACCGAGTGTCTCTTTGAAAGCCTCTGGTGGCTCAGCAACGCCATCACTACGCTCACCGACGAGTGCGTGCTCGGCATCACTGTCAACAAAGAGCGTTGCTACGAGATGGTAAGGAACTCCATCGGCATCGTCACTGCCCTGAATCCCTACATCGGCTACAAGAGCAGCACAAAGATTGCCAAGGAGGCTAACGAGACCGGCCGCTCAGTCTACGACCTTGTGCTCGAGCATAAGGTCATGACCAAGGAAGAACTTGACAAAGCCCTCGACCCTAAGGAGATGCTTGAGTCGCATAAGTTCCTCACCAAGCATCTGTCGTCGAACTGATCATAAAGACACACAAGAAAAGCGGTCCATCCCTCTTCGGGGTGGGCCGCTTTTCTTGATGTGTCGGGCATGACACAGGCTTAACTGGTTCAAATCCAGTCGCGTATATTTACCGCCAAGAGAAGCGAATGGCAAGTCGTTGTCGTTGTAATAGTTGAGATTGTAGAAACGAGAAACTTTTTGAGAAGTCCGAATGTCAGTTAGGCACAACCATGATGCAACCGACATTGGCAAGATGCCGTTGGAAGAGCTTGATGTGTATATGCTAATCCCCATATCTACTCTATTATAAAATAGCACAAAAACGAGGGTGTATCTGAATTTTGATGCACCCTCGCTGATCTATTATTTTGTTATTATGGTTCTTCAAGAATCTGATCACAATCCTTCCAGTATTTTTCGGACTTGTATTTATCGACACACCCTTTAGGGACATAGAGACTACATCCTTTTGTAATGAATCCCTCTTTCAGAATAGGGGGCACCATCCATTCTACATGGAGTTCCTTGGTATGAAGTCCTACAAAGGCCCTGTCTGATATATTATGCACAGTAGAAGGGATATACAGACTGTTAAGAACGGTACCAGTGTTGAAAGTTTCATCACCAATGCTCGACAATTTTGAGTCATGCATTATCGTAATATCCCTTAAATTACTACAAACAGCAAAGGCTCTGTCTCCAATATACCTTATCGATTGAGGTATTGTAAAACATGTTAATTGGTTACAGTCTGCAAATGCTTCCTTTCCTATATACACGGTATTGGAGGGGATTGCTATATTAGAACACGTGCTTCCAAAGAACATTCTTTCAGAGACGGACTTCTCCGTATTATTGAGACGACCGCTTCGGTCAAAGTGGGTATTTGAAAGATCCAATGACTGTAGGGCATAGTTCTTTGCAAAATTGGCAAAATAGCTCATATCTCCCGTATCCACTAACCCGTTTATAGACAGATTCCTGATTCTATTCAAGTTGTCAGTGTCTTGTCCGAATACCACATTTAAAGGGTCTCGGTCTGTCACGACAGGAATATTATACTCTTCATTTGCTTGAAAAGTTCTTGGTTCCTGTCGTATTTCAAAGTTCCTTGACCTAATCCGCTGGTCACTTCCGACATGTTGAAATAAAAGAGTTGTATTTCTCCCCCAACCAGTGTTGAGGTCAACGTAGAAATGCAATGTGGCTTCACCATTGGCTGATGGCTCTATGTCTTTGCCAACGTCCCCATGTATCCAATCGACATGTCTGATATGAGCAGAATTGCCGTATCCGTCAATTCTCCACACAAATGCTGTTCTAAAAGGACAGTTAGCCTTTACTTTGACGGTCAAATCTCCTCCGGATGCAGACATCGTATAGCTAAGCTTCTCGGGATATGCAGAACGATAAGGTCTCTGTGATATCTTGATATTATATACGCCGCCATCTGTTGCCTTCACCACAAGTATGGCTTTTCTTTCCAATAGATTGGTATCCGAGGGAAGCACTGTCAGATCTATAATTGAAAATTTCTTGTCGGGAGAAATACTGTCTTTTACGACACACCACTTTGAACTTTCGTCTTGATATTCTATCTTTGTCTGGTAGCCATTCACAGAATAAGGAAAGGCTATAGCTGTGTCGCATCCATTTTCGGGCACAGATATTCCATTCTCTATTATTTGTTGGGTAATAGTGTCTAATGCCAACTCTCCATTATTCTCATTGCATGCTGCCAGCATAATGACAAACAACAGAGCCATAAAGAGTTTTTTTATCATAAAATTATTCTTGGTATTTTTGTCTTTTACTCCCTAAGACTTTAAAAAAGCATTATTACTTACTCACTTTTCTTTTTTAACATTTATTTTTTTGTATCTTTGTACTGTAACTATTCAGCGATAGGTACGACAGAGCTATCCGTAGCACCAAACAGTGCTCGGATTGCTTCAAATGGCGTCTGCTTATGCTTCTTCGCAGTTTCTATGATGGAATGCAGGTCAAAGAATGCATCTGCACCTAAGTCCGACCTAAAGGTACCAGAGTTCTTTAATTTTATCTTCAACTTTCTAATGCCGCGTTCGCTTGCATTGTTATCAGAAGGAATCAGAGGATCCTCCAGAAAGTTGAAGATGTAATCCCTGCATTTTATCAGACCGTTTTTGAGATGTTGAAACTGTTCCTTAAATCCTTCCAAATTCTTTTTGAGCAGAGCGTCAAGCCTTTCGAGCCACGGTTCTTTTTCGATACACTCGTTAGGCCTTGTATTTCTTTCGTGGATTGCCTCCTTCAAAAGTTTTTCAACTTCTCCGGACCATTGCTGTGTTGTGTCGAGCTCGTTCAGATATTGCAGCTCTCTAAGTATATGCGCAAGACAAACCTGATGGTTCAAGAAGTGCAAGGCAAAATAGGCACTATGGCGATCTGTTACTGCTATCATTCTCTCAAGGCTGTCACCAAAATGACTTTCCAACTCCTTTGAACTTCTTCCTCCTGCACGGAATAAGAGAGTAAAATACACGGTCTGTGCTATCCAAGCCCAGTCCAGCCGCTTATTACAATAGCAGCCCGACTCGTCGAAGCCTACGACCTTTGACTGCATAATGAGTTCCTTTATTCTGTCAATAGCAGGCTTCGCTTTTGTCTTGGCCTCGTTTATCCAGTTAACCATAGAGACCTCGCTTATCGAAAGATTGCATACTTCGAGCAAGAAGTCGGCAATACGTCCATAAGGCAGAAACTGTACTACCGAAAGATAGACGACAAGGCTTTTGACAGAAGCGTCATAGACGACGGCATTTGTCCCACGTTTCCTTGCAACGTGAGATTGGATTCTTGCGCCGCACTTACTACAGATGGCAACATAATGCCTGATTTCTTTTACTATGGGCTTCATTTCAGGAAGTGATATCACCTGTGTAACATAATCCAATACAAGTTCACTATCTTCGAGCGAGTTGCCGCATTCGTTACAGTAACTAGGGACTATGTTTTCAACGAAATCTGGACTTTCAGTTTTCAAAAGTGTACTGCCTTTGTGACCAGCTTGTCCGCCTGGCTTGAGACCGCTCGTTTTGCGTAGCGTCTTAGTACGTCGGACGACTTCGTCCCTCATCTTCTCCTTGGAAGGTGGCGTGCTACTGTTGTTTGAGTTCTTGTCCGGTGTTTCGTACTTTGCAAGACGCTTTCTAAGATCCTCTATTATCGTATTACGTTTGCTGACCTCGGCGTTCAATTTGTTGATGTTACGGTTAAGATTGCATATAGTATCATGCTGCGAATCGATGTTTTTTTGCATTGATCCCAACTTCTCATTCATGCTTTTCAGCACATCGGCTATGTCCGTAACTGTCTGTTTCACAGATACAAAGGTACGAAGAATATCTGAAATAGGCAAACAAAAACAGAACTATTTTTCATACTTACTTTGCTGATTGATAGACGTTTAAACATATCTCCTGAGCGTAGGATTTATCCCAAGTTGGGATTGAAATGCATTCGCTGAGTAGTTACGTTTTTTTGGCTACACCATTTAGTGCACGGTGCAAGCATGTATTTATATATATATATCTTGCACCGTGCACTAAATGGTGTGTCAGCCAAACGTTATGGCAAATGTCTAATGCACTAAATATGCTTTTCTATACATTACGTTAGGACTGGCATCTCGTAAACCCTCCTTGATTTTTTATCGATGCCATGAGGTACAGGTATCTGCACAAAAACGCGAAGACCTTTCGGTCACGGATGTTGCCTGTCGCTTGGATTTCAACACTACCAATTACTCCACTCGATGTGTGAAGCGCGTACTTGGCATGACGTCAAGACAGTATAAGACAAAGTTCAACGTAAAGAAATAAAAGAAAACCATAAACATCGCTATTTCTGTTTTCTACCTTATTCGACAAAACTTCAGAAAAAGCGGCTCTTATTCGACAAAATTTCTGTCATGAGGGTATTCTTACTGTCCTTATTGACTGAAACACATGATTGATGGTATTTCTTATTCGACAAAACTTCAGAAAAAGCGGCTCTTATTCGACAAAATTTCAAAATTCTTTTTGTTATCCGACGAAATTGCCTAACTTTGCAGAAAAACGGAAGTCCATGACCAATAAACTAATAACAAACAATATCACTGAGATATTGATGGGTACTCGGGATAAAGGCAAGTCAGCAGAAATGAGTTCCATGATGAAGGCTGGATTGCTGAGAAAGATTGCGCCCAAGGTTTACACCACCAATATGGAGGACACACCGGAGGAAATCATAAGGCATAACATCTTTTTCATTCTCGGTCAGCTCTATCCTCAGGCGGTTATCAGCCACAGGTCAGCTTTTGAGTTGAAGCCGACGTCCGAAGGGGATATCTATCTGACTTACAATTACACGAAGAATGTTACTTTGCCCGGTATAAAGGTGCATCTGATGGAAGGGCCGAAAGGAACGGAATACGACATGCCCTTCATCGAGAATCTCTATATATCAAGTGCGGAACGCAGAACACTGGAAAACCTTCAGAAAGGACGAACGAGGGGAGGTTCTTCCAAATGCCTTCCCCGTACCAGTATTGAGGACTACCTGGAGCGTATTCTGCAAGTGAACGGTGAGAAGGGCTTGAACTCTTTTCGTGACAAGGCACGTGAGATTGCCGGGAGTTTGGGCATGGAGGCCGAGTTCGAAACACTCAATACCATCATAAGTGCTTTGTTGAGCACGAAGCCGTCCAAGGTTCTCACCTCACCGGCAGCACTGGCAAGAGCCCAAGGAGAGCCATACGATGCCAACAGGATAAAGCTCTTTGGCATTCTGTTCGATGCCCTGCACAACGAGCCATTCCCTTTGATTGATGAGCCCAACGTGGAAACCTCTGCCTTCCGTAATTTTGCTTTCTTTGAAAGCTATTTCTCCAACTATATTGAAGGTACGGAGTTTGAGATTGAGGATGCCCGCCAGATTGTTGAGACGGGACAGCCTATGCCAGCCCGTAACGCCGACTCCCATGATGTGCTGGGCACCTTTCAGATTGTTGCGAGCCGCAGGGAGATGCGCCGTACTCCCTCATCGGCCGATGATCTGATAGATATTCTGCAAGACCGGCACCGCGTGATGATGGCAGCACGGCCGGACAGAAATCCGGGAATGTTCAAGATGCAGAACAATCATGCAGGAGACACTCATTTTGTAGACTGCACATTGGTCAGAGGTACGCTGCGCAAGGGATTTGAGTATTATCAGGCATTGGAACACCCATTTGCCAAAGCTATGTTCATGCTTTTCATGATAAGTGAGGTGCATCCATTCACTGACGGCAACGGACGTATCTCTCGAATCATGATGAACGCTGAACTTGTAGCGGCTGACCAGTCAAAGATCATTGTCCCCACTGTATTCCGGGAGGACTATCTCAATGCCTTGAGGCGTCTAACCCGCAGAAATGACCCCAGCGTGTTGCTGCGTGCCATGACGCGCGTGAGAAATTTCAGTGCCAACATCACGGGCGACAATTTTGAAGAAACGCGTCATTATCTTGAAAGATGCAATGCATTCAAGGAGGGAGACGGATATATTCTGAGGTTTTAATCGGCCTGTCCTGTGTTCAGCATACAATGTCTTTGGTGAATTTCTAAAGTTCTTTCTTAAGTCCGTAATGCCCGTAAGGAATAACCTATAGTGTAGTCATCCTTCAAGTGCAGGAGCTGCGCTATAGGTTTTCTATCATCGTAAGCGTCTCGGCATTACCGTATTTCAGCCTCGCTTAAAAGTCTGTACCTTTGC
>UQFS01000050.1 GCA_900540375.1 uncultured Prevotella sp.
GGCATTGACGCCAAGAAACTACTGGAGGGCGCGGAATGAAGAAGAAACTGAGAGGGATAATGTGGAAGCCGGGTGCGAACGGTCTTGGAATAGGGCCGAAGTGGCTTAGACGGCTGTTGCCCTATCGCAAACGCTTTCATGAGGCTGCACTGCTTCATGATGTCAGATATGACAAGCAAGGCGGGAGGAAGGAACGATGTAAGTATGACATAGCGTTTTTGGAGGATATGGTTTGTTACAGTACATCTACACTGCAGGTGAGCGTGGCAGTGGTGTACTTCTATGCCGTGAGAGTGTTCGGTTGGTTGTTTTACAGATATAACAGATGAGGCTATGGGCGAGATTAAAGGTTTTTTGGTAGCGGCATGGGCAGCGGTGATGAGTTTCTTCATGCCGATTGGGGACTTCATGCTGGCAATGATTGTGCTGTTCATTGTCAATTTCAGCTTTGGGCTGATAGCAGACATTGTGAACGGTGGTGGCTGGGAGAACAAGAAAGCATTGCAGTTTTTCGGTCAGAGCACGGTGTTCTTCGTACTGATGCTGAGCGTGCTGACCGTCGGCGACAAACTTCACGATCACGAGGAAGCGATAAGCGGCGTGAAGTATCTGTGCTCGATGGCCACATACTTCTTTGCGGTGAATATCTCCCGGAACTGGAAGATGATAGCCCCGAGAGGCAGCGTATGGTACAGGATAGCGAGTTTCTGCTATTATGTGCTGAGTGTACAGTTTGTGGAGCGGATACCATTTCTGAAGAAATTTATAGCAGAGAAAGAAGAAGAAAATAACAAAGACTGACTATGGCAACAAAACAACAACAAGAATTCTGCAAGGAGGTTTATAACGCCGCCTGCAAGGTGAACGAGATTAGCCCCGTGTTCGTGGCAGCACAGGCATGCTTGGAAAGCAGCTGGGGAGCAAAGCGTGTCGGCAAGTACAATCTCTTCGGCATAACGAAAGGCACGGGGTGGACCGGGAAGACGGTACTTGTGCTGACAAGCGAGGTGTTTACGACTCCTAACAAGCAGTTTACCGCCCCGGAGAAAGTGGTGAGCGTTATCAAGAGACGGGACGGAAGATACCAGTACAAGGTTTATCGTCTGTTTAAGGATTTTGCATCATTGGAGGACTGCCTGAAAGAACACTTGCGGCTGTTTGAGAAACCCGGCTATGCGGACGCATGGCCGTACAGGAAGAACGCGAGGGAGTTTGCCAAGCGGATAGCCGACAACAAGGGTTGCAAGTATGCCACGGACCCGCACTACGCCGAGACGATGGAAGCGATGATAAGGAGTGTGGAGAGGATTGTGGGATAAATGGGGCTGATGGGGTGAATGGGGTGAATGGGGTGATATAGAAACGATAGAAACTATAGAAGCAATAGATATGATAGATTTTGATAGATTAAGAGGGTGGCTGCTGGGCTTGATAGTCTGCGCCATCATCACACTGCTTGCAGGTTGCAAGACTACCAAGTATGTGCCGGTGGAGAATGTGCGGACAGAGTTTAAGGACAGGGTTGTTACGGTGCATGACACCGTGAGGGACTCGGTGCTTAAGCTCAATGATGTGTACAAGCATGACAGCATGGCCGTGATGATGAGGGGGGACACCGTGTTTGTGGACCGCTGGCACACGCTGCGGCTTATCAAATGGGAGCAGGCTACGCACATGAGTAACACCGTGGCCGGAGACAGCGCATCGGCGGTGAGGACGGACAGCGTGCGGGTGCCTTACCCGGTGGAGCGGAAGCTTACGAAGTGGGAACGGGTGAAGATGGACTTCGGGACGGCTGCGATAGTGATAGCGGCTATAAACATTGTTGCGGGAGCGATAATGATTATATTGTGGCTGAGGAAACGAAAGTGGTGACGTGGAGCCGCTGCACAGCAGCGGCCTACAGAACCATGGGGACATAGCGGGACACAATGAGACATATAGGCTGGATTGCGATTTTATGACACAAGAAATAGGAAGAGAAATTAAATTTGTGGCATGGAAATAAAGATTGTCATATCGAGGAAGGGCGTGATGGGGATAACGGAAGGTATCTCCGTGACGATCGCGCAGCACAACGGCGGGACACCTTCTTTTGATCAGCTTTGGGCAAGCGACGCAGAAAGCCCGAAGCTTGACATCTATTACCGCGAGGGTATCAGTGATCTTGAACGCCGACTGGAGAAGTGGCTACAGGAGAGCAGCGCACAGTTCGACCTACAAGCAACAGGTGATGACTATACGCTGAGGCTTGACGTGAGCCGAAGTTGGCCAAAACGATTGGAGGGTTTGCTGAAGAACAAGATCCAGGACTACCTTGTTCATACGGTAACAGCCGGTTGGCTGAACGACTTTGAAGGCATCAGTGTCAAGCAGGATTACCAGGCGATGGCGGCTCAGGACTTGGACGACATAGTGTATATCGTAGGTCTGAAGAGCTTTGCATTTGCCGAGAAGGAACGAGCTGGAGAGACCGACAAAGGCGAAGAGGCTTATGGCAGCGCACAGGATCGTGGCACCGATGAAGATAAAGCCGAGGGAACAAGCACGGGCGCAGCCGAAGAAAGAGCCAGCGAACAGAACAAGGATGATAACGAATATACCGCTGAGGCTGATGATCGAACCGCCGACACCGAAAAAAACGATGAAACCATCTATGCCAGCGCAAAGGAACGAGGCGCAGACGACGATAAGGCGGACGGACTCCATGCAGACAATGCCGACGAGCGCAATGCCGACGAAGATAAAGCCACGAGTGACTATTCCGGGGAAGCAGACGAAAGACACAGCAAGAATGACAACGAAAATGCTGATGAACGCAATGAAGCGAAAGCCGCAGGCAGGAATGAGGACAACGACATTGTAGATATAAGACACGACTTCACGGACTGGAGTGGCACTTCTCCATTATGGCGCGAGACAGCCGGGCGGATAATAAGTCATGATCATGTAAACGATTAAATAGATATAACTATGGCAGAGAAGAAAAAGATTACGCTTACGTTTGACTTGGGCGAGGTGTGTAACGATATACTTGCCAAGTGCAACCTGATAAGCATTTCGGTGAAGGACGATGCGCTTGCCGACATCAAGGCGAACGTGATGGAGCCGGATAATCCTGAGACGCGCAGCATCATTTGCAGGGCCGTGACAGAAGCCTTTGGCAAGGTGAAGGTATTTTGCAGCCGCTGGCTGAAAGTAGGCCGCACAACGGACACCAACGCCTTGGAACGTCTGGTGAAAAGCGTAACGACCGGCAGCGACGGCAACGAGAAGATCACCTACGAGAGTGTGAACATAGCGTTGGAGATTGAGAACTTTAACACGGCAGTAACGGACCACCTGAAAAGCTCAATACACAAGTATGTTGTGGACTGGTGCATGTACCGCTTCCTGCAGGACCAGCTTGCGGACAAGGCCGGAGAATACAAAGGACTTGCCGACGGCGAGGACTCGAGCAACATTATCCACGACCTGAACATGCGCGAGAACTTCAACAGAAGAAAGGCGAGCTGGATATAAGGGCGTGGATGCCGCTGCACAGCAGCAGCCTACGGAACTGAGCTAATCCGTCGCCTTAAAAAGACGAGGCACAGAACAGAGTACTACTTTAATGTTTATGTATATAATTAATAGGTATTAGTTTTACATAGAATTAGGACTGTTTTTAGGTTAGCGGCCGCCTGTTCCCGAGAGGGGAACGGGCGGTTTTTGGTTTATAGAGGGGATAGAAGCTATAGAAGTCATAGATACTATAGACAAAGATAGAGGCTATAGGCGAGATCAGAATTTGAGGACTTTGAGGCCGCAGGACATAGCCACATCGAGTTCGAGACGACAGCCTTTAGAGTATTGCCAGCCGGGCAGGAAATAAATGTACTGACATCGGAGGAGGTTGGCGATGTCGGCCCGCATGTGGTCGCGCCAGTCGCCGGGCTGAGGGAGACCATTGTCCATAGGGTTGACAGGTAGATAGCCTAACTTGCGCAGCTGCTTTTTTGCAGTCTTGAAGACTGCCTTGCGCTCATCAAGGTCGTAATGAGCTATGGGGCCGGAGATATAGACACGGGCGCGTAGCGTGTCTTCAGTCAGAGAAGTAAGTACCTGGAAACCGAACTCTTTGCGCAAGCGGTTGAGGGGCGACAAATCGGGAAGTTCATTATTCCCGTTAACGGCTACGAGTATGGTACGCGCCTTAGTGTCTATACGGTAGCCACGGGAACGCAGCCGGTAGATGAGGGAGGATGCCGCCTTGGAGAGTTTCTTCATAGTTTTTCGTATTTTTGGGTGATTTCGAGATTGGTTTGGAAATACTTCTCTGACTGGCTGAGGCTCAAAGAGAGGGCGAGCCGGAAGAAGCGGTAAGGGTGAGCGGGAAGATAGTCGGCAAGCATAGCCCGCTTGCGCCCGACGTAATGCCAGGTTCGGTTGTCGTTGGAGCCGAAGATGAAGATCAGCGGTGCGGTTGCGGCATCTGTCTGCTGGTCGAAGCCTGTGATGGCGAGCATGGTTTGGTCAACAGTCAGCGTCCGCGTGACGATGAGACCATCATGGAGTGAAGCGTCGGTGTAGTCATACTTTTTATCAATGACAAGAACCGTCCCGTCCCGTTTTTGGATGTAAGGATATGGATAGGAATTGAGTACGGCCATGGGTTTCTCGACAAGCATAGTGGACCAGGTGTCGTCGCGGATGGAATAGACCAGTGCGATCTCCTTTTCCTGCTCCCATTTAACAGGCAGGACGATGATACGGTTGTTGACGAAGTCGTAGATTATCTTTCCCGTTTTGAAGTATTCAATAGGCGGAGTGCTGAAAGTGATGAGTTCAACCATGTCGTGTGACGTGTGCGCACCGTTGTTAAAGTAGTCATAGAGCTTTGGCAGTGCCTTGGCGACGGAGAAGAACGGTCCGTCGAGAATGTCGGAGAAAGAGGCCACCGATGACTCCGCAACTTTGTTCAGCGCACGATCTGTGGCAAAGACCACAGACTGGTCGAGCTGACAGATGGAGTCGGCATTGACGCAGACCTCACGGCTGATGGGATGGATGCTGGAATAAGTGCCGGACGAGGACACGTTGAGAGCCCAGATACTATCTTTAGTAAAGGCCATGAGCGGGTATTGGCCAAACTGACCCTGTGAGAGGGCGCGGGTAGTGGCAGCCAGCCCGATGATGTCGCCGGTACCAACACTGTTGATAGCCTCAACAGGGAAGTAGAAGGGATTGTTCTGCTCAGAGGTGTAGATGCGGTTGTACATGGTGACAACATCATCTACTTTGTATGATGGAGCCGAGGTTGTTGGATAGTCGGTAGTGAATGCCCCCACATGCATGGAACCGTTGAGTTCGTTGCAGGCAGTGAGCTTAAATTCGGCCCAGTGTTCCGTTGCTACAGGTGGCATTGACGTGTCGTAGGTTACATAATTTACATACATACGGTCGGCACGGGCATCCGGATAGAAAAGCGGAAAATTGAAGAGCATGTATAGCAGTGTGGAATTCATCATGTTATAGACATTCTCAACGTACTTATATCCATTGTCAGTGTTGAGGCGCACGACGGTTTTCTTGACCAGGCAAGCCGTATCATATCCGGCTTTTGTGAAAATTCCATACGGGAACATTTGCCCTAAAGTGAAACCGGCAAACAGCCGCTCATAGAGTCCGTAGAGGTTGAGGCGGTGGTTATAGACATAGCAACCTTTCGGATAGATGAAATTATGAGACTTGTAATCGTCGCGCATCTGTTCCTGCGTAGAGACGTTTTCAACTACTGACTGATCGACGGGAAGTGTATGCTCCTCACCCGTACCGCCAATGTCATCTGTCTTGAATGAACAAACTCTGTAGAAAGTCGACTGATTGGCAATCTTATCTGCGTAACCTTTGTTAGAAAGTCCGGGGAAGGCAACGGTAGTCTTGCATTCCCGGTCGGTATTGTTGTTGTAGTACCAAACGTTTTCCCATGTATTGTAGAGTCCAGCCGCATTCTGAGCGTTCAATCCCCAGTTGTCAGGCTGATAGACGCATGTCTTGATGGTTTGTGCAGGATCTGTGCGTGTGACGGGCGGTGTGATGAACACGTCGATGGAAGAAACGATGTCGCTCCATTCTTTGAGAGCCTCAGCGGTACTATTATCGTTACGCCATGTGTATTTGACAGAGACGTTGCGAGGGTAGTACATGAATGTGAGCTTATTGATTTTGAAAGCATATTCTTTCCCTTTGGTATCCTTACGGTGAATATTTATAGTGTCGTCGAGGCCCACGGTGTGGTCGTCATCCATGTGAGCATTGCAGACATAGACCAGGTAGTTGTCAGGCACAAGCACCGGCATGAAGACAGGTGCAGAGTGCATGATCATGGAACCGTCGTAGAGCCGGTAGCAATATCGGATGAAGAAGTTGGCGTAGAAATGACCGTCCTTGGCAATCTTGCTATTGGTGCGGTTGACCAGCGCACAGACGTTTTCAGTAATGTCGGCCTGCTTCTCCGTCTTGACCTTCAGCTGAGTTTCTCCCTTATTATAAGCCGTTGTTTTCGTTGACGGGCTAAAGGCATCATTGCAGGACACTGTGGTCTGCTGGAAGGCAGCATCGAAACCCTCAGCTGACCCGTTGACCGAAATACCGCCTGTCTCATAGTCGGCTGAATAGTTGTTGGAAAGAGAAAACTCAATAGACAGGAACGGCGGTTTCTGTCCGAGATACTTATAGGTGTTGTCATTGTTCTTGTATAAGATGTAGTGTATGCCGTCCTTATCGATGGCAACGAGGGTGTTTCCTATGGAGTCGATAGATGTAATGCCGCCGCCAAAGTCGTGTCCGATGGTACCGCCGAGCGTGCCGTCCTTTTGGAACCAGGAGAGGCGCATGGTGACGTCGCAGTAAGCGATGATATGAGTATAGGCAGTGGTGACGTGAACGTAGATGAGTTGGCAGTCGTTGTCGTCAGCATCGGCAAGACGCTTGGCAATGGTGGTGCCTGAGAGAACAGAGGGCCGCAGCGCACCGTCGTGGAGTTCAACGTTGGCACAGAGTGAAAGCTCACCATTCTGCACGGCCTGCTCATCCTTGGCAAGGGAGAGGCCGCGGTAACGAATTTGCTGTTTCATGATTGATCTTTGTTGATGGTTGTTGAGGCCGCTGCACAGCAGCGGCATACTGAACGGGGGAGGCAGATGTCCGCGCCTTGAAAGGCGCGGCACGCAACGGAGGGAAACCCAAGGCGCGGCACGCAACGGGGCTACTTTGTGGAGACTGGCTTGTTGAGCCAGAGGCGGAAGTAGTCGTTCTGTTTGTCGGTGCCACGGATAGGAACGTACTCACGGGTGACGTATAGCCGCTGACGGCGGGCCTCAGGGTTGAGACCGTAGTCGAAAAGCAGATGGGCCGGCTGCACACGCCCGTCGAAGCTTATCTCATAATGATAGCGACGGAGGAACCAGAAAGGACGGCGGCGTAGCGTCTGTATGGTCGTGGCTTGCATCATGCGATACTCAGCAGGGACTATCGCCCACGAGCCGTCGATGATGTTGTTGTCGTCATCGACATTTGACGTGATGCGCGCGAACATACAGCAGCCGGAGATCAGGGCGCGGGCGATGTCACGATGAACAAGGAGGCAGTGCCGTGGCTTCTTGTCGGGGAGGAAGTCACGCTGATGTCCGTCACGGTTGACGAGCAGTGCGGTGGTAAGGAACTTCTTTCGTTTAGAATTGATGAACTTTGGCAAGTGAAATATCCTATTTTTGTCGGCGATGCGCTTTTTGAGATATTCCATGGCCTTACCGCCAGAGACCTTGTGGCGGTCCTTGTAGGAGTCGTCAGTATAGACGATATGATCGGTGAGCTCAACCCGGTTGGCGTTGGGCTTGCCTTTTTGCTTCTTAGCCTCACGCTTGCGTTTGGCATCGAGATAACGGCGCTGTCGGTGGTTGAGGCTGATGGTATGTTTGTCTGTCATTTCTGATGTTTAATGATGATGTACTTATGTGTGTCGCAAACGGCCGATCCGTCGCGGAAGTGATTGTGCAGCGGGCATGGTAGTCCGTAACGGTAGAAGTCGCAGAAATTGCAGTGGGCCGGGATGTCCTCAGTCTTAATCCTGTCGAAGAGCTGGGCATACATATTGTCGAGCTCATGGAGCGGATTGGGGGAATGGGCGGCCTGCAGGAGCAATGGCAGCGGCATGGCCCGGTCGGGCCAGCGTGCAAGATGCTTCTGCTCGTTGTGTGTGTGTGGCACACAGATACAGACGTTGCCGAAGTTGTCGTAGAGCCGGTTGGGCACTACGTAGTCGGCTGTTCGTACGTTGGGCAATGGGTGCTTGAAGTACTCGTGCAGCCATGCGGTGAAGAGATATAACTTTCGTTTCATAATGCGCTAATTTATGGGAATTGCCATTTATGACGGTGATAAAGTGTTACTTCTTTTGCTTGTCTGTTGCCGCATACTGTTCGTCGATGGCCTCAATGACCCGGCAGGCGCATTCGGCGAAAGCACGGCACTGTGCTTTGAGTGAGCGAATGGCGAGCGTCGGGTTGGAACACGGGTTGCCGATGATGCGGACATCGCCGTTGGGGAGTTGTCCGAAAGCCTGATATTTGGTGGGCTTCCCGTTGGAAAAGGTCACAGGAGTGACACGGATGATGGGTTTATACTTTTTTGGCATAGTGATGGGGATTATAGAATTTATAGATGTTATAGAGGGTATAGACACTATAGATGTTTATAGAAGCGGTTTGACCCGCGCTTTGGAGAGTTTATCCGTGAGCCACTTCGGAAAGTCGGGCTTGTATGCCCAGGCGACGGGGGTATAAAGGAGCTCCTCGAAGCCATACTTGTCGTAGTAGGCATGGGGATCCCGATTATCAGGCGAGGGACGGACGGTATCGGTTATGCCGTATTTACGAAAGTCGGCAGGAAGAGGGATGACGACAATGACAGTAGTGTCGGTTGGTGGCAGCTCTTTGTCAGGGTCGTGCCAGGGGGTTGTAAATTCGGATTGTTTTTCCATAATGTTTAATTCCAATATTCTATGTTTCTATCCGTCGGCTTATCTACGGGCATGGTGGCATATTGAGCCCATCTGCATGTGGTATTGTTGCCGTAGAAGTGATCGCTGCCTGCGATGTACAGGTGTCTTCGTGCACGGCGTAAGGCATCACATGGATTTTTTCCATAGATGACAGTGCCATTTACCATCATGTCGGACTTACCGGTGTATATGCCGAAAAGGCCTGCGGCTGATCGTGCATAATAGTGTTTTATCTGTGAGCGGAGCTTTTTGATGCGTTTTGCCTTCATAATTTATTTTCCTATTATTTGCCACGTACCATCATCGTATTGGACTAACTCATCACCAATATTATCCGTTGTCCGGGAAGAGGGACGGCTGCTGTTGATGTTTGAGATAGTGGTCGCCAAGTTCGTTGACGGCATCTTTGAATGTCTTGACTCGCTCCATGACGTTGGAAGGAAATTTGTCTGCACCGAAGAGCTGCTTCATGAACTCTTTCTGTGATGGTTCAGCCTCACGATAGGCTTTGAGCAAGG
>UQFS01000051.1 GCA_900540375.1 uncultured Prevotella sp.
ATCGGTCGTGGTACAATCAGAAAAAACGATAATCTTACTTTTTAAAGTGGACTCATAAATTATTTATCCGTCACCTTTCTGTGCTCTTACTCTGCTAAGCGTCTCCGGTGTCATCTGCAGATAGCTGGCGATATACACCAACGGCGCACGCAACACCACCTGAGGCTTCAGTTTGCAAAGCTTCTGATAGCGGCTCTGAGCTGACTCAAAGCGCACCAAGTCAGCATGAACCTGCGAGATGATCAGACTCTCTTCAAGAATCTTACGGTAGAGAATCTGAATGTTGACATTGTGAAGGGCTACTTGCTCCAGTCTGCGTTTCGGCAGACAATAGATTATACAAGGCTCCAAAGCTTCCACCTGCAGATGAGTGGGCTCTTCACGGAACAGACTCTCGATGCACATGAAGATCTCACCATCCGAGCCAATGTGCTCCGTCAGCTCTTTGTCATTCTTGAAATAGAACTGACGCACCAGTCCTCGGTCGATGTAGCTGATGTCCTCGCAAATATCTCCTTCACGAAGGATCATCTCACCCTTCGCATATTTCTTCGACACGATAATGCTCTCCAAGATGTCGAGCTCATCATGCGTCATCGTACTGTATTTTCTTGCCAATTCACGGGCGATATCCCGCGTTGTGTTATGATAATCTTTCATTTCTATTCCTCCTCTATTATTTTCTTAAACATAGGAGCTTTCCTTCTCTTGAACAAATTTTTCTATACTTCTCTAATCAAGCTTCAGCACAGCCAAGAATGCCTTCTGCGGCACCTGCACGTTGCCAATCTGCTTCATGCGCTTCTTGCCTTTCTTCTGCTTCTCCAAGAGCTTACGCTTACGGCTGACATCACCACCATAGCACTTGGCGAGGACGTCTTTTCTGACTTGCTTCACCGTCTCTCGCGCAACGATTTTGGCACCGATGGCAGCTTGGATTGCAATGTCGAACTGCTGTCGCGGAATCAAGTCTTTAAGTTTCTCACACATCCTTCGGCCCAAAGTCACGGCATTGTCCTGATGGGTCAGCGTGGAGAGAGCGTCAACGGGCTCACCATTAAGAAGGATGTCGAGCTTGGCCAACTTCGACGGGCGATAGGAGTCGATGTGATAGTCAAACGACGCATAGCCTTTAGAGATCGACTTCAACTTATCGTAGAAATCGATAACGATCTCACCCAATGGCAGCATGAAATGAAGTTCCACGCGGTTGCCAGAGACGTATTGCTGGTCGAGCAGCTCACCACGCTTGTCGAGACAGAGCCGCATGATGGGACCGATATATTCAGCTGCAGTGATGATGCTTGCCCGGATATAAGGCTCCTCGATGTGGTCGATGAGCGTCGGATCCGGGAGCCCGCTGGGGTTATGCACCTCCATCGCGCGGCCTTGCTTGTCGTAAACCATATACGAGACGTTGGGCACCGTGGTGATCACCTCCATGTTGAATTCTCGGTCGAGTCGCTCCTGCACGATTTCCATGTGGAGCAAGCCGAGGAAGCCGCAGCGGAAGCCAAAGCCCAAAGCCTGAGAAGACTCCGGCATAAACGTCAGTGCGGCATCGTTGAGTTGCAGTTTTTCAAGCGATGCTCTGAGGTTCTCATACTCATTGGGGTCAATCGGATAAACGCCGGCAAACACCATCGGCTTCACCTCCTGGAATCCCTCAATAGCCTTGTCGCAGGGATCATCGGCGTGGGTAATCGTTTCACCGACTTTCACCTCGGTAGCGTTCTTAATACCCGAGATGACATAGCCGACCTCACCCGTTGAGAGTTGCTTGCGTGGCTCCATGTCCATCTTGAGCACACCCACCTCGTCAGCGGTATATTCCATTCCTGTCTGAACGAATTTCAGTTTATCTCCAGTGCGGATCACACCGTTCTCAACTTTGCAGAGCACGATGATGCCACGAAAAGAGTTGAAGATCGAGTCGAAGATCAGCGCCTGCAAAGGCTTCGTCTTGTCGCCTTTAGGTGCCGGGATACGCTCTACCACAGCATTGAGGATGCTGGGAACGCCTTCACCTGTCTTGCCACTGGCGCGGATGATCTCGGAGGGATCGCAGCCAATCAAGTCCACAATCTCATCCTCTACCTCATCGGGCATGGCGTTGGGCATGTCGATCTTGTTGATGACCGGGATAATCTCCAGGTCATGATCAATGGCCATATAGAGGTTGGAAATGGTCTGAGCCTGCACGCCCTGGGTAGCGTCCACAACCAAGAGGGCGCCCTCGCAAGCCGCGATGCTGCGCGATACCTCATAGCTGAAATCGACGTGTCCCGGAGTATCGATGAGATTGAGTATATAATTTCCACCGTTATGCTTGTACTCCATCTGTATGGCGTGGCTTTTGATGGTGATGCCACGCTCTCTTTCCAGATCCATGTCGTCGAGCATCTGGTTCTCGGTAATCTTAATCGTATTGGTGTATTCCAGCATACGATCAGCAAGCGTTGATTTGCCGTGATCAATGTGTGCGATGATGCAGAAATTCCTTATATGTTCCATCTTTTTCTTTATCTTTTACGCAAAGTTACGAAAATCTAAGCAAAATTGGTTAGCTATCTATCATTATTTTTATTAACTTTGCACAAAAAAAGGAATTTCACGCTATATGAAGAAGATTGGTTTTAGGTTTTTAGCTCCACTGTTATCAGCTGGCTTGATGTTAACCGCTTGTCATCATCAGACATTGGAGGACCGCGCTGAAAAAGAATGCAAAGACTACACAGCCCAGTACTGCCCTACTCCTTATCAAGGAAACACGCGCACAGACAGCATCGGTTTCAACCGTGCCACGCGCACTTTCAACTACTACTATCTTGTCAACGGTAAACTCGATGACGCAAGGATTTTTACCGCACGCCACGACACGCTGCGCACGATTCTGCTCAGCGGACTGAAGGAGGACACTCGCAACAAGGCTTTCAAGGACAAGGGTTACTCTTTCCACTATGTTTTCCGTTCAGCCTCATCAAAGAAAGTGCTCCTTGATGTCGTATTCCATAAGAGCGACTATGTGATGATCAAGAAGACAAAGAAATAATAAATCTGCCGTAAGATATCTATCTGCGAAGGTTTATGATAATGGTTTAGTCTATAATCCGTTATCTTGCTACGTACTAACTCCTAAGGAATTTTCTTTCTTAGGAGTTATCTGTTTTTATGTGCCAAATACCAGGGGTGGACAAGGAAGTTGTAGATGACAAGCGCAGCGACAATCAGACATAGTGCCACGATCAACGCCTCGTGGCTTGTCAAATGCCATCCGAGTGACATGCCGAGTGCCATTCCCGTCTCCCACGAAAGGAAGAAAGTGCTTTGTGAAGTACCACGCTCACAATGATGAGCCAGTTTGATAAAGAACAGCAGAAAGCGGGAGCCAAGAATGCCGATACCAAAACCGCAGAACGCATCAGCGATCACCATTGCTCCCCGCTCCTGACGGAAGAGCAGCAGCAACAAGGCAGCAGCAAGCACAAAGCAACCGACAAAGGTCTCACTCTTCAGGTTGGCATTGGCAAAAACATATTTTTCCGAGATGATGGCCAACAGAAAGCCAGCCAGCATACAGAGGAAGAAATGACAAGACTGTTGGGTACTGATGATGAGTCCCATCACCAGGGTTGCCAGCATAAAGTTGAAAAAGAGCTTGGTACCTTGCGGAAGGAAGAATCTGTCCAAGCACATGTGGTGAAGATCCTCGCCCGGAGCCTTGAAAGGGAAATGGACGCGGGACAAGAAAAGAAAGGACAGAGCGGCAAAAGCCAAAGAGACGAACTCTACATAGCCAAAGCCAAATTTATAGTATGTCCAAAAGCCGGCAAAGGGTCCTATGGCCAATGCCAAGCGGCCTAACCAATCGGAGGAATGGTTAGCTTCCGTGCGCTGAAATGATTCACAAGTGTCGATGATCAGTGTGCTGACAATTGTCATCTTGGCCAAGCCATAAGCTACTCCCAATAGAAGGGCACCAATGATCAGGAATATAGGTACACGATTGTGTGTCAGAGAAAAAAAACCAATGACACCAGCAAGAAGCAAGATGCCAAACTGACACACATGATTGCGACGAAAGCGCTGCACCAGCCAAGAGATGTTTGGCCCCGGCAGATAGATGCCCAAGCAATAAGCTAAAAACACATACACTACCGTCATCAGCTCTCCGTGATGAGCATGGAGGGAGAATGGCAGTACCGGGAGCAGCGCGTATACCGAGGCCGTCAGAAAGAAATTAGCAATGGCCAGATACCAAAACGAACGATGCCATAGCTTGAAGTGTATGGGAGTATTTTGTGTGTCCATCCTGTAAATCGATCAATCTTTTTACTTATCTTGTTCTGCGAGCAAGACGTTTAAATCGAGATGCGTGAAGTCGTCGACGATGAGGTTGCACCAAGGCTTCAAAGCTTCAGGCTGGTTGGTCGTAGCCAATCCCACGACAAACATCTTGGCGGCGTTCAGTGCTTTCACTCCATTGATGCTATCCTCGAAGCCGATGCATTCATTAGGCAAAATATGAAGACGTTGTGCGGCCTTGAGATAGCCGTCGGGGTCGGGTTTGCTCTTGTCAAAATCCTCACTCGTCAACACAGCATCGAAGTAATCGCCCAGCTCGGGATGACAACGGAAGACGTTGGTCATCTTCTGCTGATTGCTGCTCGTCACGATGGCTGTGACCCAAGAAACTTCCTTCACTTTCTTGATGAAGTCTTGAAATCCTGCAATATAGTCGTAGCTCATCCGGCGCTCAAACTCATTGAGTCTGTCCGTGATGGCTTTCTGTGTCTCGGCTTGGCCATTGAAATAGCTCGAAAAGATTTCCACCAGGGTCATTCCTTTGATCCGATGCTCCAATCCTTTCTCCTGGGGATAGTAGAGTTGGAACTGGCTGCCCCAAAACTTTGTGTACTGGCTTTCAGAATCCACCACTACCCCGTCTAAATCAAATAATGCTGCTTTAATCATTACATTTTATTAAATTCGTTGCAAAGTTACGAAATAATCTCGTAACTTTGCAATATTATAAGGAAAACCAACAGCACATGCAAACAATAGACAAATATTTCCCTCATCTTTCCACTGAGCAGCAATTGCAGTTTGCCGCCTTGGATGAGCTTTACCACGATTGGAACACCAAGATCAATGTCATCTCGCGAAAGGATATCGACAATCTCTATCTCCGCCATGTGCTCCACTCGTTGGCTATTGCCAAGTTGATCAGTTTTAAGCCTGGGACCCACATCCTCGACTTTGGTACGGGTGGTGGCTTCCCTGGCATTCCACTGGCTATCATGTTTCCCGATTGTCAGTTTAGAATGATCGACGGCACAGGGAAAAAGATCAGAGTCGTCAACGAGGTAGCCGCAGCATTGAATCTTCACAATGTAGAGGCCATCCATCGCAGAGGCGAAGAAGAGAAAGATCGCTTCGACTTTGTTGTCTCCCGCGCTGTCATGCCCTTACCCGACATGGTGAAGATAGTCAGGAAGAATGTTTCCAAGACACAGTACAACGCGCTCCCCAATGGTGTCATCGCATTGAAAGGTGGTGATCTCTGTGAAGAGCTGAAGCCCTTTGGCAAAAAGGTGATGGTCACTCCTATCTCAGAATATTTCACCGAAGAGTGGTTCGCTGACAAACAGATCGTCTACTTGCCCTTATAGATTTTTATTGAGGCTCGATGATCTTCACTTGCTCTTTCGGGCTGTCTCTATTTTAGAAATAAGATTATAAACATCATGATGAATATAGAACGTTTTGTCTGCAACGACATCTGGGAAAATTGCTACGTGGTATCTGACAGCAGCAAGGAGTGTGTGATTGTGGACTGCGGCGCTTACTACGAGGCTGAAAAGCAGGCGTTAAAGAAATATATCGATGACAATGGCCTCACTCCCACCCATCTCATCGCTACTCACGGTCATGTGGATCATCATCTCGGCGACCGCTTTGTCTTCGACACCTGGGGCTTGAAGCCGGAGGTACCCGCATCTGACGAGGCTTTCATGCAGCAGCTTCCCGAGCAGGCTGCCGCCATCATGGGATTGAGACTGAGCCAAGAGGACTTTGCCCCCGTTGGCCGCTGCCTTGCCGCCAATGACACCATCTCGTTCGGCGATCATATTTTCACCATCATCGAGACTCCGGGGCATTCACCGGGTAGCGTCTTCTTTTATTGCGAGGAAGAGGCTGTTGCCTTCTCCGGTGACACGCTCTTCAAAGGCAGCATTGGGCGAACCGACTTTCAGGGTGGCTCCATGTTCATGATCATTCAGAGTCTGCGCCACATCAGCCAACTGCCCGACGCTACAAAGATTTTGCCGGGGCACGGCGAGATGACAACGATAGGCTATGAAGAGACCACCAATCCCTATCTCGACCGCTAACCATCAGCACGACGAGCAGATGAGCAAAAGAGTGAATGCGGAAAAGATCATCCTCGGCATCGACCCGGGTACCAACGTGATGGGCTATGGCGTCATTAGGGTAAACGGCAACAAAGTGGGGCTGATCGCAATGGGTGTCATCGACATGCGCAAGATGGCGGATCCTTATCTGAAGTTAGGACGCATCTTCGACCGCGTGACGGGTGTCATCGAGGAGTATCTTCCTGACGAGATGGCTATCGAGGCTCCTTTCTTCGGCAAGAATGTGCAGTCGATGCTGAAGTTGGGACGTGCTCAGGGCGTTGCCATTGCCGCCGCCATCCACCACGACATCCCCATTCATGAGTATGCGCCATTGAAGATCAAGATGGCAATCACCGGGCAGGGCGATGCCTCGAAGGAGCAGGTAGCCGGTATGTTGCAGCGGTTGCTTAAGATCGAACAAAGCGACATGCCAAAGTTCTTGGATGCCACAGATGCACTTGGCGCTGCTTATTGCCATTTCCTTCAAAGTTCCACACCACAGTCTCAGGACCGGCACTATGGCAGTTGGAAAGACTTCGTCAACAAGAACCGCACGAAAGTCAGTGGATTATAGACGACAACATAAAATAAATCATAACGATATTGTGATGCAAGAGATTATAAAAATTGAAAACGGCGTGACCCGTATGCCCGCGTGGCGTATGGCAGAACCCGTCAACTACTCACTTCGAGGCGATGAGCAGCAGGCCATCGTGGGACCTAACGGTGGCGGTAAGTCAATGCTCATCGACATCCTCGTCGGCCGTCATCCGCTGCTGATGCGTGATGTGCAATACGACTTCTTGCCAAGTACCAGTCCACTGGTCTCCGACAATATCAAGTATATCACCTTCCGCGACGCTTATGGCGGCGACAACGATAAGAGCTATTACCTCCAGCAACGATGGAACCAAATGGAAATCAATGAGGGGACACCTACCGTCGGCTCTAAACTGGAGGAGGCTTATCTGAGGTCGGGCGAAGACTCACCGCGCCATCGTGAGTTGCGTGACCGGCTCTACAAAATGTTCAACATCGACAAGTTGCTCGACAAATACATCATCCTGCTGTCGAGCGGTGAGCTCCGCAAACTGAAACTGACAGAGGCTCTTCTCTCCGCTCCGAGAGTGTTGATCATGGACAATCCCTTCATCGGACTGGATGCCGAGGCAAGAGACCAGCTCAAGGAGCTCTTGAAGATGCTTGTCGGACAGCAGAATCTTCAGATCATCCTTGTATTGTCAAAGAGCGACGACATCCCCGACTTCATCACCCATGTGGTTGAGGTCAGAGATATGAAAGTGATGCCCAAGGTCACGCTTGAAGAGTATCAGGCTCATCATCAGCCCATTCCGCCGCATGTCTTATCCGAGGGCAAGGCACAGGCTGTCCTCAACCTGCCGGAGCGACAGAAAGACTATCATGCCCACGACGTGGTGAAGATGCACAATGTCCGCATACAATATGGTCAGCGGGTGATCCTCAAGGATCTCGACTGGACGGTGCACAATGGCGAGCACTGGGCGCTGGGCGGACAAAACGGTGCCGGTAAGTCTACACTGCTGAGCCTCGTCTGCGCTGATAATCCACAGAGCTATGCTTGCGACATCTGTCTCTTCGATCAGAACCGTGGAAGTGGAGAGAGCATTTGGGACATCAAGAAGCATATCGGCTACGTGTCACCGGAGATGCATCGCGCTTATCAGCGTGATATCCCTGCTATCAGAATTGTGGCAAGCGGACTGAAAGACAGTGTGGGACTCTACGTCAAACCCGACGAAAGCGAATACGATACCTGCCGCTTCTGGATGTCGGTGTTCGGACTTGAGGGCTTGGAAGAGCGGACGTTCTTGAAGCTCTCCAGCGGACAGCAGCGTCTCGTGCTCCTGGCGCGTGCCTTCGTCAAAGATCCTCAATTGCTGATCCTCGATGAGCCACTGCATGGTCTTGACAACAGCAACCGACGCCTGGTGAAAGATGTCATCGAGACTTTCTGCAAGCGCCCCAACAAGACGCTGATCATGGTCACGCACTACGAGGAGGAGCTCCCTGCATGCATCGATCACCGCATCCGGCTCGTGAGACATATATAATAGTAGCCCCTCTCCAAAGGAGAGGGGGAGTAAAATGCTTTGCGGGTGATGATAAAACATATATAATAAGGTGTAGGATTCCTACCCTTTTCCTATATAAATGTAGAATGTATTAAACAAGTATGAAAATGAAAACGATGAAAATGATTCTCCTTACGCTTGTTTTGGCCTTAGCCTCTGTTGAGGTAAATGCTCAGGAGATTTATAACGAGGTAAGGCGTATGCAAAAACAGTTTGAGACCGTCAAACTGGACAAGACCAAGAAAATGGATGAGCGCAAGATTGCATCCTTCAAATGGGATGCTATCGAGTATATGCTCTACAAAGCCAAGCAGGACAGCACTTTCACTGAACTGCAACTGGGCAAGCAAACCAATGCCATGGTTGACTTTGTCAATCTCTTCATCAAGCGACTGGTCGAGGCCGGCAACAGCAAGAGCAAGCGCGAGACGGTAGGGCTTCGCTTCAAGAATGCCAGCATCAACCATAGTTTCTTCCACGATGAAGACAAAGACCTCGTCTTGGCTTATTACAACAATCCCAAATTCATCACCCAGTTCTCGTTAGATACCGACTGGGTTGAGGCCCTCAAGGAGGTAAGAGCGATGAACTGGGAGTAACCATTACTTCTTTTCATCTACTCTATCTCCACAACAATCCCCATGACTTCTTCGCTGTAGGGATCACTACATTGCAAAAGAAATCATGGGGGAAATAAATGTAGCCTGATTATCAAATAGTTACAAGGTAAATGGTACAAAAATGTGCATGTCGAAAAAGGCTGTGTTTAGCGACTACTAAGGCAGCTACTCTATTTGCTGTTATGAAATATTAAGAGTCCAAGTCTTGCCTTTAACTTTTTATAAGTTCAAATTTCTCGTCTACAATTTTCCATGTTTGGAAAGTTTTGCTTATCTTTCCTCTATAAAACCGAATAGATTTCCGTGCAGGAGTAACTAAAAACA
>UQFS01000052.1 GCA_900540375.1 uncultured Prevotella sp.
AACTCAACGGGTGATATCAGCCTCTGTTTCTCGGAACATCTAACTGGACACCCTAGTTATTTGGATAATGGGTTATCTTGGTCCGTGCATCAGAAAGATTGGCTGTTACACTATAAAAAAGACCGTTATTTAATGTGTCATGCCATCCTATCTGGAGCTCCCATCCGTTTGTTCTTAGGTCGGTATTGTTGGTCACAGGCACGCTTGTTCCAAGAATGTCAGGCAGTTCTGGAGCATTGCCCACCATATCTTTTGTGTTTCGCACATAATAATCGAAAGAACCGGTCAAGCGGTTGTTAAGCAATGTAAAATCAAGACCAACATTGTAACTCTCAACCTTTTCCCATGAAAGTAAAGCCGATACAAGTCCAGGTGCTGCCGTTATGTCTGACGATCCTCCGTTTTGGAGCCATGTTCCTGCCGATGAAGAATAAGTAATCGTTTGGTAGGTTTGATACCAATTGGTGATGTTCTGGTTTCCAAGCGAGCCATACGAGAGGCGCAGCTTCAAATTGTCTAGCCATGAACGGGTATCCTTCATGAAGGGCTCTTCGGAAATGCGCCATCCCACTGAGAACGATGGGAAAGTGCGCCACATTTTGTTGCGACGGAAACGTGATGTACCGTCATAACGAAGATTTGCCTCGAGCAGATAACGCTCCATGTAGTTGTAGTTTATGCGCCCGAAGAAACCTGCGGTCTGCCATTGATCACGGGCACCACTCAAGACAGGTACGACACTGCTGCCATTGTAACTTATGCCATTGGTGAGGTCTATTTCTGGTTTGTCAGGGTTTAGTAATCCGTCACGACGCTCAGAGAACGACAAGCGCTTTAATTGTTCAGTCTGGAAACCTGCCATTACATGGAAATTATGCTTTTGGGCAAAATCCCATGAATATTCAGAATAGACTTGAAAGTTAAGATATTTGTCTTTAAGTTCGCTCTCCTTGTCGTAAGAAGTCTGGTTCTTAACAACAGTTTCTTGAGACGGGGTATGATTGTAAGTATATTTGCGTACTTCTTGCCCTGTTGTATTGTCTACTTTATAATTAAAATTAACATGTGTTTGCCAATTCTTTATAGGCTCTATAATAAAGTCTATCTGATGGCTTGTGATATCGCGCTCACTTGTTGTTTGTCCGCCATCACGTAAATCCAGTGCTGGAGACGGTGAAGAATAGATATACCCATTACGATCATAGAGAGGCAATGTAGGCCATCCCTGACGGATGATATCGTCGTATAAACTACTTGTCAATACGGTTGGACGCTGGAATTTGTTGTACGAATAGCGCATATAATAACTCATGGACAACCATGACGTAACCTGAGACGTTATTTTGGCAGTGCCAGTCATTCTGCGGTGATTCTCTGTACCAAAATTAATGAAGCCATCATTGTCCAGCAAGTTGAATGATGTATAATAGTTGAAGACCTTTGAGCCTCCGCTTATGCTGGCGTTATGCTCCTGAGCGAATGCGGTGTTCTTGTAGACAATGCCGTACCAGTCATTGTCATCATACCCATAGCTGTAACCATCGCCCCAAATGGACGAATTATTAGGGTCTACAGGAAGAGAATATATGAGTGTACCATCAGCTTTTTGACGGGTACCAGGTCCGTAAGGCTTAGCGCTACGCCATTCCTGAATACGCTGGACAAGTTCGGAATTGAAATATACGCTTTGTCCAGAGTTTGTTTGGGCATCATTGATAAATGAAACAAAATCTAAGGAATTCATGGAATGCTTTTCGCGGACCATGTTGCTGAAGCGGAAGCTGTTGTTGTAGTTGATGCGCGTCTTACCGCCATGATCACCGTTCTTAGTGGTGATGAGAATAACACCAAAAGGAGCACGAGAGCCATAGATAGAAGAAGCTGCTGCATCCTTCAATACGGAGATGTTATCAATGTCTTGCGGATTGATTGTGTTGATGTCACCTTCCACTCCATCAATCAATACTAAAGGCGAACCGCTTGAGCCCTGACCGATAGTGCCGGTACCACGTATATTAATATTCATAGTGGAGCCCACCTCACCACTGTTTGCCGTAATTTGGAGTCCTGGCACTACGCCTTGCAAAGCCTCCGTGACATTCTTCACCGGACGCTCTGCCAAGTCTTCACCACTTACAGTAGCCACAGCTCCTGTTAGGTCAAGTTTCTTCTGTGTACCAAAACCTACAACGACAACTTCGTCAAGCGAATGGTCTGATGGCTCCATCACAACATCCATTGAACGCTGTGCCTTAAGAGTCAAGTTGTCATAACCAACGTAAGAAATGGTCAGATTAGATCCAATAGGTGCATCAAGCGAGAAATTGCCGTTAATGTCAGTGACAGCTCCCACTGTGCCGTCTTGACTCTTTACGACAGCACCAATGACTGGGTCGCCGCTCTTGTCAACAACTGTACCACTGACTTTTGTCTTTGCCTGCTGACTCTTGTTATTAACAGGTGCAGGGGTGTTGGTAGTTTCCTTCTTTGTGAGGACGATGGTTTTGTCCACCAACTTGTAGCCGATGTCGGTACCGGCAAAGAGCTTGGCGAGGGCTTTGTGCAGGCTCTCGTTTTTCATACTGACCTTTACCGAGCGGTTGGTGTTGAGTTGTGAGTTGTTGTAGAAGAATTTGTAGCCTGTCTGTTTCTCTATTTGTGCCATTGCATTGGCGAGAGTGGTGGTTTGGCTCTTGATGGTAACATGCTGAGCCATAGCCGAGATACAGAAGAGACTGCAAATTATAAAAAAACGTTAATTTTCTCACAAAAGTAGATTTGCCAATGTTTTTTTTCATACCTTTGAAGCGTTTTGATAAATTTTGATTGTCTGCGCTTTGCAGATGATTGAATGAGTTAGCTCCATGCGGGAGGATGCGCCAACATCCTTCTGCATGTTTTGTTTAAGAGGTGTCTTTTGATGTCATATACATATAGTTTTTAGCGGGGTTAAACATTATGTTGCTGCCTCAATAGACTTCTATTGTCTCGGGGGCTTCATTGTCATTATTGTTGTTAATGTGACGGAAGTGCATGTTGGAAGACAGCGAGAGTATCTCCAAAACCCTTTCCAACCTCTGCCGGCTCATTGTGCCGGTGAAGGAGTTGGAGTACACCTTATTATTACGCACATTGAAGACTACGCCATACCGTTTTGAGAGCATGTGCAAGACTTCCCTTACAGGGGTATTGCGGAAGATAAGCAATCCGTCTTTCCACGAGGTCACTACGTCGAGCTCTGCATTGCTGACTGTTGCCTTACGTGTTGATGCTGAGTAAGTTATCTGCTTACCGGGCTCCATCTCTTCTTCTTTCCATCTGCCACCAACGGCTAAATAGCTGAGAGACACGGAGCCTTCTTCTAAAGTGGTGACGACCTGTCCTTCGTCGGGCGATGCGTCTAAATTGAAGTGGGTGCCATAGACTTTCACCTTTGCCTTATAAGGCGTGCTGACCACGAATGGGTGGCGATTGTCCTTAGACACGGCAAAATATGCCTCACCGCTAAGGCTCACATCACGGGTCTTACCAAAGAACTTCTCAGGATAGGCAATACGGCTGTCTGAATTGAGATTGACCACAGTGCCGTCGGGCAGCGTCAGCTTTGCTGTCATGCCAGGGTTGGTGGAGTAAGACATCATGGGGATGGGCTCTACGCGGAGGCTTTTGTAAAGTTGAATGACGGTGACAAACAATAGAGGTATAAAGAGTATTGCTGCCACTTTCTCCACCTTGTCCAGCACTTTCTTCCACTGACTGTGGCGATATTTCCTGACCACTTGCTTATAAGCTTCCTCGGTATCGGTATTTTCCAACACATAGAGATAGTCGGCAGAGATGTAGATGTCTGCCATATTTTCGGCAATGGCACGGTTGTCAGGTGAAGCGTTTATCCACGCTTCCACTGCCAAAACTTGCTCACCAGTGAGCTTTCCCTCAAAATACAGAGGTAGAAGTTTTTCTATATGCTGGTCTTGTTGCTTCATATCCTTTTTTAGGATGTTTTCTATATATATTTAAGACGGACTAAAAAGGAATGTTCCTAAAAAATATTCGATATTTTTTTGCAAATAAATCATTTTACCCTATCTTTGCAACACAATCCTGTTGAGAAATTGAATAATGGACGTGGAAAAGACTAATTCTGCAATTGAGGACGAGAGGCTGCTTGCCCTTCTACGAGAAGGGGACAAGGAGGCTTTTTCTGCCATTTTCCACAAATATTACAAGCCTTTGTGTGCCTATGCTTACCAGTTTGTAAGCTTAGAAGATGTGGAGGAGATTGTGCAAGACCTCATGCTGTGGCTATGGCAAAACCGTGAGTCGCTTTTCATCAGGTCGAGCCTGCGTTCTTACCTCTACAGGGCTATTCGGCTGCGTTGCCTGACCCGCATTGAGCAAAATGTGGCTAAAAGACGCATGGAGTCGATATATAGGGAAAGGATAAAGGATAATCAAGTGATTCAGCCTGAAGAATGCCAAACGGAGGAGCTATTAAAAAGAATTAATGAAGCGGTAGACCGGCTGCCTGAGAAATTCAAGGAAGCCTTTGTGCTCCACCGCTTCAAGGATTGTTCTTATAAAGAGATAGCCCAACAGCTGAACATTTCGCCCAAGACTGTGGACTATCGAATACAGCAAGCCCTCAAAATATTGAAGGAGGACTTCAAGGATTATTTTCCGGTACTACTATTGGTGTTTGGGTGAAAACAGTTGGGACACATTGAGCCTGGAAGGCTCGGTTGGACGGATATTCATTTTACCAGATGTGTGCGCGCTTATTCTTTGGCACAAACATCTTGTCACCCTTCTTCACCTTGAAGGCATCGTACCAAGCATCTATCATCGGGAGGGCAGCATTGACACGAGCAAAGTTAGGTGAGTGGACATCGACAGTGAGCAGATACTTTGTGTACTCATCAGTGGAGTTGGCAGCCCACACGCGAGCCCAAGCAAGGAAGAAGCGCTGCTCGGGAGTGAAGCCGTCTTTAGTTTGAGATTTGAGGCTTGAGGTTTGAGATTTGAGATTTATGATTACCTTTAGCGCTATAGCCATTGCCGTAGAGTGAGTTTTGCAAAGCCTTAAAGGCAATGTTGAGACCTCCATTGTCACCAATATTCTCGCCAAGCGTCTGCTGACCGTTGACCTTCACGCCCGGCAACACCTCGAACTGTGAAAACCAATCGGCAAGCACCTTGGTGCGAGCATCAAAGTTTTTCTTGTCCTGTGCTGTCCACCAGTTGCGCTGGTTGCCGTTCTTGTCAAACTGCGAGCCCTGGTCGTCAAAGCCGTGACTCATCTCATGCCCAATCACTGCACCGATGCCACCATAGTTGGCTGCATCGTCTGCCGTCGGGTCGAAGAAAGGCGGCTGAAGGATGGCTGCTGGGAAGCAAATCTCATTTGTAGAAGGATTGTAGTAGGCATTGACTGTCTGCGGAGTCATGTCCCACTCGGTCTTGTCAACAGGCTTATTCACCTTTCGTGCCAACTCGTCGTCAATAGCCCAACGGCTGATATTGCACAAGTTCTGATAAAGGGAGAGGCTGTCTACAACCTGCAATCCATCATAGTTTTTCCACTTGTCAGGATAGCCTATCTTGATGATGAAGTTGGCAAGCTTATCCTTAGCCTGTGCCTTGGTAGCTGGGCTCATCCATGTGAGACCGTCGATGCGCTGCCCCAGCGCTGTCTGCAAGTTGTGCACAAGCTCAAGCATACGTTTCTTGCTTGACTCAGGGAAATACTTCTCCACATAGAGCTTGCCGATAGCCTCACCAAGGGTGCCACTCACAAGGCTCACTGCACGCTTCCAACGCGGGCGGTCTTGCTTGACACCTGTGAGTACGCTGCTAAACTCGAACGATGCTTTGCGGAAATCATCGCTAAGTTGGCTTGCTGCCCCAGAGATAACCTTTGCCTCTGCGTATGTTTTAAGGTCGTCGAGTGAGGTCTCTGCAAGGATCTTCTCCACCTCATGGATAGGCTCGAGCTGACCAACATCGACATAGTCGAAAGCCGAGAATCCGCTTGCAAGGAATACGTTGCCCCAGTCAATACCGGGGAAGTTAGTAATCAACTCAACATAAGACATCTTGTGGTAGTTGCCCTCAATGTCGCGCAACTTCACGCGGTCGTAGCTTGCCTTGGCTATGCGTGTCTCTATGCTCACCACAGCCTGCATCTTCTTTTCGGCTGCAGCCTCATCAGAGCCGGTAATCATGAACAATTTCTTGAGATAATTCTTATAAGCCTCAAGCACACGCTTGTTCTGTGCATCGTCAGACAGGTAATAGTCACGAGTGCCAAGTCCGAGTCCGCCCTGACCTATGCTGACGATATTCCAAGCTGCATCTTTCTGGTCGGCACCCACACCGATGCCAAACATCATCGTGCTTTCGCCGTTGTGATCCAACTGCGCAGTGACGAGTTGGTATTCACGCTTGTCTTTGATGGCGTCAATGGCGTTGAGGGTTGGCTTCAACGGCGTCCAGCCCTCGCGATTAAGGCGTCCAGAGTCCATCATCAGGTTGTATAGGGAGCCTATCTTTTGCTCTATCGTGCCCTGCTTCTGTGGTTTTGAAGCATATTGCAAGATAATGTCCTGAATGCGATTCTGATTTTGCTCATACAGGTCGATGAAAGCACCGTTGCTGGTGTGCTCTGCATCAAGAGGATGAGTCTTAAGCCATCCGCCGGCTGCATAGTGGTAGAAGTCATCGCCTGGCTTGACTGAAGTTCAAGTCAATGCCCGACGAGAGGTTATCTTGTGCAAATGCGCATGTAGCGCACAGCATAAGACCCGCTAAAAGAAGTTTTCTTTTCATGTTGTATATTTAAAAATTCAGTACAAAGGTACTAAGGAGTTTCCAAACAGCCAAAGGATTGTCAAACGTTTTCAGTCAGGCGGGCTATCATCTCACGATTGGCAGCGTCTATCCTGCCTTCGTCAACAGATGCGAGGTATATCTGAGTGGTACGCTCTGAGTCATGACCGAGCGCATCGCTTATCACCACCGTAGGTACGCCCGTCTGCTTGGCTATCGTTGCCCATGAGTGGCGAGCCACATACATCGTGAGCCCGGCAATGCCGAGACGCTTGCCGAGTTGGCGGAGGCTGTAGTTCACCTTGTTTTGCAACTTCTGATATTCCTTGTATCCGGCTTCGCCTTCTGAGGTGATGATGGGAAAGACGTGCGGATGTTCGTCTTTGCCGTAGACCGTGGCTATGCGCTGCATTTCGCTGAGCCACTCCATGGCGAGTTGCTGCCCGGTCTTTCGGCGCTTATAACTCAGTCTGCCACTCTTGATGTCGGTAGGTTTAAGGTGGGCAATGTCTATCATTGACATGCCACGAGTGAGAAAAGAAAGGACAAAGAGGTCGCGGGCGAACGCTTCTATTTCGCCGAATGTCTCAGCCTGGGCTATGCGTCGAATGGTATCCATAGGCACCGCCCGCTTTCGGGGCTTTGCCTTGCCTGTGTATACAGTATCGAAAAGTCCGTAAGCCACACCATGCCCGGAGCGGCGGGCACGATTGCAGATGGCGCGGAAGATGCGCATGTAAAAGGAAGATGTGTTCTTGCTTACGCCTCGCGAAAGCAGGTAGAGTTCAAAGCCTTCAATGAAATCTACGGTGAGGTCGCGCCACCGCAAAGTCTCTACGGCATCTGTAGCAATGCCTTTAACTTTCTCCTCATAATAATGTTGCAGTCGGTTGAAAGTTGCACGGTAGTTGTCGGCTGTGCGCCACTTGCCATCAGCCACTTTCTCGGCTATCACCCAATCCATGTAGGTGAAGACATGCCCATCGTCAGAAGGCATGGAGTCGCCATTAATATAATGGGGTCATCCGACAAATCGTGTGATTTTGTCATTATGCAAATTGAAAAGTCTTAACTTAAAATAACGTGAGTTCGATAAATTATAAGTGCTTATAAATTTGGTGATTAGCGAAATTTGTTGTAACTTTATAGTGTTGAAATACAAAGAAATACAGACAAAAATCGCTATG
>UQFS01000053.1 GCA_900540375.1 uncultured Prevotella sp.
CGGTGGAGAATGTGCGGACAGAGTTTAAGGACAGGGTTGTTACGGTGCATGACACGGTGCGGGACTCTGTGCGGACGTTTAATAATGTGTATAGGCATGACAGCATGGCCGTGATGATGAGGGGGGACACGGTGTTTGTGGACAGATGGCACACGCTGCGGCTTATCAAATGGGAGAAGGCTACGCATATGAGTAACACCGTGGCCGGAGACAGTGCTTTGTCGGTGAGGGTGGACAGCGTGCGGGTGCCTTACCCGGTGGAGCGGAAGCTGACGAAGTGGGAACGGGTGAAGATGGACTTCGGTACGGCGGCGATAGTGATAGCAGCCTTAGCTATTATGGCAGGGATAGTGTTTGCAGTGTGGTGGATAAGGAAGCGGATAAGAGGGGACTTGCGATAGGACGGCATGGCGTATAAAGATAAACGAGTGGGAGATTAATCATTTGTTAAATTTGCGATATGATAAAGATAACGCTAAGAGCAGTGAAGTCGGACGTGCTGAACGAGGTGGCACGGACGACAGCCTACGAGGGCAAGAAAGCCAGCGATGAGGGCGCGTATGAACGCATCTTCACCACGGAAGAGGACCGGAGCATGCTGCAACGGTTCTGGGACGAGGCGGCAAGTGCCATCACGGAGAGCATGAAAAGGTTTGTTACCTCAGTGAATGACAGCTATACTGAAAGCGTGACAGAGGACGGCAAGACCGAGACGGAGACGGTACCGGCATACGTTGCCGACTTGGAGTTGAGCAACAGCTATGACACGGCCCTGACCCCATCAGTTGAGAAAAGCCTTTTCAGCTACTTTGTGAATGCCATCGTAAGCAAGTGGAACAACTTCGTGAAGAAAGACGGTGTGGAACGCTACGAGAGTGAGGCGGGTGACAACATGACTGATATTATGTCTAAGCTGTACTACAAGAAGAAGCCCACGAGGATAAGATTAGGGCATTGACGAGGCAGCGGACAACGATAAATCATAAAAAACAGATATAACAATGGCAAAGAAAACGATAACCCTGACGCTGTTTGTCAGTGAGCTGGTGTATGACATCCAGAACAAGACCTACCTGACTGGCCGGAGCCGCAGGACTGGCACCAATCATGAAGAGGTTGCGAACATGCAAGCCAACGACGATGATGAGAACTCCAACCAGATTTTGCGCTCTATCCAGAACGCTTTTGGCACGTTGAAAACGAAGCTCTCAGAATGGCTCAACGACGACGGTACAACATCGTCGGACGAGCTTATGGCTGTTACCGAGCCGAAAATGGAGTATTTCAAGGCGACTGTCGACGGCACAGGCGTACGCTGGTCGCCCACCACTGACGCATCAGATAAGAGCGTGAGCAAGGGTATAGTTGGAAAACTCCCCACAGAAGGCGTATTGAGCAACGATGTGTATGCTGTTGTCAATGCTGGCAGCACATTGGCGGTAGAGTTGAACATGCCGAGCAACTACAACAACTCGACCCGTGACTCCATCAGTTCAGCCCTTCACCAGTTTATCGTGAACACCGCCATTGGCGACTGGTTCACCATCACAGACAAGGCCGACGCATCGGACTACTTCACACTTGCGACGAACAACCTTGAAACCATCAGGGAAGCCGCAAACAAGCGCATCAGACCGCAGCGGCAGAGCGTGAGCTAAGAGAGGAAAGGAGAGGCTTATGGAATGTTGGGGCAAATGTACATGCAAGCGTAAGGACGGCAAGCTAAAGGTTACGCTTGAGTTCTACATCAAGGAGCTACTCTACGACATTGCCAACATGGCATGGGTACAGGGTGATTTGATGGACGGCGTGGACTATAACCACATCAAGCACTTGGTTCAGGACGTTGTGGAGGACGGCAACCGTGA
Organism: uncultured Prevotella sp.; assembly: GCA_900540375.1. Taxonomy (GTDB): domain Bacteria; phylum Bacteroidota; class Bacteroidia; order Bacteroidales; family Bacteroidaceae; genus Prevotella. The sequence continues at coordinate 1,869 of UQFS01000053.1, forward strand.
CAGGGTAATGCGTATTGTGGACTTGGCTCACGCTGAGGCCAACGAGATGCTGTACCCGTGGAGCCGTGAAGAGATAACGGACACTCCACTAAAGCTGAACGACGCGCCGAAGGCGGAAGACGTGCTTGCCATCAACCTGAATGTGCCGACAAACACGAGTCAAGGTACCATCAACCTGATACTGAAACTCGTACATGAGTGGATAGTGTGCCGTGTGCTTCAAGACTGGCTGAACATTACCTATCCTGAGAGCTCCGCCGTGTGGGCGGCTAAAATAGAAGAGCTCAGAGAAGCTATCCGCAATGCAAAGAACAGGAGCAACTGGATAACGAGACGGAAGATGTTCCCTTCATGGTAGGTTGCTGCCGGTGGGCAGCAGCCTACACGACCCTTCCTATATATAAGATGAAAGCCGAGGTGTCACGCATCCCGGCTTTCTAACGTTATAAACACTATGAATTACATAAAGTGAGAAAATAGTACCTTGCTTATGGGTGTAGCCGCTGCACAGCAGCGGCGAACCGAACAGTTCCAAGCACGCCTTGAAAGGCGGCGCACGGAACGGAGCTACCGGCAGCGGCACACGGCCGCTTATTAGCGTGGCTGGTCGGTGAGGCGAGGGGTGAACTGTATGGAGGAGCCGTAGAGGCTGTCTCCCTCACGCAGTCGTCCAATGACCGCAATGCGGTAGTACTTGTATGGGGTTCCGGCAAAGCCACGCAGGTAGTGGTCGGCTGAGGACCATACGAGCTGCCAATGATACATGTCGCGTGAGCCATATAAGACTTGCGTGACACTGCCCTTTGGGAATACTCCACGCTGTATGATGGTGTCAACGGTCTTCTGAATGTCGGGTGCTTCGAGCTTTAAAGGTCGTGTGATAAGCAGGAAGGCCTCAGCTGTCGTGGCATACTCAGAGAAGTTGACGAGACGGTGGTCTGCATCCATGGCCATAGCGTCGGGATATGAGTTGACGGTATGGCTCATCTTGTGGAGCATAACCATCATTCCCCACGCCTGCGAGCGCATGGAATAGACGTAAGCATAGTTGAAGTCCTGATTGAACACTGTGATATGCTGGTGTGTGTAATCGTAGGCAATGCGACACCCGGCGAGGAATGTTCGGAACGGCTTAAGTGTGAAATCCGCCGGCAGCTGCAAGTTGCCTTGTTTCTCATCGTCCGTGAGACAGCCGTTGAACACGTTGATAATGTCGGCAGCGTGCGGCAGTGACGCCATGTCGAAAGGTGTCTCCGTATCGAGAATGTCGCTGAGGCACTCCGTAGATGAGCCGGAAATGTGCATGATACCCCTGTCGGTCACGAAGACCACGGACGAGTCCATTTGCGTAATGGAGTCGGGATTGGTACAGACATCACGTGAGATAGGCTGCCGCGCCTTATAATAACCATCAGTCCCCACCTCCAAGGCCCAGATACCGTCGGTCGAGAAGCAATAGAGCGGGAACTGTCCGAACTGTCCCTGTGAGAGTGCACGCGCCGCAGAGCTTATGCCTACGATAGTGCCAGTACCCACGGTGTTGATGCCCGCAAGCGGGAAGAAATAGGCGTCGTTGACAGCAGAGGTGTATATTTTGTTAGGCTCGTCTATCATCATATCGTCGGCAGAAGAAGCCGCTGGCACACTCCCATTTTTTGTAGGGTTATCCCATCCGCTGAAGTAGAAAGCCCCGTTGAGAGCAGTGTGTGCCTCCATTGGCACCTCATAGACATTTGCGAAATAGTTCCATTCGACGATTACCGCTTTGTAGCAATTGACATTAGGGTAATAGAGGAAGAGGAACGGCGTGTCGTATCCCATTTGGAAGCTCTCGCCCTGCACGATGATGTCGCGTCCGTCCTGCTTGATGACAAAGAAAACGCCGAATGACCTTTTATCGTCAAACATTGTCGGTTCAGCATCTTTCCAGTTTGTTACATATCCGTCGGTATAGCAGAGCAGTGCCCCCATGTTGTAACCGTTGTAGAGCCGCTTTCTGATGTTGGCGATATTGAGTCTTGCGTTGTAAGCGAACGCATATTTAGCAATGATTGTGTCGTGGCTGTCGTAGTCGTCGGTCATTTGTTCCCTGTTGACGAGCGACTGGAGATAGTCTTTCTCTACGGGTATCAGTGTACGCTCCGACTTCAGTTCATCAATCTTTATGCTTTCGAGCAGGAAGAACTGCGAGCAAGACCTTATGTCCGCCTTCACGTCCTCCGCCGACCTTTTTGGAATGATGAGTCTTGCGTCTGAATATGTGAAGTTGGTGGGGTCGAACGTGAAGGCATACATCGACGAGAACGAGCGTTTCTGATAGCGTATTGGATATTTCGTAGTGTCAGCCATCTGATTTGTATGCTTGCAGACACAGTAGCAGTCGTTGTCGCTTACCTGAGAGAACTTTGTACACTGTCCGTTCTGGTCGTATGTGTAGATAGGCTTCGATATGAAGATGTCCACAGAGCGCACGATGTCCTTCCAGAGTTTGAGCTGTTCAATGCGTGCAGGCAGAATAACGGCATAGTCGAGGTAGTGTACTGCACAAATGACCCTGAGCGTTGCATCCGTGTATTTTCCCTTACCCGTGATGTGGGACCACGCCACCTGCGGTGCGAGGTCGGACGAGCATATCATCAGTACAGGTGCCGAGTGCATAGTCAGCGAACCGTCGAAGAGGCGGTAGGCGTATCTGACGAGGAAGGGGTAGATGAATTTCCCGGCATTGACCGATTTGTCGGCAATGAACTTATTGACCTTCGCAAGCACTTGTGATGTTATGCGCGTCTTATTTGAGTCGGAGAACTCATCCCATAGATTTCCCTCGCTGATTGCGTCGAAAGAGATATTGAACTCGTCTGTCCGTACCATTTCCCCTTGCAGTCCGAAGGAGATAGGCAGCTCCGGGAGGTGCGTTCCGAGATTGAGGTATCCTTCCGTCTCACCTTTCCACAGGATATAGTGCATGCCGTCTTCAGCGAGGACAACGAGCGTATTTCCGACGGCAGTTACCTGCAAGACCTTTTGTATAGCAGGCAGTGCGTAGGTCTTTGTTGTATCTTTAGCGTTGATAGCCTTGATAGCCCCAGAGGAAGCCGTATAGACGATGTAGTGTGTGAAGTTGGTTGTCTTGTGAATATAGACCACATCCTCACCATCGGCGAGCGCGAGCACCACCTTAGGCTGGAATACCGGCTGGAAGGTGCCGTTGTCGGGAATGCCGTTTAGAGACAGCGACAGGTCGCCGTCCGTGCAAGAATAGTCGGACGGCTGCGCTGTGTATCCATTGAATTTTATATCCTTAATCATGGGCGTAAAGATAGCTGTTTGGCACGTGAAGAGAAGTTTAAGTATATACGGAGCTACTTTCTGTATGACGGATTGTCGAAGGGTATAGTGAACATCATCTCCCGCAGCCGGTCCTGAATGCGTTTGCCGTACCTCTTGCCGAGCTGTTGCGGATCCAAGTTGGTGGTGATGAAGGTTGGCAGCGAGCGTTCATATCGTTTCTCCAGAATATCAATGACCGGGTTGTAGATGTTGCCGTAGCTCTGAACCTCCAACGGTTCCTGTCCCATGTCCTCAATGACAAGGATAGGTTTCGCGGCAGTGGCGAATACCCCGTCACGTTCAGCATAGGCACAATCCATCGCGTCGGCGAAAGTGTAGTGGACATCGTCTTTATAAGTGCCATATCCCGGTTTGTAGTGTGTGAACGCCCCGAAGTCGTCTTGTAATAATTCGGTTGCAGCAGCGACAGCGTGCATCATAGTCGTCTTTCCGTTGCCGCAGTCGCCACAAAGAATGAACCCACGCTTCACTCCACAAAGGTTATTCATCGCTTTTGCTACATTCATGATGTTTGAAGTTGTGTAATTGTCCATGATACATTGACCTCCACGCGCCTGCACTTGTGCTTTGTAGGCAGCAGTGAGTAGGCGCGTACAGTCATCAACACTGTACCCCCATCTAAAGGGACGAATGATAGTCCGTCGTTTCAGCAGGCGGGACGTCAGTTCTTCTACGGAGAACTTTTCTTTTGTCTGATTGTTCATTGTCTTGTTTTCTTTGTAATTGAATACGCAGCCACGATTTGAAATGTTGCTTGCAGTCGTTGAGGTTGTCGTGCTGTAGCCGTCCTGAGGTCTCACATTCGAGCCGGAAGACGGAGAAATAAGGTGTGAGCTGATTGGGCTGTAGGTGGAACATCATGCAGACGGACTCTATCCACGACTGGTCACGTGATATTTCAGCTATCTCACGATGCAGGGGCGGGGCCTCGTTTGAGGCTTTGAGCCTCTGCAATGCAGCGGCATACTCAACCTTTCTGGGTTTCGGAGGGGATGCCGCAACGGTGTCGGGGCTTACGGTAGCTGCTACGGGTTGCGGCTTATGCTTGGCTGCATTGTGGTTGCCGACGGGAGCTCCACGTCGTGCAGGCTGGGAAAGGTCGGTTTTCTTCGTACGGTCAATGGAAGGCTGCATGAGCGTCCACATAACGTTGGCTATCTTGTTGTCGATAGCCGGTAGTATTCCGTCAAGGGCGTAGTCGGCAATAGCATCGTATAGCGCGAGTTGCTGCCGAGGTGGCAGTTGCCGGATAGCGTCGCGGAAGGAGCGGTAGAACATGAATCCTCCCACGGTCTGTTCGTTTTTATTGCTCATAATTGAATGCCTTTCAAATATTCATTTACCTCACGCATGAAATCGTCGATTGAGCGACAGACAACATACTTATACTCGTTGAGGCGTGTAAGTTCTTTCTGCCATTTCTTCTGCTCCACGGACTGCCGGGAATACTTCTCAGAGACCTTCATCTCGATGAGCAGCGCATGGAAGTGCCTGTTTGGCTTCAGGAGAATAAGGTCGGAGACTCCACTGATAACGCCTTCGTCCTTAAGCTTGGAGGCGGTCTTGCGGTCACGATAGCCACCGTTAGGCACTGCGAAGAGGCGTAGGTTGAGGTGTGGGTACTGATAGCGGAACCACTCGACGCACGCCACTTGCAGGTCGTGTTCCCGGTCGGGGTTGTGCGTCCGCTGGTGCTTGCGGCTTTTCTCCAGAAGTTCATCAAAGGTCGTCATAATTTTCTTGTTTTCTTTTTATCTTTCTCACAAGGTTACGAATGAGTCGTGCCCGGTTGTATGCCGTCGTGTTGTCGATGCCATCGTAGAGCGTTGCAGCGTCGAGCAGGTAACGAGTAATGGTGTTGATGTCGGTCTTGCAGATGTTCATGGGCTTTATAGTTTATGGGCGGCGCAATGTATTGCGCCGAACAGGACAGAACGGGACGGAGCTAACCGTTGTCCGGGAAGAGGGACGGCTGCTGTTGATGTTTGAGATAGCGGTCGCCCCGTGCCAACTCATCGTCAACGCGCCGCTCCAAATCCTTTGAACGGACCAGAGCGGAGTGCGCACGTGTGCGGAAATATTCTTTCTGCGCCGCGCGCATCTCCTTGACGAGGTTGAAGAAAGCCAAACGTCCGTTGTTCATACTACTTTTCTTCTGTCTTTTCCGGGTCTCCGATTTTGAAAACAAAATCGGCCCAAATGTTCAAGAACTGTTTTCCTGCGTATTCCGCTAACTTGCTTGTTCGGAAGGCAAGGCGCACCCCGTTGTCCGTGTACGAGTACGCAGAACCGTTGTACGTGACCGCACAAACGAGACCGCCGGTCGCATACGCATTGATGAACGAACGGCCGACACAGCGCTTTTTATCCTCATCGCTTAGCTGCTCATAGTCTTCCTTGTTGAGAAGGTAGAAGTAAGGATAGTAACGCCATTCGTCTATGGTGAATTTTGGCTCCCAGCCCTCGTTGAGGGCAGCGGTGATGATACGGAGCTTCAAGTACGCCATCACGTCAGCAGAATATGCTCCGCCTATCTGCTTGCACCACGTGTTGTACTCAATTACAAGCGGGTGTTCGTCGCCAAGTTCGTTAACAGCGTCTTGGAATGTCTTGACGCGCTCCATGATGTTGGAAGCGAATGCGTCTGCACCGAAGAATGTCTTGACGCGCTCCATGATGTTGGAAGCGAATGCGTCTGCACCGAAGAGTTGCTTCATGAACTCTTTCTGTGATGGTTCAGCCTCACGATAGGCTTTGAGCAAGG
>UQFS01000054.1 GCA_900540375.1 uncultured Prevotella sp.
GAACGTTCCATTGACCGTCAGCTTACTCTGTTCTAAATTCATCGAACTCACGTTATATTATGGGATTAAGCCATAAATACAGGGTTCTTTTTAATATGCAAAAAAAGCAAATTATTTTTAGAAATGATATAAATCAAGAATCTTTTTTCTTATAAAATACATTTAGCTGTTGATAATTGCTATAAGCATTTATTATTCTTCCTTAATTCCGCAACTTAGTTAAATATTATGTTTTATAAGCTCCTGAGCAACAAAAAGTTGCTCAGGATTTTGTCATGTCATTTTTTTCACTTATCTTAGTGTTGCAAATCCAAAGACAGTGAAAAACGCAACGGACATGACAAAAATACAAATTAAATTTGAGAATCTCACTCCTTTCGGCGGTATTTTTCCAGTCATGGAGCAATTTGACTCCGGCCTCTCATCGGTGATTGATTCCACACTGGGGTTAAGATGCAAGTTCTATGGCTATCAGTACAGCGAGATCATCCGTTCGCTCATGAGCGTCTACTTCTGTGGCGGTTCATGCATAGAGGACGTCACCACTCATCTGATGAAACACCTCTCGCTTCATCCGACACTCCGCACTTGCAGTGCCGACACCATCCTCAGAGCCATAAAGGAACTGACCCGGGATAACATCTCGTATACCTCAGACACTGGCAAGGTCTATGACTTCAATACGGCAGACACGCTCAACACATTACTTCTGAATTGTCTGCTGGCCACGGGGCAACTGAAAGCGGGCGGGGAGTATGACGTTGACTTCGACCACCAGTTCCTTGAGACGGAGAAGTATGACGCCAAGCCTACATACAAGAAGTTTCTCGGATACCGCCCGGGCGTTGCCGTTATAGGGGACATGATTGTCGGCATAGAGAACAGCGACGGAAACACCAATGCGCGTTTCCACCAGCAGGATACGCTGAGGAGAATCTTTGAGAGGCTTGAGCGCAACAATATTGCAGTCAACCGCTTCAGGGCAGACTGTGGGTCTTGCTCTGAAGAAATAGTGGAGCAGGTTGAGAAGCATTGCAAGTCTTTCTACATCCGTGCCAACCGCTGCAGCTCGCTCTATGAGGACATCCTTGCGCTCAGAGGGTGGAAGACGGAGGAGATCAACGGCACGGTGTTTGAGCTGAATTCCATTCTTGTTGAGAAATGGAAAGGAAAGGCGTGCCGTCTTGTCATTCAAAGGCAGAAGCGCACGGACGGTGAGCTTGACCTGTGGGAGGGTGAATACACCTACCGCTGCATCATGACAAACGACTACGGGTCTTCCGTGAGAGAGATTGTCGAATTCTATAACCTTCGCGGAGGAAAGGAGCGTATCTTCGATGACATGGCGGGCGGATTCGGATGGAACAGACTGCCAAAATCCTTCATGGCAGAAAACACGGTCTTCCTTCTGCTCACGGCACTCATACGCAACTTCTATAAATTCATCATGGAGAGACTGCAAGTGAAGAAGTTCGGACTCAAGACAACAAGCCGTATCAAGGCCTTCGTTTTCAAGTTTATCTCTGTCCCGGCCAAGTGGATTAGAACGTCGAGGTAGTCGGTGCTGAATATGTACACAGACAATCATGCCATAGAAACATGTTCAATACAGACTTTGGGTAATCCTTATTGCTTGTCGGTGTTCAACGGCGTATTGCCTCAAGTCGCTTTGTGGGGTAAGGGGATGAAATGCTCTGTCACGAAAAATACGACACCATCATGACAGCCAGAGACAACAAAATGATGGTTATGAGCCAAACTGGCATTTTATCGCAACAGTTGCGGATTTGAGGATTTGTATTTTTGCCATGCCGTGTTAATGAATTGCTAATTTGTTTTTGCACCACTAAGTTAAGTGATTTTTTTGACATGGCCAAATCCTGAGCAACTTTTTGTTGCTCAGGACGTTATAAGATATTAGAGACTATTGTGGTGCGGATATTAGGTACATTAAGCAATCGTTTCAGAGATATAACGGGAGACAACTTTGAGCTTGTGTTTACTCTGAATAATAAGACCTACAGCAAAATGCTGCACTGATTTACTATGTTGTTGGGCAGGAAAGTCTAAAAGACTTATCTGCCCAACTCTACGATACTGCGTATCTTCACACGCCCTAAGATTAACGACATCACCAAAGCAATGTTCAAATAATAGCTACGATTATGGATGGTTTACTTTGTCCCGAATGTGGATGCCCGGAGGTTGTAGTCTATGATGACGGCACATGCGAATGTCAAGTCTGCGGATTTGTGGGGAGAATAGATATGTTCAGAAACTAAGCAGCATTGTACATTCTAACGATAGTTGCTCTGTTCCACAAGATTTCCGTCGGGGTCTCTGACATAGAGGTTCATCATGGCTCCGTGTGCTCCATGACGCTCAACAATATCCGTCAGAGGTGTGATACCTTTGGTCTCTAATTCTCGTTTGACGGTTTGCAGGTCATCCTCTACTATCAGGCAGAAGTCCTGCGAGCCATAAGCTGGATTTAGTGCAGCTGGCTGAAATTCACCTTTACAGGTATGGATAGATATTTTGCCACCGGGAAAGTATAGGTTGTGTTGGCCTTTACTTTCCCGGTGTTCCATGCCTATATTCCAACATAGAAATCGAGACACGTCTGCAAATTCTGTGTAGTGATTACGAAATGGTCGATATTCTTTATCCTCATAGCCTTCGTTTTTTATGGGTACAACGTGAACACTGAACCATGGTCGCCCTCGCCATCATAGTCTGTTGACAAAGGCATCTGTGAGCAAAAGGATGACAGGGAGTCGTCGGGAACGTGCTCATTCAACTCCAAGTGAAAGGAGAAAGACGGACGGTCGTAGTGCAAGTCCCATAGGGAAAAGCCAAGGGAGTTGACCGCTGCCGTTATCTCGTCCTGTATCTGCCAGATGTCTTCGTAGTTCATGGGCTATTTGTTGTGTGGGTGGTCTTCTGCTGCCATATCCGTCTGTGTCTCTTCGTCATGATGGGTGTAGGTCATGGGGACGGTTTTGCCTTGCAGCCGTTCTTTGAGCTTCGTATTGCGCTCAGTGACGGTGACGTGGCTGACGGCATACCATAGGGCACGCTTCTGACCGATGACAATGCAGACTTTCTTGGCACGGGTGACAGCGGTGTAGATGAGGTTGCGCTGGAGCATGACGTAGTTGGTGAAGTGAAGGGGGATGACGACGATGGGATATTCGCTGCCCTGGCTCTTGTGGATGGTCGTGGCATAGGCGAGACTGAGCTCGTCGAGTTCCGAAGACTCGTATTCCACAGACTTGCCGTCGAAGCTGACAGTCAGTGTACGATCCTCCATGTTGACAGCGGTGATGAGTCCGATGTCGCCGTTGAACACTTCCTTGGTGTAGTCGTTCTTGAGCTGCAGCACGCGGTCGCCTTTGCGGAACACGAATCCGGCACGGGTGAGGCCATTGCCGGTGGGGTTGACACGCTGTTGGATGGACATGTTCAGACTGTTGGCACCTATGGCACTGCGCTGCATGGGCGTGAGCACTTGTATGCTGCTCCGTGGTACGTTGTAGGCTTTCGGCAGACGGTGGCTGATCAGGTCGACGATGGTCGAGGCTATCTGCTCGGGCTCCTCGCACGCCATGAAAAAGAAGTCGGACTGCTTGCCGTTGCGGATGTCGGGCATCCGTCCCTCGTTGATGGCGTGGGCGTTCATGATGATACGACTGGTCTGTGCCTGACGGAAGATACGGGTGAGACGGACAACGGGGACGACGCCTGAGTCGATGATGTCACGAAGCACGTTGCCCGCACCGACACTCGGTAGCTGGTCCACGTCGCCGACAAGCAGCAGGCGCATATCTGACGGAACGGCTTTCAAGAGGTAGTTCATCAGCACGATGTCGATCATCGAGCACTCGTCGATGATGAGTGCGTCACCCTCCAACGGGTTCTCGTCGTTGCGTTTATAGCCCTCGGCAGGATTGAACTCCAACAGCCGGTGGATGGTCTTGGCTTCCATGCCCGTGGCCTCGGTCATGCGCTTGGCGGCACGTCCGGTAGGTGCGGCAAGGAGGATGTGGAGTCCCATCTCTTTGAAAGCGGCAATGATGCCGTCCTCGGTGGTGGTCTTACCTGTACCTGGTCCGCCCGTGAGCACCATGACCTTGTTGTGGACAGCGGTGCGGATGGCTTCCGCCTGAAGGTCATCGTAGGTGATGCCGGTCTTCTTGCTGATAGCGGCGATGTCGGGCTCTTTCTCGAACATGTTCTGCTGGCGGGTGGTCAGGAGTGTCTTGAGTTTGTTGGCAGTGCCCACCTCACTGAAATAGAATGGCGGAAGGTAGATCGCCTCGTCCTCTATCTTCAGATCCTCATCCGCTATCATCTTGTCAAGCGCGGACTCGATAGCAGTCTTCTCGGCTTCCAACAGTTTTACACCGGCATCCACGAGCTGATCACGGTTGGCATAGACGTGACCCTCGTTGGCAAGTTGGTTGAGGGTGTAGAGAATACCGCTGCGGCAACGCCGCTCGTCGTTCTTCCCATAGCCCATCTTCTCTGCGATGGAGTCGGCGGTCTTGAAGCCGATGCCCCAGATGTCGTCGGCAAGGCAGTAGGGGTTGGCCTTCACCTTGTCGATACTCTCCTTTCCGTAGGTCTTGTAAATCTTGGCGGCATAGGCGGTGCTGACACCGTTTCCTTGGAGAAAGACCATCACATCCTTGATGTCGAGCTGTTTCATCCAAGAGTCGTGGATTTTCTTGATGCGCTTGGGGCCGATACCGTCCACCTCGCCGAGTTGTTGGCTGTCCTTCTCGATGATATCGAAAGTATCCATGCCGAATTTGGCGACAATGAGCTTGGAGAACTTCGGACCGATGCCCTTGACAAGTCCGCTGCCAAAGTACTTCTCCAATCCGAAGAGGGTGGCGGGCATAGCTTCCTCGTAGCTCTCCACAACAAACTGACTGCCATACTGCCGGTTGACCTTCCATTGACCTTCGGCAACGAGTACAGTGCCCACGGTCACGTCGAGCATGTTGCCAACCAGGGTGACGAGGTCATCATATCCCTTCACCCGTGCCTTCAGTATCGAATAGCCGTTCTCCCCATTCTGATACGTAATCCGCTCTATGACTGCGCGCAACTTCATAACTGAATACAAAAATACGAAGTTTTGGTGAGAATACAGATAAATAAACAGAAAAAGCCGGCACCATCCATATTTTGCATAGATGATACCGGCCTGACGCAGTATGATTTTGCTTATGTTACTTCACAAATAAAAAAGGAACCGCTCCAAAGAGCAGTCCCCGTGTTTCAGAGCAGAACCGAAAGCCGGTTAAGCGACCTCTATCTTCTTTGTCTCTTTCTCTGCCTTGCCCGTACGAGGAAGCGTGATATGAAGCACACCGTTATTTACCTTAGCCTCAATCTTGTCTTTCTCCACGTCGTCAGACAGCGTCAGAGCCTGCTCGTAATTGCTGTATGAGAACTCGCGGCGCAGATAGTGCTCCTTCTTGTTCTCGTCTTTCTTTTCGTTCTTGTGCTCCATCTTGATGGAGCAGGCAACCGTCCTTGTCAACGTTCACCTTGAAGTCATCCTTGGTGGTGCCAGGGGCTGCAAGCTCAACTTCATAAGCCTTGTCGTTTTCCTTGACATTGATAGCAGGTGCTGTGACATTCATGCGCGGCATCCAACTCGTGTTCAACATGTCATCGAAATCATTGTCAAGCCAATTGTTCATGTCACTTAAAACTGGATACATCATAAGTCAAAACCTCCTAATTATCAATTAATTCCTTATTTATCCTCAGCTCTTCCATCGTTCTCAGGTTCCTTTCGTTGCCCTCGATCGACCTCCGAGCTTCACTAACCATAAATGCAATATATGTGCCCAAAGGCCAAAGATGACAAATCGTGCCATTGTTGTCAGCAATGCTTAAAATATTTACATTTTGCTGACAATATTTCTTTTTGTTGGAACCAAGTCATTCACTCTCTCTACAGATGGATAAACTCCTCGAAAAGTATCCCCAACTCTTTGACAAATTAGTAGGGTGTCCAGTTCGTTGTGCCAATTTTAGCTCACTTTTCTGAGCGTCTTGGT
>UQFS01000055.1 GCA_900540375.1 uncultured Prevotella sp.
TTCAGTTTTTTATCTCAACTGGCTTATAATTCGGGGATTTTATCTAAATTTGCATCGAAAACCTATAGTAACCACTTAACTATCAATGCCCATGACGACGAAAATAGGGTTCTTTGATGCAAAGAGCTATGACAGAAACGTGTTCAATGCCTGCAATGAAGGCCGTGACTTGGAAATTCATTACTTTGGGGACCGACTCAATGAGGAAAGCGTGAGATTGGCAAAAGGCATGGATGTCGTATGTGTGTTTGTCGACGACATCTGTGACAGACAGGTCATCGACAAGCTGAAAGAGTATGGCGTGAAGCTGATTGAGCTGCGTTGTGCCGGCTTCAACAACGTCGATTTACAGGAAGCTGTGCACTGCAAGATTCCCGTGGCGCGTGTCCCGGCCTATTCGCCGCACGCCGTCGCGGAGTATGCCGTCACACTGATGCTGTGTCTCAACCGCAAGGTCTACCGCTCTACCAACCGTACGCGTGAGTGGAATTTCAAGCTCGACGGGCTGATGGGCTTCGATATGTACGGTAAGACCGTTGGTATCATCGGTTTAGGCCGCATTGCCCGCTGCGTGGCTGAGATACTTCATGGCTTTGGCATGAAGGTGCTGGCCTATGATCTCTATCCCGACAAAGTCTTTGCTGAGTTGCAAGGTATAGAACTTGTCGAACTCAATGAGCTCTATCGCCGTAGCGACATCATCACGCTGCATGTGCCGCTCACTTCGCGTACACAGTATATGATCAACAGTGTGAGCATCGACAAGATGAAGCGAGGCGTGATGATCATCAATACGGGACGCGGTAAGCTCATCAGTTCTGATGCGCTCATCCAGGGACTGCGCTCCGGTCAGGTAAGTTGCGCCGGACTCGACGTGTACGAGGATGAACAGAAGTATTTCTATGAAGATCTCAGTGACAGCATTATCAACGACGACAAACTCTCGATATTGTTGACGATGCCCAACGTGATTGTCACATCGCACCAAGCCTTCTTCACGAAAGAAGCCATGAACAACATCGCCATGACCACCCTTCAAAACATCCGTGATTTCGTGTCGGGGAAGCCTCTGGCTAACGAGGTGAAGCCATAAACGACGCCGGGGCGAACATATATGGTTGATGAGGTCGCGGTTGCTCACGGGGAAGAAGCGTCATCTCGCCCAGTTGTATCTTGTTGTCTGTATTCATCATTGTAAAAGCCATAAAAAAATCGGGTGTCTCACGACAACCGATTCCCAAAAAACAAACTACTTAAAAACTAATCTACTAAAACAAATCAAAATTTCTTATTGCTTATGATACACGTCACTATTTGACGTCTACTACTTTCACATTTTATTCTTTATGTAGGACAAAGTTAGTGTTTTTTGTGCTTACCACCAAGGGAATACAAAAGTATTTAGTAGGCATTTAAGCAATAATAACAATTGGCTGGTATGTTATCGCACACAACACTTGACACAAATCAATTAAACAATAAAATTCGGATTTTGTGAGGAAAATAAGTTGTGGGTTTGCAGATAAATTAGTAACTTTGCAGCATCAAAAGGTTAATAGATTGTTTAGGTTAGTAATAGATTTAGGTTTTTAGTTATTAGGTTTTAAGATTGTGATAACACTTTGGGCGGAGAGTCGCTCAATTTATCAATTGATTTTTCACAATTAAGATAGCACAGCCTTGGAAGTGATTCCGGGGCTGTGTTTTTTATACTTATTCCTCTTCTACCTCAGGGCCAAAGCGGTTCTCTTGTGGTTCGCTCGGTTGACAAAGCAGCACGATGAGCCAAATGAAGCCGATGATAGGGATGAGACAGATCCAGTACCACTGTCCCCCCTTACCTATATCGTGGAGACGGCGCCAAGCCACGCCGAGTCCTGGGAGCAACAGTGCCAGAGAGGTACCATAGTAGAGGATGCTCGTCAACAAGATGGCAAGAAAGCTACCTGACGACACTGCCCACTCGTTGATGCCGGCCAGCACAATGCCAATGATGAAAGAGTCCAGAGCAAACCACCAATACTCTGCACGACACGCACGTCCGTTGAAGTTGAGATAGTTCTGAAAAACTACTTTCTGGAAGGCGGAAATCATGTTCATAATCAATGCGATTTTAAAGTTAGAAATTGAAGTTTTGAGTATATTCGGCACAAATTTAATAAAAAAGTTTCATTTTCGCAACTTATCGGTGGTCTTTATTCCATCTAAGCTATCTATTTTGGGGTTCCTCACTAAGTCTCAAGGAGTGTTGCTGCAAACGGTTTCCTACCTACATAAAACGACAAAAGCCCCGATGCATCGCAACGATCGTTACGATGCATCCAGGCTTTTCTATGATAAAAGGTGATGCCGTTCCGATAAAGGCGGCATCAGTTTCGTTTCACTCCTACGATGCCCTGGAGCTTTTCGTCGAAGTAGAATGTGCGCGAAATGGTGTCGCGGTCGTGGGCAAACCAGCCGTGCATGAACAAGAGCTTGGGCGTATAGCCCTGGTAGCTGACCCGGTGCTTGACGATCTTCGAGCGTTCTGCCTCGGCATGCATAGCCTTCAGGGCCACGGGCGTAACAAAGAACGTGGAGTCGAGACGTGACCAGCGCACTACTTCATAGTCCTGCATGGGCATGTGCTCCTCCAAGAAATCCTGGGCCAGACTGCGTGCCTCATGACGCTCACCACAGCCTGAAATCAGGAAGCCAAGCGCCACGAAAGGCAGCAAAGTCGTTTTCAACGCTCTGTTCATAGACTATTCCTCAGGAATATTCTTCAGGATTTCGAGCAGATGATCCCAGACCATCTGTACGGTGGGAATGTGCAGACACTCGTCGGGAGTGTGGACATGACGCAGCGTAGGACCGAAACTGACCATGTCGAGCTCGGGATATTTCTCGGAGAACAGGCCGCACTCCAGACCGGCGTGAATGCCGCGCACGACAGGATCTTTGCGGAACAGCTTCTTGTAAGCGTCGACGGCAACCTTCACCATCTTGGAGTTGGGGTTCATCTTCCATGCCGGATAACCGCTGCCCTGCTCCACTTCTGCACCGGCCAGTTCGAAGGCTGCACGCACCGTGTTGGCCATGTTGCGCAGGTTGCTGGTCACATTGGAGCGGTGGCTGGCAATGAATACGGCGCTGTCGTCAGTTGTCTGTACGCTGGCAACGTTACTGGAAGTCTCCACCATGTCGTTGAGAGCCGGATCCTGGCAGATGGTAAAGACACCATTGTCGAGCGCCTGAAGGCCAGCGATCAGTTTCCGGCTGACTGCTTTCGGCAGCACCTTCTGAGCGTCGGTGCTTTGCAGGTTCCACACCATGTTGACATCCGTCACATGGAACTCGTCCTCGACATCCTTGGAGAAGATGTTCCAGTCGGCCTTCACCTCTTCTTTCTTGTCAGCGGGCACGGCGAAGACAATCTTGCCGTCGCGTGGGATGGCGTTGTGCATCTTGCCGGAGTTCCACTGCGCCAGTCTCAGGTCAGTCTTATTTTGCTCCATATAGAGGAAGCGGGCCAGGATCTTGATGGCGTTGGCGCGTTTCTTCTCGATGTCATCACCGGAGTGCCCGCCTTTCAGTCCTTTGAGACTACCCTTAAAGAAGAAGTAATCCTTGGGTGCAGCCTCGCGCTGGAAGCGGAAGGTGGCCTTCGTCGACATGCCACCGGCACAGGAGATGAAGATCTGGCCTTCCTCTTCTGAGTCGAGGTTGACGAGATACTTACCGGTCATAAAGCCAGGTTTCATGCCGATGGCACCACCGAGACTTGTTTCCTCGTCGACAGTGAACACACACTCCAACGGGCCGTGCTCAATGTCGTCAGAGTCGAGAATGGCCAACTCGATAGCGTCGCCGATGCCGTCGTCAGCACCCAAGGTAGTGCCTTTGGCGTGGAGCCACTCCCCGTCGACGTAAGTCTGAATAGCATCCTTGTGGAAGTCGAAGTCTACATCGACGAGTTTGTCGCAGACCATATCCATGTGGCTCTGCAGGATCGTGGTCGGACGGTTCTCATAGCCTTTGGTGGCTGGTTTGCGGATCAGTACGTTGCCGGTCTCGTCGACCAAGGTTTCCAAACCATGATCCTCGCCAAACTTCTTCAAGTAGGCGATCATTTGTTCCTCATGTTTCGAGGGGCGGGGTATGTGGTTGATCTTTGCGAATTGCTCGAACACGCGAGCGGGTTTCAATTCTGCCATAATGTTCGTTTTTTAATAAGGTTTATGTTTTTTTTCTTTGTCATTTGCCTTTATTGTGCTATCTTTGCATCTATAATTGTGCAAGCAAGCACTGCAAAATTACAAAAAATGATAGAAACATTACTCTGCACGGTGTTAATAATTGCTATTGCCATGTTACTGCTGTGCGCGCGTGTCATTCTGAAGAAGAACGGATCGTTTCAGTCGCAGCACATCCACGACAATGCGGCCCTTCGCAAGCAGGGCATCCACTGCGTCATCGACCAAGACCGTGAGGCTCGCATGAAGTCGCAGGCAATGTGATCATCACGCAATCTGAAATTAAAAAACAAAACAGAATACAAAACAATGAAAACAACAAACGCATTACGCACGCTGGCTGTGCTGGCTATGTCGGCTCTCACGCTCGTCAGCTGCGACAAGAGCAAGCCTCAGATGGACGACAAGGCTCCTGAGACCTCTACCAAACCAGCAAGTTCCAAGATTGCTTTCGTGGAGGTAGACTCCATCATGGCACAGTATCAGTTCTGCAAGGAGTACAGCAAGATCCTCGAACAGAAAGGGAACAACATCCAGAAAACACTCGCCAGCAAGCAGCAACAGTTGCAGGCTGCCGCTGCCAACTTTCAGCAGAAAGTGCAGCAGAACGCCTACACGCGTGAGCAGGCCGAGGCTATCCAGGCAGGATTGCAGAAGCAGAGTAATGACCTGCAGCAACTCAACCAGCGTCTGAGCGGTGAGTTCCAGGAGGAGACCAACAAATACAACAAGGCGCTGCACGACTCACTACAGCACTATTTGGCTGTCTACAACAAGGACAAAAAGTATGGAATGATCTTCGCTAAGCAGGGCGACAACGTGCTCTATGCCGACAAAGCCTATGACATCACCAACGAGGTGGTAGCCGGACTGAACAAGGCTTACAAAAGCCAACTGAAGAAGTAAACGGCTTCATGCAATCAGATATATAGGGGGCAGAGCACAGTATTTGTCGCTCTGCTCTTATATGATAAACTGTCATACATATCTCAAAAGACGAGTAACTCTTGTCTTTATCTCTAAGGCTTTGTTTCCTGTTTCAGGGATTTTCATATAGCTCAAAACTTAGACAGAGAACCACTTTGGCTGCTTTTCTTGACAAGATGTAGCAAGCAGATATATCCCAAGAATATATAGATTTAGGCTTCGAATACACCTTAACGTTGGCTGTCTTCGGGACGGCCTTAGCCTTAGGCATGTGCGTCTTCACCGGATCTTGGTGCCATTTAGCGCTATAAAGCCCTTGTAAATCAATGATTTGCAAGGGATTTTTCTTTCTTAGGGTGTTAATAAGGTGTTAATGTTGGGCAAGAATCGGAAAATAAAAGGCTATTTCTTGAATACTTGCTGCCACAGCGTCTTGTCGCTGACAACAATACGGGCAGAGACATTCAATCCAGGCTGTACGCTGCTTCCATTAGAACGGATGTAAGTCTTAGCGGTAAAATAATGGTTTCCGTCTACGATGAGAAGATTTTCGCTGTGGCTGGTGATGGGG
>UQFS01000056.1 GCA_900540375.1 uncultured Prevotella sp.
TCAACGGGTGATATCAGCCTCTGTTTCTCGGAACATCTAACTGGACACCCTATCTTATAGATGTCTTGCAATATCTTTTTGCCTACAGCCCGCCGGTAATGTGCCTGGTCATAATAACAATGGTAGTCAAAGAACTGTGGGACTGCTGAGTAGTCGTGGACGTGAGCAGCGCCAAAGATCTGGCACAACACGAGAATATCGTGACGGTTGAGCTGTTCTTGTTTGAAAGTAGGGCCAACGACCCACTGAACATCGGTATGATGTCTACGGCATATCTTCTCTATCTCTTTGAGCACCGTCACCTGTGGCAGGCCTATGGCTAAGGGAGCCTCATGAGGGTGTTGTTGCCTGCTCTGTTGAGGCAAGTCCTTGTCTGCCCAATATCTCTCACCCATATCAGTAATCTCCCGTTCTTGATACATCACCTCGTCGTTGGAGTATCTCTCACGGGTTGGTACGTTGACATTGAGCACCTTTTGTCCGTTCCGGCTGATTCTTCCCGTAGCCAAATAATCAAGGTATGGCACAAGAAACTTGGGCTGAAGGAACGTTTGAAAGAACAGAGTCTGATAATTAGCCATACTCTCTCCGCTCACCTTAGGCGGCAAGGCATGGATAAAGTCATGCATAGGTGAAACCTTGTCAAACATGCTACGCTCCGCAATGATGAGCAAATGGTCTATGCGCTGTCCGGGAACAGTGTCAAGCGCCTGCAACTTTACTTTCAGGCTTCCCAGCCCCTCGGCGTTGCAAAACATGCGGAAAGGGTGTGCATGGATATATCGGTTCCATTCATGGCAGGAAAACGCCTTTGTACAGGACGTGCCCATGATGAAAGCATCGTAGTGGCATCGATGACGGTAGAGCTTATACTTCTCCCAACTGACTGCTCCTTCACTCTGCATCACACGGCTATGGTCATAGTCGGAATAAGAGCGCACCACCATAAAAGGGTCGCGGATGACATAGAAAGCCAAAAATAACAGCAAAGGAAGGCTCAGCAGCAGACATTTGCCATAGAACTTCAAAATAGAATATGTCGTCTTCATGATGATGACAGTTTAGAATTGTATATAGATGAAGTTTTCCACTCCGAACGATCCATAGAAGAGAATGATGAGCAGTACGGCGAAATACAACGTCCATCTCCATAGCAGCCGCAGCCGCTCGGAAGCGACGATGAGATTGCGATGGCTGTTAGCATACTCTACGATCAGCATCACAATGGTTGCCACACCAAATACGATCCAGGAGTGGTCGTCCATGCCAAGACGGAGTTCCTTAACTGATGATTCAATTCCATCAAACAGATGGCGGTAGGTATAGAACACATCGGATACCTCTGCCACTCTAAAGAAGAGTAGCGAAAGGGCAAAGAAAATGTAGGTACGGATCATCATCAGCGCATTACCAACATGCTTTCCGAGATAACCATACCACCGCTCGCGACGCTTGCCTAACAGTGCCTCCTCTATGACGAGAACACCCTGGCAAAGTCCATAACAGGCAAACGTCCATCCGGCACCATGCCATACGCCGATGACCACAAAAGTGACAAGCAACGAAAGGCACACGCCCCAACGCCCGTATTCCCGCAACGATGCATTGAGCGGCGTGAAGACATAGTCACGCACCCAAAAGGAGAGCGACTCATGCCACCGCCGCCACAGCTCGCCTGTAGACCGCGACGCAAACGGACGGTCGAAGTTAGGATGCAACCGGAATCCTAACATGCGGCCGAGTCCCAAAGCCATGCACGTATATCCGGCAAAGTCGCTGTAGAGCTGAATGGGATAAAGAAGCGTGGCCACTAAGAGCTGCATACCGGTAGCATCACGCACATCGTTGAGCACAATGTCGAGGGAGGGCGAGATGCGGTCCGCGATGACGACTTTGAGAAACACGCCCCATGCCACTAACTTCAGGCCTCGCGTGACAAGCGTATAGTCGAATGTCCGTGCGGTCTTCAACTGAGGCAGCAGGTCGCACGCACGCTCGATAGGTCCCGAAAGGAACTTGACGAAGAGCATCATATAGAGCGTGAAGTCAATGAAATCATCTTCCGGATCCTCTTCCCAATAGATCTCAATCAGATAGGACAATGCCTGGAAGGTATAGAAAGAGATGCCCAAAGGAAACAGCGGAAACCAATAGCGCGCCACCAGCCAGAACCCGACCAAAGCGACAATGCCGGCCCAAAAGCAGACGGTGCCGACGCGGGTATCCAACGTTTCGTGGATGAGACGTCCCCAAAGAAATGTGAAGACAGTGATTGCCGAGGCGATGAGCAGATAGACGGGATGGTAATAACCAATAAACACCATGCTCGCCGCGAGCAGTACTGCATGCTGCCAGGAGCGACTCTGCCGAAGATAGTACAGCAGAAAAGTCACCGCCATGCAGCATACAAATGGTATCGACAGAAATTCCATAGTATGTGTGGTGATCGTTATGATGAATGATCGTACTTAGCAGGTCTTCTTGATGATGGTGTCGATGATGTCGCCCACGTTCTTCATGCGGATGATGTCGCGCAGCTTGAACTTGATACCCCACTGGCTTTCTATTTCGCTGATAATGGTCATATTGGTCAGCGAATCCCAGTTGTCAATGTCGTCCGGTGTCATATCATCAGTCAACAGCACGGGTTGGTTGAGTACTACTTCAAAAATTCCTGAAAGCAACTTTCTTACTTCTTCTCTTTCCATGATTACTTGTTTATTTGATAAGTTCTTTAATCGCCTTTCGGTCAGTCTTATTGTTAGAATTCTGCGGAAAGGCCTTGAGATAGACCACCTTTTCGGGTATCATATAGGCGGGCAGATACTCCTTGAGATAATCCACGAGTTGAAAACCACACTGATTGTCCTCTGCCTCCACGGCAATGGCAATACGCAGGGCGCTCTCATCGCCAAATGTGGTGGCAACGACGGCGACCTCGTCATGGTAGAAATGACGGGCCACATTCTCTATCTCACTCAACTCCACCCGGTATCCCTGGATTTTCACTTGTGAGTCTTTACGCCCCAAATAGATGATATTACCGTCGGACTGACGATAGCAGACATCGCCCGTGAGATACCAGCGAATACCGTCGGACACGAAAAACGATGAGGTGTTCTTTACCTCATCTCTCCAATATCCTGGTGTCAGCTGTTGCCCGGAAAGACAGAGTTCACCTGTTTCTCCAATTGCCACAGGCTGCCGGTTGTCGTCCACAATCATTGTCGCGCTGTGTTTCATATCCGTTCCGATACTGACGATGCCGTTTTTCTCACAGATGGTGTCGCCAATCTCGTAAGCTGTACAGTAGATGGTGTTCTCCGTGGGGCCATATACATTCCATATCTTTGCCCGTGGAATTCTTGCTTCCCATGCCTTTACATCGTCGGCCAACAGTGCTTCTCCACAAAACAGCGAATAGCGTAGTGCGTCGGCCTCAAGCTCATCCATGTAAGGACGCAGATAGTGTATCACCGAAGGCACCATCAGCGCTTCGGTCAGATGATAGTCCTCTATCAGCCGGCCCACTTCCTGCCACTTGACACAGCCTGGTACCACCGTATAGGCGCAGGCTCCGGCCACAAGCGAGGGAAGATAACTGCCTACCGACAAGTCAAACGTCAGGTCGAACATCTGCAGACATCGGTCTTCGCTGCTAAGCTCCAGTCCCATCTCCCGAATGGAGTCCAAAAATGCCGACACATTGCCGAAGGTCACCGGCACACCTTTGGGGCGTCCTGTACTGCCAGAGGTAAAAAGAATGTAGGCGTGGTGACTCGCATCGAAAATATGGTCTGCCTGCAGACAAGCATCTGTCGCTTCACTCCCAACAGTCTCAGCAATGATCTGCACGCCACAGTCCGTAAAGCTGCTACACGGACTCGAATCGAGCAGCGTGTTGATCCCTACTTGGTGGATGATATCCTTGTTGCGGGCCAACGGCTGATGAGGATGGAGAGGTACATAGCATTTGCCTTCCAACCAGATGGCAAGGATGGAGGCATAGGTCATCAGATCGTCATTGGCGACGAGACCAATATATTCGTCAGAGACAGGCTTCAGCCTTTCCCCTACCTTTGACACGCAATGGGATAATTGGCTGTAGGTAAAAAACTGATTGGAGATACAGAAGGCCGGGCGTGAAGCATAGTTCACGAAGTTTTCCTGTATCTCTGTCAGAAAATCAATATTTGTTTTCATTATTACTGTATCTTTAGTACAAAGTTACGAAAGACTGATCACGAAGTGATGAAAGATGTAGCCGGAACGAAGAAAAACGCCACTGAAACGGAAAACTATGTAACTGAGCCGTTAGTGAGCGCTACAGGCATGTGTGGGACTACGTTCATGTCTCCGTTGGTAGGTGTTTGTAAGCTTGTCTTTTCATCACTTTTCGTTTTATTTCTAAACTTAAGACGTAAAGGTGAGACATATCCCCTACTCGAAAAGCAAAAAAATATATTACGAGTATTGCAAGAACCGTGAGTTTAGCATAAAAAACCACAGAGACACGGTCTTATCAAAAGAAAACATTATCTTTGCAAGACAGAACAGCAATAGACAATGGTTATGAGCACCCGACACTCACTTTTCTCGCTCCGCAACCTCCGCGACCGCTACGCACTGTTGGCTCATCAAGACATCATCATCCACAACGATGGCACAACCTACAATGTGACCATCCCTGTCATTCATTCAACCACAAAACTATGAAAGTCCTGATTATCGAAGACGAACAGCATAACTTCAACCGACTGAAGAAGCTCCTCCTTGGCTACGACGCCACCATGCTGGTGGAAGGCCCTTTGGAAACGATCGACGAGACGCGCGGTTGGCTTCATAACCACCAGGGCAATGAGGCTCCGGATATCGTCTTATATTCTTCAGGCAGTGTGCTTTTGAGCTACAACCAGGCAAAATACGGAAGAATAACGTATCCTTGTAGCAGATATAAATTTGAACACTTAACAATCACGATTATGGAAAACGAGGAAATTATTACTTTGACGAAGTGCGACAACACGATGAGCGTGTTGCCGTCCTGGCGACCGGCCGAAAGACTCATCCATCTCCCGGATGCGACGGCACACCTTGACACCGTCATTGTAGGCAATATTCAGTCGAGCAGCACCAGATCGGGAATGCTACTCGGCGAAGTCGCAAAACGCGTCACAGCCGTGCTATCGTTCTCCCATAATCTCAGCGGCTTTGTCCCTGTCTGAGGAGAAATCAAACATCCGGTAAATTTCGACTGCGTTCTGCGGATCCGTAATGTGACGAGCCATCATGCCCAGCGCCTTGAACTTGGCATCACTGAACGAGAACAGCTTGAGCAAACCGGCCACCTGACTGCAACTGAACCAACAGCCAAGACAAGCTACTTGGATAAGATCAAAGCGGTTGTCGTCAAAGCTCGCGTCCCTCACCTTATTATATAAAATGAATATCCGCAATCATCCAAATTAGCAAAGTTTATACAGCCTGGACAATCC
>UQFS01000057.1 GCA_900540375.1 uncultured Prevotella sp.
CCCAATCCTAACTTCTTGCTATAGAAGCATTTATCAAGCGACCAATCTGGGCGCACTTGCGTAAATCTGCGTAGTCTTAATGTTCTTATGACCCAGCATACGGGAAACGGACTCGATAGGCACACCCTTGCTAAGCGTCAGTGTGGCAAAAGTGTGACGCGCCATGTGGAACGATATATCCTTGTCGATGCCGCATGCCGTAGCGATCTCCTTCAGATAATCGTTTGTCTTCTGGTTGGAGTAGATTGGGAATACATGACCTTTCTTTCTAGGATAATTTTTGTATTTCTCAATGATTAGCTTGGCACCCTCAAAGAGTACGACACTGATCTTCGTTCCTGTCTTTACTCGTTTAGAGCTTATCCATTCCACACCGTTGAGGATGACGATGTTCTCCGGCATTAATGCCTTGACATCGATATATGCAAGACCGGTGAAACATGAGAAGATGAAAAGGTCACGGGTGCGCTCAAGGCGTTCAAGATCGAACTGCTTTTCCATGATGGTTTTAATCTCCTCTTCCGTGAGATAGCCACGGTCAACCTCGTCCATGTGCAAATGGACACCGAGGTACGGATCGTTGTGTAGCACGCCCATCTTGATGCCGTGAAGGATAACGGTTCGCATGGTCTTCATCGTCTTAACGGCAGTATTGTTGCAATGGCCGATAGATGTAGTCAGATAGATGTAGTAATCCTCGATGACAGTGGGGTTAAGCTCATGGAGCAGCATATCCTTGCAGTGGTACTTGGCTTCGAGCATTTCCATGAAACGCTTGCGGCAAAGCTCATACTTGTGATAGGATGTCGTGCTGAGCGTTGTGCCTGTCTTCGCCTTCACATTACTTATATACTTGTCGAAGAGCTGACCAATGGTGTTATACTCCACGTCTTCATGCTGGTAGGCAGCCTTCACCTTGTCCAATGAAAGGGTATTCTCCAGTTCCAATTTGTCAGCGATGCCCTGCAGCTCGGTGCGGATGCCCTCAAGCTTCTTGTTCACCTGCAAGGCGACGGTAGTACGACCCTTCACCTTCTGATAGTCCTTGTCCCAAAGGGTAGGGTCAATGGTGATACCAGTTGTGCCGATACAAAGGCGGTCTCTGTCCAGGCACAAACGAATCATGATGGAACTTTGTCCATTTTTGTTCACATAATTTCCACGGATGTAGAAAATCGTCTTAAAAAGCTCGTCTCATAACGAATTAATTTTTAAATAGTACAGCGGTATCCAGGATTGGTACACGGAATCCTGCCAAAATACACCGTTTGGTACACAAAAAGCAGGAGTTGTGGGCTCAAGCACCGAAATTTATCCGGCTGCAAAGTTAAACATAATCGGCTGAATTACAATGACTTTATAGTGGTCTTTGCAAGGTCTTTGCAGGGTCTTTACGTGGTCTTTGGTACAATTTTCGTCGATGATGATTTTCTGTACCATATATGTACCGAAAACAGACCATCTTGAGACCCGTGAGAGGATTTTTAGAGGTTTCGTGATGAGAACGAATACAAAATAAAGTGCCGTAACTCCTTGGAATTACGGCACTTAGCTAATTTCTTGAACTTTTAGCAATAAATGTTAAAATTTTTCAGCGGAGAGAGAGGGATTCGAACCCCCGGTACCTCTCGGTACGACGGTTTTCAAGACCGTTGTAATCGACCACTCTACCATCTCTCCAATGGTTGTGATATACCTGCATCATTTCTGAATGTGGGTGCAAAGGTACACAATTCATTTGAAATAGGGATCAAATACTGAAGAAATCGTAAGTTGATTAAATATTATTAACATTAATAAGATAGATAGCTTAATGAAAAGAGGTAATTTTGCAATAAATGTCATACGGTGGAGTGGTTGCTGATTGTAGGTATTCTCTCTGAAAAGAGAAAGTGCAGACAATGAAACCATGAGGCCATGAGAATTGATGCTAAAAGATAAAAGCTATTAATAGAATTAGATCCGACATAAAATCGGGTCTCTTATAAATCAGGTCGATATAAATCAGATTTTATATGAACAAGATCTGATATAAATATGATATGAATATGATCTGATAAATGGATCGGAAAAAAACAGATTGGGTAAAACCGGATTTGACAGTAAAGTAGATCCGGGAGAAAGATAGAAATGATAAAAGGACAAATTAGATAAAAAAGAAATGATATACCCAAAGAACTTCGAAAGGAAGATTGGATACGACGAGGTGCGGACGTGGCTAAAAGGCTATTGTCTGAGTACTCTCGGAAAAAGTATGGTGGAGGCGATAGACTTCTCTGCTGATTCTCAACAGATTGCGACCTGGATGGAGGAGAACCGTGAGATGCGGAGAATCATTGAGGAAGAAGGAGACTTCGAACTGTCGGGCTTCTATGACGTGCGTGACAGTCTGAAGCGAGTGCGGTTGGAGGGAACATGGATGGAAGAGGGCGAGCTATTCGACCTCAGACGTTCCTTGGCGACGATAGACTCATTGGTACGATTTCTTTATAGAGGTGAGCCTTTGGAGGACAAGGCAGAGTCGGAAGAAGATCTTGAATTGAAGAAGTGGAGTTATCCTGCCCTTCACAATCTTGCGGACGGTATCGCGACGTTTCCGGTTATCATCCAGCAGATCGACCAGATAATCGATAAGTATGGTCACATGCGCGATAGTGCATCACCTGAGTTGCATGCCATCCGCCAAGAATTGGCCAGAACGGAAATTTCCATTTCAAGGATTCTTAACGGCATTCTCCACTCGGCTCAAAGCGAGGGCTTAGTGGAGAAAGACGTAACTCCAACGTTGCGCGACGGGCGGCTGGTGATACCTATCGTTCCTTCGTTGAAGCGTCGTATTCCAGGCATAGTACATGACGAGAGTGCCACGGGCCGTACGGTGTTTGTAGAGCCGACGGAGGTAGTGGAGGCCAACAACAAGATCCGGGAATTGGAAGCTGAGGAGCGTCAGGAAATCATCCGTATTCTCACAAAGATGTCGTCCTGCATCCGCCCCCATGTACGCGAGATGCTAGACTCGTATCATTTCCTTGCCGAAATCGACCTGATACAGGCGAAATGCCAACTGGCACAGGCTATGTGTGCTGTAGAGCCGGAATTGAAGTCTTATCCTTATCTCGACTTCATTGCAGCCCGTCATCCACTGTTGGAGCGCCATCTTACCCGTGCAAAACAAGATAACGAAGATGGCGGTATGACAGAGAGCCAGAAGCCAACCGCAGTGGTACCTTTGGATATCCAGCTTACCCCTGAAAAGCATATTCTGATCATCTCTGGTCCCAACGCTGGTGGTAAATCGGTGTGCTTAAAGACGACGGGACTTTTGCAATATATGCTTCAGACGGGATTAAGCATACCAGTAAGCGAACGAAGCAGATGTGGTGTATTTAAGGATGTTATGATTGATATAGGTGATGAGCAGAGTCTTGAGAATGACTTGAGTACCTATTCGTCACATCTATTGAACATGAAGGTGATGATGCGTCAAGCCTGTTCTCAGACATTGATTTTGATCGACGAGTTTGGAACGGGTACAGAGCCCCAAATTGGAGGTGCGATCGCCGAGAGCGTTTTAGGTCAGTTCTGCAAAAAAGGCGCGTGGGCAGTGATCACAACCCACTATCAGAATCTGAAGCATTTTGCCGACAGTCACGATGGTGTGGTGAATGGAGCCATGCTCTACGACCGTCACGAGATGCGCCCTCTGTTTCAGTTGTCAATCGGCCGACCGGGCAGTTCATTTGCTATCGAGATAGCGCGTAAGATAGGATTGCCGGAGGAGGTGATTCGTGAAGCATCAGACATTGTCGGTTCTGACTATATTCAAAGCGATAAATACCTTCAAGATATTGTGCGTGACAAGCGCTACTGGGAACAGAAGCGACAAGCTGTACATGAGCAGGAGAAACGTTTGCAACGTCAAATCGACGAATACGAAAAAGGCGTTTCCGAAGTAGAGAAGCAGCGCAAGGAAATACTTGCCAACGCCCGTCAGGAGGCCAAAGAATTGCTTGCACAGAGCAACAAGCAGATAGAGAATGCCATCCGTGAGATACGTGAGGAGCAGGCAGAGAAGGAGACAACGAAAAAAATCCGGGCAGAGTTGGAGCAATTCAAGCAGGAAGTTGATGAAGAAACGTGGAAGAAGCCGGACAAGCGTTCTATGGGTATTCTTTCAGACGAGGACTTCCAAAAGAAAGTGGCACAGATTCAAGCTCGCAAGCAACGTCATGAGCAACGCAAGAAGGACAAGCTGGCGAGTGAACAGCAGGCTGCCAAAGTACTGAGAGAAGCTGTGGTTAAGGGTCAACAAAACGTAAATCGCCCCATTGCTGTTGGAGACTCTGTGAAGATGCGTGGTGTTCAGTCGCAGGGTAGGGTAGAGACCATTGATAACAAGACAGCTACGGTGATCTTTGGCGATATGCGCACCAAGGTCCCTTTGAGCAGGTTAACATTAGCCGACAGCTTAGCCTCTGCCGAGAGCAGTGATCGTCCCAAGACAAAGATGGACGAGTTGAAAGAGGGTTTAAAGCAGTATGGCATTTCTCGCATGACACAAGAGACGATCGACGACCATCGCAAAAATTTCCATCAGGATCTCGACGTTCGAGGTATGCGTGGTGATGAGGCATTGCAGGCGGTCCGCTATTTCATCGACGATGCCATTCTTATGGGCATGCCCCGTGTGCGCATTCTCCATGGCAAGGGCAACGGCATCTTACGTCAACTGATCCGTCAATATTTGAGTGCTGAGCCCAATATCAGCCATTTTGCAGATGAGAATGTGCAGTTTGGCGGGGCAGGTATCACGGTGGTAGATTTCTAAGGGTAATATTTCAGACACAATACACATAACTATTCTATTTTTCAACAACTCTATGAACAACAAAGAAACATCTTTTCCCAATGGTTACGAGGCCTGCCTGCCTTGTGACTGTCCCCAGCGCAGCCACTGTCTGCATGCTTGGGCATGGAACTACCGCGACAGCAGCATGCGGCAGTACGTTGTGCTCAATCCCGATCAAACTACACTCGACGGCCATTGCTCTTTCTACTGCGATGACCGCCCACAGCGCTATGCCCTTGGATTTACCAACTTCCAAAAGCGCATGTACCCCGATCAGTACCGGCAATTCATGTCGGTCTGCGTTGCCCACTTTGGGCGTAATTCCTATTTCATGCGACGGCGTGGAGAGACGCCCATGCCACCCTCAGAGCAAGCATTCATACGTAGCGTGCTCAAGCAAGTAGGCGCCCCCGACGACCTCGACTTCGACGGTTTTGAGGAGCGGGTCAATTGGGAGGGCGACTAAATCTCAACCTTTTTATACCAGTACTTCGTGCAAATTACTCCAGTACTTCACCCAAATTACCGCAGTACGAAGTCGGAATTACTCCAGT